>DLHF01000042.1 GCA_002483085.1 Ignavibacteria bacterium UBA7675
GGAAGTTATCATCGGCTCGTCCGCGCACCGTTCTTACGGTAACTGATGCGCGGATGTCAGCGTGGTGCGAAGACAAGACGGAAGGACAGAGGCCGAAGCGGCCCAGTCCCCGCATTCGCCGATAGGCTCATTGAGCGCAATAGGCTTTAGGTATATCGAATCCTACAGGGGTGCTCATGGTTATAGGCAATAAAAAAGGGCGCTGATAACGCCCTTTTTGAGATCATTTTCGCTTTTTCTTTCCGGCCTTTTTCTTTATAGCCATTGAGGAGCTCGCCCGTGCGGCGGGTTTTTTCTTTGCGCCTTTGCTCGCACTGCTTTTACTTGTACTGGCTTTGCTTTTGCCTTTGGCTACTGCTTTTTTCGGTTCGGCTTTGCGCTTGCCGGTTTTGCGCTTTTCGATACCGTGCAGCAGGGCTTGTACTTCTTCGGGCGTTGTTGGCGCTTCGGCACTCTCTACGAGTTCACCTTCTACGAGCTCGGGGCCGACATATGAGAAGTCTATTTCGCGTTTTTCTACGTTTGCCTTGATAATCTTCACGCGCATACGCGTGCCAATACGGAATATTTTCCGCGTTTTTCTGCCTACGAGTGCATAGCGTCGTTCGTCAAAGAAGTAGAAATCGTCGTCGAGCTCGCGCATGCGTACAAGCCCTTCGGCGTACAGATTGTCCACCATCACAAACAGGCCAAAGTTGGTAACACCTGTCACCATGCCGTTGAATTCCTCGCCGATCTTTTCCTTGACAATTGCCACCTGTGTAAGTTTTATCGATGCGCGTTCGGCTTCGACGGCCAGCCTTTCTCGTACCGAGCAGTGGTCGCTTACGGAGTGGAGGTGTTCGCTGAGATAGTCTATGCGCTTGTCCGAAGGTATTGTCTCGTTGAATTCCTTCAGCAAGCGATGGATCAGCAGATCGGGATACCGCCGGATGGGGGACGTAAAGTGGGCGTAGTCTTGAAAGCCCAGACCGTAGTGGCCAATATTGTAGCTGGAGTACACAGCTTTTGCCATCGAGCGGAGCATGACCTGATTAATCACATAGCGCTCAGGGCGATCCTGAATAGAGGCCAACAGAGCATTAATATCTTTTGAAGTCAAGTCGTTGGGCACATCAATACCGAACGAGCGCACGAGTTCTACGGCATTATGGAATTTTTCTTCGTCGGGATCATCGTGGATGCGGTACACAAAGGGCAGAAGTGTGCGCTTATTGCGGCCTTTGCCCGGAGAGATGTTTTTGATATGCACAGCTACCGTCTGGTTGGCAGCGAGCATAAATTCTTCGACGAGCGATGTGGCATCGGTGCGGCGTTTGAGCACAGCTTCCAGAGGTGCCTTATTCTCATCGAGAATAAATTTTATCTCCGTTGTATCGAAGTCGATACCGCCTTTCACAAATCGCTTCTTGCGGAGCACTTCGGCGAATTTATGCAGACGCAGCACGAGCTCGCTGTAGTCGCCCTGGCCGGTCTGGATAATAGTTTGAGCTTCTTCGTAGGTAAACCGGCGTTTGCTGTTGATCACTGTTTCGCGAATCTCGTAGTTTTTCAGCACGCCGCGTTTGGTAAACTCCATAAACACCGAGTAGGCCAGCCTGTCTTCGCGGGGAACAAGCGAACAAATATTGTTGGAGAGCGTTTCCGGCAGCATTGGCACGACACCATCCACCAGATACACGCTTGTACCTCGGTAAAGCGCTTCTTTGTCGATCTCTGATTGTTCGCGCACATAATGGCTTACATCGGCGATGTGCACACCGACAAGATAATTGCCATTATCGAGCACTTCCAGCGAGAGGGCATCGTCGAAATCACGAGCGTCGACGGGGTCGATAGTGATCACATCTCTATCGCGAATGTCCAATCGGCGGGCGATTTCATCGGCAGATGGGAGTTCGGCCACTTTATGGGCTTCGCGCTCGACGCTTTTAATAAATTCTTTGTGAAGATTAAATTCTTTGAGAATGGAAGCGTATTCTACTTTTGGCACGCCTGCTTCACCGAGTATTTCTGTTACTTCGCCTTCGGGGCTTTTATGCGGATCGGTCCAGCGCATAAAGCGAATTGCCACTTTGTCGCCGTCCTGTGCACCGTGGAGGCAGGAGGGATGAATCAGAAAGTCGATGTGAAAGCGGTTATCGTCTGGTATCAGAAAGAAAAAGTTACCATCGTGTTCCACACGCCCTACAATGCTTGCTTGATTGCGCTCTATGATGTCGAGTATTTCGCCATTGGGCTTTGCGCCGTGCTTTAGCGCCAGAAGTTTTACCCGCACGCGGTCGCCGTTCAGAGCAGTGCCGAGGTGGTGGCGTTTGATGCTAATAACAGGAAACTGTTCGGAGGTTGTCGATACCGAGCCAGTAAATCCGCCGTGCAGCAGGAGTACGCCTTCAAATGTCGTTTCGGTCTTTTCCATCACGCCATAGCGTCGGCGGGAGGATCGGTAAATGACGCCTTCTTGGACAAGCTTATCCATTTCCTCCCGGAGCTGTTCATACTCATCGGAGTCGGAAGGGAATCCGAATTGTCTGGACACTTCATTCAGACGCAGAGTCTGAGGAGCGTATTCTTGTAGAAGCGCAAGAATTTTATCGCGATATGATTCCATCATCATCCGATGTTTAATGTACAAAAGACCGGTCGAATCTTACAACTCACTGCAATTGCAGGAAGTTTCACGCAAACAGGCTTACGGAGTTTGTTTTGCGCGAAGCGAGTTGCAGCGCCTGTTCACCATTGGCGAGCAGTTCGTCGAAGGATTTCTGTACCGTGCACTCTACCACACCAATACTCACGGTAACTGAGAACTGCCGCCCGTTGTACTGCAAGAGCGCACTGGCAATCTCTCCGCGCACACGCTCGGCCCAGAGCTGGGCTTCGCGCCCGTTTCTCTGTACCAGTCCGACGCCAAAAATTGTTGCATCTACGCGACCAAGGATGTCGTAGGCTCGCAGATGCTGTTCAATCTGATCGACGACGTGCTGGGCTACTGGTTCGCCAAAGTCTGCTTCGTTGCCGGAACTGAGTGTTGCGTACCGGTCGATATTGATAAGGCACAGCGAGAACGGTGCGCGCAAATCTGTCGAACGGTAAAATTCTTCTTGAATGCGGTTGAGAAAGGCTACGGAATTCAGCACCCCCGTTGTTTCGTCGGTAAGGGCGTTGGAATGGATCACACTGTCGAGATGCTTGTGCTCAAGTGTAGCTCCTGCGTACTCCGACAGCACTTCGAGTATTTCGAGATCCTGCTGTGTGAGTGGCGCAGAGTGGGGCGTTTCTACGAAAATAGCGCCGTAGCAGCGCGAAGGCGATTTTAGGGGAATAAAGGCGGCAATATTATCGCCCAATGGTTTTTCAGTCGGGGTCAACCGAGGCACGCCAAGTGGTGTCGAGCCTCCGTCGTACTGATCTGTTTTTCCATGAATGATCGTTCTGCCAATAAGCGTGGAGTCTAAATAGACTTCGCGCCCCGAGTAGTCTTCGCCGTTCTTGGAACGCATCTGAGCGATGTACCACTGGTCGGTTTCTTCGCTGTAAATACAGATGCCTATCGATACATAAGTGATAAGGCTGTCGACCGATTCCATGAGCGCTGTGCAGACATCCTCGCGCGAGACATTTCGGCTGTTTACGAGCCTGCGGAATGTATCTACCACCTCTAATGTGCGCGCTGATTGCAGCAGATCGTACTTTTCGGTATAGCCCTGTATCAGGCCGCTGATCAGCTTGGTAAAGTGGCCGAGGAAGCTTACTGTAATACTGTCGTAGGCGTCTTCTTCCGTTGTGTCGGCTGTGAGTATGCCTACAACATTGTTGTTGAAGTACACGGGTACTCCTACGAACGAGCGCGTAGCTGCGGAGGTCTGGTAGTAGGGCAGGAGGTCGAGCTCTGCACTGGGGTTGATTTCGGTCAGAATCTCCGGCGTTCCGTTGAGTGCGATCTGGCTTACAACATCGCTAGCAAGCGGCAGTTTGCGCTGTGTGCGTAACGCTTCGGGCTTATCGCAAATTTTGGATTCGAGTACTAATTCTTGCTTGTCGAAATTCACCCAGAAAAACAGGGTTGTCCGTGCGCTGATTACCGAGCGAATTACCATGAGCACACGCGAGATGAGGAAGTCGAACTCCTTGCGGGGTTCGTTCTTGATCGTGTTCGGCGTTTCTTCCAGTATGTCGGCGAGCTGGATATTAAGCGTTTTGCGCTTGTGTCCACCGTGGTCTACAGCCGTATCTATTTCTACAATCTCATCCTGCGGAGCAGGCGGCAGTGCCGGTGCAGCTTCCACCGTGCGTTTTTCAGCGGCTGCCGGAGCGGGTTTACTCTCGACAACGGGCTTACTCTCTGAAGTAGGCTTGCTCGCGGCGACGGGCTTGTTATCCGAAGCAGGTTTACTCTCGACAACGGGTTTGCTGTCCGAAGCGGGTTTACTCTCGACAGGTTTAGCCGTATGTGCTGTCTGCTGGCTTTGCTTGTGAGCCGGTTGTGCAGTTTGTTTGGGAGCTGGAGGCGCCTGCGGTGCCTGTTTTTTAGACTGCTGGACAGACTCTTTTTTCTGTTCTGCTTTGGGTGTTGCCGGAGCTACTGGCTTTGGGCTTGTGCTGGCAGCAGGTGCAGATGTTTTTGCTGTAGATGTTTCAGCCGTGTGTTTTTTTACACTGCCGAGGATACGCATGCTGGAGCTGCCATCGCTGAAATCGCCTTCTGCATCGGCGGATATCTTTGCGCGTTCCGGGCGCGGTTCCGCTGGAGTTTCAGTTACACGCGTACTGCCTTTGGGAAGGATCGTAAATCCTTCATCGAACGACTCGAAATTTGTCGCTGTTGGGGCAGGGCGTGTAGCTGTTGGGCGTCGGGCAGGTTCAGCCGCCTGCTCGGGCGCTGTTTGCTCGTCGTCATCGCCGTCGGCATCAGGTTTGTTTTTACCACTAAATTCATCTCGCCCGAACGATTCGGCATAGTCGTCGAAAATCAGGCGTTTGGTCGCTGTATCTTGGCGTATCGTTGTTTTGAACGACGTTGTTTCCGATACAGGTTTGGGAGAATTGAGAAAACTCGTATCCTTGAGCCTTTGCGAGAACAGCATAAACAGGCCTACGCCGCCCAGAATAGAGATACATACACCGATAAGCTTAAGTGCCGTTGCATCTAAGAAGACTGCGATGCCAAGGCCGAGTAGGACTGCAAAGAGAGCAAAGAAATCTGTTGCCGGATTGAACAGTCGCAGGATGTCGAGTTTTGGTCTGACCATAACGGACTACAAAAGCTCCACGATAAAATCAGTAGTTGTTTTTTGCTTTGTCGTTTCTGTTTTCTTGTTGTCGTTTCGCAACGTACTTACTTCCGCATCTATTAGCAGGCTGGACTTTTTCAGCACGGTAAATCCTTTTTCAAGGTCTACTAAATGCTTACTGGAACCGGTAATGCCGCCGCTCTTCAGCGTAATAGTTCCGTACTGGTTTTTCGCTTGGCGGTCGAGCACCTTGGACTCTAACGAGCCGCTGATATCCGCCACGCGTCTGCCTTTCATATCCAATACTTTGTCTATATGGTACGTAACGACATTTTCTGTAGGAAAAATTCCCAGCAGGGGAGCGGGCAGAGTATTTGTCCACGAGCGCGTGGAATCGAGCTTTTTCTGTGGGTAAATCTGGAACTCTTGTACGTGTACCATGCCATATGTATTGGTGGCAATGGAGCCGGTAATAAAGCGCCTTTCTTCTGCTGATACAGAATCCCTTTCCATGACCTTGATGAGCTGATCGGCAATGGGCTCGACATTCCTGATGTCGAGCACTTTTCCTTGGGGAGTGATTACCATCACAACTTCGTGACCAATCAGCACAGAGTATTGTGCAAAATTCGGATTCTTTCTGTCGTTTGTGTCGGCAGAATTATAGCGAATAGTGCGAGCGACAGGCTTACCAGTAGAGTCGGGCAGCATCGCCGTGCTGGTGACAACAATCCTATTAAAGCGGAGCGTGAACGTAATTTGGCTATCGGGGATGACCGATGTAATGCGCTTTGTGTAGTAGTACACCTTCAGCCCTTCGATACCCTTGCTTCCCTCCACAATTTGGTCGCGCTCTGTAATCCGATATGTAAAAACATCTCCGGCTTTTACAGCATAGGACATTGCCATGGACTCAGGCTCCACCTCAATGGGCCGGGCGCTGGCTGTATCAGTAGCAGAAACACCAGTATTACTTGTTGCAGAGCTATCGGCTGCTACGCCGGTTTTGCTGTCGTGCTGGGCTTTATCCTGAGGGCCATCCTGCCCGGAACAGGAAAACAGGAAAAGAGCAAGATATGTTAGGACACACGTAAGAGAGATTGCTTTGCCGTATCGCGGCGTCGTCACCATCGGAACTGACCGGTTAGTTTAAGAGAATAGTCTTTGCTAATTGTTTCCGTAAAGGTTTCGCTGCCTTCGCGGAATTGTGCTTTTGCTTTGAGCGACCACTGGGCGCTTTGCACCATGCCGCGTCGGCTCAGACGCAGCGAGATATCTGCCGTACCGTTGCCGTCGAGCAGTTCTACAAGGCTATTGCGCTCGGGCCTGTACAGGGAGCGCTTTACAGGGCGCAGGGAATCGGCAGTTGCCGAGAGTACAAACTCTTCGCCTTCCAATGCTTTTACCACGACGCTGGCTGTATCGCGGAAATCTAATCCATCGGCGCGCAGCGATATACTGCGGTGCCACGTACTGTCGGGTTTTACAAAAGTAAAGGGGAGAAGATTAAAGCGAATGTCCGACGTATTGATAGCTGCTTCGTTGGAAACACCGTCGAGCCAGATAAATTTTTTCAGCGTGTCGAGCGCATCTTTGCCTTCCACGAGCACATAGTTCTTCAGCCAGTCGATCTCGGTGCTCTGGATACCCACCACTTCGCCATAGGGCGAGATTGTTATCGTAAACGGGCGGTTGAGCAGAGCTGTGTGTGTCTCAATATCGCTATTCGAGATAGAAGGATCGTTGTTCACCATGACTTGCGAGTCGTACACGTGTACTTGCTCGCCCATTTCCATGCGATAGGTCATCGAGTCGATATTGACCTTGATCGTTGTAAATCCTTTTTGTGGTTCGGCATCAGCGCCTTGAGTAATGTAGTACACAATCGAGCGCTTGTAGCTCAAGGGCTTGCCGTCCGGGCTATTGCGGGTGACAGTTGTTGTTTCTTCGAGTGAATAATTCTGGCGAACGCCGGGAGTGTTCTGAGTGCGGAGCAGATATTCATTGTCGAGCTTGCCGGGTTTACCCGGTGCGCTTGCGCTGCGATTCTGGGCGTGAGCAGGCTGAAGTGCAAAGAGTAAACAGGCACCAATAAACAATGCAGAAAAACGAAGCATAGCCATATCCTGTTAGTGTTGGGGAATACTGTCCGAGACCAGGAAAAGATACCATGCGGAGATTGTCATGCCGTCCCAAATATCGCCGTGCCTGATGTATTCGGCTATTTCACGTGCGGAAAGGATAACAGGCTCAAACTCCTCGGTTTCATCCGGTTCAGACTGAGTTGTCGTTAAAGCATCGGCTAAGAACACCGAGCACAACTCATCTGTTACACCATTACACGGATTAATTTGTCCGAGAGCGCAAAGTGAACCTGCTGTATAGCCCGCTTCCTGCTGCAATTCCATGCGGGCGTTCTGTTGGATTGAGGCACCCGGCTTTATTCCACCACCCGGAAATTCGATACTTTCACGCTGATTAAGATAACGATATTGGCGAAGCAGAACAAACGAATTATTGCTTAAACGGGGCACGATAAGGACTGATCCGGGAGAATGCACATAATGGTATTCGCCCGGGGTACCGTTGGGGCGCGTGTAGGTGTCGAGCCTATAGCTCCAATAGGGATTGTGCACCTTTTCCTCGGAGGAAATGCGCTGTAGGGGTTGTATCATGTGCTGCTGCTCTTCCTGTCTCTGCTGTGTTGTCCGCTGCGTAATTCTTTTCGCTTTGTCTTTAAACTTCACTCCCTCCCGGTCGCTTGGACGGGGAGGGAGTAAATATTGCGCCAGAGATGATTATCTCTTGTTGCCGATAAGTTCGCTTTCGCTGAAGAAGAACGCAATTTCGTTGCGTCCGTTTTCCGGCGAATCAGAGCCGTGGATAGCATTTTCGCCTTTGGACGATGCAAAGAGTCTGCGAATGGTGCCTTCTTCTGCTTCAGCCGGATCGGTAGCGCCGATCAGCTTGCGGAAGTCAGCAACTGCGTTCTCTTTTTCTAATGCGATGGGTACTACCGGGCCGCTGCTCATAAAGGATGTCAGCTCGCCGTAGAAGGGACGCTCTTTGTGTACTTCGTAAAAAGCACCAGCTTGTTCCGGAGAAATACGCGTGAGTTTGAAGCCGAGCACTGTAAAGCCTGCTTCAGTAATTTTGGCGATGATTTCGCCCATAACGTTTTTGCGAACCGCATCCGGTTTGATAATGGCAAGTGTACGTTCCATGAGTCCTGTAATTGATCGTGAATAAAGCCGGGGTTTGCCAGCCGTATTGAAGCTTATTTACCTGATTTTTTCGAAGGCTTTTTTGCAGATGTGCCGGGGGCGTTGTCAGTAGCTGCCGGTGCAGTTGCTTTAGCCGTCGCTGCTTTTTTTGTGCCCGCTGTCGCTTTGGCCGCTGGAGCTTTAGCCGCTGGAGCTTTAGCCGTTGCTTTTGCACCTGTTGTGCCATTAGAGGCTTTAGCGGTACCGCCAAGAGCTTCCAGCACTGTAGCTCCAATGCGAGCCGGGGTGTCCACCACAAAGATGCCTGCATTGCTCATCGCCTGCATTTTCTCTTTTGCTGTTCCCTTGCCGCCGGAGATAATAGCGCCAGCATGGCCCATACGGCGTCCGGGAGGAGCTGTCTGGCCTGCGATAAAGCCAATGACGGGCTTTTTGACATGGGCTTTAATGTAGTCTGCTGCTTCTTCTTCGGCAGAACCGCCAATTTCACCGATCATGATAATCGCTTCGGTAGCCGGGTCTTCGTTGAAAAGCTTGATAGCGTCGATGAAGCGCGTGCCGATAATCGGGTCGCCACCGATGCCGATACAGGTCGATTGGCCGAGGCCGAGCGCCGTGAGCTGCCCTACTGCTTCGTAGGTAAGTGTGCCGCTGCGCGAAACCACACCCACGCTGCCGGGGCGATGGATAAAGCCGGGCATAATACCGATTTTGCACTCGCCGGGAGTAATGATGCCAGGACAGTTCGGGCCGATAAGGCGCGAGTTTGACTGCCGAAGCGCTGCGCTTACCGTGATCATATCGTTCACCGGAATACCTTCGGTGATGCACACGATCAGCGGAATCTCTGCATCAATGGCTTCCAGAATTGCGTCGGCTGCAAATGCCGGAGGTACGAAAATAATCGACGCGTTTGGATGATGCTCGGCAACTGCATCGCGGACGGTGTTGTACACGGGAATCGCTCCCCGGAAGATGTCGTCACCATGACCACGGTAGTCGGTGCCTCCCTTACCAGGTGTAACACCACCTACGACAAGCGTGCCGTATTCGATCATCTGCGATGTGTGGAATGTACCTTCGCTGCCGGTCACGCCCTGCACGAGTACCTTCGTGTTCTTGTTGACGAGAATGCTCATACGTATCCGCGGAAAAATGAAACAATATTTTCTGTGTAGTCCGATGTTTGGGCACTGCGAATCGAGGAGAACGCCTGCCTGTGCTCTTTTGTTCGGCAGACTTCAAAACTACGAAAAATCCGGCTCGCAGGAAAAGAAAATTCCTGCAAAGCGGCTACAGAGCAGGGCAGAAGGTGTTGTGTTTTGATAAAACACCTTCTCTTCTGTGCGTGTTTTTCATGCGTGAAGAAGAGCGCTTGTGCCGTTGTGCATCTCCCGATACAGCCAAAATCGCCAAATGTTGTCGCATCTGTGGTGTGGCACGGGCGTCTCTCGGGCGTCCGGCGCATCGCTGTCACCGGTCGCACATCCGCTTGGTCGCTGGCCAAAAGCCAGTCGCCGGGAAGAAATAACGCGTTCCCAAGCTCGCGCGGAGAGCCGGGCAGCTTCTGCGGGAAATTGTTGTAAGAACGATGTGCAGCGCGATGCGTTCGTCCTTGTGTCATTCCCATTCATAATCAGCTTTACCGCAAGGTCGAGGGCTGAAGCTCGCACGCACTTGGGCTCTGTTTTGCGCTGTTATTGTGCCAGTGCCTGCTCTATGAAAGCCGCACCGCGCAGCAGAATGTCCTCGCAGAAATGATCGGCCTGAAGCTGGACGCCCACGGGAAGGCCGTCGGCTGAAAGCCCGGCAGGAATGCTGATAGCGGGATTGCCCGAAAGATTTGCAGACACTGTATATATATCCGAGAGGTACATCGCAATCGGGTCGGCTGTTTTCTCGCCGCGCCGGAATGCCGGTGTAGGCGATGTAGGCAACAGCAGCAGAGAAGCGCGCGTAAACAGCTCTTGGTACGAATCGTGAATAAGTCTGCGTACCTTGAGTGCCTTGTTGTAATAGGCGTCGTAGTAGCCAGAGGAAAGCACATATGTACCGAGCATAATACGGCGTTTTACTTCAGAGCCAAATGCAGCGCGCGTAGCTGTCATCATGTCCTGTCCCTCTACTTCAGGCGCGCGATAGCCATAGCGAACACCGTCGAAGCGCGCCAGATTGGAGGACGCTTCGGCTGTTGCCAGGATGTAGTACGTAGGGATATATGCTTCGGTGTGCTGCATTGTGTGCTGCACAATGGAAGCTCCTGTGCTGCGGAATGCTTCAATTGCCCGCCTGTAGGCCGCTATGACATCGGGATGGCAGCCGTCGAGCTGTTCATCGCTGATTATGGCAATCGAGAGCGGCTGGGGGAGCGGGTTGCCGAGTGCAGCCGTTGTGTTTGCGGGCGCCATCGGTGCTGTTGTTGCATCGCTGGCGTCGTTGCCGCTGATAGCATCGAATACGAGAGCCGTGTCTTCTACCGTTGTTGTAAATGGCCCGATTTGGTCCAACGACGATGCAAAGGCCACCAGTCCATAGCGCGAGATGCGTCCGTAAGTGGGCTTGAAGCCTACCACGCCGCACAGAGCAGCGGGCTGGCGTATGGAGCCGCCAGTATCGGAGCCAAGCGAGGCATGCGATAGGGAAGCAGCTACAGCTACAGCCGAGCCTCCAGAAGAACCACCCGGGACAAAATCGCTGTTCAGCGGATGTTGCACCGGACCAAAGGCCGAATTCTCGTTGGACGAACCCATAGCGAATTCATCCATATTGGTTTTGCCAATAATGACGGCGCCTGCATCCATCAGGCGATTGGCCACTGTTGCGTTGTACACAGGCTGAAAATGTTCAAGGATTTTAGAGCCGCAGGTCATGGGCAATCCGCGCAGCGACATATTATCTTTCAGCGCTATGACCATGCCTTCGAGCTGGCGAGCAGAACCGCTGCCAAAGCGACTATCGGACTCCTCGGCGCGGCGCAGGGCTTCATCGCGCTGCACAGAGAGGAATGCGTGAAGGTGGCTGTTGTCGTCGATGCGCGACAAAAAAGAAGACACTGTTTCGGCGCAGGAAGTTTCGCCGGCCTGACACTGGCGTCGGAAATCGGTATAGCTCATGCTGTTTGCTGATAAGAGTCGTAAAAGATGGGCTGCTACTGGCGCTCTTCGTCTTCCTGATGTTCGGCAGGGGGCTGCGGTACATCGGGAGTGCGCGCTACAGTATTGCTGGCAGGGCGGATAACGGGTACCTCGACGCTGCTGCTTTGTTTCTGCTCATCACCTGTGCTGGCGGGCAGTGTAGAAGCTGGTTTCTGACGGAACGGGCGTGGATTGCTTTCGAGACCGGCAGTGCGCTCAATGTCGGTTGTCACGTCATTGATATTGCGCTGAAATTCAGCCTGGGCACGGCGCAGATGAGCCATTCCCTTGCCGAGAGTACGCGCGATCTCAGGAATTTTTTTCGGGCCGAACAGCAGCAGGACCATAACAATGATCAGCACCAGTTCGCCGCCACCTATATCGAACATAGAGCTTCCCGTACAGAAGAAAAATACAACAACCTTCAGCCCGGCAGCGTGTCGATATAGAGTTGAGACTATAGGGCCAACGCAACCGGGGAATAATGCAAGACTGGAATTGCGCTACTATCGGTTCAGTTGTTCGCGTTCGCGCTGGAGCTGCTCGCGCTCAAGGCGCAACCGTTCGCGTTCGCGCTCAAGGTTTCGCTGCTCGTTATCCCCGTGATCTTTGCCGTCGTCGTGATCAATATTAGAAGCTTTTTTGAACTCTTTAATACCCGAGCCAAGGCCCTTCATCAAATCCGGTATTTTTTTTGCACCGAACAGAAGAACGAGCAAAATGGCAATCACAATGAGTTCCGGCGTTCCTATGCCAAACATAGAATGCTCCTGATTATAAAACTGTAGAAAGGGCGTACTGAGCCAGCGACTCGAACACCGCGAGCCCATCGCTGTTGCCCAGCACGGCATCGCAGGCGCGTTCGGGATGAGGCATAAGGCCCAGAACATTTCCCTGTTTGTTAATAATTCCCGCTATATTATGCGCCGAACCATTCGGGTTGGCTTCGGGAGTTACTTCGCCCGAAGGCGTACAATAGCGGAACACCACGCGGTTTTCCGCTTCGAGTTCTTCAATGGTCGCAGCATCAGCAAAATAATTGCCTTCGCCGTGAGCAATAGGGAAGCGCAGGATACGGCCATCGGGCACAGCACTTGTAAACGGCGTAGAGCGGTTTTCCGTGTGCAAGTGCACGTCGCGGCAGATAAAGTTCAGAGATGTATTGCGTAGCAGAGCGCCGGGCAGCAGCCCTGCTTCTGTCAGAATTTGAAATCCATTGCAAATGCCGAGCACTAATCCGCCCTTGTTGGCAAAAGCTATAACTTCCTTCATAATCGGCGAGAATCGCGCAATAGCGCCACATCGCAGATAATCGCCATAGGAAAAGCCACCGGGCAGAATAATACAGTCGATACCATCGGGGATGGACGAATCCTTGTGCCACAGCGCAACTGATTCGCCACCGGCGCTGTGTGAAGCCGCGTGGAGAGCATCGCGGTCGCAGTTCGAGCCAGGGAATACTACTACACCGAACTTCATACGGCCTCCGTTTCCGATGCTACGGGCTGCAAAGCCACGTGAAAATCTTCCATAATTGGATTTGCTATCAGTTTCGCACAGGCGTCTTGTACCAGAGCATAAGCTTCGCTTTCACTTTCGGCGCGCACATTCAGCTCCACATGCTTGCCGATATGCACATCGGCGATAGTATCAAAGCCAATGGAGTGCAGCGATTGTTCGACTGTTTTGCCCTGGACATCGAGGATGCCTTTGCGAAGAGTAATCGTGATCAAAGCGTGAAATGTCTGCATACAACGCGTGTTAGAGTGTAAGAAAAGCCATGAAGTTTATTCAGAAGCCCGAATCGCATCATAGATCAGACATCGAATGGATCGGGATCTGGCTGCTCATGCGTATCGGCTTCGTCCTCGGCGCTCCACCTGTTGCGAAGTGCCAGTACCATATGACGAATAAAACCGAAAAGGATGTAGATAGCCATAAAAGGGAACAGCCCGGCGCCCTGGGTTACGACTGCGGCAATAATGCCGGCCATAAAGAACAGGAATACCCAAGGGCGTTCCTTAAGAGCCCGGAGCGAGAGCCGGGGGAAATTGTCGTATTTAATAGTGCTTACCATTGCTGCGGAAGCCAGAATAGTAACAGCGATCATTGCAGCAGGTTTCCAGCTTTCTGGCAAAATGGCTTGTATCACTGTGCCATTGGGCATGATTGCGCCGGTGTGGTAGTAGAGGGTATAGGATATAATCGTAAGAGCGCCAGCCGGGATAGGCATTCCTGTAAAATAGCGTTTATCCTCAAAGCCGACCACTTGGATATTAAACCGCGCCAGTCGCATCACGCCCGCCATAGCAGGCAGAGCTGCGAGAATAAGCCCGAATGTCTCCACATCGTGGAAAAACACAGAATAGACCATAAACGACGGGGCGAGGCCAAAGGACACAGCATCGCACAGCGAATCGAGCTCTACACCAAATTCGCTTGTTGCCTTGATGATACGCGCTACAGCGCCGTCCATCAAATCAAAAAATCCCGCCAGGATAATAAATCCGGTAGCCAGAATATATTCTTCCCGGGCGATATGGGTAATCGCTATAAACCCGCTGAACAGGTTCATAAGGGTGAACAGGTTCGGTATAATGGATCGTGTGACGCGCAGTCTTCTCATACACTCAGGACTTCAAAACCTCATAATAGGTTGTGCGGTACAGCCGCACCTGCCTCGTGATGTTTGCATCGGACTACAGCAGACGCCCAAGCAGCGTGACGCCGCCTGTTACTGTCTGCCCCTGTTGCACCAGAATTTCTGTGGATTCCGGTACAATGATGTCCATGCGCGAGCCGAATTTCATCATGCCGAACTTGTCGCCTGCCTTTACTACATCTCCGGGCTTCAGCTCGTAGACAATCCTGCGAGCCAGAAAGCCTGTGATTTGCTTAAACACCACTGCACCCCGGCTATTCCGCACACCAATAATGCTCTGTTCGTTGACTTCAGAAGCCATATGGTCGAATGCCATGCGGAATTTTCCCGGATTGTATTCTGTAAACACCACTGTACCGCTGGCCGGAACCCGGTTCACGTGTACATTCACAGGGGAGAGGAAAATGCTGATTTGTATTGCTTTGCCCCCTATGAGCCTGCTTTCTTGCACCGGAACTATCTGCACCACTTTGCCATCAGCCGGAGAAATAAGAATAGCGTCGTTGGTCTCGGCTTCTTTCGGGACTACCCGCACTGGATCGCGAAAGAAGACCAGCGCAAAAGAGATAATCACGAGGCCCAATAGGGCAAGCATAGGAGACAGGAGGAACACCGACGACCAGAGACCAAAAGCGAGAAGCAGAGCGCCGACGACAATCAGCAGGGTAAAGTTATCGTAGCCGTACCTCGTTATCATGCAAAATACTACAAAAAACGGGCAGAGCCTGCGCTCCTCAGAGCCCGACAATGTCCGCAAAATCCATTGGAAAAGAGGCCTGTATTTCGTAATTTTCTAAACTAATCAAAAAACGCTAAATATTGTACTTTAATTTTGCGCGGACAGGTTATGAAATTTTCCGTTTCTCTCTCTGAGTTTCAGCAGTTGCTTCAAACCGTGATCCAGGCAGTCCCGCCGAAGTCAACCCTCCCGGTGCTGGAAAACTTTCATTTCCGACTGAATGAAGGCACGTTGCGCGCTACCGCTACCGACCAGGAGCTGACAGTCATCTCCGATATACATGTAGAAGCCGGCGACGACGGTGGGGAAATATTAGTGCCCGCGCGCAAGCTGTTCGAGATCGTAAAGGCGCTTGGCAATACGGGTATGCTTACTTTCTCCGCCGATTCTGCGAGCTATAAGATTACGCTGCGTACCGACTACGGAGAATACACGATGTTCGGCATGAGCGCTCGTGAGTTCCCGGATATTCCCGATTTCGCAAATGGTGTCGCTGCTCGCTTTTCGCGCGAGGACATGATGAAAATTGCCCAGAAGACCGCTTTTGCTGTTTCGCGTGATGAATACCGGCCAGCGATGACCGGTGTGCTGTTCCAGTTTAATGGCGATACACTGAACGCCGTATCGACCGATTCGTACCGCTTGGTGCGTGTAATACTGCACAATGGCGACACAACAAGCCTGCCCGACCACAGCCATACGGTGATTGTACCGTCGCGCGCTGTGGACTTGCTGAAAAAGGTGGATTCCGATGTGGATATGCTCATGAGCGAAACACACGCAAAGTTCGTGATGCGTAATTCTACAGTCATTACCCGCCTTATCGATGAGCGATTTCCGGCTTATGAAAATGTGATCCCATCGAACAACGACAAGATTGTAAAGTTTATTTCGGGTGATGTTCTGTCGTCGGTGAAGCGTGTAGCACTGTTTTCGAGCTCAATTTCCCGCCAGGTACAGTTTATGCTAGAGCCCAATCGCTGGACAATTGTAGGTGAAGACCTAGAAACGGGCAACAAGGCGGTGGAGACTGTGCCGTGTGAGTATTCGCATGAAGCAATCGACATTGGCTTTAACTATCGGTATATTGAAGAAGCGCTTAATCATCTCGCCGATGGCTCCAATGCTGAAGCTATGATGAGTTTCTCCACCTCGACACGTCCGGCGCTGATCAAGCCGCTCAAGGACGGAGTAGAGCGGGAGGACGTGCTGATGCTGATTATGCCTGTACGCCCACTTCAGCGATAGACAATGCGCATTTCATCGCTGCTGCTCGACCATATACGCAATCACGGGCGAACGGAAATTGAGCTGTCAGCCGGTGTGAATGTGTTCTATGGAATGAATGGCCAAGGCAAAACGTCGGTATTGGAAGCTGTATCGCTTCTCGCCATGTCGACGACTTTTGTTCCCGGTTCCGACCTGTCCCTTGTGCAGCGCGGTGCAGATACTGCTCTTGCCTCAGCCTTTTGCTACAGCGATCTGCAAACATTGTATAAGGTGGCGGTACGCCTGAAGCCCGGTGAGAGGAAAGACATAAGTTCGTCGCTTGGCAAACGGCTCTCTCCCCAAGATATCATTGGCGAAATTCCTTTAGTTACTCTCTCGCCGGATAATAAGCAGATTACGGCTGGTGCTCCGCAGGATCGCAGACGGCTGATCGACAGCGTAATATCGCAGGCGAGCAGGCGCTATATGAAGGATCTCGTAAACTACCGGCGGATTCTGAAGCAGCGCAATGCTCTGCTGGCACGCGGTAAAGGCGATGCTGCCTTTCCATATGCTCTTATCGAGCCCTGGACAGAAGCGCTTATCGATGTCGGAGCAGAAATTGTAGTGCGGCGCGCGGAGTTTATTCGCGATTTCTCGGAAGTTGTACGCAGTACTTATGCCCGTATCGCTCGCAACAGCGAAGATATCGCTCTGCTCTATGCGCCAAATGTGCTTCCGCCCGAATTGACGGAGTGCAGCCGGATACCGACTGTATTAGAAGTACGGGCGGCGTATCAGGAAATAGCCACAGCCCGGAGGCGCGAAGAGAAGGCTCGCGGAGTGACGGTGTTTGGCCCGCAGAAAGACGAAGCCGTGATGATGGTAAACGGGGGAGTAGCACGGGAGTGCGCCTCGCAGGGGCAGCACAAAACATTGCTTGTTGCCATAAAAATGGCGGAATTCGACTATTTGCGCGATATACGATTAGAGACACCTGTCGTGCTGCTCGATGATATCTTTAGCGAGCTCGATTCCCAGCGGGCGACAAATGTGCTCGACTTGATGCGCTCGGACGCGCAGTCGTTTGTAACGACAACTGACCCGGGTATTTTTCACAGCAACTTTGCCGGCGATAGTCGGCATGCGCTTTTTTCTGTGGATGGTGGGGCTGTGCAGCGCGAGCAGTAGCCCCGAACGACTTTTGGAGCCGTTATGAAAAACGAGAATGCTACGCAGCTCGGTACAGTTCTCGCGGAACTGATCCGGCAGCACGGCCTCGACAAAAAAATTCAGGCTCAATCTATTCCCCTGTATTGGGAAGAAATTATAGGGCCAAATGCTGCAAAAACAGCTAAGGTGAAGAAGGTAGAATTCGGCAAGCTGATTGTCGAAGTTGGCGCTCCGGTATGGAGAACGGAACTGATGATGAGGCGCGAGGAAATACGAAAAAAACTAAACGAGCGCCTTGGAAGCGAAATGATCAAGGAAATCGTGCTGCGGTAAACAACACCGTCAATGGCGAACTTTTTTGGGAAAATGGTACAGCATTCTGCCAGCTTGTTCGTCATTACAAGCATTGTGAATTCAATGACTTAAAAGTTTATACGTAATGAAAGACCTTATGAGTATGGATCATACACCTGTCGAAGAGCAACCTCAAATAGACGGATACTCCGAAAGTAGTATTAAAGTTCTTGAAGGACTCGAAGCAGTACGCAAACGCCCGGCGATGTACATTGGCGACATTGGAGATCGGGGATTGCATCACCTTATCAATGAAGTTGTAGACAACTCGATCGACGAGGCGCTGGCAGGCTATTGCACCCGTATTGTGGTAACTCTGCACGACGACGATTCCTGCTCGGTTCAGGACGACGGGCGCGGCATTCCTACCGGTCCGCACCCGGTTAAGAAAATATCCACTCTCGAAGTGGTGATGTGTACGCTGCACGCCGGTGGTAAATTCGATAAGAATTCCTACAAAGTGTCGGGCGGTTTGCACGGCGTTGGTGTGTCGTGTGTCAATGCTCTGTCGAGCTATATGCACGTAGAAGTTCGCCGCGATGGTAAGCTCTACGCTCAGGATTATTCACAAGGCGCTCCGCTTACAGGGGTGAATATCCTCGGTGAAGTATCGAATACTGGCACGACCATACGTTTTAAGCCCGACGACACTATATTTAAAGTTACAGAATTTCGCTATGAGCGAGTGGCCGACCGCCTTCGCGAGTTGGCATTTCTCAATCCTCAGATTACTATTGAGCTCATCGACGAGCGCGGCGAAGGGCAAGCGGATACATTCCATTATCCCGGCGGTCTTGTAGAATTTGTGAAATATATCGACAGTGGTAAAAACGCTCTCACGCAGGCTGTGTCGATTTCAGGTACGGGTATCGGCGACAACGAGACCGAAACAGTTGTTGATGTGTGCTTTCAGTACAACGACAGCTATACCGAAACAGTGCTGTCGTATGTAAACGATATCAACACTGTAGAAGGCGGTACGCACGTGGCAGGATTTCGCTCGGCGCTTACTCGCACGCTCAATAATTACGCTACCAAAAACAACCTTGTAAAAGGCGATAAAATTGCGCTCACGGGCGATGATTTTCGAGAGGGACTCACTGTTGTGGTATCGGTGAAAGTAGCCGAGCCGCAATTTGAAGGCCAGACAAAAACCAAGCTCGGCAACGGGGAAGTGGACGGTATCGTGCGCTCGATTGTCAACGACCAATTGAATATCTATCTCGATTCTAATCCCGGGCACGCAAAGCGCATGGTAGAAAAAGCTCTTCTGGCAGCCGAAGCACGCATTGCTGCACGCAAATCGCGCGAACTGGTGCGCCGCAAGAACGTGCTCGAATCATCGGCGTTGCCCGGCAAGCTCGCCGACTGCTCTTCGACTAACCCCGACGACTGCGAAATCTATATTGTAGAGGGCGATTCCGCAGGTGGTTCGGCCAAACAGGGGCGCAACCGGCAGTTCCAGGCAATTCTGCCCATCAAGGGGAAAATCCTGAATGTGCAAAAAGCCAGATTGTCCAAAATTCTTGAAAATGAAGAAATTCGGGCGATTTTTACAGCGCTTGGCGTTGGTTTTGGCGAAGACTTCGACGCGAGTAAGACGCGCTATGGCAAGATTATTCTCATGGCGGATGCCGATGTAGACGGTTCGCACATTCGCACGCTGCTGCTTACGCTGTTTTTTAATCACATGCACGATCTGATAGAGCACGGCAAGGTCTATATAGCCCAGCCACCGCTGTACAAAGTGAAAAAAGGCAAGCGTGAAGCGTATGCATTCAACGAGCAGGAGCGCGACGAGATTATCCAGTCGATGCGCAAAGCTCCGGCTGCTGCGGTCGACGAAGATCAGACAGAAATTGTCGAATCGGCGAGCAAGGACGGGATAGTAATTTCGCGCTTTAAAGGTCTTGGCGAGATGAATCCTGAACAGTTATGGGACACGACAATGAACCCCGAGACCCGCACACTGCTGCAGGTCACGATTGAGAATGCGGCGGCGGCGGCCAAAGTATTCGAGACACTGATGGGCGACCAAGTAGAGCCGCGCCGGGAATTTATCGAGCGTAATGCACAATATGTAAAGAACCTCGACATCTGATGCCTGTAACGATCCTGTGCCGGGCGGTGTCTTACTGCCTGCGCGCAGGGCAAAGGCGCAAGGCCCGGATTCTATGGTAGATCTACAACAATGGCGTTCATCTAAATGGCTTACATTCGGCATTGTCGTTCTTTTGGCTATTGTCGTGCTGATGGCGTATTTTTTAGTAAATCGCTTTATACTATCGCCGCCAATCGACGCTACTATCGAACGAACTGATTTGCTCGTGCACGAGGGAGAGCAGATTCAAGTAAATGTGCTCAACGGGTGTGGTCAAGATGGTATAGCGCGGCGTACTATGGACTATCTGCGCGCGCGCGGATTCGACGTAGTAGAGATTACCAACTTCGACCGGCTCGACGTCGACCGGTCGTTTGTGATCGACAGAGTAGGCGATACGCTGTCGGCTGCAAAAGCGGCGTATGCGCTTGGCATACCCGATTCGTTGGTAACTTCGGACATCGACTCAACTCTTTATTTGCGGTGTAGTATCGTGCTCGGGAAGGACTATGCGGTTTTGCGTCCGTTTACGCGATAAATGCCGCAGATGGGCTCCACACGAGACAGGGTACTGACACGTTAACACGGATGAATATACCAGCTATACAAGCTGATGCATTGAAGTATTTTTTCAGGAGAACATGACTACAATCGACGATTCGTTTGAACTGGCTAAAGCCTGTGCCCAGCTTGCGCTCAGCCGCAAGGCTGCCGATATACGCATACTCGACCTTACCGAAATCGAATCTTCACCGGCTGACTACTTTGTGGTTTGCACAGCAGGATCGGAAGTGCAGATGCGTGCTATTCGGGATGTTGTGATAAGAGGTTCCGCCGAGTTTGGTTCGGCAAAGCCAAAGACAGAAGGGGAAGATGGCGCGCAGTGGGTGTTGCTCGACTATTTTGATGTTGTCGTTCACGTCTTTTCTGCCGATGGCCGAGTGTTTTACAAGCTCGAAAAGCTCTGGGGTGATGCCCCGGTGTACCTTGTCGACGACAAGGGAGAGGCAACACTACAGGAGGCTTCCGTAGCGCGCCAGGCAAATGCATAGGAGCGTGCACGCAACTAATAGCCCGTTTCTCCGTAGCAAGCCGCTTGGCTATCTGCATAGGGGGAGCGGGCTGGAAACTTCTGATATACAGGTTCTTGCTTGCAAAAGAGAGGAAGAATCCTGTATATTTCGCAATCTTTTCCAAACTATTACCTTTTTGTGAAGCTCCGGTGCTGCAATAAGCCATTGCGTTGTATCGGAACTACGCCGTTGTAAGTAATCAATCATCTTTTATTGTCTATCAACTTTCTGTGAGGGAGAATTATGCGTTTTTCTCTTCGCTCGGCCATACTGCCCGTATGTGTCGGTGCTGTACTGGCTTTGGGTTTTACTGAATGCGGTCGTGAGAATAAACCCGGAACCGAAGCAACCGATAAATCCGGCAAGTCCTATCAGACCCAACTTTGGGTAAAGTACAAGGATATCCCTCCGGGCGCCGATCCGTCGGTACCGGCTGAAATGGGCGGTAACGGCTTCGAAAAGATTGCTGATTCTCTTGGATATGTAACTTACTCTGCGCCTGAAGCCGATCTGCCGTATTTTGGCGATCCGCGCGCAAAAGTAGGGGGCGAGATACATACAACCATTTCCCGCTTTCCTCTTACTTTCCGCGTTATGGGGCAAAACTCCAATTTCGTGGAGAACTCCATGATCCAGGGTATGGTGTACCAGAGCCTGTTGGGTACGCATCCGCTTAACTATGATTATGTGCCTCAGCTCGCCTCGCACTGGATGATCGGTGCCGACAAGATGACATTCCGCTACCGCATTGATCCCAATGCTCGCTTTGCCGACGGAAAGCCAGTGACATCCGAGGACGTGGTAGCCACATGGAAACTGGCGATGGACGAGACGATTCTCGACCCCTCGATGCAGCTTACCTATGGCAAACTCGAACAGCCAGTAGCTATCAGCAAGT
Organism: Ignavibacteria bacterium UBA7675; assembly: GCA_002483085.1. GTDB lineage: Bacteria > Bacteroidota > Ignavibacteria > Kapaibacteriales > UB7675 > UBA7675. The sequence continues at coordinate 21,802 of DLHF01000042.1, forward strand.
ACATCGTAGAAGTAAAAGCAAAAAGCCTGAACTGGCGCAATTTCTTCTATTTCTCCCTTGCACTTCCTATTCTGCCTGCACATGAAATTGGTAATATTACTGGCCAAGAATTCTTGACAAAGTATGAATTTACTATGCCGACGGGCTCGGGCGAGTACGCATTCCTGAAAGGCGATATCGAAAAAGGACAGGCCTACACGTTTACTCGTCGCGACGACTGGTGGCAAAAAGACGATCCGATGTACAAATACACCGGCAACTTCGACCGCATTTCGTTTGAAGTTGTAAAAGACAACCCGACGCTTGAATACGAAAAATTCAAAAAAGGCGACCAGGACGCATTCCTGTTTACTGGCCTTACCACCGAGCAATGGCTGAAGGATAAATACGAAGCATTAGATAAAGGCTGGGTGCAGAAGCGCCGTGTGTACACGAATGCTCCGATGGGTACAAATGGCTACGCATTTAATCTGCGCAAGCCGCCGTTCGACGATATCCGTGTCCGTACAGCATTTGCTCTTCTGCACAACCGCGATGCTATCATCGAAAAGCTGTTGTACAATGAATACACGCTTACGAATTCGTACTACTCCAACTCTGTGTACGAAAACCCGAACAATCCAGTGCTGAAATACGATCCTGCACGCGCACAGCAATTGCTCGCTGAAGCAGGATGGAAGACGAAAAACGGACAGGGTATTCTTGTGAAAAACGGAAAGCCGTTTGTGCTTGAAATGGGTATTCCCAAAGTGATCGAGAAATTTGTGACGCCGTATCAGCAAGAACTCCGCAAAGTGGGTATTGACTTGCAAATCAAACTGCAAGATGGCAATACGCTGTTTCAGAGTGCCATGGATCGGAATTTCTCCATCTACTGGATTAGCTGGGGCGGTTTGCAAGTGCCTAATCCCGAGACATCGCTGAACTCCAAGCTCGCAGACCAGAAAGACAACAACAACCTGGAAGGCTTCAAAAACGCTCGTGTAGATGAGTTGTGCCGCATCTACGACACAACGTTCACGCGTGCGCGCCAGCTAGATATTATCCGCGAGGTCGACAGCATTGCAATGTCCATGCACCATGATGCACTTGGATGGAATCCCAAAGGCATCCGTATTATCTACTGGGATAAGTTTGGCATGCCCGATTATGTGCTGCCGCGCTTTACTTCGCTCGGACAGTACGATGCAGCTATCATTGGCTCCTGGTGGTACGACGCCGACAAGGCAAAGGCCCTTGAAGAAGCCATGAAGAGCAAAAAAGCTCTGCCTGTTGGCAAGACTGATGTGATGTTCTGGAAAGAATTTAAAGACAAACAGTGATGACGATAGACCGACAGGAAGTGTTGAGCTTCCTGTCGGTCTTTTTTTTAGAGAAAATGGTGAATCAATGACACAGTATTTTATACGACGTCTTCTTCTTACTATTCCCACGTTCATCGGCTGTACTATTATTGTATTCTTTATTGTGCAGCTCGCTCCCGGTGGCCCGCTTGAGCAGCAGCTTATGGCGCTGAAGATGGGGGCAGGCAATGAGCGCGGAGGGGGCAATGCGCGCGGCGAAGGCGGTGCCATGATCCCTGAGAGCACAATGGAAAGCCTGCGAGAATATTACCAGCTTGATAGATCGACACCTGCGCGATATATGATCTGGCTTGGCTTATTCCCTCGGCCAATCAACCCTGTTGTGGTCAAGGATGTAAACGAACCCTTCCGCATCGGCGAAAAGCAAGGGCGTTTAGAGGGAGCACCCGGCAATTATCACGTAGTAAATGCTAGCAATTCTTCGCAAACTCTTGATGATTGGACGGTAGAGGAGAAAATTCTGAAGGATGGCACGAAGAGAGTGAGAGTGTACCAAAAAGAATTTAGCGGTATCCTCACCGGAAACTTCGGCGACTCGTCGGAGTATCGCGAGCCCGTTGGTGGTCTGATCGTAGACCGGATGAATGTGTCTCTGCAATTTGGCCTCATTGGTCTTATCCTTTCTTACACTGTGTGCGTGTACCTCGGTATTCAAAAAGCTCTCAAACACGGCTCGCCCTTTGATGTGGTATCCAGTGTGTTAGTGTTTATTGGGTACTCGGTGCCGGGCTGGGCGCTTGGCCTGCTGCTGCTGGTGCTGCTCGGTGGCGGTTCCTTCTGGGATGTCTTTCCACTCGGCAGTTTTCAGTCGCGCGATTATGAAACTCTGGACTTCATGGGCAAGCTCTGGGACAGGGCAGCTCACGCGGTACTACCTACCATTGCCTATACCATTGCCGGTTTCGCGTCGCTTACAGTGCTGATGAAAAACTCGATTCTCGAAAATATTAGCCAGGATTATGTGCGTACAGCTTTTGCAAAGGGCTTGCGCGAACGCCGCGTTATCTGGGTGCATACCCTGCGGAACTCTATTATCCCAATTGCGTCGAGGATTGGTTTCATCGTAGCTGCCTTTATCACAGGTTCCTATTTTGTGGAATGGGTGTTCAATATCGATGGGATTGGCAAATTGTCATATCAGGCAATTCTCTCTCGCGATTACAATATTGTCTTTGCCTTTACAGTGATCACTGTGCTGATACAGCTTTTTGGTGCAATTGTTTCCGACTTTGTACTGGCATTGGTCGACCCCCGAATTCGATTTAAATAATACTGGAGATTATGGCTACAGATCAACGTTCGACAACCGCGACGCCGTCCCAGCCCCCAAACGGGAACGAGGCAGCCGTTGCTCCGCCGAAAAAATCGTTGACGATCAACCAGCGACGCTGGCGCAAATTTAAGGGCCTGAAGCGCGGTTATTATTCGTTTCTGATTTTAGTTACTGCCTATATTCTTTCTCTGTTTTTGCCTCTGCTGGTCAACAACAAGGCTATTATTGTGCATTACAACGGCGAGACCTATTTTCCCGCCGCTAAGTCTTTTTTTGTCAATATTCCGGCCATAGGTAGCATTTTCGGTAGCGATTTCTATAGTGGAGAGTCGTTTGGCCAGGTAGGGAATTCCGGCGAGGCCGTGTACCGCAAGCTGCAATTGCAGTATGAACGCGAGGGCGGCAGCAACTACCTACTGATGCCTCTGTACAAATTTGGCCCGATTGAAGACATAAGCGTTGATGGCAACGACCCGCTGAAAGCGCCATTCGATAGCGACAGCCAGGGGCAATTCCGGCTGCTCGGCACCGATGATCGCGGGCGGGATGTCTTTGCGAGAATGGTGTATGGATTTACCGTGTCCATCTCCTTTGCGCTGATCATGGTGCTTATCGACTACATTATTGGCGTGCCCATTGGCGGAATGCTCGGGTATTTTGGTGGGTGGTTTGATATTATCATGCAGCGGATTATTGAGATATGGTCTACACTGCCTATCCTGTTCATCGTAATTATTATTGCCTCGCTTATCCGGCCTGATTTCTGGATGCTTATCCTCATTTTGTCATTAGTGGGCTGGATTGGTCCTACAGTGCTGATGCGCGCCGAGTTCTACCGCGAGAAAGCGAAGGACTACGTAGCAGCGGCAATTTCTATTGGCGTGCCTACGCGTAAGATTATCCTCAAGCATATTTTGCCGAACTCATTAGTGCCGATTATTACGTTTTTCCCGTTTACAGTAGTTGGCGGTATTACAGCACTTGTTAGCTTGGACTTTCTGGGATTCGGTCTTCCGCCGCCGACACCGAGCTGGGGTCAGATGCTGGGAGTAGGGCTTTCGAACATCACGAGTTCGTGGTGGCTTGTTATGGTGCCGCTTTCGGCGATGTTCAGCACGCTGCTTCTCACGGTGTTTATCGGTGAGGGCATCCGCGAGGCATTCGATCCCAAGGTATTCTCGCGTCTGCGGTAGTTTGTGAATTGTCTAACCCATCTATAAAGAATGTGAACCAGGAAAAACTTCTCGAAGTAAAAGACCTGAAGACATATTTCAGGATTGAGGGCAATCTTGCCAAAGCCGTCGACGGTGTCTCCTTTGATATATTTAAAGGAGAAGTGCTCGGGCTGGTCGGCGAGTCGGGATCGGGGAAATCTGTCACCTCGTTGTCGATTATGCGGCTGATACCCAACCCTCCCGGAGAGATCGTAGGTGGCCAGATCCTTTTTAAAGGCAAAGACCTCGTAACTGCCAGCTACGACGACATGTACTCGATACGCGGCAAAGAAATCGCTATGGTGTTTCAGGAGCCAATGACATCGCTCAACCCGGTGTTTAAGATTGGTATGCAGCTCGGCGAAATTATTCTTGCGCACGAGAGTATTTCAAAAGAAGAAGCCCGCCTTCGCAGCATTGAAATGCTGCGTGCTGTGGGAATTCCCGACCCGGAAAAACGCCTCGACGATTACCCGCATCAGTTCTCGGGCGGTATGCGCCAGCGTGTGATGATCGCTATTGCTCTGGCTTGTAATCCCTCGCTGCTTATCGCCGATGAGCCGACAACAGCGCTGGACGTTACTATACAGGCGCAGATTCTCGAACTGATGATAGAACTCAAGCAGAAACGCAATGAAGCGGCTATTCTGATTATTACGCACAATCTCGCGGTTGTAGCCGAAACCTGCCAGCGCGTGATTGTAATGTACGGTGGAAAGATTCAGGAAATAGCTCTTGTCAAAGAGCTGTTCAACAATCCTTTGCACCCGTACACCAAGGGTCTGCTGAATTCTATCCCCAGGCCAGACAAAGGCAAACACAGGGAACGGCTGGAAGCAATTCCCGGCAATGTACCGAGTATTATGAATTTGCCGGTCGGCTGCAAGTTCTCAACGCGCTGCCCCGTAAAGATTGATGTCTGCGATACAGTGGAGCCGCCTCTGATTGAAGTCTCGGCAGGGCATCACGCCCGGTGCCATCTGGTTCAACCCGAAATTCCCGCTGGAGTGAAGTCGAATGCATAAGAATATTCTGCTCGAAGTCCGCAATCTAAAAGTGCATTTTCCTGTTTTCGGCGGCGTTTTTCAGCGCAAAGTTGCCGAGGTGAAGGCTGTCGATGGCGTATCGTTTGCAGTGTACAGCGGTGAAACATTGGGCGTGGTAGGGGAGTCGGGCTGCGGCAAGACAACTGTAGGCCGAGCGATTATTAATGTGCTGAGCCATGTATCGCCCGATGTGCATATCGAAGGCGAAATTATTCTGCACTCGTCGCGCGGGCCGGTAGACCTAGCAAAGCTATCGAAGTCCGACATGCTGCCGTACCGCTCCGAAATCCAGATGATTTTTCAGGATCCGTACTCCTCGCTGAATCCGCGCTTGTCGGTGATGCAAATCATTGCCGAGCCGCTGGAAATTCACAAGCCAGAAATGGCGAAAAAGGAAAGGGAAGAGCGCGTACACTGGCTTCTTGGAAAAGTGGGGCTTCAGCCGGAATACGCTATGCGCTTTCCGCATGAGTTCTCCGGAGGTCAGCGCCAGCGCATCGGTATCGCCCGCGCCCTGGCTACAAATCCAAAGTTGATTATCTGCGACGAGCCGGTGTCGGCGCTCGACGTGTCGGTGCAGGCTCAGGTGATCAACCTGATGCAGGATTTGCAGGAAGAGTTTGGCTTGTCCTATGTGTTTATCGCTCACGATCTTTCGGTGGTGGAGCATATTAGCGACAGGATTGCCGTGATGTACCTCGGTACTCTGGCAGAGCTCGGTGATGCAGAGCAGGTGTATTTTGCCCCAAAACATCCCTACAGCCGGGCGCTTATTTCTGCGGTGCCCCAGCCCGATCCCAATCTTGTAAAAGCACAACGCACCGTGCTGCAAGGCGATCTGCCTACACCGCTGAACAAGCCCAAAGGTTGCGTGTTTCACACGCGCTGCCCCATTGCACGGCCTAACTGCTCGGAGCTTGTTCCGCAGCTTGAAGATAAGGGTAATGGACAGTTTGTTGCGTGTCCGTACACGGACTAGCCCGTTGTCTATAGAGAAAAACAAAAAGGGGAGAGCATATGCTCTTCCCTTTTTGTTTGTTTACCCGTTGTACTGTGTGCGGGCGGAGGCTGTTGCTTATCGGTCTCTACGCCGTTCCTGAAGTCTGTCTTTTATTTTGTCTTTCATTTCCGCCTTTTCTTCCTCTCTCATCTTTTCGTATTGTGTGCGCTGTTCTGCGGTCAGAACCTGTGTGATTTTGCTTTCTGTGCTGTCCCGGAGCGCCTGAAGGCTTTTCCGCATTTCTTTGCGTTCTTCTTTGGTTGCATCAGGATTGCGATGTGTTGCCATCTCGTCGCGCGATGCTTTGAGAATAGCTGTGATCTCTTTTTGCTGTTGTTCCGTAAGATTGAGCTTCTCGGTAAGATGCTCCACGCGCTTTTCAATCGACGGCCTTTGTTCCTTGTCGTCGGCAGCCGACACTGTACTATAGATGAAAAGAGAAGCTGTTACAAATACAAAAGCCAAAAGATGAACCGCAAGCTGGAGGCGGTTAGCGAGAATGATGCTATGCGATTTCAACATGTGTTTTCTCCTGTCGTAGATATAATGCTGCTGTTGTTATGCGTTAGTTACATGGCATTGGAAGCTGCTGGGCGGAAAAAGGTTTAATGGAGCGGTGGAAAACATTATATTGTTCGTTGCTACGAGCCGACGACTGCCTGCTGTGCAGACGGTGGTATTGTAAGGGTGATGCGCGAAAGACGGACTGGAATGCCACGCGGCGGACGTGCCGCGCGGTGCGGAGACTCAAAGCACGGGCAGAGGCAGAAGCGCTATGAACATACCGAAGATGATATAAAGCAAAAGCAGGCTGTGGTGGCGGAAGTGTGGCAGATATCCCATGTGGCATGTGGTTTTCTATCCTGTATCTCGCAAGTATAGTATTGGACAATTCTCCTGATATTCCTATAGGTTCTCTATGAAATCCCTGTTTACATATGTATTCCTTGCGTGTGCCGCAGTATCGTTGGCAACGGCTGGCGGCGGAACAGTCCGGCTGAAGTTAGTTGCTCCATCGGTGGTATTGGCTCCAGAAGTCCAGCCTGTGCGAGACGCAAAGCAGAAACCATTTGGCACCGTGATTTCCGTAGCAGGGCGCATTACTGTGGCGGATGAATTTGGCGGGCCTGCGTATTTGCAGGATGCTACGGGCGGAATTGCTGTGTACGACACCGGGCTGCACGCCGCAGCTATAGCGGGGGATTCTGTGCTCGTAACAGGGCCGTACACCGAATTTGGCGCCGGAAGCGAGCCGGGGTCTGGTCTCGGGCAAATTTCCGGGCAGGGCACCACATGGCAGATTATCGACGTGCCGAGAGCAGAGCCAACGCCGCATCCGGTGGTGATCAGCGACATCGGGGAAGCAATCGAAGGGGAGCTAGTAAAAATTGAGGGCGTGTCCATAGGCGGCGGGACAGGAGCGCCGCGCTCATTTCAGCAGAACAAAAATTACGATATAACCGATGCTACTGGCACGGTACAACTGCGTATAGACAACACGACGAACCTCGTTGGTGCACCTATTCCAGAAGGTAATATCTCCATTGTAGGTGTTGTGGGCCAGTACATGGGCACGCACCAGATATTGCCCCGCACGACAGACGACCTTGGTATTGATGTAGCGCCCAACCCGTGGGACACGCTCTCCAAAGATAAAACATTCGACATCACGACGTGGAATCTCGAATGGTTTGGCGATGCAGAGAACGGCCCGGAGAACGACAGCTTGCAGTTTCGCAATGTTGTGCGTGTGCTCGATAGCATCGACGCCGATTTATACGGGCTTCAGGAAGTGGTAAGCAAACAGCTTTTCCAGCGCATTCTCGACTCGCTGCCGCGCTACCGGGGTTTGTACTCCTACGAAATAGGCCAGCCGCAAAAAATGGCGTACTTGTTCAAGCCTTCTGTTGTCGACTCAGTATCGAGTGCCCATGTGCTGAAAAGCCAAGGTTCGTGGGGCAACGGTCGGTATCCGCTGATGTTTATGTTTCGCGCGGATATTGGCGGAGAAACAAAAACAGTGCACACTTTTCTTATCCACGCAAAAGCGACAAGCGACACACCGATAGACGACTATCAGCAGCGCAAAACCGACGCTACGACATTGTACAACTACCTGAACTCAGTGTATCGCGACAACAACGTGATTGTGCTCGGCGATTTCAACGACGATGTAGATATTTCCACATACAACGACCAGGAATCGCCCTACAAAGCCTTTGTAGACAACACGCAGCGCTACAACATTCCCACGAAGCGCTTGAGCGACAGGGGAGCGAGCTCCTATTCCAAAGGCGCGTCGATGCTCGACCATATTATGGTGTCCGACGAGCTTGCGCCCTATGTGCTGCCGGGAGCCGAAAAGGTGGAAAATGTGTCGTATATCGGTTCTTATATTTCAACGACTTCCGACCACTACCCAGTATCTGCGCGCTTTGAGCTACAGGCACCTGTTTCGGCGGTGGAAGAGCGCACCGAAAGCGAGGAACTGCGCGTGTATCCAAGCCCCGTTTCGGATCGTGCTACGGTAGAATTTTCGGTAGAGAAATCCGGACTTGTGCGGCTCGAAGTAGCTGGAACTGCCGGTGATATACATGTGCTCTACGAAGCTGTGCTCGAACCGGGCCAGTATGTATTGCCGCTTGTAGCCCCCGCTTCAGCAGGAGTGTATTTTTGCAGGCTTCACACTAATGGAGAAACAATTGTGCATCGCTTTGTCGTAGTTCGATAGCAGCCGTATTGAGGCGAATTTTGTACATTGCTGTTCTCTATAGCTCATCGGCAAAACACCAAAAAAGAAATATAGATGGCGAAGTGAAACATAATGGTGCGAAGAAGAATTACAGATGTGTACGCACGAAGGAGCCGCGTGATGAAGCCATACAAGGTGATGAGGCAATACAAGCTGTTTCTGCTTTTCTGGGTGCTGGCTGCTATTGCCGGTGCCTGCTCTGACCGCAGTCAAGAGGACGAATACAGCGAACTGAAGCAGCATTATCAGTTGCTGCCTTTTACCGATATCGAGCGCCAGACTGGTGGCCTCGATTCGCTGTTTGTTGTCTATGACTCACTTCGCAAGCCACTCGAAGGCTTTATCGCACGCTATGCCGAAGGGGACATGGTAAGCGAGGCTACTTCCTGGCGCAACAGAATTCAGGTGCGGAAAAAATATTGGGAGGATATCCGCGAAGACTTTTATCAGCGCATACCATCGTATCTACGCAAACCTTCCACGCCCGAGCAATACTGTGCAGCTTTGAAAATACTCGACACATTAAAAAACGAGCTTCAGTACAAAGAACCTGTTATCATGGAAGTGCTATCGCGCGATGTTGTTGTGATGGAAAGCACGATGAAAGAGCGGCGAGCCGAGCTGCTGAAATCATTTCTCGACCAAGAGCTAAAAACGATAAAAAGCTCGATGCGCTCCGGCATATCTACCTATGTACAACAGCGCAACCGCGACGACCAGATCGACGGTATCTACGAAGTGTCTTCGCAGGTGTACCCACGCAATGGAAATTTGCAGATCGACGTTGTGTACAGCGTATCGGTCGCCCGCAGGAACTTCCTTATCTTTAAGAAAACTGAAGTAAAGCAGTACCGCGCTACGGCGGTTCTCAATGCCGACTGCGACAGCCCAAAGCACGTTGCCTATTCGTATTCTGCGGTTTCGCGGTAGGCACCAGTGCCCTGCTCCTATAGAAATTATATGGTATTCCGATAATACTGCACCTAAGCTGCACATTGTCCTTCATTTTTTCTGGCATATGATTAACAAGTACATTCTTTCTGTAGCCTGTGTTTTGCTACTGGGCTGCGGAACACTGCGGGGGTATGTGACACCTGATTCCGCTCTTACACTCAGCCTCTACGTAGATACCTATTACGCAATCGACGACGACAATACTTCTGTACTGTTCCACAACAAAGAGGCGCGCCAGCTCAGCACGGTGGGATTGTATCGAGACCAACTCGGGGTGAATCTCGCGCAGATTGGCGCTGTCTACAGCAAGCCGGACATCCGCGCACGCGTTACATTACAAGCCGGTACATTGGCGCAAATAGGATGGGATGGGCTTACAGAACATCCGTTTGTACAAGAGGCTAACGCCGGAGTGCGATTGGTTGATAATTTGTGGTTGGACGCCGGGTATTTTCTCGGGCATATTGGCGGCGAACTGTTGGCGCCAAAAGACAACTGGATAAGCTCACACGCGATTATCACCATGCTCGAACCTTTCTACGAAAGCGGTGTATCGGCCACCTATACATTTCCCAGTGGAGTGGAAGCCCGGCTGTATCTTATTAACGGGTACAATGTAATAGAAGACGACAACGCGAACCGAGCCGCAGGCGTGTATGTAGCTCTTACTACCGAGAATTTTTCGGTGTCCTATGCCGGGCATTATGGCAATGAACACAACTATGCTCTCGGTGGTAATTCGCTGCGTATATACAATAATATTGTGCTCTGGACACGCCCAGTGTCCAACTTCGAGGTAGAAGCGCAGTTCGACCTCGCCACCCAGGACGACGCTCCTACAAAGGGAAAAATGGGCATGATGTCCGGCGCTGCTATTGCTTTCCACTACAGCTTTACCGATTCTTGGGGCATGGCTGTGCGCGGGGAATATTTCGACGACCGGGACAATGTAGTGAGCACAGGGCTGAAGGGCATGGGAATTACAGGCAGCATTGAATACAAGCCTACACCTACATCCTATATCCGAGCTGAAGGGCGGCTGCTGCGCCTTTCGGACGACTACGAGCTTTTCCTCGACAGCAACCGCAACCCCACACCATCGCGCAAAGAAGCAATGATGACCTTTGGGATATGGATATAAGTACAGAGAAAGAACCTGAAGGCAAAGACCCTTCAGCTCCCGGAGTGGTTATAGAAGATATGCCATTTGCCAAAAAGGTTGTAATTTACGGGAATTACTCTGCGTATCGTGTTGTTATGTAGGTCTACTTTTACTGTACAAAGGTTAGGTGCTATGGCAACGTCAGCTCTTTCCAACAGACAATTCTATGTTATTAACGGCTTGGTATCGGTCGTTGCTCTCGCCTTTTTGGTCTGGCTTATTTATTTCCAAGAGGGAACTGGCATTACAGCCGATAGCTCGCTTTCGGTGCTGCCAGCGGTAAACGCAACGCTCAACAGCATTTCGGCAATTCTGATTGTGCTCGGTATTCGGGCTATCAAGCAAAAGCGCGAGCTCGTGCACCGCAATATGATGATCGGCGCTTTTACATCGTCGACGCTGTTTTTGGTGTGCTATGTATTGTACCACTCAATGCACGGCGATACACTGTTTCTCGGCCAAGGCTGGATACGCCCCGTCTATTTCTTTATCCTGATTTCGCATATCGTGCTTTCGGCAGTGATGCTTCCTATGATCCTGTCTTCGATGTTTTTTGGCCTTACTAATCGCAGGCGCTCGCACAGGCGAGTAGCAAAGTGGACGTATCCTATATGGCTGTATGTATCCGTAACAGGTGTGCTGATTTTCTTCCTGCTGCGCGCTTATTCCTGATTTCTTATTGTTGCTCCCTTATTGGTTCTCAATACTATGACAAGAGCCGAAAAAGCGCGTATTGTAATAGATATGCTCGAAGAATTGTATCCCGTTGTGGATATTCCGCTCGACCACGAAGACCCCTATACGCTGCTTGTGGCGGTGGTGCTCTCGGCGCAGTGTACCGATGTTCGTGTGAATACAATTACGCCGATTTTGTTCGCAAAGGCTAAAACGCCGGAAGAAATGTGCACTCTGTCGGTGGACGAAATACGCGAAATTATCAGGCCGTGTGGATTGTCGCCCGCGAAGTCGAAAGCCATCGCCGGGCTGTCGCGCATTATCTGCGATAAGCACGGAGGCAAGGTGCCGCAGTCGTTCGAGGAGTTGGAAGAGCTTCCGGGCGTTGGACACAAAACCGCGTCGGTGGTGATGACTCAGGCATTCGGTGTGCCCGCCTTTCCGGTGGATACGCATATCCATCGCCTGATGTATCGCTGGGGGCTCTCCAATGGCAAAAATGTGGAGCAAACCGAACGCGATGCTAAAAAGCTGTTCCCAAAAGAGCTGTGGGATAAACTGCACCTTCAGATTATCTACTACGGTCGCGAACGCTGTAAAGCACGTGGACACAATCCGGAGGAATGCCCGATCTGCCATGCCATTGGAGGTGGAAAGCAGGAGAAACAAAAGCCGTAGTAGGGACAGCGCTTGAGCTGTCCCTACTACATATTCCCCGTATAATTTATCCCCATAATTTTCCCTGATACATCGAGCAGGCGGTTATCGCCCGGCCAGCCGAAAGGCGCCTATTGCGACCGGCGACAGCGACTGAACACCGGAGCGGAGACGCCCGTGCCCATCATATCTATTTATCTTGAGCTGTCCCTACTACGGCGCCTCTGTTCCTACGCATTTTGCACAGCGCTTTCCACCGGAGCAAATACTTTATTCAGAGAACGACGGCAGGCAAAACCCTGGTAGATATTTGCAAAAATGCGCCCAGACATCAGCCCGATAGCTGCGGCAACAGCGCCGATAGCGTGGAAATGCCCTACGAGCACTACCAGCACGAGAATAATCAGAAATACCTCAATACCCGTAGAAACGCTGATAGGAGCATTGCGGCGTCCGGTGACAAGGATACCGCGCTGCCACGAGAGCAGTACCGAGAGGCCCGGTAATAGGACGAGAATCTGGGCAGGCAACAGGGCAAAAGACGCCAGCGACACCGAGAGACCGGATACTTCGTGGAACCACAGCGCCGATACAGGGGTGAAGACAATCAGCGCCAAGCCGCTTACCGTGGTAATACCAAGAACCAGAGCAAAAGCCCGCAAAGACTTGTAGTTCTCGAAGTGTTCGCCCATGAGAGCTATGACAACTTCCTGAAAAGCGAAGCCGAAGCTGCGGAACACAAACACCAGCGAATTGACGACGGGCAGCACAGCCAGCGACTCGATAGCAAAGCTACTACGGCCCACAAAAAACGTTGTAAGCGGGTTGACTGCCAAACCAATAATCGACGTAAGAGCAAGCGGATAGTAGAACGACACAATAGCGCGGTATGTAAGCGGCTGGCTGTCTGGCTCTGGCGTGCGATCCAGAAACACGCGCACACTGCGCAAGGCCATCACTCTGCTGGCAATTGCCTCGCCTACCACTCCTGACGAAAGCGCTGCGGTACCCACAATGATTCCCTCCGCCGTCGTCCACGCCGTGAGTACGCTCGCAACAATAGCCATCGTCGTAAGCCTGACAACCGTGCCATAGGCTACGTACCGCGTAAGATTATTCCGAATGAGCACGCCCTGGTACAAGCGACGATAGCCGATAGCTGCAGGCCAGGGCAGAAGAAACGCTATGCCGATATGCGTAAGGCGTGCCACATGGGGCGGCAAGCCCATAAAGCCAATAGCGAGCAGATCGAACACAGGCGGGAAAATAACCACGAGCATCAGCAGCGTAATCCCGCTATTGAGAGCATAAGTGAAATTGCGGATTTTGCGGAAGGAATCGCTATCGCGCAGCAGAGCTACTGTTGCGCTCAGTATCATAATAATCGGAGCTTCTACAATCATAGCAATGGCAAACGCCACGCCATAGGCTGCGAGATTGAACTTCGGCTGGTCCATGCGCGCAATCACGGCTGCGAGGAATGGGCCTTCGGTTGCCATCATAAGCCAGGTTGCCGCAAGGGGAGCCCAGAAAGAGAAGATGCGTCGTTGGGTAAGAGTCTCTGTTTCAGCCATATACACCACTAAAAATCCGAACCCCACACGGCAGGGCGGCCTTAAGAACGAAGCAGCGGCCTAAACATTGTGCTGGTATTACGCGTTGGTGATGAGGCAGAAATGGCAGAATCGCGGGAAAGTATGACAAATGAATCGTATATTTGCGTTCTATTTTCTTGTTCAATGCTCAGGCATCGGATTATTCATCTTATTCAGGAGTACAAGCATGGTACGCAAAGCATCCGCAGTATGGAATGGCAGTCTGAAAGAAGGCAAGGGTACGATCAACGCCGCTTCGGGTATCTTTACCGACGCAGCGTACACGCATGGTATGCGTTTTGGCAATGACCAGGGCACCAACCCCGAGGAGCTGATTGCCGCTGCTCATGCGTCGTGCTTCTCGATGGCGTTTTCTGCCGAGCTCGGCAAGGCTGGTATCACGCCTGATAGCGTATCGACTACCGCGGCTGTAACGCTGGAAATACTCGACAATGGCCCGACTGTTACAAAAAGCCATCTTGTATGCGAAGTATCTGCTCCCGGCGCCGACAAAGAAGCAGTAGAGCAAGCCGCAGCAAACGCAAAAGCAGGATGCCCGATTTCGCGCCTTCTCAACGCAGAAATCAGCCTCGACCTGACAGTGCTCTGATAATATTGGATGATGTTGTATTGTAGAAACACCCCGCCTGAACACTCGTGCTGCGGGGTGTCTCTACGGGATTTCACCATTGCGCGTTGTAACAAGAAACGGTATATTGGCGCCATTCTTTTCCGCCAGCTTTCGTCAATTTTTTATGAGGATAGAGTATGCGTCTGTTTCTTGTTCTGTGTCTGGTAGCTCTGATCGGCTTCGGTTGTAAAGAGGAGAGCTCAACACAGCCCGACAACACGCCGAAGGAAGGGACAAAAGTAGGTGATCTCGCGCCTTCGTTTACAATTCCCGACCAGTTTGGTACAGATATTCGCTTGAAGAACTATAGAGGTAAAGTAGTGCTGCTGGAATTTTGGCGCTCGCTGTGTCCCGTCTGTAATGCCGAAATGCCCCAGATGGAACGGCTGTGGAACGAGCATAGGAGTGACACCAATTTTGTTGTCATTGGTATTTCTGGCGATGAATTCGAGAAGGCTTGGATGGATTTTATTACCTCGGAAGAAACGGGATCGGGCTACCCGCGCGACTGGATTCAGGTGTGGAATAAGCTGTGGGATGTCGCTGATAAATTTAATGTGGATGGTACACCGCATCGCATTCTTATAGACCGCAGCGGCGTGATTGTTGATAACTACGTTACAGCGGATGAGCTGGAGGCTAAAGTGGAGGCCGAGCTCGCAAAGCATTGATTGTACACGGAAATGTTCCTGTAAAATTCTGCCGGTAGAGCCGCACCGACGGTGCGGCTCTACCGACG
>DLHF01000076.1:0-315 GCA_002483085.1 Ignavibacteria bacterium UBA7675
CTTAACTGTCCAAACTGGTGTATGTAGTATGCAATTGGTATGAATGGCAATACTATTTTACCTGTAAATAAAAAAGCCTGCATGTGTTCCATGCAGGCTCGTCGAAATACATGTGCGCTATAGGGCTATTGGTAGGTGTAGAACCCCTTGCCAGTTTTGCGGCCAAGGTGTCCTGCGGCTACCATTTTGCGAAGCAACGGACACGCGCGATATTTACTGTCGCCAAGGCCATTGTGCAGCACTTCCATAATAGCAAGGCACACATCCAGGCCAATAAAGTCAGCAAGCGTAAGCGGCCCCATCGGGTGCGCCATA
>DLHF01000076.1:333-484 GCA_002483085.1 Ignavibacteria bacterium UBA7675
CATACCGAGTTTCATCACCGTATCGATATCCTCGGCAGATGCAACGCCTTCCATCAGGCAGTACACTGCTTCGTTAATCATCGGCATGAGAATACGGTTGGAAATAAAGCCGGGATAATCCTGCACTTCTACGGGCGTTTTGCCGAGATGC
>DLHF01000076.1:528-1892 GCA_002483085.1 Ignavibacteria bacterium UBA7675
CGTAGATTGCTGTAAATGTCTCATTGCTCGTAGCAAGGCCGCGTACAATTTCGCAGAGAGTCATCACAGGCACTGGATTAAAAAAGTGCATGCCAATCACTTTATCGGGGCGCTTTGTAACAGCGGCAATTTCCGTAATAGAAATCGACGATGTATTGCTGGCGAGAATGGCATCTTCGTGGCACACGCTATCAAGCGTTCTGAAGATACCGAATTTGAGATCGCGGTTCTCCGTAGCAGCTTCGATAACGAGGTCCGCGTTTTTTGCTGCTTCTTCGAGCGATGTTGAGCGCTGAATGCGGCTCAGCGTCGCGGTTTTATCATCTTCAGTAATCGTTCCTTTTTTGACTTGCCGGTCGAGATTCTTACCAATCGTCGATACACCGCGCTCGATAGCTGTATCGCTTACGTCCACGATCGTAACATTATACCCGGTCTGTGCAAACACATGCGCGATGCCGTTGCCCATGGTGCCAGCACCGATAACCACAACGTTCTGAATTGCCATAATGTCGCTGGATTAATGAAAAATCTGTTGAGCGAAAAACAAAAGTAACGCTTTTTGCCACAGAGGCCAACTGCATTACTCCCAGTTCAGGGTGTTCACGAATTCTACAGCGCCGCTACCCGCTACAATTCGCCCAGCTTCGCGGCATGCTACGCCACGGCTTTCGATGTGCTCGCGTACTGCTTCTGCGTCGCCACTGCGGCAAACAACAGCCATGCCCACACCCATGTTGAATGTACGCAGCATCTCTGCATCGCCGACAGCGCCTGTTTCTTTAATCAGTTTAAAGATAGGCTGGATAGTGTACTTCGCAAGGTCAATTTCCGCATTGACGTTTTCCGGCAAAATGCGGTCGAGATTTTCCCCGACTCCGCCGCCGGTAATATGCGCCATACCAGTAATTTTCCCGGTACTGAACAGCTCGCGCACGCACTGGTAATAGCAGCGGTGCGGCTCGAGAATTGTGTCGATAAATCCTCTGCCGTCGGAAAGTTGTGTGTCGATCAGAGCGGGATTGTTCTGCATCAGCGTGCGAATAAGCGTGTAGCCATTGGTATGCAGGCCGCTCGACTCCAAGCTGAGTACAACATCACCTTCGCGGATGCTGCTGCCGTCGATAATTTCATCTTTTTCTACAATGCCTACAATGCTCGACGTAAGAATATACACGCCCGGCTCCAACACGCCCGGCTGTTCGGATGTTTCTCCACCTGTGAGGCTACAATCCTGCGCTTTGCACGCCGCTGCAATACCATCGACAATGCGCACGACGCGGTCTTTCTCTAATTTGCCACAGATAATGGCGTCCTGCACCGAGAGTGGCTTGGCTCCCATTACTATGCAATCGTTGATAAGG
>DLHF01000076.1:1906-2500 GCA_002483085.1 Ignavibacteria bacterium UBA7675
GGTTGATCATATCGGCGCAGATGCTCTCGATCCTGTCGTAGCGAAAAGCCAGCAACTGCTTCGAACCCGGTTCCTCAGTTTTGAGCACCAGAATGGGATGTTTGTATTCGTCGAACCGGATATCGTACAGCGAGGCAAATGCTCCTACGCGATTGAGAACACGGCTATTGCCAGTATCGTTGAGGCTGGCCGACATCGCCCGCTTTGCGTCGTTGGCTGCATCGATATTCACGCCTGCTTCGGAGTAGGTAAGGCCGGTTGTCGCAGAACTTTTCATAAAAGACCGATAGAATAGTACAACAAGAACACCCGCACACTTGCGAGAAAAAAAAGCAATATACCGAAATCCCCGTTCCTCAGGAAGCAGAGTTGCCGCGATAGATGTTTGCGCCTATGAACGCAGACGGCCTTCATGCGCCACCTGCACAACATTTCCGTAAAACACGCCCCACTCTAACAGTTCTGTGGAGCCTATTTCATTCATCGGTCTTTGCAGACCGCCAGATAAGCGCATAGAGTACAGGTAGTGTATCACTGCGCTGCTGCTCGTTGCTGGTTAGCATAGAAACTCCGGTGACAGCGACGCCCCGTAGA
>DLHF01000076.1:2522-3280 GCA_002483085.1 Ignavibacteria bacterium UBA7675
CCGGGCGTCTCTACGGGGCGTCGCCCGTGCCACAAGATATGTACATTGGAAGACAACGTTAGATAACTTCTATGGCTGCGTCCTACCGCTTTTCAATGAGTTGTTTAAGCCGAGCAAGATCGCCATCAAGTAAACTTTTGAGCACGCCTAGCACCATCGAGCTCATCAGCGCCATCATACCCGAAGGCTCTTCAGCTTCCAACACGAGGCGCACTAGCGTGGTATCACCATCGGGCGTAAAGGACATGGTAATAGAATGCACTACCGGACCAGACGTACTGCGAACGGCATAGGTGCGCGGCGCATCGTACACTGTCACTACCTTATCGATGGCAGCGGTCTGCCCCATCAGCTCGGCAGTTTCGGTAAAAGTGGCACCTGCGCCTAGGCTACCGGATGTAGCACGCACACTTTTGACCACCGATACCCAGCGCGGAGTATTTTCGATAGTGGTCACCGTAGAGAACACTTCTTCCACCGGCGCCTGAATCGCAATTGTATGTTCAGCCTTTATCATTATATCCTCATTATTATATACTGCCGGTGTCCCAGCAAAATCAGAAAATCGTTATACAGTGCCGAGACCATTCTCTATAGACCTGTGCTCTATCTCTAATCCGCTGGACTCCTGAAGCATCCATTTACCAAAGACACGAATCCATCCTACAAGCAATTCTCTATCAACAACGGGATTTAGGTACAGTTCCAGCGTTCGGCGCATATCCGCTTCTTTGTGCGGATAATACTCTGCAAAAGTG
>DLHF01000076.1:3310-5801 GCA_002483085.1 Ignavibacteria bacterium UBA7675
ATAGCACAAATAGAGATCAGTTGTATACTTGCCTGCTCTCTCCATAACAAGCTCAAAACCATTGCGTAGCAGCACTTTCATCAGCGACGAGCACGCTTTACGCACAGCCTGGTCGTCGGGCGCCGCCTGTATCTTCTGCACATAACCCTCTATATCTGCGCGAAGCCAGCGCAAATCGAGTATCATTTCCCGACCGGGGCGAAATCTGTCAATGCGAGCAGCAAGGTCTTCGCCGTATAAGCATGCAGATTGTGTTTTTATGACCATTGCCAGACCGCGACGGCTGCGAAGAAGATCATCTGTGTATGTAACAAGCATGCTCTCGATCTTTGAAAAGCAGTCGTTAGTACGCCGCATCTCCTGCTCAAGTTCCTGCGTCCACGGAGCATCTTTCCACTCAAAAAGCTCGCCTCCGTCGTGATGCACTATGGCAAAGGTATCGACGTCCGACCAGCCGGGTATTCCCCTGCCGCGCGACACCGATCCACGCACATAAATGCTCATCAGCCGATTGCCGAGGTTGCTGGTATACATCTGCACAGCCCGGTCGATAATAGCGCTCCACGGCGGTGTAATTTTGTCGATAGACGCATCGTTCACTACATATCCTTCGCTGTCCATCGCCCAGAATGTGCCCAATTGTTCTATAGCTCTGGTGCTCATTCCGGTTCTCCCGAAACAGGCGAACTCGGCGGTGCAGCATAGTACATTGCATACATGCCGATATCGCGAAAGCCAATGCGCTTATAAATTTTGCCAGCTTCCGGGTTGTCGTAGAACAGGCACAGAAATTTCCCTCGCTCCAGCACTTCTCGGCACAGAGCATTCATGCACAGAGTAGCATATCCTTTGCGCCGGTGTTCGGGCAGCGAGCACACGCCTACGATCATTGCCGATTGCGAGTTCTCTGCTGTTGTAGAAGCATTCGCCACCATCTGGCCGTCCACGCGATAGAAGTATGTGTGCGAGCTGCCGTTTTCCATGCCATTTCGCAGGCTCTCGCGCGCTGATGGCGACCTGTGGAACTCCTCGATACGGGAACGCACTCCGATAATTTCGTCCACATCGTCAATCGTCGCTTTGTGCACCATGCTGTAGTCGGCAGCGCTGTCGAGTTGTGCAGCGTCGTCCAGCCGAGCAAAGTAAAATTGTTTGCTGCGGTTCACCCGCAGCAAAGCCGCCAGCGGCATGAGTGCTTCCTGTTTACCAGAGATGACTTCAAAGTTGGGGTCGCTGTTTACAATAGCAGCGAAGCCCGCCAGATCGCACTCGCCGGAAGCGTAAAAAATATAAAAAGAAAAGTAGCGCAGAAGTACAGCGCGGATAACCTGCTGTTCGCCAAACTCCGCCCAAATATCTTGAATATTGCTGTCGTACCCAACGTTTTCAATATCACCAATAATAAACAGATTAAACGCGCTTTCTGGAAGCAAAAAAGCCATCACAGCCGCGTTGTCGCCTGAAGTGAGTTTGCGAATCATGAAAATTCAATAAATATGAGACAATCTTCTGTCAAAAACCATTGGCTGAAAAGCCGCCGTCCACGCACAGGCACTGCCCGGTAATATACGCCGACGGCTGCATACACAGAAAAGCAACAGCACCAGCGACGTCTTCTGGATTTCCAATAGCACGCATCGGTGTTCGCTCTATGACTGCCGCGCAATAGGCGTCATCGCTCAGCACAGTGTCGGCAAGCGGCGTGTGGATATACCACGGCGCAACAGCGTTCACCCGAATCCCATCGGACGCCCATTCAACGGCGAGGTTGCGGGTAAGTTGCACAATCGCCGCTTTGCTCATACCGTACACCGCACCAGTGCGAAGATGCGTAACACCGGCAACCGATGAAATATTGATAATACACGCCCGGCCTGCGAGCTTCAAGAGTGGATAGCACAACCGGCTCATCTCAAACGTCGAACGCAAATTGGTATTCATGATAGTGTCGTACTCTTCAGCAGTGTAATCCGCTGTTTTTCTGCGGATATTTGTGCCGACATTATTGACGAGAATATCGAGCATTCCCCATTGCGCTCGTGCAGCGTCCACAGCCTGTATTCTGCCGCTTGCAGTGGCGACATCAGCAACTACTCCATGCACATCATACCCGGCGCTGCGCCAAGCTGCAATGCCTTCTTGCACATCGCGTTCGCTGCGCGCCACCGCAACGACGCGGGCGCCAAGTGCACACAGCTCCTGCACCACAGCCGCCCCGATCCCCTTTGTTCCTCCGGTAACAAGAGCCGTTTTCCCCGCAAGACTCCAGCGCTCTGGCATCATCATACTGCTCTGCTTTCCGTAAAAAAATCGCAGTATACCACAGCGCTGCTACACAGCGCAATAAAAAACAGAAGCAGAGCGTGTTCTCCCAATTATTCACTTATGCCATAAGGCTTTCGGACATTCAGTAATCATCTATCGTAGCAAAGCCATGTCGGCATTCTGTCTCCGGCCTTGCGTACTGTCGCTGCACCGCGCTGCATCACCG
>DLHF01000076.1:5855-8585 GCA_002483085.1 Ignavibacteria bacterium UBA7675
AAACAGCAAAGCCAGGCATTGCTGCCCGGCTCTGCTCCGAGTTCATACGAGAGAAAATAATTACGGCAGTTGCCAGATACGAATACCCATCTTCGCATCTTTATCATACAGGCCGACAAGCGCCTTTCCATTGCCATTGTACACAAACTTTGTAAACATATGTACTGCTGGTACGGGCAGCATATGCACAACAGCGCCGTTGTCTATGTTAAAGATAGCAGGAGGCATCACCATTCCCTTTTGTATCAGTTGCATCACGTACTGCGTACCAGCCGGGCTTATCAGCGAACTCCTATAAGTGTTCTTGTCTTTCTCTGCTTCTACAGAATTAAAAATCCCTCCTGTAGATACATTGTAAAAATTCAAGTCTCCCAGCTCTTCCTCTTCGAGCATACGCATGCCATCGGCAGATAAGCTCACGTGGCCGGGGTAATTTTTCAGGTTTACAGCAAATTCTATAGTAGTGACTTTACTCACCATATCCCATACCACAATATGCGATGCGAAAGTCTCGTAGTTGTACGTCTGGTACACAACCTGCCGTCCATTAGAGCGCGTGCCAAGGAGCAACGGGCCATACATTGTTGGCAGACTCATTACATCAAAGCGCCCTATTTCGGCACCAGTTGATATATTATAGCGAACAATGTTTCTGGATGGATATTCGGTAAGAAGTATAGATTTTGCATCGGGAGTAAAGGCAGCCGAACTTGTGCCCTTGAAAGATCGAATCTTCTGCCAAGTTTTTGTATCTACGACAGACACGCTGCCGTCGTCCACAGTAATAAACGACGAACCTGATGCAGTAAGAAGCATGGAAGCATCCGCGCTAAAAGAGAGATTAGTGCATCCGGGTTTATCGGCTTGCATAGAAGTAATAAGCGCACCGCTCTGCGTGTTGAACACTTTGATTGTGAGATAATCACTCACAGCCAGCATCCGGCCATCGGGCGACAACGCAGCGGTAACGCCCACGTTCATATCGGGTACAATATCCATAAAGGAAATTGTAGTCTGCGAGCACATAGTAAACTGTCCAATCTCTTGCACGTGGCAGCTAGATACCGGCGACACTGTTTTCAAATCGCTGCTACCCGACTCATAGCTGAGAGCATCAACATTGATAGGCACATCTGCTTCTACGCGAATTTTGAACTGGCCATCTTTCGTAGTGCTATAGCTATAGCTGGAGCCGCTCTTAGCTTGTACAATACCGAGCGTCGGCTGGCCATTGCAGTCTACTAATGTGCCCGTGAGATATGAGGGACACGGCCCAACGGGGACTTCAATAGTAGTTGTTCCTCCTGGCGCCATAGGCCCGACCAAAATTGGCTCATCGGTATGCAATCCTCTGTTTATTGGAGCAAGTACACTCACCGAGATGGTAAAATCAGGCGGTGCAGGACATGAAAAATAACCATCTTCGTTGGTGATTACCAAACGCTGGCCTACAGTGACCACTACATCAGCCACGGGGCCGCCATTGCACACCACACGCCCTGTAATCGTACACGGATTTATCGGTATATCGCAGTTCCAGGGTGTAAAGTGCGATACTTCACCCACATAAAAGCTGCCTTGCTTCACGGCTTTTCCATCTTCTTTCCACATACCAATGGCCTCGTCGAAATACCACAGTGGCATTTCGTTCGGAGCGTTTGCGAGCATCGAGGGAGGAATTGGGTATTTCAGCGTTGCTTTTTTTCCCAAGCCAAGCTGGAGCTTTTCGCCCGTCTGCGACATGAGTTCTACATTGAGGACACCGTAGGAATGCAGCTCGGTTGTGGAGCCATTGCTCCGTGTGGCGGCAAAATCACCCGGAAAGAAGTCGAAGAAATCGGATGAAGTCGGATTTAACCAGCGAGCAGCTACTTTCACTGCTCCGTCGTATGGCTGGCCAGAAGATGTCACATAGTTGTCAGCCGGGAGAACGACGCTGCCGCCCTCTGTAAGCTCGACTGTACCGCCGGTAAGCGAGTGAATACTATAGCCTGCAGTGTTTCGCATCAGCGACAGGCGCATGTGCGTTACACCGCCCTCTTTGGGTTTCTCTGCACGGGAGCCCGTAAAGTAGCCGCCATTGGTGGCAAGCACAAAACACCGATTCTGCGGTACACGCACATCTTTCATCACAAACAAACCATGCTCGTTCGTAGTCGCAGTTCTGCCATGAGCACTCACGGCAACACCGCTCATACCCTGGCCGGATTCATCGGAAACAACACCAATGATGGTTGTCGTAATTGTGGATTGATTGCTCCCGCTCTCGACGGGGTTATCGCTGTCCTTGCGACAGCTTGTTGTCAACAAAGCTGATGCCATGAACAACACGAACAAAAGACGAAGTGATCGTTGCATACGCATTCCGGTTAATAAGTGGATAAGATATGGATAGGTTTTCATAGTGCATTAACTACCGGCACAATGCTCAACAACAGATGCCAATACGGCGCTTGTTACAAGGTGTTTTATGCACCAGGTAGCACCGCTTCAATGTGCCAATAGTGTAATGACTGGAATAGGTCGAAAATGTATCACTGGCTCATCAACAAAACAGTAGAAAGGACAATAAGCATCGCAATATGACAGGTACATCTTTCCCCACGCAACACCAGAACACGATGCCACCACAAAAGTTATGCTATACAGCACAGGTGGTAGTCTGCGCTTCAGTCTCTGCCCTCGCGTACAGTCTTTGCACCGCGTTGACGTCCGCGCATCAGTTACCGT
>DLHF01000076.1:8620-8761 GCA_002483085.1 Ignavibacteria bacterium UBA7675
CGATGATAACTTCCATCCGCCGCGCCTTGTGCATCCGTCACCCGCGCAGCGGTAGCAATGAGCGCACTTCTACAGCAACTATATTCTCCAACTGGCGGCAAGCAGTCGGCACAACGGCAAGCGGCTCGTGCGACCGGTGAC
>DLHF01000011.1 GCA_002483085.1 Ignavibacteria bacterium UBA7675
GACTTAACTGTCCAAACTGGTGTAGTCGTTAAGACTACATTAGACAGCTCGTGTCCTGCATCGGTCAACTGGCAAAACAACGTTGGAGCCTGAGGAAAAGAGGTACAAACATGAATGCCAATAGCGCAATGGCAAATACGATGGCATATTAAATAAGAGAGGAGTCCGAAAAAACGGACTATTTTTACTTTTTGCAGGAAATTGCCGGATGGCGTAGTTTTACTACGCGCAAAAGGGAATAGCAAGGGAATGAACAAGAAACGCTTCTGCACGTTGTTGCCCAACAGCTTGCAGAAGCGTTTTCTCAATGAACAGTCTGCATCCCTGCCCACCGGACTGCCGGATGCGTCGAATCGATGAATATGTATCAGGTATTATGAGGAGTAGGCTTTTTATGAACAACCAGATTCCAACGTCTATCAACTTGCCGAAGCCCTATCTTCTTGCTTTTGAATGGCCGGATGGGTTTCGTGCTGTGGTTACGCTCCAAGCGTTTCGCGATGAATGCCCTTGTGCAGTGTGCCGTGGAGAGAATATTATGGGCACTACGTATGTGTTGCCCGGTATGAAAATGTTCAAGCCGGGGATGTACGAGCTGAATGGTATTAATTCCGTGGGAAATTACGCTATTGAAGTGGGCTGGAAGGACGGCCATAATACGGGGATTTACTCGTGGGATATCCTGCGCGCCATTGCTGAAAAGCATAAGCTCAACGACGACCAACTGGCCGAACTCGCGAAAAAAGAGCAGGCGGAAGGCTGACGCCGCTCCCCCGCCTGTAAAATACGCGTTTTCTGTGCGGTTAGTGAACCACGTGGAGAACCGCTGTTTGTATGCCCGTGGTAGTAGTGAGTGTTATCCGGTACAGTCCGGTGGGAATTGCTTGTACTGAGAGGACGACAATCTGGTCATCGCTGGTGATGATGGTCCCCTGTTCCTGTACTATTTTGCCCTCGACGGTGTGCAGAGTGAGGCGAGCTCGGCCATGCTCCATAGCTCTGATCCGGAGCGTCGCTTCGTCGCTCACAGGGTTGGGCATAATATCTATCGACGGCGGTGTAAAGAGGCGGATCGCTCGGTTGGTGATAATACACCCCTCAAGATGGAGCTCGCCCGGATGTGTAGAAGCGAGAATGCAACGTTCGTGCTCCGTTGTTCCAAATCGCAGAGGTGCGGTACTTATGGTGCTTACAAGCAGTGTGCCCGTGAACTCTGTAAGTACCTGATGAGGTTGCGTAAGTACGATATCGCCGGGAGCAAGAGTAAATACAAGATCGTCGCCGTTGC
Source organism: Ignavibacteria bacterium UBA7675 (assembly GCA_002483085.1). Lineage (GTDB taxonomy): Bacteria > Bacteroidota > Ignavibacteria > Kapaibacteriales > UB7675 > UBA7675. The sequence continues at coordinate 1,289 of DLHF01000011.1, forward strand.
GTGCTACTGTCCACGGGGTCGATGCCGTCGTTGTTGGCAAGAACACTGATGCGTTGATGCGGACCTCCACTCTCATGTTGCGAAGTATAAGAGGTAGATCATCTGCGCCGACGTTCGCGGTGAGGGGAATCGCAAAACTTGATGTACCGGCTGCGCCCGAGAGCGCGGGTAGCGAAAGCTCTACGGGAACGCCGTCTATCACTTCTATTACTACCGAAGCTGTTGTTGTGCATCCCCTGTCGTTTGTTCCGGTCACAGTGTACACAGTTGTTTGTGTGGGAGCAGCCATAGGTGCTGCATTTGTGGAGCTGCTCAGCCCCACGGATGGCGCCCAGTGATATGACGTTGCTCCGTAAGCCGTAAGCCGAACGCTGTCGCCGAAGCAGATTGCCGTCTTTGGAGTTTCAATAGTCACCGCCGGAGTGCTTACATCAATGTGTATCTCATCCGTGCCAGTACATGTGCCAGCCGTTATTGTAAGGCTGTAGATACCAGATGTCCCTACCGTAATAGCTTCTGTGGTATCGCCCGTGGACCACTGGTAGCGCGCATTGGCAACAGGAGCACGGAGCTCAATAGTCGTACCTGCACAAAGCGTACTATCAGGGCCGAGATCAACGCTGATAGCTTCTTGCACCACTACCGTTACATACGCGGTGTCGCGGCATTCGCCTGCTGTGGTTCCAATCACGCGGTAAGTCGTTGTAGTCTGTGGTGTAGCAATCGGGGCTGCTGCACGCGGGTCGTCGAGGCTTTCGGCAGGCGACCATTCATACGATACCGCTCCGCTGGCTCGTAGTTGTACACTGCTACCACGGCATAGTACTTGCTCGCCAATCACGGCTATATCTGGGGTTATAACAATGACCTCGACGGCGTCGATTGCCGAGCAACTACCCACAGAAACTACGACCGAATACAATCCCGGTTTTGTCGCGCTTATCACTGGTGTTGTCTCTCCTGTCGACCACAGGTAGGTTGCTCCAGTAGTTGTGGCATTGAGTTCGGCGCTATTTCCAGCACAAATTGTTCGGTTTCCGCCGAGGTTCAGCGGAAACGGACTGCTGACTGTCACCGTCACCGTTGCCTTTGTCGAACATCCCTCTTTTGATGTTCCGGTGACAGTATAAGTAGTTGTCGTAGCCGGGCGAGCCACAGGCATTTGAACAGCAGGGTTATTGAGCCCATCCGCCGGTTCCCATTGGTATGTAAGGTTCTCGGCAGACGAAGCCGCAAGCTGCGCGCTTCCGTTTCGGCAGATCGTCGTGTCGGCGCTTACAGTCATAGGAACAGAGCGCAGGGAGAGCGCCACTGTATCGGCTACTTGGCACATGTCCCGTGATACGCGCACCCAGTATGTACCCGAGTTGTTAAGAGTAATGGTAATAGATTCAGTGGTGTCGCCAGTCGACCACAGGTACGAATCAAATTTCTCATTCCCGGCTTTGAGCACAACTGTGGCTCCAGCGCAGAGAGCTTTGTCCGGGCCGAGATCAATGTTCGGCGGAGGAGCAATAGTAATATTGCGGGCGAAAGTCTCTATGATACCATTGCGTCGTATGGCCATCATGACGGTGTATGTTCCCGGCGCTCGGTATATGTATGCGCCTTGCAAATTCGACGTCGTGTCGTTGGGTGCTACAGCCGGGTCGCCGTAATCCCAGAAGACCGAGTCGACGGGCAAAAGATCGGGTGCAACGCTAAAATAGGTTGAATCGCCGAAGCAGGTATTGGAGTAATAGAATTCCGGTGCAGCAACTGCCGGGTGAAAGTTCGGCAGCCCGTATTGACATCTGCTCGGCGCGAGGTCTACGCCCTTGTCAATAAAAGTGCATCCGGCTCCGCGCATGTTCGGCTCGGCTATCACGCTTACATACCGGCTTTCTGCTCGTGCTACATATATGCGTCCGTCTGGGCCGAGTTGGAGCGCACCCATTGGCGCATCTGCGATAGAAAATGAGGCGATGGTAAATACCGACTGTCGTATCTGATCCGGTGTACCGGCTGTGAGGTCGTATTGCCATAGCTCAGCAGTAGCAAACGGGTCGTTTGTCTCGAACGCTTTACTGCCGTACAGAAGCTGGCCATCAGGCGAAAATTCTACTCCGTAGCATAAATGCGGTATGGATGTGGGGATTGCTATGGCATTCGATACTTTGCCAGTTGCACTGTTAAAATTGTATATCTCGAATAAGCTGAAATCTACAGCCGCAGCAAGCCTTTTTCCATCTGGAGAGGCTTTGAGGTAGCCGATACCTTGGGGATAGATTGTGCCGACCGACGAGCGGACGGGATTGCTTTGTACGCCATCGGCTGTCAAAAGATAGGCATAGAAGACATCGGTTTTGATTTCGTGAGTAATAATCCACACATCGCGACCGTTGAGGTGCCGCACTGCCGTTACCTTTTCTGTTGCTGTAGGCAGCAGCATGATATTCTTCTGGATGATATCGCCGAGCCCGCCGCCCGATGCAGCGTTAAGATCCACTACGGAGTATCGAAACCCGAACAACGATGTACTTTCGGCTCTGGATGGTGTAAAGACATAATAGTGGGTTCGGCTGCCTGGCTGGGCTACGATAAGAGCTGATTGTGTAGAGCTTGTATCGCCGCCGAGGAACGAGCCGTTGGGCATGAGCTCGTGGGTTCTGCTCCAGACCGATACTCCGTCGGTATAAAACAGCAGATTCCCTTCGCGGTCGGATATGGTAGCGCAGCCTTCCAACGTTGTGATCGTATTGGCTGTGAGTGCAATAGGCCCGCCGCCGATAAACGCCATACCAGCATTGCGGCCAAAATACCAGTTCGACCATTCCTTTTGTGCAAAAGCAGGCAGGCACAGCAGCACGCACATGGCGGAAACAAGTATAGATAGTCGCATAAGCACGGCCTTGTAATAGAAGTTGTTGTAGTACGGACGCCGTTGCTGGCTTATCGGGTCGCGGATGACGGGCTGAATTCCACGCGGCACTTGTCTGCATCATTGTTATGATGCGTGCAAAGGCCGGACTTCAACGACGTTACAGTATGGTATATTCGGGCGTGCACGGGTGGCCGAAAATAGGGAATGAGCGGTAAAGGTGCAAGAGGGATAATCGGAAGAGGAAGAAATGGCGGAGACCCGAAAATCTCCGCCCGAAAGAATCAGCTTATCCTATCACCACAAAGTCCTTTTTGTCGTAGGAGCGCATGCGCTTGCATACCTCGTAGCCTTCGCGGTCGCCGGAGTCGTTGGTATTGCCTTCAATGGTCTCGAAGTGCTCGCTGTCGAATGCCGTGGCAAAGCCCGTGTGTGTCCAGTCGCCCGGCTTTTTACGCACGAGGAATATTGCGCATGGCTTCAGGATGTCGTTGCTCGCTTTGCCTGCTGCAATGTCCTTACCGGCTACAAATCGCCCGATTTTTTTTGCAGAATTCGCAAGCTGGTCGCATCCCAGAGTGTAGGCTACTGGCGGCTTTGTGCCAAGTGTATCTGCTGCCTGCGCGAGCACAACACTTACAAAAGCAGCGCACCACGGATAGGCTGCTCCCTGTTTGCCCTTTGTGTACAGCCGCACCCAGGGGCCGGAGTTCTGCCCGCCAACTTCACGTGGATGCTGTTTCAGGTGTTGTTCTGCATACGCTGCTACGAGCTGCCCCATAGTTTTTTGTCCGGCTGCAATTGGTTTCAGTGCTGTGCGAATGGGCGCTGTAAGTGTTTCAAATGTCACTTGGTCGACAATGCCGGTAGTCGGTAGTTTTTTCTTCTGCTGGAAGGCTTTTACCGCTGCTTCCGTACCGCTGCCAAATGCGTTGTCGATGCCCGTACCTGTGCCGTTGAGCGAGAGCCATTCCTGCACGAGCCCAACCTGCTTGCTCTTTGTTCCGCGCTTGATGTCGGATGTAAAATTGTACTCCCCGGGAAGTGCTATCATAATTGCTCCTGTGAAGATTACTGCTTACTGTTAATACAATGTGAATGAAGTTGTTTGGAGTTGCGCCGTGCGCTGCTGCGATTGCAAGCAGGCTCGTTGGCGCTTCAGTCTCCGTGTTGATGCTGTCGTCTTCGCACCGCGCTGTAGTTATCGCAAGAACAATGCTCAGCTTCCTGCCTTTTTGTCCGCCGCCGTAAAGCGATGCTGAAAAAACAGCACGGCGGATTCAATAAGAAGGACCCAGAGAGGAGCGAGAATAAAGATCACAAATGCAGTCATGCTAAATGTCTTCCCGTATCCGATGAGTTCTGCATGCCAAATAATTCCCACCAATAGAGCGAGAATACTTACAATACCACATACAAAAAAGAGTGTAGAGCGCCATCCGGGGTACCGCTGTACAACAAGTACAAGGGAGTGCATAATACGCATTGGATAGTCGATGCCAAATCGGTACAGAGGGTGGCGGCGAATACGGTCGCCTTTTTTGCCAAGGACGTTAAAGATGCAGTTACGCACAACCATCAGAACGGTCATGATAATTTCCATCAGGATAAGCGGCGGTACATCTCTACTCAGAGTTTCCGAACCTACGCGATAGCTTTGGCGAAAGAACTGGCCAAGCCGAGTATCCATAGGGCTAGTGGGGTTGCCGCTGCCAAGCGAAAAGCTGTTCATTGCATTGTTCATTGTCAGAGCTGCAAAGGTAGAGGCGAGCAGCCTGTCGATCTGTCCCTGCGGCGGTTGAAATGTCCAGGGCAGGTTATGAGGTTCTACTGGTGCCGGAGCCGGTGTACTTCCATCCGGCAGGATCTGAAAGCGGTTCCAGTAGGACTGTTCCACAATTGCATCGGTAATCACGTTTGGCAGTTCGCAGTTGATAATTTCGTGTTGTTCGGCTGCTATCAGCAGATTGAGTATTCCGTTGAACGATTCCTCTTCCAGTGCCTGCTCGCGCGTATCTACTGATGCCGAAAGCAGGTTGCTAATCCACTGGCGAAGTCTTTCTTGGGTGATAGCGCCTGCGTGTGGGAATAGCTGAGCCGGATCGAGACCATTGCTGTTTTTGCCAAAAAAACGGTCGCGGAGTTGGCTCCGGCTTATATCATTGTTGAGAAGTCCGGCTATGCGCTCTCTGTCGAACAACAGTTCGGAAAGCTGGCAGGTGGCGTCTAAGCGCCCCCAGAGTATATCGTTGGAGCGCCACGAGCGCTTAAAAAATGCGCCGAAGTGGTACACTGCATCGCCCGATACTTTGTCGCTGAAACCATTGCGACTAAATCCTCTTTGGGCGTCGCGCGGGCTAATTCTCACTGTTTCGATAATGTCTTTTTCGTGGAGGTCGCCAGCTAGTTCTAATGGGAAGAGGACAGCGTCGAGGTCTCTGAAGTTTTGGTACACTTGGCGCACGGGGTCGTCGGGTCGGGGCATAAAATGCCTGATAATCATGCGCTCGTACAGCTCTAAACGGCGAATGATACTGACGCCAGTAGTTGCGGGAACACTGCCGCCGCCTATAGCTTGGGCAATATCGGCAATGCGCTGTTTTAGAACTCCGTTTAGCTGGCTGAGTTGCTTTTGCGACAGCCATTCTTTTGTGCTGCCTTTGATAAATAAATCAATGTCGCTATCGGTAATACTGTTCGCAGCGGCATTGTCCGGCTGGTCGTCGAGCAAGCTATAGAGCGCGGCGTTCACAGTACTCCAAAGCTGTTCGGCAGAGAGCTTTTCCCACGCAAATGGCACAACGTCAATCAGGGTCTCCATCGCATTGCGGATGATGTCGTAGAGCTTAATCTGTCTGTTGAGAGCGGCGCGCAGCTCACGGCGGCTCTGTACAATGGGGTCGCCTGTGCTGTGCTCGTCGGCGAGAAGATCGTGGAGAAAATACGCCATGCGGTACAGCCTTCGCAGGCGAAAATAAATGTCCAGATTGTCGAAAAGAGCTTCGGCATCAATAGGAAGCTCATCGAATGTGCGGACTAATTCCGACGCCCGTTCGCGGCTTTCGGGAGCGATTTCGGCTGCAAGGCCATCTTTTTTGAACAGCCCATCCACAATGCGGTCGCAGATATGCACTAATCGGCTGCGCGTGTACAGTGTTTCGTTGGCCGGAAGACTTTTCCCGATATTGTTTTGCTCGTGGAGCATCGACACCATGCGGCGGTATTGCTCAAGCTTGCTATTGCGGTTCGAGATGAGCCTGAGGTCTTCGGCAATGCTTTCGTAGCCGGGAATTCCGATAAGGGAAGAAAGCACTGCTTGTACGATGTTGGGGCGCGTTGCCTTTTGCGTTTGCTCAAATACTTCGGGATCGGGCTCGATGTACAGCAGCTTTCGGTCGATATCGCGCTCGGCTGATCGCGAAAAAATAGCGCCGGTGGTGTAGGAGAATGGCTTGTTGTCGAGTACACCTCCGTCGAGAAAGCACGCTTCTTTTCCTAACTGTCCCCACAACTGCAAAAGGCTGTCGGTGCTATCGGTGCCGGGTTTTGCATTCTCTACAAACACAGGCTCGAAGGCAGCGGGGAAACAGGACGTAATGCGGCTGAGCTTGGCCAGCGACTGGTAGAGGACCTCGGTATTGCCATTGTATTCCCGGCTGTTGAATGGCTCTTTGCGACCCGTTCGGTGCTTGAGCACGAAGACGCTCCGGTGATTTTTAATCGTAATAGGATGGCCTGCATCGTCCATGCTCGTAGAAATAGAGCCATCGACATCTGTACCTGTTACAAACAAATCGAGCTCGTTGAACACCGATGGGTCTTCGTTCTCTTCGGGCACATAGTCGCCCATATTTCTGAACGCTTCTTCAAGGCGGAGCTGGTAAAAACCTTCGCTGTCTAAAAGCGAAGAGCACTTTTCTATTGGAGTATGTGGGGAGCGCAAGAGGCTGCGAATATCGCCGTGTTCCCGCCACAGCGACGATGCCTGGGAGAACTCGCGGCTGTTGCAGAGAGCGTAGGAGAGCATAATGCCATTAATTCCGCCTGCCGACGTACCACTGACAACATCCACGACGATGTCGGAGTCGGTAAGCGCTTTAAAAAGGCGGTATATGCCTCTTCCGCGAACAGCGCGAAAAAGCTCGTGTGCCACACCATAGATATAAATGGCGAGGGACACACCGCCGTACATGACAATGCCCAACCGCACTTCGCGCGATTTTTCTTGGGTGGAATTTGTTGCTATCATGCTTGTCTCCATTGCATGCCTGCTACACAACGCCGGTTATTCCGGTCGGTTACATGTTCATGGTAAAAAGCGCGAGACGGTGATACGAAAACGGCTATGCGGGAGAAGAGAATTTCTTACTGATTTACTACATAACGTTGTGAACTGAGATTGAACGAAAGGCCGAGCTTTGCGAGAAAACTTCCCTGCGCTGCTCCGTGGTAATCGCGGCCAAATGTCGTAGTAAGCCATGTGCCGTTTTGTATTTCGTAGTCGAATACTGCGGCGATACGCCACTCATTTTCGGGTGCGTTGTCCCAGGTAAATGAGCGCCCTACAGCTTCCAGCGAAATGCCGTATTGGCGTGCAGTATAGATCAGCCGTAGACCAGCGTCTATTGTTGTTTGTGTAGAATCACCTACTTTGTCCGACAGCATTCTTCCTACGCCCACAATGCTCCAGTCTGTCCACTGATACGCAGGTGTAATCCATACGCCGAGCCGCGCAAATTTTCCACTGTCGGCAATATCATTGGGAAAGCGCCACACGCTGCCAAAAGCGAGTTCCAGCAGGAATCCCTGGCGGTCGAGCACGTAGTCTTGGACATTTTCCTGCGAAAAGGTGCTCACAGCCGTTTCGTTCAGAGTATTCAGAGCTTCTTGATATTCTTTGAGTGCCGCTGGATTGCTCGCCCCGCCTTTGGCTTTGAATACACTGTCGATAGTCTGCATCGCGGCTTTTTGAGAATTCAGAAAGACGGCGGCATTATTGGCAAGCTGCTGGGTAATGGCGCGCAGCGATGCTTTTGAGCGGTCGCTGGTTTCGCCGGAGAAGAAGGATGTGCGGAATCCGAGCGCCAGCCCAGTGACAGGCGCAAGCGAATCGCCGATGCTCGCAGTGCCGAGCGACAGCGTAGCTGTGCGCTGTATCGACTCCCACACTGTGCGCGCAGTGTCGAGCTGCCATGTTAAGTCCGGGTGATTTGCAAGCCAGTACGGACTGAACTCCATGGCGTATTCGCTCGGAATTTGCGTAAGCCCCGTTGTTTTAGAGAGAATAGAGATAGCGAGGTCTGCGGGCGTATTAGGCCGCTCGACGGCTGTAGGGGCTGCATCGAGCAGAGTAAACGCCGGTGATACAGGCGTGCGAATAAGGTTGAACTGCGGCAATGTGTCGCTGTTTTGTGCATATACTGGCAAAGCTATTACAAGCGATATACACCAGATAAATCTTACCATGAAGCGTAGCTGCATAGACTATTTCCCCTGAATTGCAGATAACAAATAAATTAAGAAAAGACAAAGGTAATATTGTACAGTACAAATCCACCGTTTGTAGATGCCTGAAGCTGGTATGTGAAGTCCTGCTGTGCTACGCCACCCGACAAGGTGTAGGTGACGGAGGTATTGTTCGTAGCAGGATTAATATCCTGTACATTTGTTGTGCAGTGCAATATCAACCCTTGTAAATTATTGCCCTGTGCATCGATTGCCAAATTCTCGACCGATTCGCTGTTTTGTGTGATAATCTGGCCATTCCAGAGAACGGATGTACCGCCTACATTGGCATTGCCAATAACAACGGTGAGCGATACCGGAGTACCCGGTACCACTTTATACACCTCGACCTTCGTAAGCTGCACTGTGTTTGACATAGTTCCTCCAATACGTGAAAGTTGTGAGATGATTTATCAGGAATAGACTCTGTGGCACGGGCGCCGTTGCTGCGCGGGCATGGCCGTTGATTCCTCTCTCGCTGCCATCGGAGCGATGAGCGGATGGCGGGCGGGCCAGCCACGCGGCGGATCTGCGCGCGGTGCAGAGACTGGAAGCTGGGGCAGAGGCCGAAGCGCCGTACTTATCTGCGCGCTCTGCTGATAGCTTTCTCCTGAATTTCAAACAACGCTATTAAAAAATGAAAAGAAGAGCTGGCAGAGTGCACTGCCAGCCTGCATATTGTATTAAGCTTGCGTAGCCTGTTTTTCGGGCTGTACTGGTTGTGTTTGCTGTTCTGGGAATTTAAACCCGAGATATGTACCGGAGCTTATACCCATCAGAGCGAGCAGCGTGGTACTAAAATCGGGCATAAGCAGGTCCTGGTACACTCTTGCGACGAAAATTCCCACGAGCACAAGTGTCCACATCAGGATTTGAAACCTGTGGAAGCTGATACCATTGCTGTCGGTGAGAATATCTTTGAGAAACCCTTCCGACACTGGTTCTTGCAAATTGCCATAGATGCTGTCGATTTGCTCTTTCAGCGAAGCGAGCTGACTTTTTTTATCGGCGAGTTCTCCTTTCAGAGACTGTCTTGTTTGCACTAATTCCTGAAGCTGCGGGTCGGTTGGCGAAGTTGGGAGTGCAGAAGGCAACGTTGTTGCAGGAGCCTGACTACCGGCGGGAGGCTGCGGTTGTGGCGGATTCATTGCTTTAATATAATGCTCATTATCAGCAAGTTGCGCCATGAGGTCGCGCATTTCTGCATCAATTTTACTTTTCTGTGCATTCAGTGTTGTAATCGACGCCCGCGCCGTACTGTTTTTCGTAGAGTCGATCATTGCTGCGCCCAGAGCAGTACCGGCACCAATGCCCATGAGGATAAGCGCTTGGTCGTTCAGCACATTATTGAACTGGTCTGTAAGGAGGAAGATAAACATGTAGGAGATAATGACTACAAAGAACCACACGGCCATTTGGAATCGCGCCAGGCTATAGGGGCGTCTTTGGCCCGAGGGTGGCTCGGGCGGATTGGAATCGCGGATAATATCGCTTCTTACTGCCAGCAGCCAAAAGAGCACAAGAGCCAGGAGCACGCTGAGCACCGCCGCGATAAACCAGCCTTCGCGGTAAATGATAAAAGTAAAGATTGGATTGTAGCCCGGGATTGAGGATGCGGGCAAAATTTCCTGTCCTCCTTCAAACCCCATACCTACTCTGGTGATATGCCTTGCTTCCTTCAGCGAGCCCAGCAGCACGCGCCACTGCTGGCGCGATGAGTCGTCGTAAGTAAGCGGGAATACAAGCGTATTAGGCCCGATAAATTGGGGGTCAAGGCTGTGAAACCGCATACCGTCCAGAAATAATTCCAGGCTGCGGTAGTTGATAAGATTTTTCTCAATAGCTGCGGCTGATGCACTGTCTATCTGTACGTACAGTTCATCGCCAAGCGCTGCATTGATAGTTTCAACCTTTATAATTCGCGGTATTGGGGCGGCTGCTATTCCCTGTGCAGCGCCTTGTGTACCAGTCATTCCCCCCTGTGCAGCGTTTTGTATTCCGGCTGCTCCTCCCTGTGGAGCTACCGGCAGAGCCGCTGATGAGTCGCCTACGGTTGGGGGTAGCTGGGCGACTACAGAGCCAGTACAAATAAGCAATATGGCAAGGCACATCCCTGCCAGTGTCCGAACAATCGTGTGAGCGATCATGGGAAGCTCCTGATTTAGAAAATTCGGTTCTGGTGCTAATTGTTGATCAAAGAACAACTCAATTGGCCGATAATTTAGTAAAAAAGATGGGAAAGCGAGCGCAATGTAAAAAAATACAAAAAAAAAGGGGTGTCCTTCGCGAGGCTTCGAAGTACACCCCTGGTGATATCTGATTGCTCCTGTAGACGGTGGTTCACTCCCCTATGGAGCAGCGTGCAAGTAATTAATTATCACAATCCTCCGTCTTGTCGAGGACCACAATGTTTTGGGCCTCAGTTAGATACTGTTGTCGCACAGAAAACAGTTGTACAGGACTGCTCATGATGTTGTCAATCTGTGTCTGGTTCTGGGCGACGTAAGCGCATATCTGCTGCTGCGTATATGTTCGTGTTGGAGAAATAACATCTATCGACAGCAGAATACAGAGATAGGAGTCCATGGGCTCCATTGGCTGGGGGGTTGGCATAGGTTTGGCTTCCAACAAGTATGAATGAAAGAAGAGGAGCATAACCCTACTAATTGAAATTTCCTAAGCCAAAAACCAGCGTTTTCCAACGAAATCGGTTGAAATGCCGATGTGTTGCCGAACAATTAATAAACATCTGCAACACAGGTCAATATAAAGTGTTTTTTTTTAAATATTGGGTCTATTTTCAATCAAAAGTCAAATGGGTTTTTAGGGGGTTCGTTTTTTCACTATTGCCCAAGAACCTTGATTTGAAGCCATATTCAGGACAGTATTGCCTATGCAGGAACTGCACGATATTATCAGTTTGGTAAATTCTGAGCTCGTTTCGCCTATTAAAAAGTTTGATGAAGAAGAGCTCGATGGCACCAAGTTGCGCCAACTTTACGAGGGAATTGCTGAAGGTCTCTATATCGACGACGACATTGCTGCCCAGGCGCTGTATGGCACTGATGCCTCCGACAAACGCTATTTGATGTTGCGTAAGAACCTGATAGACAGATTAGTGCTTACGATGGTACAGTACGACTATTCCAAGCGCTGTCCGCCCCGAGTAAATGAGCGGTCGTGGTGCCTTCGCGCGCTTTTTGCCTCTACGGTTCTGCTTACCTTTGGCGCTATGGAATCGGCTACGCGCCTTGCCGAAAAGATACTGCGAAAGGCCGAGCAGTTCCAGTTCACCGAGATTCGCGTACAGTGCTTGCAGATACTGCGGAATAAGAGCAGTCTACAGGGGGATTTGGAACGGTACGAAGAACACGACAGTGCTCTTAAGGGGGTATTGGAGCTGCGGCAGGCGGAGTTGCAGGCCGAAGAGATGTGCCAGAGAATTGAAATCCATTTTGCGCGTAGTTCGGCTGAACAGCCCCACCTCGCCGACATGGCCGAGTCGTTTCTACGGCGCTTGAAAGCAGTGCAGAAGCATCACTCTTCCTTCGATTTGGATGTGAATGTGTTTCGCATCAATCTGCTGATGCTACAGATCAGGCACGAATACAAGGCCGCGCTCAAGGTATGCCGAGATGCCGATACGTATTGCCGGAAATACCCCGATTTTGGCAGCAAAAAGCGCCGTGCAGAGTTTATTGTAGCTGCTATGCATTGCTGTCTGTACCTGCGAAACTATACACAGGCGCTCGAATACGGGGCGCAGTGTTCCGATCTATTTGTTCAGGGGAAGTACAATTGGTATATGACCCAGGGGATTACCCTGCTGCTCGCATGCCATACCGCAGACTTCGAGCGCGCTTTGGCTATTTTTAACGAGGCAATGTCGCATAGGGGATTCGAAGCGCTGCCAGACCTACAGCGTGAAAAGTGGCTCATCTACGGTGCTTATCTGCATGTGGCTGTGGAGCGGGGCTGGCTGCAGCATTCTGGGCTGGCTGACAAACGCCGATTCAATAAGATTATTCGCACTCTCGACCCGTGGCAAAACCTCGCTGCTGCCGCGCGCGATAAAAAAGGGCTTCGCATTACGGTCTTGCTGCTGGAAACTGTTAGTCTGGTAGAGACACGCGACGAAAGCGGTATTCTTACGCGCCTGAAGCTGCTACAGCGCAATATCCGAAAGCACAGAGGAGACGAGGAGTACGAACGCACAATGGAGTTTATCCATATGCTGCGCACGCTTATACGAACCCGATTTGATGCTGCAACTGCTTGGAAAAAAGCCATGCCCCACTATAATGCTTTGCTTTCGCTGCCGCGCAGCAGCAGCCGGGAACGGCTTGTGGAAGGGGTGGAGATTATCCCGTATGAACGCCTATGGGAATGGTTGGCAGATGGAGGGAAAAACGGTGGAGCAGGCAAGACTGCAAATGGGATTACCTGAATCGGCTTGATGCAGCAATCTCCCTCCGCAAACAGTAGGTGTTGTCGTGGTTGCAACAGCTATGCAAAACAGAGATTGGGCAGCGAGAAGCCGATTGCCGATCCTGTCCGGTGCTGAACCCATGTTGATTATATAAATATAAAGGGGTAAATTGGGTACTCGTTATTTTTGTGCGGTTGTACAGGTCCGCATCCGCAGAGGTTTTTCTATACATCACGATTCAGGACGGGCGACACCCAAACGCTCTGTCCTGCGTTCCCACGAGTTGCCTATGTACGTTATTGTTTTTCTTCTTATTTCGATGCTGCTGGCTATTAGCCCTGTTGCAGCCCAGACAACTGCCGCTTCCGAATACCATCTTACTGTAGATACAGAATCGCTTCGGAAATTAGATAGCGATCCTTGGGCGAATGATTATGTGCCCGCTGTTATTACAGTAGAGGGCATAGAATACGCTTGTGAAGCTCGCTACCGGGGTGGCAGTACACGCGGAGCACCAAAGAAAAGCTGGCGAATAAAATTCGAGAATGCTGATAATCCATTCGGAGTAGAAAAACTTAACCTCACAGCTCAATACTACGACCAGTCGTTGCTACGCCACTATCTGGCGATGAAGTTGTTCGGGCATCTGGGGCAGGCGACTCCCGCAGTTCGCCATGCTAATCTGTATCTCAACGGCAATTATGCAGGTGTATATGTAGAAGTAGAAAACGTAGATAGCGGATTTTTTACTCGAAGATCGCTTCGCGTAGACGCGTTGTTCAAGGGCGAAAATCACGCTTCGCGATTCGTCCATCTTTTAGATGACCAGGGATACAGAACTGCATGGGGACAGGAAATCGGCGATGTTGCTGCATACCAGGAGCTTATGAGTGTGATGAGCTCGCTGATGTATGTACCCGACGATCAGTTCGCTGCATATGTCAATCAGCATTTTGATGTGCAGCAAGTGCTTACCTATTTTGCTGTCGAGTATGCTCTGGCAGCTCACGACAATATCACCAAGAATTATTTTCTATACCGCAGCGCCGACGATCAGCGCTATAGGCTTGTTCCTTGGGATAACGATGCAATTCTCGGCAATGATTTTCAAGGTGTGTACGATTCGCTCGGTTTTGCTTTGTCCTACCGGGGAAGCCTTTTTCGTAATAACCACTTGCTACAGCGCATGCTTGATGTTCCACAGTTCCGCGCTGATTATGCGCTGATCGTGCAGAGTATTATCGGCGAGGGATTCGATTATATGGCTACACTTGCAGATGCCGAAGTGCTTGCCATACGGGATGATGTCTATCGCGATGTGGCGAAGTGCTGCTCCAACGAAAATTTTGAACAGGGGCTTGGCGAAATCGACTATTTTCTGGCAAAGCGGCGCAGCTACTTGCTGAACACAGCTCCCAGCCCCCATGAGCCGCCACAGGAACTTTCGTGCTCTCATGCTTTTGCACATCCGGGCGATACCGTCGTGTTTCGCGTGGATGCAACTCATGCTTCGGAGTCGTCTTTCTATGTCGATCTTGCCCGCGATGTCGATTTTACATGGGGCGACAGCATTGATTTTACCAGACTGGAATTGTACGATGACGGCCTGCACAGCGATGGTGTAGCCGGGGACAGAATATACGGGAACAGCATTGCATTGCCGCAGCAGGCGCAGGCGGTCATGCCGTATGTGTTTCTTTCATCGAAACGCGATTATCCGGCGGGTGGATTCGCGTATGTTGCTTATCAGCCGTTGTGGACGCCCGCTATTGTATTTACCGAGGCGGCAGAGAGCGATTACGCGCAGCTACAGCTTGTCGATGCTGTAAAGGTGGAGAACGATTATGCGCTCATTTTTGTCAATAATTCTGATCGCGTGCTCGATCTGTCGTATTCTGCGATTAGAGCCGATTCGCCATATCTGCATTGGTGCTTGCCGCCGGGCGTGGCGCTGGCGCCAAAAGAAACGTTGGTAGTTACTACCAATGTACCTTTGGCTCGGCAACTGTTGCCGCCCGCTATTATTGTTGGAACGATGTTCTCTCCGGTTCATACAGGCGATACGCTCGCACTTCTGGGGCCGGATGCCAGAGTGCTGGCAGAATATTCCGTGCCCGAGGTTCGCGCCGTGGATGCACCTGTGCATCCTGTGATTATCAACGAAATTCAGTATTCGTCTTCTGCTGATAAGCAGGACGGAGGCGATTGGGTAGAGCTGTACAATCCGAGCAGCACAGAGTTGGAGCTGGATGGGTGGGTGCTGAAAGACGCCGAAGACGATCATGCTTTTATGTTCCGGGCAGGAACGACTGTAGAGCCGCATGGATATATTGTGGTGTGCGTGGATACAACATCTTTTGATGCCGCTTATCCAGTGGTAAAGAACCGCGCTGGTAATATGGATTTTGCTTTCGGCGACAATGATGCCGTCCGGTTGTTCGATGTCGCAGGGCGGCTGATTGATATGGTAGAATACCGCGATACAGCTCCTTGGCCTGGTGTCTCTGATGCCGGAGGCCCGACATTAGAGCTTATTAGCCCGGTAGAGGACAACACTCTGCCTTTGCACTGGCGTATATCCATGCTGCTGCACGGTACGCCGGGCCGAGAGAACAGCGTAGCAGATAGAGATTCTACGGGGACAGATTTACCTGTGGTCATCAGCGAAATAAACTACAGAGCGCCGGAGTCGCTTGATGCAGGCGACTGGGTGGAGCTGTACAATCCCGCCGAACAGAGCGTGGATATTGGCCAGTGGATATTGACTGATGAGGAGAGCGACCACGTGTTCCGGTTTCCCATTGGTTTGTCGATTGCTCCTAAAAGTTATGTGGTGGCGGTGCGGCGAACGGAGCGGTTTCGCGCTATTCATCCTGGAGTAGACGAACAACAAATAGCTGGCCCTATCGGTTTTGGTTTTAGCGGTGATGGCGGGGAAATTCGGCTGCTCAATGTTGCAGGCGTGCTGGTCGATTCGGTGCGCTATGGTGTGACAGCTCCCTGGCCTGTGCTGCCAGCAGACGGTGCCACGCTCGAACTTCTCGATGTGGCGATGGACAATGCTCTTCCGGAAAGCTGGGCTCTGTCCTTGTCGCCTGCGGGAACTCCGGCTGCGCCTAATAGCACTAGGCCGGTCCAGCCTCCGGCTACAAAGGTTGCAGATGTTCGCGTTGGCCCCAATCCAGTGCAGGATGTAGTGTCGGTCGATATTGCGCTTGCGGAATCTGGAACGCTCAATATTGAGTTGTTTGATGTGCAGGGTCGGAAGCTCGCTACGGTGTTCCGTGGTGAGGTTTCATCCGGGTACCGTAGTTTTCTGTGGGATGCTTCGTCGCTGCCGCCGGGGTGGTTTGCACTTCGGTTCTGGTACAACAATACAGTGCTTGCAGTGAAGCCGTTTGTAAAAATGTAGGTCGTGCATTGTGTGGGCTTGCTGTAGCGCGGGCGTTGCTGTGGCGTTCGGTGGTCGCAAGCTCGTCTGCTCACTTCTCGCAGGCACGACGTGCGAGCGAGGTCGCTATCGCTGGTTCTCACTAACACTGCGGAGTGCGCTGGCAACACACGCGGCGGTTGTGCAGCGCGGTGCGGAGAGAGAACGCCGGATCGAAGACAGAATGCTACTCTCCATCGTTGAGTAAGCGTGGCGTACTTCGCTCTACATGTGATATCTGCTCAAAAAAAAGGGAACGGCTCCGGACCGTTCCCCTTCGTATTCCGAACTGGCATCGCTATTTGTCGGCAGTTCGTACTCCTTTCGCTTCCGCAAATTCAAATGCACCGATATCAATTACTTCCTGTGTTTTTTCTAACCGCAGGGTAATGTCCTTCCGTGTTTCGTTGTTGCGACCGTAGTTGGTAAACAAGGTGAGCTGAATTGTCGTTGGGCCTGCAAGGCGCTGCTGCCTGTCGCCGAAATAATTCGCCTGCACTTTGTACGACCCGTTGGGAGCTTTTTTCAGCAAATATTCTTCCGGGCCATAGCCGCCGGTAAGGTCGCGCGACATTGCGCCACCGGCTTGTGTAGCTCGGTTCTGGTAATAACATTTTTCGCCCGTTGGCTCCGTCACCCACAGGTCGATATCGCAGTTGTCGGCGTCCCACGAAAGCACCACACGCACATCTACAGGCATACTTGCAAGCAGGCGTTTGTCGATATGCGCTGTGTTCACGCTACTTCCCGCTTCGCTGATAATGCGATTCATTTCCGTAAGAGCGATGAGCTCGATTTCCGGAAAGCGGTTATCCCACGGGCGTTGCACAAGGGAGTACAATGTATCGACGGCGTGCTGGTACTGTTTGTCGGCGGCCAGAGCAAGCGCCAAGTCGCGGTAGGACTGTGGCTCTTCTTCGCGAATATCAAGCACTTCGGTAAACACCGCAACTGCGAGCTTTGGATAGCCGAGTTGCACGAGCCTGTTGCCGAGAATACGCAGGAGCTGGTGGTCTTCGAGCTTGAGCTCGGCGATGTTGGAGAGAACACGAAGCGCGCGAGCTTTTTTATTTTTCTCAGCAAAGAAATTTGCCACATCGATAAAGAAGCCGGGCGTGCTGCCGTAGTCCTGCTTCAGGCTCAGGTATGTATCGTACAGTTGTTTGTCGGCTGTTTTTTTCAGCGTTTTCATGTACGGCGTTTGCGGGTCCCATGTTTTGAGCTGTATGGACGAGGATACAGCAGGTGCTTCGGCGGATGTGCTGCTCCATTGATAGGTATTGGTAATAGCATCAGACTGAGCAACGGTAAAGCTGCTCGCGGCTCCAGATACTATCACAGACTGTCTAGCCAATCCATAATCCTGCCCCCGAGGCGCAGCCGCAGGTTCGAGAGGATCGGCCATAGTGCCATCGCTAAATGCTGGGGTACTTCTGCTTTCTCCCATCTCATCTGCGTCGGGTTCTTCTTCTCGCGGGGTTGGTGTACGAGCGATAGAAGATACTGCATCATGCAACGTTACCGTGTCGGTATAAGTGCCTTGGCGTCCACCACTTTCTGTAGTCTTTTTAGCTTTTTGTGCTACAACAAACTTCTTGTTCCACCATTCTTGGCGTTGTTTGAACATACCGACTACAGCTTCGAGGTGTGAGCGTTTTTTCTCTTCTTGTATGTGCTGTTCGCTTTCTACGGCTGCGAGATACGCAGCTCGCAGTTCCGGCTCGCTTTTTGGCGGAGTAATGCGGTACTGCACATAATCTTCTACGCGGTCGAGCACGATCAGCGATGTATTGCGCGTTACAATGGAGTATTCCTTTCCAATAGCGGTAATCGTGGTTTTATTTTTTTTGTAATTCATATCGAGCTCTGCCAGCTTTTTTTGTGCCCAGATGCGCGGTGTTATGCCTGTAGATGCCATGTGCTGTTCGCGGTCTATGACAACGGTTTCTGTAGCAACAATGCGGTTGCCAAAGCCGAAGTTCAGAGTAAGCGTTGCTTTCGGGGTGAGCAGCTTTCCGGCCAGAGTAAAGCCTTTGCCGCGCAAGGGTGTGGTGATGGAAGGATACATTTCGGCCACACCGCCATCGGAGAACTGAGCAGAGATAAACGAGTAGGGCTGCATGGTCATAGCCTGTACAGCATCGTCGTCGGTTACGTCGGCGAGGTTTACATAGTGTCCGCCTGTGCGCTGGGCAATAGAGCGCAGCAGCGAGTGCTCTGCAGACTGAGCGGAATTGAGCACAACAACAGGAGCAGTACCCGGAGTGAGTTCCGATTCGCCAAAGTTGGAGATACCATCGCTCACCAAGATATACTTGTCGCAGCGATATGAGCGCAGATCGAGCGCGCCGAGCTGAGTGCCACCATCGAACTGAATACTGTCGAGCGCTGCCCGCAAGGTGTTCCAGTTACCGCCAGACACGTTGTATTTCTTCGCTGGTTCGGGAGCATTGCTAAACGCCACGAGTTCTACAGTACAAGAGCCAACTGCCGAGAAAAAGCCGTTGAGTGCAGCGAGCTCGCGCTCCTTATCGCGTGTAGCGCCAGAGCCGGATGCGTCCCACAGCAAGCACACAGAGCGGGGCAGCAATCGCGACGACGTGCGCTCGGGCGGCGTAAGAGCAAGAGTAAAAAATGTTTCGCTATTGCGCAGCTCCACGACGGCGCGTGTTTTTTCAGCTCCCGGCACCAGAAGCGTAAACTGTTTGTTCGCAATAAAATCTGTAGCAGAGTAGTCGGCGCGGAATGAATTCTGCCATTTGCGGAACACGGCCTCTTGGAATTCACCCTGCGAGATATCGGGCTGTTCGTTGTGGTTCACTACCTCGGCGTGAAACAAAAAGCTGTCGATAGCTTGCGGGAACTGCATGGGCAATGTGTAGAGCAAGCCATCGGCGGTTGTCAGGATTTCCTGTTCATAGGCTACGACAATGTGCTTAGAGCCATGTGCCGGAATCGGGTACACACGCGAGCGAAATGTATTGCCTTTGGTAAGTTCTAAAAGGCCGGGGTCAATATTTTTACGAACGATATTTTCAAACACCTCGCGGCCTTTTGCTTTCTCCACGACGACACCTTCGCGCAGAGTACCGTTGACATCCATAGCAAAGCGCGACACTGCCTGCCCTTCGCCGAGCGGAAAGGAGAGCTCGCCTTCGAGAACGCGGTCGAGTCCATTGTAAAACCGCATATCCATTGTTGTAACGGCGAGGTTCCCGACGATTTTGATATCAACGGCCAGTCGATCCATTTTCAGGAGCTGCTGAGTGCCGTCGGGCTGGTTAATACGAACAGCGGGAAACCGTTCTTCTTTTGGCGTTTGTACCTCGGGCGCCTCGGTGGGCAGCACATCGGTGGATTCTTGAAGCGAAAGACCATGCACTGCCATAGATGCTAATGCAATAGATGCTGATAGTGCTACAAGGATGAAAGCAACCGTTCTCATGGGAAACTCCGGAGATGTGTAACTAACTGTCGGTAGAATAGGCTGACATTGACTATCAACGTATCAGCGTTGTACAAGCAGGCGCTGGACTGCACGCTCGTTTTTATCAGTAGAAAGCACTATGAGATACACGCCACTTTCCCGGCCTGCAAGCGGGATATCCACTGTGTAGCTGCCGGGTGTCTTGTGCCCGGCGTCGATGGATGCAAGTTCGCGACCAAACATATCGTGCAGGGTTATCGTTACCTGCCGAGGAGTGTCGAGTTTATAGGCCAGCGTCGTATTGCCGTCGGCAGCCAGGACGGGATTCGGGTACAGCACTGTTTCTATGACCGCACCGGCTGTTGTCCGCCAATTCTCCATATAGTTGCCCGGTGCTGGTGTGCCAGCGATGACAACATGTTGCGATTCCTGCTGCAATACAGAGCGATATGGTTCCGGAAGAGCCGCAACAAATTCCGGCGATGCTTCGAACCACAGCACAACATCGGTTTTTTTGAAGTACGCATCGCGTTTGTTTTCGATGGTAAAGTGCACAGGTACAAGCCGAGCTACGGAGCTATCTGGTTCTACATCGCGCAGATGACCGTACTTCTTGCGCAGCATCTCCACGAGGTCGTTGTCGGAGCGTTGCCAGTAGGTAGCAAGGAGCTTTCCTTCGGAATAGACGCCTGCCATGCGCGGCACTGCAATGGGCGTCAATTCTTTCTCAGGGGGAGCTACTTCCTTTGTTCCGATACCATTAGTTCTTATTGTGATCTGCACCGGAGTAAGGTATCTATCCAGATTGATATTACCCTTGTCTGCGAGGTTCTGCAACTGCTCCACCGAAATATCCAACCGCCGCGCTATGTCTGCCGTGCGAGGGGCTGTCCATCCAGTGTATGATACCGCTGCATCTGTGGCACTAATACCCAGCGGGACGAGTTCTGCCTTCGACAGCGTAATCATGCGCTGTGCAACAGGAGCGCTGTTTGCAACGGCAAGTGTGTTGGCGACCACATCGAGCTGTACCGTTGTTGTTCTGGTAGGAGCTGCTTTCTGTGCCGGGCTGGTAGGCTCTGCGAGGGGCTCTTGTGCAGGTGCTTCCTGTGTTGCAGGCATACCAAAGGTAATCGGGGCAGATTGGTGCGCCGATTCGGGCTGTTTCTTTGCTTGCTGGGGCGCGAAGTCGGCGTGGTTGGGCAGCAGGAACACCGCGAGCACGAGCATTGCAGCCGCGCCGAACACTGGAATAAATTTTGCAGCCGTTGAGCGCGTGCTTTTATTCTGAGCTGTACGCCGTACAGCATTGCTGGCCAGAAGCACCGGGAGTTGCTCCTGAGTCACAAGAGGTTTATCATCTTTATTGCGCGCTTCGGCAAAATACTCATCTATAGAAAAACGCTCAGGCATAGTGTTCACCTTTCATAATCTCGGAGGTTGCGGGAACAGAGACCGTATTTCGCCGAGCCAGAGCTTCCGGGTCTGTTCCCGGATTGTCGGCATTAAGCAGTTGGGCAAGTTTTTGGCGTCCGCGCATCAGGCGCACTTTTACCGAAGAGATAGAGCCGCCCTGAATATCGCGTATTTCGCTGATAGACAAGTCGTTGATCTCAAACAGCACAAGAGCTTCGCGGTATTTATCGGGCAGCTTTGCCAGGGCGCGGTACAGCAGGTCTACATCGGGGCGTTCGTCGGGCAGGGAAGCGCTGTCGGGGATTTGCTCTGCGCGGTTGCTATCGAACAAACCCCAGAACTTTGCACGGCGAAAGCTGCGCTTATACAGATTGCTGGCAATAGAGAACACATACGATGTAAAGGCGCTTTTATCGCGGATCGTGTGGAAGTGCTCGTATGCCAGCACAATAGTATCGTGTACCAGATCGCTGGCCTGCTCGCGGTCGTGCGTCATGGCAAGAGCGAATTTTTCCAATCGCTTTTGCATCGGCGTCAGCAGCCGCATAAATTCTTCCTGTTGTCTTTCGCTCATAATCGCTCCGTTGTTAAGCGGGCAAACCGGCTTTGCAGCCAGAGGCACGACTTCGGGGAGTGTTTGTCCTACCATTGGCTATAGGAGCCACGGCTTATGCACAAGGTTACACGCTTTTGTTTCTGATAGAAAGATAGCCATTCTTACAAAAGCGCAGGCACGGCTTTTTATTGCGCCGCTTGCACCGGTCTGCGTATGGCCTTTGTACCGCACCAAAAACGATATGCGGACGAGCCGCGCGTACTGCTGGGGAACACCGCAGCGGATGTGCGACCGGTGACAGCGACCGAACACCCGAACAGCACGCCCGTGCCATAGATGATAGCTGTGGCACACCTAATGGCACATGATTTCGCGCTTTGTCTACACAGAAATAGCAGGGAAGTACAGCTATATTGCATTGAATTCTGCGAAAATCTTTTCAGAAGAAAAAATTATTAGTAGATTCCGCCATTCTTCGAATAACAGATTCTACACTGAATCCACAGGGCAACCTATGAAAGTGATTGGACTTCTTTTCGGTATGGAGCAAACGTTTCCGCCAGCTCTGGTAGAGCGCATCAACAGTATGGACACGGGTAATGTGCGGGCGGAGTTTGTGAGAGTGGGCGGCATTAAGATGGCCGAGCTGATGAAATACGACGTGATTCTCGACCGTATTTCCCAGGATATTCCCTTTTATCGCTCGATGCTGAAAACTGCTGCGCTCGGGGGGACACGTGTAGTAAACAATCCCTTCTGGTGGAGTGCCGACGACAAATTTTTCAATTATTCACTTGCGGCAAAGATCGGCGTACCGGTGCCGAAGACTGTACTTTTGCCTACGAAGGAACATCCGCCGGGGACATCTGCGGAATCCATGCGCAATCTTATCTATCCGCTCAACTGGGAAGAAATTTTCGAGTATGTAGGGTTTCCGGCATTTCTGAAACCTCACGATGGCGGTGGCTGGAAAAATGTCTACAAGGTGCACGACGAGCGCGAGTTCTTCGAGGCGTACAACGAGACGGGCACTATTACAATGACACTTCAAGAGTCGATAGAATTTACCGAATACTACCGCTGCTATGTCGTTGGCAAAAAGTACGTGCATATTATGCCCTACGAGCCGCGCAATCCGCATCACTTGCGCTACGTGGCAGGGTTTTCGCTTACAGAACAGCGCAAAAAGCAGGTCGAGGAATTGTGCCTGAAGCTCGTTGATGCACTTGGTTACGACTTCGACACTATTGAATTTGCCGTGCGCGACGACGTACCATATGCAATCGACTATCTCAATCCCGCTCCCGACGCGGAGATCACATCGGTGCATCAGGAGAATTTCGACTGGATTGTGCAGACATCAGCTCTCTTTCTTATAGAGCAGGCACAGCTCGGCAGAATGGTGCCGAAAGAGTATTCATGGAGCAATATTATGTACATGCAGGACAGCGACGTACTGCGAAAAGCCGCACAGAAGAAAAGCGGTTCGCCAGCAGCACGGAAGCGGTAGCATACAGATTATGGTTGCCAGGAGGCGCTGCAAAGCGCCTCTGCCGTTTTAAATACATCCTTCATTCAATAGGAATATCGAGAATCGCAAACTGGTTCCACTCCTTGTAGTCGAAGTGCCACCACTCTGTTTTGAACGGTAGAAAATCGAATTGCTGCATAGTGGTAGAGAGGAGCCGCCTGTTGCTCAGCGCTTCTTCGGGCAGAGCGGCGTACTGCGTGTGCGATTTCTCTGTAAAATCGTCGTAGGGTGTTCCCATATCAAGCTCCGTGCCATCAGCCAGCCGCACGATTGTAAGATCGACAGCCGCCCCCCGATTGTGGCGCGAGCCCTTGCGTGGATCGGCCACATAACGTTCGTCTGGGACTATTTCCCACATCTTTTTCTGGATAGACAAGGGGCGGTAGCCATCGAACACCTTGAGCGAGTGTCCGGACTGCTGTAGAAAACGCTGTACTTCAGCGAGTTTCTGGGCGACAATTCTGCGAAAATACACCTTCGAGGCTGGGTACAGCACCTGCCCGGTGAAATTATCTTTTGTCGCGTATTTTACATCGAGAATGATCGACGGGTCTATATCGGAAAGCAGAACCATAGCAGTATCATTTGGGGAAAATGAAGAGAAAGGCGCTGAAGGCTTTACATGTATTGTCGGCGTGGAAGCCATCAACAGCATGAGTACAAGCGTGGGCAGAGCGAATAGTCCTACCATCGTACCTTCCCCGAAGAGAGTGTTGTATTTCTATATGATAAGCTGCTTCAGAATTGCAGCTATCCTACAAAGTACGGGATTTTGAAATAAATGGCAGTATCGCATTCGAAACGACAACGGAAAAAGTCGGTTTTTAGGGCTGTAAGCACGATTAAAAACCTTGCGTCGCTATGTCAAAAGGCGTACTTTGTGCGCCTGATTACAATCAGGGGTGAAAGAAAAAGGGAGTATAAGAAGAGGGCTGTGTACTCGCTATTACAAATTGGCAGTGCAAGGGAAAACACAGCTTCTATAGTTCGAATGGTGGGTATATGTGCAGTATATCCAAATAACAAGGAACGTGCATAAGCACTGCCGAAGATGAAGGGGTCGGAAATCAATCGAAACAGGATAGAGCTATGCGTCGGCTTCGGCTGGCGGTGCAAGGGAAGAGCATAGCTCGCGTTGTAGGATAAGGCGGATATCCCGGTGTTGATCATACTACACTTGTTTTGTAGTATCGACAGGATTGTACCAGTAATGCTTCGTTCATATACCTGTGCTTTTACAGGTACAGGAGCAAATCCGAGGTGATGTATAGTACTCCTGTGTCGGAATCGAAGAACTTCGTTCTCGACTATTTTGTACTATTGCATACTACCAATCTGCAAAGACCGAACCACTGTACATCCTCGTTGGCATATATATTTCTGGAACCATAGCGGCTATCAATGTGATGAGCGCAGTCGAGCTCCTATAATTTATGGGATCGCTTTGTGTGC
Organism: Ignavibacteria bacterium UBA7675; assembly: GCA_002483085.1. Classification (GTDB taxonomy): domain Bacteria; phylum Bacteroidota; class Ignavibacteria; order Kapaibacteriales; family UB7675; genus UBA7675. The sequence goes on from DLHF01000011.1 coordinate 25,895, forward strand.
TTTTCTTTTGATATCTCCATTTTTCACCGGTTTCGGGACTTATAGTGTTGCCTGATCTATGTGTCCCACGGCATTGTTCGGAGCGCACTACGTTCACACTCATGTGCAATTATCTAATGTCTCTATTCAACCAAACTACGGAGTGCTTATGAATATTTGTTCTTCTGTTTTGCTAAAAAGCAGGACAGCCAGTCTGGCAGTGGCTCTACGCCTTTTGTGCTGCTTGATTGCAATGACGGCCTTTAGCGGTAACATGCAGGCCCAGACAACGGTGGTGATAGGCGACCCGGTGTATGCCGTAAATATACCTTTTGATCGCTATTATAACTACTCCAGCCATGAAGTTATTTATCTGGCGTCGGAAATCAACACTGCGGGCGATATCACCAATCTCGCATTCTATCGCTACGGAGGCGCTGATCTCAATCCCATTGAGAACGTTGTTATTTACATGAAGCATACTACTGACTCAGAACTGCAAAGCGATGACTACAGTTTGGAAGACTATGCGCTTGTGTATGAGGGCAACTTTCCCAATGATGCCGAAGAGGGCTGGATGGATGTGGCGCTGACGCAGCCATTCCTCTACAATGGAACCGACAACCTTCAGATACTTATTCTTAAGGGATTTCAAGACTGGATCGACGAGGGGGACTATCCGACATATCTGACTGAAGTTACGGAAAATCCTATGTCGCGATTTAATTGGAACGACGACGAGCAGCCAACATACCTCTCCACAACCAAGTATACTGAATATCTCAGGGTGGCTGTGAGAATGCTGATCGATCCTCCTCCTCCCATGACCTTTGCTTCGTCTACAGCGGTTCAGATAACTGGCGATGTCGGTCGTGGATCAGAAAATAACCCGATTCTTCGGGCTGTTGTACAGATGGATGGTCTGTCGAATCCGATGTCTGCCACTAATTTTACGTTCAACACAGTTGGCACATCGAATCTTTCGGCTATAAGTAATGCACGCCTGTGGTACACCAGTTCTACATCTGGATTTAATCCCGATAAGGCTGTTCAGATAGGCTCTACCATTTCTACTCCCGGCAGCACGCTTTCTTTTACGGTGGATCAGGAATTAGGAACTGGCGCAAACAACTTCTGGCTTACCTATGATGTTGCCAAAGATGCTGGGTTTGGTGAAGTGCTCGATGCGCGATTCCTTTCCGTTGTGGTCGACGGTATCAATCGCACTCCCTCGGTGACAAATCCGGCAGGCAATCGCCCGGTGGATTTAGTGTATTGTACACCTACCTACGACAATGACTGTGCGAGCAGTGATGACTATATCGACTATGTTGGCTTTGGCGATTTTGCGAAAGAAACTGAATTTCGGAACGACGGCAGCGGCTGCAATGGCCAGCAGAATAATTATATCAGGTATTCTGTCGATGAATTTACCACGACAGTAGTAGCCGGTCGGGAATATCCTATCGAACTCCGTGCTACTCCAGACTACAACGAGGGATTTGGTGTATGGATTGACTTCAATCAAAACGACAGCTTCGACGATCCCGGCGAGTTTGTTTATGCTTCGCCCTATGCCAGCACCGAACTCTTCAGTGGCAATGTAGCTGTTCCGCTCTCTGCGCTTCCCGGCAATACGCGGATGCGCGTGCGGTGTGCATATTCTCTCGATAAAAATATTATTACCGAGCGGGATGCGTGCTCTCTGTTCAGCTATGGCGAAACCGAGGAGTACACAATCAGGATTGTACAGCCGGGGCAAGTAATCGTATCGGGCAATGCTACTTTTGGCAATGTCGGTACAGAAGTACGCCGCACGGTGACTCTCTTTAATCCTTCTGATGCAGAAGTTGTGAATGTTTCGAGCTGGAGTATGGCGGGCTCGTCTGGCTTCAAGGTGTACCAAGCAGGTACGAATACCATGTTGCCGCAGGGCTTTACTATCGGGTTTGAGCAATCTGTCAACGTGGATGTTGTGTTCGGAACGCAGGGTGTTACTCCGGCAGGGCAGCACAATGCAACGATGACGCTGTCCCACAATGGCATTAATACGCCTACCACAATCAGTATGAGTGGTTATTATGCTTCGATGACGGCAATGGATGGCGCGACCAATCTCCTTTCCCCGAATGCGAAGTTTAATGTTGGTGGCTTACAGCCGGGTACCGGACAAATCTCCAAGGAGTTCCGACTCGGATCGAATATGCCGCTTACAGTTTCCGCTCCTATTGTTATCAGCAGCTATACGCTGACCGGGCCGGACGCGATATTATTTGGCGTTTCTACTCTACCATCGGGTATCACCGGCGAAAATCTGATTTCGGTTACTTTGCGCGAGACAGGTGCAACGCCGGGCCCGAAGAGCGCAATGCTTACGATTAATCACTCGGGTGCGAATGGCCCGGTGACAGTAATCCAAATAGAAGGTCGTGTCGGCCAGCCGGTTGTTGCGGCTCCTACATTAGTAATGTTGCCACCTGTGGCACTTGGCCAAACGTATTCCTCTACCTATGAAAATGTGAAGCTCATTCCGATTACGCGCGCTGGTGCTGTCGATGTACAGTTCTTCCAGACACCTCAGCTCACGGGTAGCGGTGCCAGCAGAATGGAGCTCGTCTCCAATGACGGTCTGTATTTCCTTCGTGGACAATATGCTGTCGATGGTAGTGTAATGGTAGCTGGCGATGGTGATCTTGCAAACAATGCCAACTGGCTCAATCCTGTGCTGCATCCCATGGTGGTAACAGAAACACAGCCCTTACTGCTTGTTGCAAGGATGAAAGCGGCATCTTCGGGGATACCCACAGGTTCGTATGATGCTTCTATGCTGCTCTCTAATGGCAGTGGTGTAGGTATCTCCAATGCGATTAATGTGCTGAATATTGCTGTTGTAGGCGAAGTTCTGAACGATCCGACTCGCCTTGCTCTGTACCCGGGTCAAATAGCTTATGGTTCGGTGCCTGTGGCCACA
>DLHF01000087.1 GCA_002483085.1 Ignavibacteria bacterium UBA7675
CTGGCTTTGTTCTGTTACTTCTACCAAGTATGCAATCGAAGCCGACGGTGTCCAGAACGCGTTGTAGTCGCTTTTCAGACCACCGGTTTTGCCGGGCATTACACCCTGAACAAACATTGCGGCATGAAGAAGCGAGCTTGTGTTGGCATTGCCGAGCATAGCAACGGCGTTGTTGTACACTTCGGGCGATTTTGCATTCTGAAGACCGATACCAACTACTGCACCGCTGCCATTGACATTGTCGTTGGACATCACGATCGTGTTGTTGGCAATCACATCACCTTGGGTGAAGTAATTAGGAGCTGACGGTTGCAGAAGAGCGTTCAGGCCGGTTGCATTTGCATTACGCGCGGTCAGGTAATGAATACCTGCAGCATTACCGGCTGTAGCAGTACGACCAACACCCCAGATCGAGTTGTTGTAGGTACGCATCTGAGCATTGCCCGAGGGGAAGTCATAAAGCGTGCCATTCGGGTGCTGGATGCTGTTGAGCACTTGCTCTACATAGATACCGTTTGCAGCAACCGGAGAGGTAACACCGCTGATTTCGTTGGCAGCGATGGTCAGACCCTGGCTGTTGAAGCGTCTTTCACCACCAGCCATGATACCGGCTGCGGTACCACTGTGGCCTACCGTAGCACCAACATTATAAATACGGTTGCCGGAGATTGTGCTGTTTTTCTCGAAGCCTGCCCAGATACCTGCGCGAGCTACATTCCAGATTTTGTTGTTGTTGATCTGCGTGCCTTCGTTGTAGTAGTTGGCGAGCTTAGAAGCCTGAGCCTGGAACAGGACACCGGCACCCATGCTAACCACACCATAACCGAAACCATTGATCTCATTGCCAACAACTTTGTTGTTCATGCTTACCAGCGTATCGAGACCTTCGCTGTTGTTGCCGATGGTGTTCACCGGAACAGTGTTGCGAATGACAATACCAGCACTGTAAGTAACATTGCCAGACTGAATATCGGAATCATAGGTAAAGCTGGTCGACGAGATTCTCTGAATAGGAAGGCTCGTAGCATAGCTTACCGAGGAACCCGGAGCATTGTCGATAAGACAGTTTTCAATCGCATAATTGGAAGCGCCGCGACCGATATACACAGCAGCACGATGGCCGTGTGTAGCATTGGTTTGCAAGCGCAGGCGGAGAGCTTTGTACTGGCCACCGTCAAAGGTCATGTAGCCAGATGGATTGTGGTACTGGCGGTTGCTCGGGAACTCAAACGATGTAGAGTTCATGTTGGTCGGGGTCAGATTCTGACCAAATTTGATACCAATACCTGCAGCCGATTTCATTGTGATCGTAACAGCACCACGTGTGCCAAGGCGGGTAGCGGACGGACGCCATGTAATGGTGTTCGTTGCACTCACACCGAGAATTGTCGTGGTCAGGTCGATAGCAGGTTCGTTCGACTTGATATCGCCTACAGTGTAGTCGGCATCTGTCAGAAGGAATGTTACCGGGCCGCTCACACCACACGAGAACAGAGCATTAACAGCATCCGGAATGGTCTGGAAGTTGCCGCCAATACCAACGGTGTACTCGCCCGAGAGGGAGGGATTCACCGTAAAGAATGTGCTTACCTTGTTGTTGCTCTGAATAGGATCTGTGTTAGCATCGTACATCAGGTGAAGCTCGGCTTCGTATTGTCCTGCTTCGGACAGCGAAATCGGGTTAAAACGGTGTACTGTTTGCTGGCCATACGGCAGGTCGGATACAGAGACAGTGATTTGTTTTGCCACTGTACGTCCGGGCAGCTTGTAGATTGTCAGGCGTACCGGGAGATTCGACAGATCGGCCAGACCGTAGTTCTTAAGCACACCTACCGGTGAGAACGGGCGGTTCGAGCAGATCGAAAAACCATTAGCCGGCACAGCGATAGCATCTGCGGCACCTTCAATCTCATGCTGGATTTGCAGTTGATAGGCCTCGTTGGGACGCGGAATACAATCGTTAGCAGCCTGCTGGTCGAGAACTACCACCGACTGGTTGTTTACCGTTGCCTTCAGAAGTTTGGAGCAGATTTTTACATCGTACTTGCCAACATTGTCTGTTTGGTTGAAGGTAGCAAAGTCGTAGGAATATTCATCGCCGGTTTTCAGATTAACACCTGTTACTGTATCAATATCGCGGTAAACGAGTGTGCCACTTGCGTTGAAGATCTCAGCTTTCACTTCAAATTCGTTCACGGGATTCAGACCCACGTTCTGGAATTTGGCGCTTACCGGGATCGGTACACTGCGGGGATACATGAAGAAGGGTGTTCTGTTGTTGGCATAAGGATACGTAATTTCTTTCACCGACAAGTCGTTGTTGTAGGTGACAAGGAATTCTCTTGCGTAAATCTGGTCGGTGCCTGCTGTGTTTCTGAAGCGAACATTCAGGCGGTAAGCACCACCGGGCATGTTGGTCAGGTTCAGAGCACCGTTTGTACCTGCGGCAGTACCGCGAGCACTCGGGATGTCGTATGTCACCAGGCCGCTCGATGTCGGAACAATCTTGACACCGTCTTTGCCATCTTGTGTTGCTGTGTAAATAACAGCGGTGCTGGGCAGCGGGCCGCTGATTTCATAGGTCATGTCGACATTGATGCCAACAGCCTGGCGGAATGTCACCGACGGATGCGGATGAGCTGCATCACTGCCGTCATACACATGGCCTGCGCGCAGGATGCGGCGCGGGTCTTTATCATCGGGGAAGGACTCTTCAATACCTTGGAGAATGGTAAGGCGAATGTCCGGGGTGTAGTCCCACGGATACATCGTGTAGGAGTTATCCCAGTAGTCAGCAAGCTGATAATACCAGCCATACCATGCCAGATATGAGTATCTGGTCATGTTGGGAGCATTGTAGTTGTATGTACCGGCAAAGTGCCCCATTTCATCGGAATAATACGCCGAACGAAGCAGATCTGTGCTGTTGTCTTCGTTGTAGCGGATCATCACGACGAGAGAACCACCAGTGTAGGGGTAAGGTGTTGTCAGGTCGAGACCAGCCCATTTGCCAGCCACGTTGTTGCCTACAAGCCCTTTGCCTTCGTACACGAGTTGCACGTTCTGCAGGCTCGCAGGAGATGCACCATTTACAAGGCTCATAAAAGTATGGCCTGTGTAGTCGAACTGCGATTTGCTGGTTGTACCCAACCATACTTTTACATTCTGGCCGTAGTCTTTGAAATTGTTGCCGTATCCGTAGCCAATGTCGATAGGCAGCCAATCAAGGCGCGTAATAAGACCAGGTCCACCACCAGCATTTTTGATACGCTCTTCGCTGTACAGAATACCTCTGCGCCAGTCGTTGTAGTAGTAGTACTGCGAAAAGGGCGCAATGTAGTAGTACATGTACGGGTAGTTGTTGTTTCCTATAGCTGCAAACAACTGCGCCGTCGCCCGAGGTGGTGACTGCCAAGAGGCAACCAGACCTACGAGTACCAAGACAAAAAGCATTAGCTTTTTCTTCATGGACATTCTCCGTAGAATGTTGAAAATGAGTTTGTGTATGTTTTACGCCGGAATGCGTCGGAAGCTCTATTCGATTAGGTCGATCCATGCCCGTGTCTACATTGCGCTCTTTGTCCGTATGGGCATAGGCATGACTCGACTATCCGGGAAGAATCGCATTGCAAAGAAAAGGTTACAAGGAATTTACTAAAATTTAAAGATTTTACAATGATCGGGAGGTTATTTGCGGGAACAAGGGCGCAGATTTGTGGTGAGATTTGGTAATTTGAGGGAAGCAAGTAGTTCGGTAGTAGTGCTATCCTTACGGAACGGAAGACAGAGGCACGACACACCGGCTGGTCGTGCCCCGTAGATATACCCTGCCGCCTAAAGATGGGTATATCCATATCTTCCGTATGCTTTTTTGCGACAGCGCCGGTTTCCCGGTGCCGATTGTAATGCTGTCACAGAAGCAATGTACACTGCGCCAGCCGGTGATAAAATTCACTTTTTGGCTGGCCTTAAGAGTCTACTGGCTTTTTTCTGTGTGGTGGAGCGCAGCCGTCTCCGCTCCGGCGTTTGGCCTCTGCACCGCGCTGCAAAACCGCCGCGTGGCTGTACAGCCCGCTTCCGCATATGTTCTGCGATGGTGGTGGCAGCGGCACAACCAGTAGCCAACGGGCATTGCCCTCGGTTTCCCGGCGGCTGCCCTTTGGCAAACCGATAATCGGTGTTGCGACCGGCGACAGCGACGCGGCGTAGGGGCGTCGCTTGAGGCGCCTCTACGCCGCCCCATCCGACGACGCCCGTGCCCATACTTTTCTGCACAGCAAGTTCTTAACTATACTGTTTACAGTCTATTATCTACTGTTGCCCGATAACCATGAAAAACCCTTCGGATCTCTTTCAGCTCATCAAGTCCCTGTCAAAGTCGGAAAAGCGTTATTTCAAGATTTACGCCTCGCGCCATGTCATTGGCGAGCAGAACAATTATATAAAGCTGTTCGATGCAATCGACCGGCAAAAGGAATACGACGAGGATGCCATTCGGAAGGAATTCGCATCCGAGGTATTTATTAAGCAGCTTTCTGTCACCAAAAACTACCTCTATCGGCTTATTCTGGAAAGCATGCGGGCTTACCATGCCGAGCGTACTCCCCGAGCGCAGGTGCGTGGCCTGCTGAACGACGCCGATTTTTTGATAGGCAGACGCCTTTTTGAGCAGGCAGATAAAATTATCGACAAGGCGAGAAAAACAGCACAGGCAAACGAGGAATACATCTTGCTGTTGGAAACCATGACCCTGGAGCGCACAGTGATGCGCGAAATTCGCTACGAAGATCAGTCGCAAGAAGATATAGACCGCTTTTACTCTTCGTTTCTCGATACGCTTTCCATCGTGGACAATGTAGCGCGCTACTGGCAGCTCTCGGCAGTGATGTACCTCTCGTATGTGCTGAAAGGCTCTACACGCGATGCCAGCGACTACAAACAACTCGAAGAACTTCTTTCGCATCCTCTTCTGGCCAGCGACGACCAAGCTCTTACATTCGAAGCCCGGCAGTTCTATTACCATATTCACAGCACTTACAACTTTATCCGGGGCGACTACAAGGCTGCCCATGCCTCCTCAATGCAGCTCATTACACTGCTCGAATCGCGACCGCAGTATCTGCTCACAAACACCCTCGGCTATCTCGGCATTATCACAAACTTCCTCATCGACAGCTTCTACCTCGGTTATCACGATGAATTTTTTGAGAAAATCCGCTCTCTGCGAACACTAACCGATGTGTACCCCGAGCTTCGCACAGAACCGCTCGAAGCCGAAATATTCAAGAACACGTACAATCTCGAACTTTTTGCCTATACCGACATAGGCGACTACGAAAAGGGGCTGCAATTAGTAGGCGAAATTGAGTCGGGGCTGGAGCGTTATGGTGAATATATCGACGGTGCGGCACAACTGACGTTCTACTACAACCTTGCTACGCTGCACTTTATTGCCGAAAAATACGGCGAGGCGCTAAAATGGATCAATGTGATCATCAACGAAACAGATGCCGAAGTACGGGAGGACGTAGACTGCTTTGCCCGGATATTCAGCCTGATCATTCATTTTGAGCTCGGCAACTACGATTTGCTCGAATATTTGCTAAAATCGACATACCGCTATTTGTACAAGCGCAATCGTCTATACCAGTTCGAATCTGTAGTACTGCGATTCATCCGCAAGCTCACCCGCGTGCACACTCGCGACCAGCTCCTCGCCTTGTTTGCCGAAGTGCGCGAAGAACTGCAGCCGCTGGCCGAAGACCCATTAGAGAAGAAGGCATTTGAATTTTTCCATCCGCTTCTCTGGTTAGAAAGCAAAATAGAGCGCCGGAAATTTGCCGACTTGGTGCGTAAATCGTCGCGCCAAGCTATCCACGCATCGCCAGCGAATCAGGCGTAAACGACAAGCGGGTGTCGGCTTACGCCAACACCCGCTCTCCGTAGATCAGGTTGCCCTGTTATCGCATAATCACTACAGGTATGCTTTGCATTCCTGTACCACTTGTAAGCACAAGGCGATAGAGCCCAGCAGCGCATTCTGCACCGCTGTTATCGCGCCCATCCCACCATAGTGTCTGCACAGCAGATGCACCATGAATAGCACCAAACACCCGCACAGTGCGCCCCATTGCATCCACAACAGAGAGCTCCGCACGAGCCTGTGTCATAGCAATGCGAATGGTCGTACCGTCTGTGACAGGATTTGGAGCAACTGCAAAGGAAGAAGCGATGATAGTTTCACGCACCGAGGTAGAGGGCAAGCCTTCGCCCTGAAGTTCTACGGCAAACGGATTGGCCACGCCTTCGGCAGTAACTCGCAGGCTGGTAGCTGCTACGCCCTGCATCGTGGGTTTGTACCGCACCGAAATAACGACTTCCTCATCGGGCAGCACTTCGGCTGGCAGCTCTGGAGTAATTGCACCCAAAAGGAATTCGGCCTGCTGGCCACCCGAAAGAGCAACAGCCGTAACGCGCACAGGAATCAACCCCGTGTTTTTGAAATGTACATCAATAGACTTCTCATCAGAGATTGCGACACCGTCGAAATCAATGATAGTACCAGCTACCGATTCCAACTTCGGTTTTGCACCTATGCCCGTAAGCCCCAATTCGGGGGTGCTTGCGGCATTGCTGGTAAACACAGCAGTTGCGGTGCGTGTACCCTCTGCCGACGGTGTAAAGCGCACTGTGATATCTACCGTAGCGGCTGGCTTGACTACAATCGGCAGAGCAGGCGGATTTACAAAGGCGAAGTCTGCGGTATTATCACCAGCAATGGTCATCGCCGAAATACTAAGGTCTTCTGTACCACTGTTCGTGACAGTTACAGTCACCTCTTTTGCTCCTCCTGGCGTCAGCACCGCACCAAAGTCGAGCAAGTTTTGCGACAGAACCATCGCCGGACCAGGTCCAGCCGGTGTTACAGTAACCACCGTGTTAGCACTGATTACTTCACCACAAGAATTGGAAACGGTCACAGTGTAGGTACCGGCATCGCCGACCGCAGCAGACTGGATATTCAGCGTCGCGTTATTAGCACCAGCAAGTACGGTTCCGTTCTTTTTCCACTGATAGGTAAGATTAGCGCCTGTAGCAGCTACTGTGAGAGTGATACTGCCGCCTTCTACTACCGTAAGGCCGCTGGGCTGCTGCGTAATTGCCGGTTTCGCCTGCACAGTAAGCACGATTGGCGCGCTTGTTGTGGAATCGCAAACGCCGACTACAGTTACTGTGTACTCGCCCTGCGCATTGGTATTTGCCGAAGCAATCGTATAGGTAGAAGTATTAGCACCAGCAAGTACAGAGCCGTTTTTCTTCCAGATATAGCCCTGTGCACCGGGCGACTCCACCGAAAGTGTTACCGAGGCATTTTCGCACACGGTCTGCGACTGTGATACATTCGAGAGGACAGGTGCCGAGAAAATGCGGACAAGTGCAAAGTTACTTGTGGCATTTGGCTGGCAGGTACCACTTACAATAACATCGTACCGGCCTGTATCGGCGGGTGCAAGCGATGCGATTGTATAGGTAGGCTGGGTTGCTCCCGGGATGGGAGTACCTTCGCGCCGCCACTGGTAGGTAAGCCCTTGTCCGGTAGCTGTCACCGAAAGCACAATATTATCGCCAGCACATCCGCTGAACGAAGCGGGAGGCACGGTGATTCTCGGTTTTTCTTGGATGGTAAGCGTAGCAGCATTGCTGGTGACAGCGGCACCACAGCTTCCAGTTATAACAACATCGTAGCTGCCTGCATAGCTTGCATCAGGGCTTGCAATCGTGTAGGTAGCGCCATTCGCGCCAGTGATATTAGTACCACCTTTGCGCCACTGGTAGGCGAGATTAGCACCGGAAGCAGTCACCGACAGGCTAATAGGCGTCCCTTCGCATCCGGTTTGCGATGTAGGCTGCGCTGTAATTGCAGTAGCGCCTTTGATACCAAAGTTGCCATTACCTACATCATTGGTCGCAGCGTTGGAGGCATCCGATATACGCACTTTGTACTGCGTGCCCAACGTCTGGTTAGCTGGAATATTCCAGGCCCAGCTTCCTGCTGCCGCAGGCGTGCTCGCCACCAATGTTGTCGGATAACTTCCACCGCCGTCGGAGGACAGCTCGATCTTTACATTACTAACATTCGAGGATGTCCACGTAATATTCTGCGATCCTCCTGCGCACCATTCTTCGCCACCATTAGGTGCTGTTACAGCAACGGTGGGCGACGACACAACCGTAATTGTCTGCGTAGCTGTATTGTACACATCACCAGAGTTGTTGCCATTGCTATTGACGGCATTGCCAGCGGCGCGGATAGTGTAGGTACCCGGAGTAGCAGGCGCGGTCCATGTAAATGTAAACGATGCCGAACCGCCCGACATACTTTTGGGCTGCGAGTGTGTAAGCTCGCTACCCGACAGTTGCAGGCCCGAACCGCTTGCCGGGCTCAGCGAACCAGCGTTCTGATTGCTCGAATTAACAACACCGAGATCCGTACCTGCTGCAGACTGGCTGGTGTGCGCTACAGTAAGCGTAATAGTAAGCGTACCACTCGGAGACACATTAAATGACCCGGAGGAGCTCACAAACGAAAGTGTAGTAGCCGATCCTTGAGAGTGGCACGTACATCCCGCGACAGTCTGCCCGGTGATTCCCCCTGAATAAGCCAAAGCCATATCAGAGGCTGCTATCAGGCAGCTCGCAATTGCCAGAAGGAATACAAATCCTCCCGGCCTGAAGAAACGGTAAAATCGTTTCATAACAGTTACCTTGTTTCTATGACACAAAGAAGAGTTAGACTGTGTGTGCCGTCTCGTGCAAAGAGGCAATTTCACTTATCGGTTATCGCACTACAGTAAAGTGCTTTGCAATCTGCTCGTTCCCTGCGCGCAGGACTGCAATATACATTCCGCTGGCAAGCCTGCGGGTATCAATAACGGCAACATGCTCCCCTGCATCCCCAGCAGTATTCTCCGTAGGCTGTACTGGACGGCCATTTACATCGAAGAGTTCGATAGTTACATTTGCAGCTTGCCCAAGCTTATATCGTATTTCGGCTGTGCCTTCGGCTACAGATACCGGACTCGGCGCAATATCAACAGAACGAAGAAGTGTATTCGCTGCTACCAGTTCTTCGCCCACACCAGTGGTAGGCCCCACGGTGATTTCTTGCGTTATCATATTAAAGAAGTCGCCCGACGACTGGCCGTTTAGGTTCACTGCATTTCCAGCAGCATACAGAGTATAGGACCCCGGAGTCGTAGGAGCTGTCCATGTAAAAGTAAATGTTGTCTTGCCATTTACAAACCCCTTGGGCATCTTGTGCGTAAGTTCTTTGCTGGTTACTCGCATCTCATCCGCATTCTCCGGCGCAAGAGTACCCGACTTTGCCATCGCCTCATCTCTAACGCTTACATTCAGCCCGCCAGCAACCTGCGAAGGATGCGAAATCTGGAGCGTCAGTATAAGCGTGCCGCCGGGCTCTACCTCAAATTTCCCAGAAGAACTCGATAGCACCAGCGATGTAGCCGCCGATGGCGAACCACTACCGTGGCAGGTACACCCCTCTTTAGAAACACCTGTAATACCGGCGACAGAGGCGGACGCAACTGAGGGCAACCACACAAAAGCAGTAGCAGCAAACAGAGCTATCGTCGCTTTTTTTACTATTGAAAGAGTAACCATCGTCTTCATAATCCCTCGTAAAATGCTAGAAAGTAATAGTCAATTGTTTTGAATCGGTATTGTAGGTCGTAGCAAACGACTTCAGCGGGGAAGCAGCAGGACCAACTTGTACGGCTCCATCAGTTGGAGAAAAGACAGACCCGTGGCCGCAGCCGGGCTGGTCGCACACCAGTTCACTCCCGGGCGAATCCGGGGCGCTTACTTCGCACCCAGCATGGGTACATACCGAGCTGAATGCTACAAACTGGCCTTCGGCAATCCTGACAATGATAACCGGGCGCCCACTGTTGTTCGAACCAAATGTTTTCTTTGTGCCGCCACCTACTTCCTGCAATGCCGCTTCACCAGCGATATCCAGAGTAGCCGTGGAGCCTGTGGATTTTACTGTGTCGCTCTCGCAGGAAGCCAAAAGGCCAGCCATTGCGCCGCTGCACAGCGTAAGACCACACAGAGATGCTGCGCGCTGAAGAAAAACGCGGCGTTCCTCGCGAAGAATTTCAGGCTTATATGCCATAACCAGAGATCCTTATATTCGATTCGCTACACGCAAGAGAAGAACAGGGAACCCGGTAATCACCCGGATTCCCTGCATTCGCTGTAGTAGTAATAACAGAACTGGAAAAAAGTTACAATCCGGTCGAACCAAAGAAGTTAGCCTTCAGCTTGATAGTCTCGCCTACTTTGCTGCCAACAGTACCTTTGCTGCCCTCTACTTTGAAGTCTTTAAGAGCAATTGAAAAATCGCCCTGAACCATCACTAAATCGCCGGGTGCACGCTCTTTTGTCTTTTCCGACTCGCGGATGTACGTCAGTGTGACAGGAACTTCGAGCTGCCGAGTAACACCGTGCATGGTAAAATCGCCAACGGCAATAGCTTGGACAGCGGATTTTCCGTTGTCATTGCTTATCGACTTCACATTTTTGAGGCTTTTAATTGCGAATGTGATAGTGGGGTACTGTTCTTCATTCAGCCAATCTCCGCCCATCAGGTGGCTATCGCGTTTTTTAATCCCCGTTTCCATCGACTTCACCTTTACGGTAATCATGCCCGTTGTCGCTTCGATATTCGAAGGGTCGAGCATAATCGAACCGCTGATGTCGTTGGCCGTTCCCTGAATGTCCTCAAGCGGTGCAGAACTTTCAAAAGTAATCTGGTTGGCTCCTACGCGATTGCTGAACGTCACTTTTTTTGTGCCGCTTGCACCAATATTAAACCCCGTAGCAAAAGCAATCGAACTGCCGATAAACGCCACTATTGCGGTACAGGCGAGCATGATACGAAAAGCTTTCATTCTATTCTCCTGAAAAATTGACAAAAGAACCGACCATCCACCGGCTGGTCGTATTACACCGGCACACACGCCCGGAAGGCGCTGTATGTTTCAACACCTATGGGCGTGGCACAGAGCCGCGACGCGATATCCTGAATGCGATAAACCCTACAACTGCCAGTATTCCAGCTATAGGCAAGGCGCTCAAAGCCTCCATCGACAGCGACGGAGCCGAGGGCAGAAGTCCGAGCTGAAAATCGGGAATCCATTTTACTTCCTTGGTTCCCCATAGTTCGTCTATAGTAATGACCTGGCTCCCGGTTTTGGTATAAATCTGCATACCATCCACGAGCCATAGAATAGCCACTACAAGCACCCCTATGGCACACAGATACACAATCGCTTTCCATATGTTCATCGCAACCTCCGTTCTTGTTTAAATCAGCGGTTTTCGGTACTACCGCAGAGCCACCTCTCTCTAATAGAAAAGGTGTAATTGCACTGCATACCGTGTAGACGTGAATGCCTCTGTATCTACCCACCGGTATTCTGGCCTGAGCTCGACCGACGGCAACACAAAAATCTGCGTACCAAGTACGATCTGAGTTGTGTAGTCCTCTACAGGCTGCGCCATATGGGTAAGAGTAGTTACGCCGCGCTCGCCACGAACATACAGCAACAGCGCATCAAGCGCCTGGCAAGTAAGATCAATAGAAAAATTATCAGTCGTGCGGAGGTCTTTTTTGTCGGAGTGTGCATACTCGGCCATAAGCGATACATCGTCGGTAAGACCTATTCCGGCAAAGACATTGGTGAGCGTAAAATCGCCGTTCAGCAACAGCGAAGCTCCTGCGTATATATTGAGTTCGTTGTTGAAAGCACGTGGAGAGAAGACAACGCGCCCAAGCATGGATAGTTTGTCTTTATCAACTAATGAATGCGCCGCCGAATCCGATCCCGTTACGAGGTTTTCTGCCAGGCTTGTAGCGTCGAATGCTCCGGCTGTAATGCTTACCCATTTTAGACTATTATAAGTAAGTTCAGCCCCGAACTCGGCAAAATTCGGTGCGATCAGCGGTACGCCTGCGGCACCGGCAATCTGGCGTACAAGCATGGTATGGTCGTCGTATCGGATACCGATGGAGGGCTGAAAAAAGCCCGCCTGAAGGGTCGGATACGAAAAGTCTGGCTGAAGCAAAAGAGAAGCCGACCACGATTGCTGCCCGTTGTACCGCTTTGCTCCGAAGTTGTAGCTGCCGTACACTGTAGCCCAGTCCGCTGCCAGCCACGCGCCGTACAATGCGGCCTGCATGGGAAAAACTTTGCCTTCTGCATCGGGCGATTTATGCGAACGGGCGCGCTGCATCCGAAAATCAAATCCTGCAAGCAATTTGCCATCGAATAGGGCATTGCTTTCGCTCAGCCCCGGTATACCGAGGTCGGCTGGATCGATGAGCCCCACATCGCGCATGGCATACCAGCCTAGATCGTTGCGCAGCCCGCCTCCTTGGGGAGCTATATGGCAGTTAATACATCGATTGCCAGTGAGCAGAGAGAATTGCGGAAGCGCCAGTGCAGCCGAGCTTCCTGCTGTTAGCACAGCCAGAACAATAGCGAAAAGAGCAAAGTACCTGTAATTCATACATCTCCGTTCTGCCGATGTATTCCATCGGGTGTTATGCCATGATTGGGCAACAGCTACTCCTGCCGGTGCACCGCACCGACGGGAAGAATATGGAGAAGATACTGAAAGTTTATTATTCGTTACAACAGGTTTTGAACTCTCACCTTTCCCGAGATGCGTTCAAGCGCGTATAGCAAGGCAATTCCAATTCTACAACCAGTAGATGTGCAGCGGGATTATGCCCTTCCTCCGGGAAGAGAACACGTGCGTTTCACCTTATTTTAAAGAACAAGAGACGCAGCGGAATACTCCTATTTTCGTAAAATTCCCTCATTCTTTGGAAAATGTGATAGTCGACAACCGTGCCCATAGGCAGCACTAATGTACCATCGACAGTGTACACATCCTGGGCAGTAATCATACCTACGGCTACTTGGGAGAACGGAATAGAAACCATTTCGGCATTCGCCGGCGCGGGAATCGGCGAGGTCGGCGACTGGCCTGTTTCGGAATCTGCCATTTCGAACGGCAGAGGCGGGTCGTTGAGAATGGCTCCGATCTGGACTGGCGGGCAGGTGCCATCCTTTATCAACTGCATAAAAGCCTCAAAGACATCAAGCCGAAAGTGGCGTGCCTTTTTATACAGCACCTTGCGCGCCTCGGCTTGGCGATGTGCAGTAAGTGCCTGAGGTTGCACAAGCGAACGAGGCTGATGAGCTGCTCGATACACATCTTCGGGAATGCGATACACCAGATTGTGGTACAAATCCGCTATGGCTACAATCTGCGCCTCGCGCATAATACTGCCTTCGTCCAGCCCGAGCGGAAATCCCGACCCGTTGCATGCTTCATGGTGCTGCACTACAATGCTGGCCACGCGCTCAAGGCCGCTTACACTTTGAAGCAACTGGCTGCCCTTTTCCACATGCGAGCGGTACAGCGTCTGGTCAGCAGGCGAGAGGCTGTCGGGATCGGCAATAAGCACTCTTTCAGGAAGACCGAGCTTGCCGATATCGTGCAGCAGAGCAGCAACTACAATACTACTGGTTGTCTCTTCGCCGAGAGCGAGTTCCTTGGCAAGTGCACGGGCAATCGTAGCAACCATCTGCGCATGGTTGGTATAGTAGTGCATTTCCCCAGCAGAAATCAAGCTGGACAATGTCTTAATCGTCTGGAGCAGGTTAGAAGCAATCTGCTCATTCAGCTCCCGAAGCTCCGAATTTCTGCGCGCCAGTTTGTCGTTCAGCTCTTGCAAGTTGCGGTTTTGCAGGCGCACCTCTTCCAGCAGCCATACATTTTGTGTCGAGAGATTATAATAGTCGAAGCAGTTCCGCACAGTCTGGAGGAGCTCGGGATTTTTCCAAGGTTTGGTGAGAAATTTATAGACATTTCCGTCGTTGATGCTGGAAATGATATCATTCACATCCGTATAGCCCGTCAGGATCACCCGCACAGCATCGGGCACAAGATTGCGGCTTTTAGCCAAGAACTCAGCTCCCGACATACCGGGCATGCGCTGGTCGGCAAGAATTACTTCGGGTACAAATCCCTGCTCTAATAGCTGTAAGGCTTCTTCCCCCGACGAAGCAATACGCACATTGTACATATCGACAAACATACGCTCAAGTAGCTTGAGCAGCATGATCTCGTCATCGACAATCAGTAAATTGCCCAAGACAAGTGTTTCCTTCTTTGAAGGCTGTTGTTCGGTTGGTTGTTGTATTTTCAGCATGGCCTATAGTAGTACGCAGAACCGGATATGCCCTTCCAGTTCCGAAATTTGCGGTTATGCAGCAACACCGGAAGATACAATCTCCTGTTGTTCTGCGGGGAAAACAAGGGTAAAGGTAGCTCCACTACCCGGCTTCGATTCTACGGTAATACTCGCGTTGTGCTTTAGCATGATTTTGCGGGAAATATTCAGCCCAAGCCCTGTGTTTCCTACTCCTCGGGTTGTAAAAAACGGGTCAAAAATTCTCATCTGCGTCGTCTCATCCATTCCCATACCATTGTCTGTAATGACAACTTGCAGCTCTCCTTTCTCGTTCCATTGTGCAGAAATTTCTATCACAGTGGCCTCTGCTTGGGCAGCGTTTACAAGTAGGTTTAGAAACACTTGGTTGATCTCTCCTAAATTTCCGCTTATCAACAACGGTTCCCCATCCGTAGAGAAATGCTGCCTTACCTCTACATTTTTAAATTGATAGTGGAACAGTGTTACTGTAGACGCAATCTGCTCTTCGAGGCCGGCTGTCTGATGTTCGGCTTCCTGATGTTTGGTAAACGAACGAAGGGTGGCAACAATTGCCCGAATGCGTTCGGCACCGTCGGCAGCGATTGCAGTTGTGCGCTCCAGCCTGCTGAGTAAAGACATCATCCTGCTGGCTTCAGCAGATGCGCGGTCTTCCTCTGCCAGCAGCGAAAGGAAATATTCGCTCGCTGCATCTACTGTCTGCAAAGCGTCCTGAATTGCTCCATAAATAGCTGCATTGGGGTTGTTGATCTCGTGCATTACCCCCGCTACTAAATTCCCAACGGCACTTGCACGCTCGCTTTGTACCAATTGCGCTTGGGTTTCCTGCAATACGTCGATAGCCTGCTGTAGTTCGTTGTTCTTTGCCTCTAATGCGCTCAGGAGCGATGTGCGTTCGTTCTCCGACATCACGCGCTCGGTGATGTCGTTCGAGTTGATAATAAACCCGTGTAGGTTCGGGTCGTGCAAGAGGTTAGTCACCGTGCTTTCCAAATAATGCCACTTGCCATCGTGATGGCGTCGCCGCAATGTAATGGTTATTACTCCACCGGGCTGCTCCGTAATAGCAGCAATGTTGCTGCGTAACACATGAACATCGTCCGGATGTATAAAGTCGAATTCATTGCGACCAATCATTTCTTGTGAATGATAGCCGAGCACAGAACTAACCGAGGGACTGTGGTACTGCACTACTCCATCGCTGTTGATAAGGACAATCATGTCGGTCGACCGCTCAATAAGCGTGCGGAATCGCTCTTCGCTTTTGGCCAACTGCTCTACAGCAAGCCTGCGGTTCGTAATGTCCAAGATGCTCATGCACACGCCTGTCACACAGCCATCAATAAAGACAGGGGTAAAGCTGAATTCAAACCAGTAGCATATTCCATCGGGAGCTTCTACCTGCCACTCCATATCGGTTGGCCGCCCGCTGATGGCAAAAGCGAAATGTTTGATGAATGCAGGAAGTGCGTCAGGTCTGATAAACTCGCGAAGTTCGGAGCCCTCAACAACATCGCGTTGCCACAACCGCTGGCTGATTGCTGCTGCCGTTTTGTTCATAGCGCGGATAGCCCCTCGGCTGTCGATAAGCAAAAATGCTTGGAGCGCGTTGTCGAATAGCGCCTTGAGATTTGCTTCCGACTTCTTCAGAGCGAGCTCCGAGCGCTTGCGCTCAAGCTCGTTGGCCGCACGTGCAGCCACCACCTTCAGCAAAGCAGCTTTTTCTGCGGTTGCGCTCAGCGGTTTTCGGCTGATTATCGAGATAAGCCCCAATGGCCGACCATGTGCATCGTAGAGCGCCATACCAATATAGCCTTCAGGCATCAGGACGTCGAATATCGGCACGTCCGAAAACAAGGAGCGTACTCCCTGCTCGCAGCACATCATGCCCGACCGCAATACTTCTTCGGCAGGCGTGCCCGATAGTGGAAAAATCCAGTCCTTGGGAATATCGGCCTCCGCCGAGGATGCTTTTACTAGCAACTCGTTTTGATCGGCAAGATACTCTCCGATATAAGCATAGTCTACGTCCAATGACGTCGCAAGATGAGTGACCAGAGAAGTAAAAAACGAATCGCCGATTTTGGGAGACACAGCTTCCACAATCTGTTTGAGCATGTGCTCGGCTTGCTTGCGCTTTTCGATATCTTCTACTACAACGATAAGGTACTTTGCTCCACTCTCGTCGTCGCTTACAAGCGAAACAGTGCTTTGCACCCATACATACGACCCATCTCTGCGCTGATAGCGTTCTTCTGTGGCACAGTTCTCTACCTCGTGCCCCAGCAATTTCCGAAGGCAAAGGCTGCTGAACTCCAAGTCGGCTGGGTGGGTAATCGTAGGGATATTCATGTCGAGCAGCTCCTCGGTTGTATAGCCGAGAATATCGCATATTTTCTGGTTCGCACGCAGTAGCTGCCAGCCCGTAGACACGTGCATAATGCCCACTGCTGCTTGGTTGAAGGTGACACGGAACTGCTCTTCCTTTTCTCTGATTTTCCGGCGAATATGCACCCGCTCGGTAATATCAGTAGCGACACCTTCCATATACCCTTCATCGGGAAACATCTGAGCCGACAGCGAGAGCCATACTGCGGAGCCGTCTAAACGCCTCATTTCGAGTTCGTAGTTGTGGATAGCTCCATTCTGCTGAAGCCTTTCAACAAGCACCCGACGATCCTCGGAGTTGGCATAAAACTCCAGCAATCGCACTACTTTGATATGCTCGCGCCCGAGGCCCAGTAGTTCCAGAGCCTTGTCGTTGCAGGTAAGCAGCCTACTGTCCTTGAGCGAAGTACGAAAAATACCCACAAGTGAGTTGCGGAATAGCGAGTGATATTTTTCCCTACTGCGCTTCAGCGCACGCCACGACTGCACACCACGCAGCACAGTTTCTATTCTGGCGCGCAGTACAACGGGTTCAAATGGCTTGGTAATATAGTCTTCCGCGCCAAGCCGAAATGCCCGCACTTTTGTGTCGGGGTTGTCGAATACAGAGAGCATCACAACAGGAATGTGCTTTAGGTTCTGATCTTTTTTCAGAGTGACAAGAACATCCAGGCCATCGCATCCATCGCTGCCGAGATCAATATCGAGCAAAATGGCATCTATGGCTCTTGAGCGAACAATATCCAGCCCCTCCTCTCCAGTGCAAGCACTCACCAGACTAATGCCGCTGCGGCTCATGTATTTAGCGATCATTCTCCCGGTTTCGGGAAGGTCGTCGATAACTAATACAGTTGGTGTATATGCCATGGAGAAATCCCTCGCAGTATAGACAACACGTATGCTTATAGATAGCAGACAACTGGCAAATTCAGCAGGATGGCAAGTGATATTCGGAAAAGAAAAGTCACCCAAACATTACTCTCTACGCACCTGCATTGTGTCCGACTGCAACACTTCATTGCCACCCCAGCGGTACCGCTCTTTATTATCGTGAGAAGACGGGCTACCTGTAGGGTACTTTTTTTTAAGGAAAAAAAGTACCTTCATAAATTACAAAGCTGTAACGCTCTGCCCGGCACATAGACAGTACAGGCGTTTGCGGACGGACTCTATCACCCATCCTGTACGCCTTCTCTGCTCATCGGCAGTAACTGTAGATAGTTTCATAGCTACAATGCTATCGGTTCCGAAAATTACTGCCAATTGCCTACATTGCCTGTTGCAATACCCCAGCAGTTGGAATCGACGCCCGTGCATCCTTGCCATGCCATCGGAGATGGGGTGCTGCACAGTGCAGAGGCCACAGCAAGGACAGAGACCGAAGAGCACATACTTTATCCCGGTATCTTCGCCGGAAACGAGACACTCCATTATGATCCAAAACGTTGCAATAGAAGAATTTATAGAAATGTCGCGCACTCTTCCGGTCATAGATGTGCGTACACCGGCAGAATTTGCAAAGGCGCGTATTCCCGGTGCGATCAATCTTCCGCTGTTCTCCGATGAAGAGCGGGTCCGAATTGGCACGCTGTACAAACAAACGGGGCATAGGGAAGCGGTGCTCGCAGGATTGGAAATGGTGGGGCCGCGCATGCGAGCTATTGTAGAGGATATAGACCTGAAAGCTGGAAGCAAGCACCTATTAGTGCATTGCTGGCGCGGCGGTATGCGCAGTGGAAGTGTGGCGTGGCTATTAGACCTTTGCGGCTATAGAGTGACGGTACTTCGGGGCGGCTACAAGGCATTTCGGCGGCTTGTACTGCATACATTTGCCGTGCCCCGCTCGCTGATTGTGCTCGGCGGGAAAACCGGATCGGGAAAGACTCATATTCTCCATGCCTTGCAGCGAGTAGGCGAGCAAGTAGTAGACCTCGAAGCCATAGCTCATCACAAAGGCTCTTCTTTTGGCAGAATCGGCGAAACAATTCATCCTTCGCAGGAGCAGTTTGAAAACGACATAGCGTGGAGCTTGTACCACACCGACCCTTCCGTGCCCGTGTGGATAGAGGACGAAAGCCGGCGGCTCGGCTGGACGCGTATTCCCGACGCCCTTTGGCAAACAATGTGTTTATCGCCATTGCTGTTTTTAGACCTTCCCATCGAACACCGCATCAACAATTTAATACAGGATTACGGGGCGTTTGCCCCAAGCGAGCTCGCTGATGCACTTACGCGCATCTCCAAATACCTCGGTGGGCTCGATACGCGCACGGCGCTCGAAGCTCTACAGGCAGGCGACCTCCGCACGGTGTGCCGCATTGCACTGCGCTATTACGACAAAACTTACCTCTACGGCCTGTCGCTTCGCAAACAGACGCTTGTAAAAAAAATCGAAACATCGTTGCAAACTCCCGAAAGTATTGCCAATTTACTGCTTGATATTGTCCGCAATCCTCAGGAGGCGAGTTAATACGCCCCTCTCTGTGCGAATCTCCTGCACCCTGTATGACCAACTCTATTAAACTTACTCAGTACAGCCACGGCGCTGGCTGTGGCTGCAAAATATCTCCCAAGCTCCTCGACCGCATTCTCGCTTCCAACGAAGCGATACCGGACAATCGCAGGCTGCTGGTAGGCAACCACTCGCGCGACGATGCAGCCGTGCTCGATCTCGGCAACGGTAGCGCGCTTGTAAGTACGACAGATTTTTTTATGCCTATTGTCGACGATCCTTTCGACTTTGGCCGCATTGCTTCTGCCAATGCGATAAGCGATGTCTATGCAATGGGCGGCACTCCAGTACTGGCCATTGCCATTCTCGGCTGGCCTATAGACAAACTGCCTCCCGAGATAGCACAACGCGTCGTGGAGGGTAGCCGCAGTATCTGCCGGGAAGCTGGCATATCGCTTGCCGGGGGGCACAGCATCGACAGTCCCGAGCCAATTTTCGGGCTTGCAGTCAGCGGCATTGTCGATATTGCTCACCTGAAGCGCAACGACACAGCCCAGCCCGGCAACTTGCTGTATCTCACCAAACCACTTGGTGTGGGTATCCTTACTACTGCCGAAAAAAAGGGACTCCTTCTCGATGAGCATCAGGGACTTGCAGCACGACAGATGGCGCGCCTCAACACTATCGGAGCGCGGCTGGGTCGAATTCCCGGTGTCTCGGCCATGACCGACGTTACTGGATTTGGCTTGCTTGGCCATCTGTGCGAAATGTGCGAGGGAAGCGGAACATCTGCCGAACTCGACTTCGAGCATATTCCTCTTCTGGTAGATCTCAGCAATTATCTCGACAGAAAATCTATTCCTGGCGGCACTCTGCGCAATTGGGAAAGCTACGGCCACAAAATTGGCTTTGTCAGCGAACGCCAGAGAGCCGTGCTGTGCGACCCCCAGACCAGTGGAGGTTTGCTTATTGCCGGTGCTCCCGAGGCTGCCGACGATATCGCAGCACTGCTCCGGGAAGAAGGCATAGAGGAAACGCCTATTGGCCGTCTTACAGCGCATGAAGCTGGGCAGCCCTTTATAACAATCCGATAGCCGTTGCACAGCTTCGTGCTTTGGGCAGCGCTCTTATTTCGCTTATTTATACTCCGTCCCCATGGAACCTTCAACACAGAAACGGAGCCATGCTCTTTTGCCGAGCCTGGGTCTGTTCACAACACTGTCGATTGTCGTTGGTGCCGTCATAGGCTCTGGCATTTTCAAAAAGCCCGCCGTCATGGCCGGGCAGCTCGGCTCGCCAGAACTGCTCATAGGCGTATGGGTACTGGCGGGAGTGATCACTCTGTTCGGCGCTCTTACCAATGCCGAGATAGCAGGCATGATTTCCCGCACAGGCGGCCAGTACATCTTCTTTCAGAAAATGTATGGCGATTTCATGGCTTACTTGTATGGATGGGCAGTGTTTGCAATTATCCAAACCGGCTCTATTGCATCCATTACCTATGTCTTTTCCCAGTATTTTGAAGTATTTTTCCCTCTCGCGCGGCTGCCTGAGTCTACGGTCCAGTCCGTAGTCCTTCATATCCCGTTTATTGGTGTGATTAAACCTCTGGCGGACATCGGTGTCAAGATGCTGACCATAGGCATCATTGTGGGGCTTACGGCTGTTAACTACCTCGGAGTGCGATTTGGCGGAACGGTACAGAATATTTTCACTGTGCTGAAAGTAGCCGCCATCCTGTTCCTTGTCGCTGCCGGATTTATGGTAGGGCCAGGCTCTGCCAGCCATTTCACGCTCGATTCTGCTGCGGGAGTACCAACTAATGGCCCGCTGATGCTGGCATTGGTAGCGGCAATGTCGGGTGCATTCTGGGCCTACGACGGGTGGAACAACATCACGTATATCGCCGGTGAAGTACGCAATCCACAGCGCACTATCCCCCGGGCACTGATGCTCGGCACGCTGATTATTATCTCCGTTTATGTCCTTACCAATCTCGCCTATCTCTACCTCTTGCCCATTGATGTGATGGCAGCTTCGGAGCTTGTAGCAACTGATGCCGCCCGGGTGATCCTCGGCAATCGCGGTGCAGCTTTTGTAGCCGCAGCGGTGATGATCTCAACCTTTGGCACGGCCAATGGCACCATTCTCGCCAGTGCCCGCGTCTATTTTGCGATGGCTCGCGAGCGCATGTTTTTTCCGTCGATTGGCGCCATCCATCCCAAGTTCAACACCCCCGGTAATGCACTTGTACTTCAAGCAGTCTGGACAAGTGTATTAGTGCTGACCGGCACGTTTGACACTCTTACGGATATGCTTATCTTTGTCACTTGGATATTTTATGCCCTTGGCGCCTTTGGAGTATTTATCCTGCGCCGTACTATGCCCGACACACCGCGCCCCTACCGCGTGTGGGGATATCCATTCATACCGGCGATTTTTGTGGTATTTGCCTGTATTTATGTCGTCTTTACTCTGTATGGCGACATCACAGCTTATGCCGAAGGGCGGGCGGAGATCATCAACTCCGTCTTCGGATTAATTCTTGTAGGAATGGGAATTCCGTTCTATATTTACTTTCGTTCAAAAAACAAAAAAAATGATGCCTCCATCCGATAGCCGCGCTGATATCGGACCAAGTGGTCGTGCTATGGAACAGTCTACCCTCCTGCCTACGATGCTTCTGGTGGACGATGAGAAACATATCGTCGAGAATCTGACAGAATTTCTTCAAAGCGATTTTAGGGTTGTCTCTGCAACCCATCCGCGTGAAGCAATAGCTATTCTGCAACAGCAGCCAGTTGATATTATTATATCCGACCTGCGCCTGCCGGACATGAGCGGCATAGATCTGCTGAAGCAAAGTATTGAGATTGCTCCAAACTGCGAGCGCATTCTGATTACTGCTTATGCGGATATCAGCAATGTGATCCAGAGCATCAACGAAGCAAAAGTTTCTTACTACCTTACAAAGCCAATCGACCTGCCGCAAATCCGGCTGATCGCCCAGCGTGCAGCCGAGCTTGCCAAGCTGCGCCAGACCAATTCTCGCCTCGTGGCGGAATTACAGGTGTACAACCATCAGCTCGAAGAAAAGGTAAAGCTTCGCAGTGCAGAATTGCATCATGCACACGAGCAGCTCAAACAGCTACAGCGAACGCGCGAGCAGATGATCAACATGGCCATCCACGATCTGAAAGCACCGCTCTCCAATATTCAGCTCGTCCTGACAGAAATCCGCAGGCTCTGCCCCACAAAGGAATGTCAGGAACTGCTCACTATTGCCCACGATTCCTCGGATATTGCTTATGCTCTTGTTTCAGATATGCTCAGCGTGGCATCTCTGAGCCGACCAGAGCCGGACACACGACGCGAAGTCATCGAACCAGCAGCACTGCTCACGGCCAGCATTCAGGCATTTACTCAGGCAGCTCAGCGCAAATCTATTAGTATCCACGCCGACTATTCGGCGGAGCTACCACCTTTCTCCGCCAATACACGCAAGCTGCGCGAGGCCGTAGATAACCTTATCAGCAATGCTATCAAATACACTCCGACTGGTGGTGATATTACGGTGTCCGCAGCCGCCTACAACAGCCATGTAGCAATTTCTATTACCGACAGCGGACTTGGCATGACCGAGGAAGACATGGACAATGCGTTCGGTGAGTTCAAACGCCTGTCTGCACAACCTACCGATGGAGAGAGCAGCACAGGTCTCGGCTTATTCATTGTAAAAAGGATCGTCGACCTCCACAACGGTACGGTCTCGGTGCACAGCAATGGCCCGGGAAAAGGTACATCATTTACGATTACTCTGCCCGTAGATAATCAGTAGTACAGAAGAGAAAATATCGGTCGATGGTGGCCGTATGTACAGGTCGGGTCGTGCTTGCAGCAGCACGGCATCAGTTCATTCTCACTTTTACTATTCAGGAGGAAATATGGCAGCTACGTATCAGATTCACCCGGTTACTCCGGAAGCACACAAGATCGCGCAGGTTGTTCAGTCTCTTCGCAATGGTGGTGTGCTGCTATATCCGACAGATACAGGCTTTGCACTGGGATGCGACCTTTCCAACAAGGAAGCAATACAGCGGGTTCGCTCGCTTCGCAATCTACCCGACGGCAAGCCTCTTACATTTCTCTGTGAATCTCTTACCAATATCGCCGAGTTTGCAAAAGTCAGCAATGCAGCTTATAAAGTAATTAAACGGCTTATCCCCGGTCCCTATACCTTCATCCTTCCGGCGTCGCGCTCGGTGCCCAAATACGCTCAGGACCCCAAGCGCAAAACCACTGGTATCCGTGTTCCAAGCAGTCCATTGTGCAGTGCTCTTCTACGAGAGCTCGGCAACCCAGTGATTTCTATCTCCGCAAAGGCTGAAGACGGCAGTACAGATGTCGAGGATATTATCCGCTCTCTCGGCAGGCGTGTAGATGTCGTGATTGCATTGCCTGAATACAGCTTTGCTGGCGAATCCACAGTAATTGATATGACAACCGATGATTTTGCTGTGGTGCGCGAAGGCGCTGGCCTCAATGATGTCTACCAGTATATAGATAGTCTCGCGGCTTAAGCTGCTGTGCAAAGGACGTTCTCTTCAGGGTCTGCTTCGGCAGACCCTTTTTTATGGGTCGTCGGCACACCGCACCGCCATAGATAGTACGAAATCAATACGCGCTCGCAGCCACTGCATGGTGCGGTATGCAGAAAGCGGTATTGCGGCGATACCTATAAGCGCCAAGCGGTTGGACAACCGACAAGCGGCTTGTGCGACCGGTGACAACGGCTATACCTCTGGCCGGAGAAGCCCGTGCCACAGAGTATTTTCGCGCATAGAACTCCGAACAGACGACAAGAAACAACAGCGGCCCACCTAATTGGCGAGCCGCTGCGTATTCTCTATACCTGTTATCAGATGTATCAGAATTTAAACGAGCCAATAGCTTTTTCAAAAGCCGGAAGGTAGATACCTTGCTCAGGCTTGAACCAGTTCAGCGTAATGCGGTACAACTTATCGCCCTTTATTGTCAGGTAAGCACGGCTGCCCGCATCTCCCCTGAGCGAGTAGTTGAAATAGTACGCCTTCTGCCCACCTATCGTTGTTTGTACAGGCGAACTTTTGTACACGTCTTTATTCTGCGCTGCGATTTTGTCGATGTCTTTTTGCTTAGAAGCATCGAGCACATCAATCTGGATAACACAGTCGGCTGGCCCACCGATCCCCTTAAACTTGGTTGCCGATATTGCCCCTTTTGCGCTCGCAGGAGTACCGCTGAAGTTGTCGGGAATGTCCATTGTAAAGCCATTGCCTTTGTACGAGCGGACTGTTGGCGAGGGTTTGAACGTATCTGCGGGAGCTGTGGAAGCAGGTGCATTCATATCCACAACCGGCGCTGGCTCTTTATAAGCAAGCTGTACCGATTGAATCATTTCCTCGAACTTCGGATGCAGGGCATCAAATGTACCGCCAAACGCCTCAAAGCTCACCACAGTCAGAAAGCTATCCTTGGCAGCAATGTATTTTTCGCCCATGAACTTGCCATCGCCGAGGTCGAAGCTATACGAAAACTTTTTAGCGGGCGTACCTGCCACAGTTACATTTTCCGTAGAGGAATAAATATTAGCATCAAACGGTACTTTTTCGGCTTCGGCGGCTTCTTCGAGCGAGCCAGCAAGAGGCTTATAGATAATCTGCACCTTTGCACCACCGGGGCCTTCGGCATCATAGGTAGCAAAACGGCTTGCCACGGAGTTGTCGGAATAAAAAACCGCCTGGTTACCGGCTGCTATTGCCTTTTGCCAGTTTGAAGGATGCTTTATCCCGAAATTCATTATTTCGTCGGTGTACATCGTAAGTTCCTGGACTTCGGCAGGTGCCGCCTTCTTTTCGGCGCCGCAGCCGGAAAGCACAACAACCGCCAGCACTGGAAGAAGATAGGACAGGGGGCGAAAAATCATAACAACATCTCCGTTTATAATACAATGTCGAGATTAGAGGCGAAAATTTACAGAAGCAGGGTGTTCCTCGCAAATTAATTTATGGTGAGTTTCAGCCCGCCACTGCCCACTACTTGAGCTACAGCGAATAGCTATACCCCAAGCCGAGCACTGTTGTTAGCTCTGTTTTGCTTGTTTTTATCTCGCGCTGTAGCATATAGTACAGCTCTACATCATGATGTTCGTCTATTTCTCGCTTTACGCCAGCATACCAGCGAAACCGGTTAAATCCGATATTTTTCCCGTTCATATAGTAATATATCTCCGACGCTATGTAGGGCTTCACCAAGCCTGCATCTGCAAAGCCAACAGAGAATTTATTGCGTATAGCATCTTCCGGGCTGCTCTCCGGGAAAAAATCGCGTTGGAACCGCAATCGCCACGAGAGTTCAAGCGGCCCAGCATCTCCTTTCACTGTGGAGCTGATAAGCCCAGTATGCTCTGTTTTGTCGGCTTTCACATCAAATCTGTACACGGCTGTCAGGCGTAAAAAAGAAAGAATCTTGTACTCCATCCCCAGCTCTGTGCGATATAGCGAGTAGTCTGTCACGTCGTCGTACAGGCGAAATTCCTGCGTGCCAAGCGCCGTCAGTCGTTTAGCAAGAGGCAACTCTATGTCTATTTCTGTCCAGAGCTGTGTATCCCGCTCCTGGGCCTTACACAAGCAGCCTGCACTAAGGACCACAACCACGGCTACCAGCCATCTGATCGGTTCTGCTAATAGTCTCATAATAGTTCAGGTGACAGGTTGGCTTTTCTGGGTACGCTCTTGGTAAAAGACCCTCATGTGCACGATATCGCGCAAGAAGTCGATACGCCCCACTTCCACGCGGTGAACCTCCAGCCCGGTGCGCTCCCGCAGGTCCTGAAGCAATGCCGAATAATTCTCGGGTTTCAGGTTTTCGATTTTCTCGTAGATAACATACTTGGCAATCTCGCTGCGAGCAAACCAGTGGCGTTCGAGCATATAGGTCATGCCTGCAATAGCGATATTAATAATTGCAAGCTCGCCATAGCTTGTGGAGCCAATGCTCAGTGAATTAATAATCGCAATACTGATAAAGATAAACAGATAGCTCATCTCCCGGATGGGCACGGTCGTAGTGCGATAGCGCAGAATCGAAAAAATAGCGAACAGGCCAAAAGAAAATCCCACGCTTAGGTTTACACTGCTCATAAGCCTGCAAACGAAAAAAATGACCGTGTTCAGCGTAAAAAAAGCAAACAAGTACTCCCGATTTTTTTGCATGGGATAATACACGAGTTTGCTGATGGCAACAACAACAAGCAGGTTAAAAGCAAAGCGCAGTAGCATCTCAAGCACTGCCGGACCATTAAAGATACTGATGTCCAACATACATTTCTCCGGACTATGAGTGTTTAATAGCTGACTCTCTGCAATGTGCGCAGTTTATGTTTGAAGCGATTGTATTTGAGGTCTGTGTAGCTCATTGCCATACCAGCGCAGTATTTGCTGATCGAAACAGGGAAAATCCTCCTGCTCTGCATAATCTTCATGAACTCCGACTGCCTCGAAAATCGCGCCTGCTTTACTTCGGCAACAACGACGCCGCCCAGATCGAGCGAGCCAGCAGGCGAGTTGTAGGAAAGCGACATGTCGATGGTAACGCGCTCCGGGCGCTCTGGATGCACGAGGGTAAAGCGCGTGTATCCTACTCGCAAAACAGGATGCAACTGAAGCGGGTCCAGATCGGTTGTTTGCCTCACGAGTTGCGCTTCTTCTTGCTGTATATCGGCCAGTCCGCCGGTAAGAGGAATGCGCTGCTTTATTGTCCGCTTGCCGTTGATCTTTCGTTTTATTTCAAAAAAACTGCTGCTATTCTCCACATATTGCCGTGTCCGAACCTTTACTCTGTTCAGCTTCCCATTGTGATGCTGCATGTATAAATGGCGTTCGGCTGTGTCGAAATATACACCATCATAGTGGATAAGACGGTTGCCCGCGATGTCCAGCACAGTGTACACAGAAGAAAGCATGGAGAGAATATCGTCGACCTGCGTTGTGTGCAATACAAACTTCGTATCGCTGCGGTTCATGAGCGAAACCCGTTCTATGGCTTCGAGAGAGATAGGGGAAAAGGACTTGAGTGCGACTGTTAAAAGGGGTTCTGTCATTGCGTGAAGGTGTGTATACCGATGGTACATTCAGCGGTACAAAGGCTTCTGCGACTGCCTGCCGCCAATAGCCTTTGCCGATGGATTGTTATAAAGTAACTCGGTATAATAGAATCATAGGTGCGCCAATATAAGAATACCTGTATTAATTTGCTGAAAAAAATTTTGAAAAAAATTTACTCCTCACCAGCCGTAAAGCATTGCAGATGTCTATCAGCAACTCGTATAACAAAAGCGAATACCCTGAAATCTCCCGACGCAACATTGATAACGTCGGCAAAGGACGGTGCAGCGTCGTTGCCGACAGCACATTCTACCGTCGACTCCCTCTGCGGCATGCACGGAATTCATGCCGGCAGTCGTTAGCTTTGTCTGGATCGACACTACTACCTGCTCAGTTGAAGCGTTGATCAATCCCATCGGGAGATTTCAAGATAAACCTTGCTGCCCGACAATCACCCCGGCTCGCGGCTATTGCACAGGCAGCGTCAGACTATCTATCCCCCGAAGGAGGCGAAAGTTACACTAATCAGTAATTTTCTGATCAGCGTCTCGAATTTAATACATGCAGATGGTTTCAGAAACACTTTTGTGCTCCTGCTCTTAGCCTTGGGCAGTGCGGTCTTCGCCAATTGCGGCCAGTTTGTGCAGCGCTTCGCCGGTCAGCCGATAGGTGTACCATTCCTTCATATGGACTGCTCCTATCGACTCGTAAAAGTCGATGGAAGGCGTGTTCCAGTCCAGCACCTGCCACTGAAATCTCGTGTAGCCTTTTTCGATGGCAATGCGCGCAATGTTCATCATCAGCGCTTTGCCGATTCCGCGCCCCCGGAATTCCGGATGCACATATAAATCTTCGAGATAGATCCCAGGCTTTCCTTCCCATGTGGAAAAGGTGGGAAAATACAGTGCAAACCCCGCTGTTGCTCCATCCCACTCGGCCAGCAGACACGAAAATACTTTTGCATCGCCAAAGCCATGCGCCAGCACATCGGCTTCCGTAATTTTTACGGCATCTGGCTCGCGCTCATACTCTGCAAGCGCCTGTATCAGGCCAATAACAACGGATGCGTCTTCTGGGCGCGCTTCGCGTATGGTAAGCATATTGCTTTCCGTAAAGTTGTGAAGTGTGTGGCGCAGGCATTACTCGTCCTGGCTACGATTGTCGTTTGTGCTTTATCAGCACGATTGCTACCGCAAGAAGCATGTACAGACGAACTCGCGGCAGCACTGCGGCAGGCCTGTGGACTCCACGCGGCGGCGATACCACGCGGTACGAGGACGAGCTTACGATATCCGAAACTACCAGCGAAGACCGAAGCGCACTGCATCACAGCTCCTTACGAACGCGACATATAAAAAAAAAGCCCGTATTGCTACGAGCTTTTACAAATATAATTTGGGCTTTTACGATACGAGTTCGACCGACTCTTCGATATAGGGATCGTTGTAGGCGATCATCGACTTTTTCGCAAACTGCTGTGCTGTTGCAAACAGGAATGCACCGAGGAACAGCAAGAACAGCGGGATCACCTGCCAAGCAAAGAATATATGCTCGCTGAACACTGGCAGCACGACCCACGAAAGGTCGATAAGGTGCATAACAAGGATAATCACCGAAGTAGCGATCAGCACGGAGAGATTGCGCTTTACTTTTTGCTGGAGCAGAATAGCGAAGGGCAGAATAAAGTGGATAAAGAGCAATGCCCAACCGATCCACTGCCAGCTTGTATGAGTACGCCCGATAAAGTATTCGGTCTCTTCCGGCATATTAGCGTACCAAATCAGGAAGTATTGCGAGAAGCTGATGTACATCCAGAACACAGTAAACGCAAACAGCAGCTTACCGAGATCGTGGAAATGCTCGGGCGTTACAAATCCCTTCAGATGGCCAGCGCGATAAAGAATAGCTGTAAAGATCGTAAGCATGGCAATCGTGGACACGAAATTGCCTGCAAAGAAATACACACCGAACATCGTGCTAAACCAGTGCGGCTCTACCGACATCATCAGGTCGAAACCAGCAAAGGTAATTGTAAGCGCGTACATGATAATAAAGGGAGCCGAGCGCTTCATGTTTTTCTTTGTGGGCGTGTAGTCGTGCCCCATCTCGTCCTGTTTATAGGAATTACCGACGATAAAGCTGCGCATCCACATCCACACAAGGTAATACAGCGCCAAGCGGATAAAGAAGAATGTCTGATTCAGATAAGCAGATTTGGCTTTCAACACGGGGTCGTTGATAACATCATCTGTATGATGTGCCCAGTGGTACAGAGTACTATGGCCTGTAAGGATATCGATAACAATGGGAATAAATCCTATAGCGAGATACGGCACAAAACCGGTAAAGAATTCAGCGATACGCCGGACGGAAGCGCTCCAGCCTGCGCGCACAAGAAATTGCAGAGCCGAGAAAAAGATAGCCGTAACACTGATACCGAGGAAGTACACAAACGCCAGCAGATAGCTCGCCATAAAATGGTGTATATCGGAGGCAACATAGGCAAGAGCCGTACCGACCGCACCAATACCTGCGAGAATAATCGCCTTCGACTTCAACCCTTTGACAAAATCCGAATCACCGATCATATAGTTGTTTGTCATTACATTCTTCCTTATCGGTTTTCTGTTGTTGCTGTATTATCGGTTGATTGAGCCTGATCAACCGGAGCAGCGGCAACGGTTGTACGGGTTGCAGCGCTACCGGGCTCGATACCCTGAAGCGTGCGGAGATAATGCACGACTGCCCATCTATCTACGGGCGTGAGTTTGTCGGCATAAGAAGGCATAATATTTTGCCCGTGGCTGATGACATGGTAAAGCCGTCCATCGCTCATAGCTTTTGTTTCGGGGCGCAGCAGGCTCGGCGGCGGCGTAAATCCACGCGCAACGACGAGACCATTACCCTCTGCATTTTTGGCATGGCAGGGACTACAAAACGTATTAAACCGGTTTTTACCGCGAGCCAGCACAAACTCTGTGACAGGCACATTGTTCACATTTGCAGTTTCCGCTTCTTCCGGCGATTCAACAGTGTACAGAGCACCATCGCGGGGCACGGTACCCTCTACGGGCGGGCGCACCGTTCCACCATCGGGAAAGAAATTGGATTGCTCCTGCGGTGTCGCCTTGCTCTGAGTATCCATATCGTCGATAATCATCAGCGGAGGCTGATTCGACGTCCAGAGGATATTTCCCGACAGCAGCAGCACCCAGAAAATGAGGAACAGGCCTACCAGCAGTGCCGGAAAAAACTTAATTTTAGGTTTTACCATAATGCGTCACGAAGTAGAGTGAGATGTTGTTCCGTTGTTAGACGTGTGAGTACTCGGTATTAGCCGCCACTGTGCGAACGTTTTCCGCACCGAGTTTCTCTAACAAGCCTTTAGCACCGGTTTCTGTAAACCGGCTATCGTCCGACTGGATCACGACGACAAATGTATCGTCGACCGCTGCGCGGAAGCCCTCATCGTGCTGGTACTCGTGGAACCACTTCGGCAGGCGGCAAAGATAGCCAAACATGACGAAGACGGTTGTAAGAGCACACAAAAGCACGGTGAGTTCGAACATAACAGGAATTGAGAACTGGAATGCGAACAGCGGCTTGCCACCGATATTCAGCGGGTAATGCACTGAACCTGTCCACCAGATCAGGCCAATAGAGTTGGCCAGACCGAACAAGGCACCGCCAAGCGAAAATTTCGGCAGCGATGTGCGCTTTATACCCATAGCCTGATCAATCCCGTGGACTGGATAAGGCGTGTGAATATCGAACTTCTCATACCCTGCATCGCGGATATGCTCCGCCGCATGGATCAGTTTGTTGGGGTCGTAGAAGTTCCCCATAACAGCATACGGCATTGTCGATGTTGTTTCCATAGGTCGTAAGTTTCAGATACGTGTCTACTTTTGCAAATTCAGCGCTTCTTAGTGAGCTTCTCCCGGATTCAGCGTCGACGACCCACCGTGGTGACCATGCTTCGGCTGCGCGTTTGGCAGGATAGCTTTCA
The DNA here is from genome assembly GCA_002483085.1 of Ignavibacteria bacterium UBA7675. Taxonomy (GTDB): domain Bacteria; phylum Bacteroidota; class Ignavibacteria; order Kapaibacteriales; family UB7675; genus UBA7675. The sequence goes on from DLHF01000087.1 coordinate 31,323, forward strand.
CCTCGGCTGTGGCAATCACAGGCAGAAACTTCGTGAACAACAGGAACAGCGACAGGAAGATACCGAACGTACCAATAAAGATGGAAATTTCCACCCATGTAGGCGAATAGTAGCCCCAGCTCGCAGGCAGGTAATCGTGGTGCAGCGACGTAGAGATAATTGTAAAGCGCTCGAACCACATACCAATGTTGACAAATATCGAGACAATGAACATGACAGGAATCGAGCGGCGCATCTTCGCCGACCAGAATATCTGCGGAGAAATAACGTTGCAGAGAATCATGATCCAGTACGACCAAGCGTAGTCGCCCGTTGCGCGATTCTTAAATACAAACAATTCGTAACTGCTACCGCTGTACCAAGCTATAAAGAACTCCATTGCATAGGCATAGCCTACCATCATCCCTGTTGCGAGGATGATCTTGTTCATGTTGTCGAAGTGTTTCAGCGTAATAAATTGATGCAGATCCAAAACTTCGCGGGCAACCACCATGAGCGTAATTACCATGGCAAATCCCGAGAAAATAGCGCCTGCAACAAAGTAAGGCGGGAAAATTGTCGTATGCCAGCCCGGAAGGACGGAGACCGCAAAGTCGAACGAGACGATGGAGTGTACCGAAAGCACCAGAGGCGTCGAGAGACCTGCAAGAATCATATACGCCATTTCATAGTGATGCCAGTGGCGCGAAGAGCCCACCCATCCTAAGCTGAAGAAGCCGTACAGAGTTCGTCCGAGTTTATTCTTAGCATAATTGCGCAGCATGGCAAGGTCGGGCACCAGACCAGTAAACCAGAACAAAAGCGATACTGTAAAGTATGTACCAACCGCAAATACGTCCCATTCCAGAGGAGATCGAAAGTTCGTCCACATCTGCATCTGGTTGGGATATGGCAGAAGCCAATACACCGCAAGCCAAGGTCGCCCCGTATGCAAGAGCGGAAATAAAAGCGCACAAATGACGGCAAAGATTGTCATTGCCTCCGCAGCGCGGTTAATAGCTGTACGCCACTTCTGGCGAAACAGAAACAGAATGGCAGAAATCAGCGTACCAGCGTGGCCAATACCGACCCAAAAGACGAAGTTGGTAATGTCCCAGCCCCAGCCCATCGGGTTGTTCAGCCCCCAGACACCGATGCCAGTTATGATTGTGTACACAATCGCAACGACACCCCAAGCGGCCATAAGACCGGTAATGGTAAGTGCCAGCATGAACTTTTTGTTCGGGGCACCTACTGCAATACTGGAAATCTTTTCCGTAATATCATGCAGCGTCGGATTGCCCAGAACAAGCGGCTCACGCAGCGAGTCTTTCCGCAGTCCGTGCTCGGCCATATCATTCCGTCTCACCGCGTTTTTCGCCGCAGCAGTTTGTTCTTCCTTCATACTCGACATCAAGGTGAATGTGTTGTATAATGTTTGTCAATTACCCGACAGCCCAACGGAACTGCCGTTCGGCAATCTGACTGTGCAGTGCTCTACCAATTTGGTAGGCTCCTGCTGTTCGGGCGGCTACAGCTTCTATACGAAGCTGTCACCACCGTTTTTTAAGCGTTCGTAGATTTGTCGTTCCGGACTTTTGCCTGGTACGTAATCTGCGGACGTGTGTTGATCTCTTCGAGCACGAGAAACCCGCGCTCGTTTTTACTTGCACTGTGAATTCTGCTTTTCTCGTCGTTCACATCACCGAAGACAATAGCATCAGCCGGGCATGCCTGCTGGCATGCAGTTACTACTTCGCCGTCGCGAACACGCGAGCGACCTGCGTCTTTGGCTTTGTACTTGGCTTCGTTGATACGCTGCACACAGAATGTACATTTTTCGATTACCCCGCGCATACGCACTGTCACGTCGGGATTGAAAGCAAATTCGATAGGCGTCCGGTCTTTTTTGTGCCAGTTCAGATAGTTGAAGCGGCGCACTTTGTACGGACAGTTGTTCAAGCAGTAGCGCGTACCCACACAGCGGTTGTAGGTCATTTCGTTCAGACCTTCGGGGCTGTGGGTTGTCGCTGCAACAGGGCACACATTTTCGCACGGCGCATTTTCGCAGTGCTGGCACAGCATAGGCTGGAACACGACCTGCACATTGTCGTCGAGTGTCTCCAAATCGCCTTCGCCCACAAAATAGCGGTCGATGCGCAGCCACTGCATTTCGCGTCCATTCACCACCTGCTGCTTGCCAACAACCGGAATATTGTTTTCTGACTGGCAGGCAATCACACAAGCATTACAGCCCGTACACGAAGAGAGATCAATAGACATAGACCAGCGATGGCCTTTGTACACGTACTCGTCCATGATATTTTCAGGCGGACTGAACCTATTACCGGTTTCGCCTTCTTTTTTGCCGGGTACATTCACACGCGCAAAGAGTTCTTTAGAGCCACCTTTCAGGCGCGCCAGGGTTGTTTCCTGCACAATATTGCGTCCCATCAGCGTGTGATGGTTCTGCGTCGTAGCCAAGGTCTCGTGTTCACCGGTTTTTTCGATGTTTGCCACTACATAGCCGAGCGACTCGCCCGGGCCGAGCAGAGCAAAGGCATTAGAGCCCACGCCTTCGAGCACAACACCGCCCTTTTGGCGACCATAGCCCGCTGTCGTTGCAACAACGCCATTGGCCATACCGGGCTGAATCCACGTAGGCACGATAATAGAACCGTGGCTCGTGGAAATTTTCACCATATCTCCGTATTCAACATCAAGCTGCTTGGCTGTTGCAGCGTTCATCATCGCCACATTGCCCCATGTCACTTTAGTCACCGGATCGGCGAGCTCTTGCAGCCAGCCATTATTACCTAATCGGCCATCGTACACTGCATACGACGGTGTAATAAGGCAATACACCTGATTGCCGCCCGGAGCAGCTATTTTCGGCGATTCGCCTACAATGCGGCCAGCTCCAGCAGAGTCGAAAGAAGCGACAGGTACAGCTCTGTCTTTGCGGAGGACACCATCGCGAAGCACTTGCTCCCATGTTGTCGAGCCAGAGGATGCCATCATAGCAGCATCGCCATCGCTCGGAGCAGCAACAGAACTTACAACAGCTTTATATCCTTCGCCGGTAAATCCCCATTGCTGTTGCACATAGCCGAGGTACGATTCGGTATTGGCAAACATCGTGCTGTTCGCAGCTTTTGCAATGCGCATGAAGCCTTCGCCAAGCGAAACACTCGACTCGTTCAGCGGAGCAACAAGCGGCTGTTGGATTGCCAGCGTTCCATCGAAGCTGATAGCATCACCCCATGTCTCCAGGTAGTGCGCCATCGGAATATAGATCGAGCAAATCGACGCCGACTCGTCCTCGTACATCGATATAGCAAAACGCCGCGACACTCTCTGCAACAGGCTTTTCAGTTCATTATCGCCCCAATACATCGGGTTTGTATCGGCAAAGATCACCGCGCCCACAGCACCACTTTTCAGGTCGTTGCGCAGCGCCTGCACAGCAGCTCTGTTATCGCCGCTAAACGGCAACTGATGGCCGGGATCCAGTGGCTTATCTGCACCGATAGCGCCAATAGCTTGGTTAATAGCAACAGCCAGCGCATGTACTGCCATCGGCAAGTGAGCGCCAACGACAACTACAGCCTGCTTACCGCTCTTAATATCAGCGGCTACGCGCTTAGCTTGAGCGGCAGCTTCGCCAGACACAGCCGAGCGAGCGGAGACACCAGCGCCAACTTCCTGCGCCAGAGCACCGAGAAATCCTTCGTACTGATCGGGCGTAAGGCGCACTCGCAAATCTGCGTTGCTACCTGTAAGCGAAAGCGTCGATTCAGCAACAATGAGTTTGTTCATCTCCGGATTGGCAAGAGATGGACGACGATGCTGTGTAAACCGACCAATATTGTATTCTGCATGCTTTGCTACCGGGCTGAGAAAATCGCAGTCGATAGACACGATCACATCTGCCTTCGAGTAGTCGGGCACAAATTCGCCATTCATGCCAAGTGTCGCGTTGTTGGCAGCAGCGGCATTGCTCGCAGCAATAGCGGGCAGCACGACAAACTGCACAGAGGGAAGTCCAGCCTCAATTTCCTGCATCAGCGCTGCCAGCGAAGGCGAAGCATGTTCATCTAACAAGATTCGCGTGCTTTTGCCTTCGGCCTGAGCTTCGTTTAGAGCTTGGGCGATAAACGAGACCGCATTATCAATAGAGGAATAGCCCTGGCTTACACGAGCGCCCTTCATTCTGTCGGGATCGTACAGGGAAAGCAAAGTAGCTTGCTGGAACGCAGACGACGACCCCATCGACGCGGGATGCAGATCGTTGCCCTCAATTTTTACAGGGCGGCCTTCGCGTGCTTTCACAAGCAGGCCTGTGGCAGCGTTACCATGCGTGAACACAGTTGTATAGAAGCTCGGCAGGCCGGGTATTTGGTATTCCACACCTCGTACTGCTGGCACAAACTTGTGATCTGGACGGCGACAGCTCGTAGCGGCAACCGCCATCGATGCCGAGAGAAGCCCCATAAAAGTACGGCGGCTTACACCTGAATTTTCCACAGGAGGGAGATCGTAACCCTCGGGAAATTCAGTGGTTACTCTTGCCTGTTCTCCGACAGACCGGGTGGACACCAGCTCTTCGAGACTTTTCCAATATTTCCGTGGCCCTGTGTGCTGCGAGTTGTTTGTAGACATAAGTACATTCAAATGGGAAATTGGTATTCAGGTATCAAGAGTCAGATCCGACGGCTTAATAATGGCATGCGGAACAGTTCTCGGGGCCGAGCGAATGTTTTCTCGGCACGGGAATTCCGGCCACCTGTTGCGGCATTTCCTTGGCAGGAAGCGCCACCGCTTCAATACCGTTTTCGTTCATTTTATTCCAGCGCCCGTCGCCGGGGTAGATAGATCCGTCTTCTGTTGTAAAGGCACCGCCTACACCATCTGTACCGGTAAAGATACCGGAGATTTCGCGGGCGGGAATAATATTGGCTTCGGGATTGCGATGGCAATCTAAGCACCAGCCCATGTTCAAGGGCTTCATCTGCGTTACGACGCCCATTTCCTCAACCTTGCCGTGACAGGAAGCACAATCAATCTCAGCGCGAATATGGCGGCTGTGATCAAAGTGCACATAATCGGGCACTTTGTGGATACGGCGCCACTGAATGGGCGTTCCGGTTTCCCAGCTACTGCGCACTAATTCAAGATTAGGGCTTTCGTTTTTCACAACACTGTGGCAGTTCATACAGGTACTGGTAGGAGGCACTGGGGAGTGAGCGGAAACCTCAACACCGGTATGGCAGTACTGGCAGCTAATTTCTAAGTCGCCAGCGTGCAGCTTGTGCGAAAATGGCACCGGCTGTGTGGGGCGATACCCCACATCTGTCACCCTGTTGTGAAATCCAAAATAGCCGCTCAGAAACGTCGCACCAACCAGTATCAACCCCGTCAGTATGGTTATCTTGATTCGCCTGTCAACGTTCTTAGTAAACATAAAGATCGAAGGATGGGAATGAGAAGTCGAAATGAATTGTTACAATGAAGCCGTCTGTTATCCTTGCTGTCCCATGCTGCGCTCGTGTTCGCGGACCCGTCGAACTATTTTTGTTGTCACCACCGCTATCAGAATGGTCGGCAGAGCAATCAGCATGTAAATCGTAAGAGAGTAGGCTTCTCCAATGCTCGCCTGCTGAGTTGTTCCAGCAAATCCGTCCTTACAGTTAGGACAAGCCACGAGCGTTCTGGTAAAGCACACAAAAATAGCTATTAGAATCGGGATAACATAGAATTTTATCTTGCTGCGCATTTTTTCCTCCGTAAAAATATAATGGGAAATCGTCTCATTCGTCATTGGCGCGCAACAATGTATTTATTGCCACCCTCAGTTTGTCGATTTCAGCCTCGTCTTGACCAAAGAACCCGCGTATCTGCCCCTTTCTATCCACAAGCATAAATTTCGTGCCGTGAAGCGAAGGATCGTCGGGACTAGCCGCCTGCATAAATCCCCTTGTTGCTACATTAGCCACAGAATCCGCCGACATGCGAAGGAAATGCCATTTCTCCGGCTTCGCTCCGTAGCGCACCCCGTATTTTGCCAGTACTTCGGGCGTGTCGTTGCGGGGATCTACTGTAAAAGATACTATGCGGAAGTCGGGTTCACCTGCAAACTGGGTATTCAGCACCGATGCGATTGAGCTCATTTTTGGGCATGGCCCCCCACACGAAGAAAAAAAGAAATAAGCAAACCACACTTTGCCGCGCAAGTTGTTGTTCGTTATAGTTCGGCCATCAAAGTTTATCCCGCTAAAGTCCGGCACATCTTTGATTACCCTCAGTTCTGAACCGGGAAGCATTGCTTCTTTAGCTTCGTTGCCGCCACATGCCGACAGCAAAAAGGCAGCTATTACGAAAAAAGTAGCGGCTTTGCGCGTTATCATCCGCTTATAATCCCAGAGTAGTCAAAGCAAAAAAAAGCACTGCAAAGAGAAACAGCGGGATAAAAATCATTGCTCGCAGATATGGGTTGTCGAACTTGATGTGCATGAATATCCACACCACCATCGCCGCTTTTGCAAAAGCGATCAGCAGACCTACACCAACGTGTAGATAGTGCCCTGTATGCCCCCAACTCTCCGGAAAGTGTATAATAGCGGCAATCACAGTCAGAATCGTAAAGCCAACCAGCATGGCAAATATCTTCAGGTATTCGCGTTTGGTCTGTTCAAAGGTTAATCCTTCAGCCATGAGTCATTCCTTGTTTATAGGAGATCAAATTATCTGAACACAAGATAGAGAATGGGGAACAGGAATATCCACACAAGGTCCACAAAGTGCCAGTACAGACCGAGTGTTTCCACGCGGTCGGCACGGTAATAGCCTTCTTTTGTAAACGAGCGACCGAGCATCCAGATCATGGGAATCATACCGCCAATCACGTGAATAGCGTGGAAGCCAGTCATAAGGAAGTACAACCCGTAGAACACATTAAAATGCTCGCCAAACGGAGCTGTACCGTGATGGATTTTAGCGCTGTACTCAATTGTTTTTACGATCAAGAAGCCAAAGCCACCGAGAATAGTAAGCCCGAGGAATGTACGGAACTTTGCCACATTGCGCTTCTCAAGAAAGAGAATTGCAAGAGCCATTGTAAGGCTGCTTCCAATCAGGATCATTGTGTTGGTAAATGCCAGCGGTACGCTCAGCTCTCGTGCGCCTTCGGAAAACAGCTCGGGATTGGCGTTGTGAATCACAGCAAAAGCGGTAAAAAACCCGGCGAAGAACATGATCTCCGACGCGAGAAAAAGCCACATACCAAGCTTGCCGTGTTTTATCCCGGTCACCGGCTCATGGGCAAGGGAAAGTCCACTCATAGATCACATCAATTGTGTTATGGATAAAGAATTCGTATCTCTATAATTTGTCGGCAAAGACTAATACAATCACACCCAGCAAAAAAGCATACGACGAGAGAAGCACTTTGCGCGCATGCAGCTTGGAGGCCGACTTCAGAAATCTAATGCCGTGATACAGGAAAATTCCACTCACGACAAGTACACCAGCAAAATAGATAAGTCCGGTTTCCTGCAAGGCAGTTAGCATCAGGCTAATAGGCACTAATGCAGCAATATAAATCAGCGTCTGGCGCGCTACAAGCACACCTGTCGGGTCAGTCACCGACAGCATAGGAAAGCCGCCTTCGGCGTAGTCTTCGCGATACATCCACGAAAGCGCCAAGAAATGCGGAATCTGCCAGAAGAATAAGACAAGGAATAGGACAAGACCTGGAGCATCTGCCGTTCCCCGCACCGCCACCCAGCCGCCAAGCGCCGGAAGTGCGCCGGGAATGGCTCCTACAAGCGTCGACAAGGAGGTAACGCGCTTCATCGGTGTATAGACAGCAATGTAGCTTACAAGCGTTGCAACAGCCAAAAGCAGCGTGGGAATATTGACAAAGGCGAGCATGAGCAGGCCAATCACCGAAAGGAATGTGCCGAAAATGAGTGCCTCGGCAGGTACGAGCTTGCCAGAAGGCAGCGGACGCCGCTTTGTGCGATTCATATCAGCATCGTACTCCCGCTCCATGAAATGGTTAAGGGCACAGCTTCCGCCAGAAACAAGTGTTGTCCCGATAACAGCAAGCACTGCATGAAAGATGTTCTGCGGGCTGGAAAAGTACTCTGCTGCACCCATAGGCACGGCAAGATAATACCCCGCCGAAGCACTAAGCACTACCATCTTGGTAATACCCGGCTTTGTAAGCTCGTAGAACGCACGCCAGCGCTCTGTGCGGGAAACCGAAGTTTCAGGCACGAGAGCAGGGGACTGCATTGTCTGAAAATGCTCTGTCTGTACTGTTTGCATACTGTCACCTCCGCAGTTGTCCGGCCTCTGGCATCGCTGTCACCGAACCTTGCTGCGAAGCAAATGAGTAAAAACGGGTAGAGAGAAAGTACGTTGCAAATGCCGTTGCCAGCACTGCTGTACCGCCGCCAACATGCAGTGTATTAATCACCACATGCTCCTGCGTCCAGATCACGAAAGCTCCCAGAGTAATTTGCACAAGCACCAGCAGCATCAAAAGAATAGCTGGCAGACGCAACATGGAAAGCTCATTGCTATGCCGAAGAATACGAACACCCTGTACAAAAATCAGGATCGACACAATAAGCGCACCAACGCGATGGAAATAATGAATAGCTATGCCGAATGTTGGAAGCGGAGGAAATACTTGGCCGAATGCCAGCGGAAAATCCTGAATAGCCATTCCGCTGTATGTATGGCGTACAAGCGCCCCCATCAGTACCTGTAAAAAGGCCGCTATCACGGTTATCAACATCGTCTTTTGCAGATTCTTCGGCACCTGCACGCTCTGCTTGCGAAGTGTTATCCAGCTCCGCGACGTTGCAAGAGCCATTGCTACAGCCGAAGCCATGAGCGAGTGCGCCAGAAGTGCATGAAGCGACGAAACAATTGTAGACAATCCCAAGAGAACAGTAATGCCGCCCAGTATTCCCTGCAAGCACACCGCTACAAAGGCGATGATGGAAAAATTCTTTAGCCACTTGCGACCGCTGTTTTTTTCCACGTGGAGTATCCAGATCATTTCGCCGAGGATCAGCAGCCCTTCAAACATAGCGAGCAAGCGATGTCCGTGCTCCCACAAAATACCACCCTGCCACTTGTGCAAAGGATAGGTAATCGGGTTCTGATTGTAGGTAAGCGGCCAGTCGGGAACAGCAAGGCCTGAGCTCGTACTGTTCACATGCCCGCCCACCATAATCAATAGAGCTGTAACAGCGACAACAAAAATGCTGTAGCGATGAAGGGCTTTGTATTGACCGGGATAACTATCCGTCATGACTGTTTACGCGTTATGAGGAAGTGGTTCACCATCGGAATAGTCCGACGCCAGTTCCGAATGCTGTGCATGCTCTTCTGCACTACGCACTGAGTCCGTGCGCTCTATCCACTGCGGCAGATAGTCTTCTTCCATTTCGGGAAGCGAATATTCATACGGGCCGCGGTACACATGCAATTGCATGTCGAAGTTGCCGTGCGGAGGAGGCGAAGGAGCAGCCCATTCGAGCGAGTTCGCGTGCCACGGATTGCGCGGCGCTTTCTTGCCGAATTTCCAGCTCCAGAGAATATTGACAAGGAGCAGCAACTGCGAGAAACCGAGCAGAATAGCAAACACTGTGATAAATCGGTTCATCATCAGGAAGTGCTTCAGGAAGTCGTAAATATACGGATCGTAGGTACGGCGCAAGTGACCGCCAATGCCCAAAAGGTGCATCGGGAAGAAGGTAAGGTTGTACGTAACAAACGTCCACCAGAAGTGCTTCCGGCCTAATGCTTCGTTGTACATGCGGCCTGTCATTTTCGGATACCAGTAGTAGATACCGGCAAAGATACCGAACAAGCTACCGCCGAACAGTACGTAATGAATGTGCGCTACGATAAAATATGTATCGTGGATATACACGTCGATGGGAGCCACCGCCATGAAAATGCCGCTCAGACCACCTACTACAAAGGTAGCGACAAAAGCCAGAGCGTTGAGCATGGGTGTTGTAAAGTGAATGCTGCCTTTCCACAGAATACCAAGCCAGTTAAAAGTCTTGATAGCCGAGGGAACAGCAATAACAATCGTCGACAGCATAAAGGTTGTGCCGAGAACCGGGCTCATACCCGACTGGAACATATGGTGTCCCCATACGACAAAGCCGAGGAAGGCAATTGCCATAATAGCGAAAATCATCGCTTTATAGCCGTACACAGGCTTGCGCGAGAAGGTAGCCATCACATCCGACACCACGCCCATCGAGGGCAGAATCATAATATATACCGCCGGGTGCGAGTAGAACCAGAACAAGTGCTGGAACAGAATCGGCTGGCCGCCACCTGTGAACGGATTATTGCTGATAATCAAATTTTGCGGAATGAAGATACTGGCGTGGAATACTTGGTCCATAAACACAAGTGCAAGAGCTGAAGCCAGCACCGGTGTACCAAGCGTAATCAGAACTGCGGTAATAAACAACGCCCATACGGTAAGCGGCATCTGGAACAACCTCATGCCGGGAGCGCGCTTGTTCAGCACAGTGGTAATATAATTGATAGCACCCAGAATCGAGGAAAAACCTATCATAAAGATACTGACCACCCAGAACGTCTGCCCCATTCCAGCGACAACACTAAGCGGTGGATAACTTGTCCACCCTGCAACCGATGCGCCAGACTCTAGCCAAAAGCTCGACATCAGCAGCACGCCCGCAGGTGGTACCATCCAGAAGGAAATCATATTGAGCTTTGGAAACGCCATGTCGTCGGTGCCTATCATCAACGGTATACAGAAGTTACCGAAGAAACCGACAGCCAAAGGAATGATCACGTAAAAAATCATGATCGTTCCGTGCATCGAGATAAACTGAGCAAACAGACTGGGCTGAATAGCACCATCGGCAATCCAGCCGCGATCCACCCACGACTGGGGGAGCAAATCGCTGATAAAAGGAATGGCCTGACCGGGGAAGCCAAGCTGCCAGCGCAGGAACAGCGCAAAAGCGCCGCCTATCAGCAGGAAGAACAGGGCAGTAAACAGAAACTGCCGGGCGATCATCTTGTGATCGGTAGAAAAAATGTACTTCGTAATAAACGACTGTTTATGATGCCCATGATCGTGATCGTGCGCCGCGCCGTGCGCATGATCATGGTCATGAGCCGATTTTACCGCAACTGTGTCCATAGCATTCGGGAAGTATATGAGTAAAATATTTCTATCGTTGTAAGACCGGAGCTTATTGAGCTACCGAAGTATCGCTATTAGCTGTCCCTGCGCCCATAGTCGCAGCAGGATCGCCTGTACCGCTCTCGGTAGAAGCAGCCGCACCTTCAGCTACTGGCGGGGCGGGCGTTTTGCTCTTGGTCTGTTCGTTCATCCACTTGTCAAAGTCAGTCTGCGACTGCATATGGAGCACGCCGCGCATACTGTAGTGGCCACTGCCACATAATTCAGCGCAGACCAGCTCATACACACCGGTTTTAAGTCCGTCGAACGGCACGTTGATCCACATACCGGGAACAGCATCCTGCTTTACACGGAAATGAGGGAGGAAGAAGCTGTGGAGAACATCGACTGAAGAAAGATGCACTACAACGGTCTTATTCACCGGGAGGTTGAAGTGAGTCGTTGTAATAAAGTCATCCTTGCCATACGGATCGGAAGGATCCATACCGAACAGGTTGGTAGCAGTGCGGAATTTAAAATCTTTTTTACCCAACACACCATCAGCACCGGGATAGCGGAAGTGCCACAGGAATGTCTGGCCGAGTACATCAATCTCTATATCGGGTTTGGGAACGCGATTTTGGTATTTCATATCTGCCCATAGATCATCGCTGTAAAAGCCAAGGCCGGCAAACAGAAGTGTGGGAAGCAGAGTCCAGGTAAACTCCACTGGCATACTGCCGTGGAAGTGATAAGCTTTGCGGCCCTCGCGGCGACGGTACTTTATAAGAAAGTACACCATCAGAACATTAACGAGGACAAAAATGATCGCCGTTATGTAGTACACGAGCACAAATAGGTGATCATGTGCAATCCCGACTGTGCTAACTACCTCCGGTAAGTAATCGAGCATACTGCATCCAGAAGAAAAAATGAAGAATAGTTGTGTTCTTTTCGTTTTCGGAACAATCGACCGACTCTATAGATATTTAGCTGGCCCCTGTTAGAGCGCTTGCTGAAGCTCAGCTTCTGTATTCGGGCCATGTCCTTCCGTTTTAGCACGGACATCAGCCACTGTTGCGGCATCAACTGCATCCGCAGTATTTCCCCAGCTCGAGCGCACATAGGTCAGGATATTTGCAATATCGTCGTCGGAAAGCACACCGGCCAGCGGAGGCATCACACCATTGATAGTTTTTCCAGCGCGTTCGATCTTGCCTTGGAATCCACGTAGTACAATGCGGGCGGGGACTGTCGGGTCGCCCTGGGCAAACGCGGAGCCTGCCAGCGGGGGATACGTGCCCGGTATACCCTTGCCCGAAGGCTGGTGGCAAGAAGCACAATTTGCCTTAAACAAATCGGCGCCCGGCCCACCGGCTGCTGCACCACCTCCAGCAGCTCCACCATCGGCAACTGCCGTCTTTAAATCCGGTCCGTCCTGAGGCGATACCCAGAAACCGCTGAGGTTCTGCACCAAAATTACTGCGATACAGGTAACGACAACACCAATGGTAACACGCATGAAAGGATACATAGGGCACTGATAGTCGAGGAGTTGAGAAATCGTATAAAGATACAAATCTATACAAAAAAGCGCAATTTATTGCCTATTCAGCAACTAACTGCGCTTTGTTCGAACTCATGTCGATAAGAGTAGGCTTGCTGCGGTCGATCTTGTCCTGAATCGTCATCAGCCCGCGAATAAGGGCCTCCGGACGCGGCGGGCAACCGCCCACATAGACATCAACCGGAAGGAATTGGTCGATCCCCTGCACTACCGAGTAGCTGCGAAACATACCGCCGCTGGAAGTACACACGCCCATTGCCATTACCCATTTCGGGTCGGGCATCTGGTCGTAAATCTTGCGTACAATCCACGACATTTTATAATTCACCGTGCCAGCTACGATCAGAAGATCGGCCTGGCGGGGCGAAAAACGAAATACTTCTGAACCAAACCGGGCTGAGTCAGTACGAGGCCCGGCAAAAGCCATCATCTCAATGCCACAGCAGGAAATGCCAAGAGGCATAGGCCATACTGCACTCTTCTGAGCCCACTTTACCAAGGCATCTACGGTAGTCGTAAAGAAGCCCTCGCGCTCAAGAGCCTGTCCTATTCCCATTTTAAAGCTCCTTTTTTTAGTACGTATATGAATCCTGCAAACAGCAACACCATAAACAGGATCATTGCAACGAAGCCTTGCACAGCCAGTTTCTGAAAGCTTACAGCCCAGGGATACATGAAGACAATCTCGATGTCGAAGAGTATAAACAACATCGCCACGAGATAAAACTTTATAGAATGCCGGTCTCTGGCCGAACTAATCGGTTCCATACCGCTCTCATAGGTTGTCAGTTTCTCGCGGGTAGGCCGCCGAGGCCCTAACCACTCCGAGAGTTTGAGCATGATCATGCCGAAACCGAGACCGATTACTATGGTCACTACAATGGGAATGTAGGAATTCATCATACCGATGATGTAGAATATGAAGACAGGAATAAGCGGACGCCTGCTGCAAGAGCTTTTACTGCATCGTTCAAATTTACAAAAGCGTAAAGTAAATCCAAAGGCCAATTCCGGATTTATCCACATACATTTTGCCTCTTGAACACTTCGCCCGGTTTTCCTTCCGGCTTGTACGGCACAATTTCCTCGCTGCAAATTCGTACTTTCAAAATCTTTACAGCTTTGATAAATTGAAATTTTCCCGACAACAGCGCAGTCCGCGCGCAGTGACAGACAAAGGCTGATACCATGTTCGATCTTCCCGTCCTCCAGAATACAGTCTCGCAGGATCCGGCGCCGCTGCCCCTTTCTGCCGACCCCTCCGCTGGCCGTTTGCTCTATGTGGAAACATATGGCTGCCAGATGAATATCAGCGATAGCGAAATAGTGATGGGCGTGATGCAGAAAAATGGATATGCCGTCACCGATAAGCCCGACGACGCTGATATCATTTTTCTCAATACCTGTGCTATCCGCGATAACGCCGAGAAACGCATCCACGAACGGCTGAAACACCTGAAATTTTACAAGAAAAAACGCGAACATCTTGTGGTTGGCATCCTCGGCTGCATGGCCGAACGCCTGCGCGATGAGCTTATCAATAAAGAACGTCTTGTGGATATCGTGGTAGGTCCCGATGAATATCGCCGCATCCCCGAGCTCGTAGAAGAAGCGTTTTCAGGCGAAAAGGGAATTGCTGTAAAGCTCAGCCGAGTAGAAACTTACGACGATATTACGCCGCTGCGTACCGAGGGCATAAGCGCCTGGATTACGGTGATGCGCGGCTGCGACAATTTCTGTTCCTTCTGTGTAGTGCCGTTTACTCGCGGGCGAGAACGCTCGCGCGCCATGCAGTCAATTGTCGATGAAACTCGGCAGCTCCAGGACAGCGGCTTTAAGGAAGTAACGCTGCTCGGGCAAAATGTAAATAGCTACCGCGACGAGGCCAGCAACAGCGATTTTGCCGATCTTCTGGCCGCCTGCGCACGCGCCGTGCCCGAGATGCGCATCCGCTATACGACTTCGCACCCGCACGACATGAGCGATAAGCTTATCGAGACAATGGCCGAATACGACAATATCTGCAAATATATCCATCTGCCTGTGCAGTCGGGCTCCGACCGCATCCTGAAGCTCATGAACCGCGATTACTCGGTGGAACACTACTACGAACGCATGGCGAAAATCCGCGAACTGATGCCGAATTGCGCTCTTTCTACGGATATTATCGCCGGATTCCCCACCGAGACAGAAGCCGACCACGAAGCGACAATGGAGCTGATGCGCGTAGTCCGCTACGATGGCGCCTATATGTTTAAATATTCTCCGCGCGAACGCACAAAAGCGTGGAAAATGGGCGACGACATTCCCGACGAGGTCAAAATTGTCCGCCTGAACCAGATTATCGAACAGCAGCAACGCATCTCGCACGAAATGAACCAGCAGCATATTGGTACAGTCGAGACGGTTCTCGTGGAAGGCCCCAGCAAACGCAACCAAGCAGAATGGCAAGGGCGTACCGACTCAAATAAAGTTGTCATCTTCCCGCACAATGAAACAACAGGGTATATCGTCGGCGATACTATTCGCACGCACATAGAGCGGGCTACGTCGGCAACGCTGTTTGGCACAGTAGTGTCCTGATACGTGAATCCATCCCTATAACGACCGGTTTTTCAACGTCTACGGAGCTTTATGGACTTTCTTTACACCCTCCATTCGCATAATCGCTGGCTTATTCTGGCAGCAGCAGTATTAGCGCTCATCAAACTCACGCTCACATGGATAAGCCGTGGGGAATACAGCAAAACTGATAATATCTTGATGGGTCTCTTTAGCTGGCTGTTCACGATACAGTTTGTCATCGGCCTTGTCGTGCTTTTCTCGCGCGGCTTTGTAATGTATCGCATCGCACATGGTGTTACAATGTTCCTCGCGCTCGGAGCAGTGCATTTCAGCGCTCGCTGGAAATCTTCTCCCGGCCCGATTCGCGCCCGCAACACAGTGGTGATGATCATTGTTGCTCTTGTTCTGGTAGGCGTGGGCATTACGCGTTTGCCCCAAGGCTGGACTCCCACTGTAATGCCGTAACCAACAACTGACGCACCGCACACATGCCAGGCCAGACTTATTCGTCTGTGCTTCGGTTGCTCTGCGCTTTCATTACCGATACATGGCTTAACTATGGATACGCTTTCGATACCGCAATCTGCAACACTGCCAAATCCGTCCCGCCCCGCCGGACGCACAATTACTCGCGCGGGCTTTGGCTGCTATCGTATCTCTCTTGGCAACGACGACCATGAGCGCGCTCTGCGACAGGCACTTTTAGCAGGGGTAAACCTTATCGACACTTCTACTAACTACGCCGATGGCGCAAGCGAAGAGCTCGTGGGCAATGTAGTGCAGCAGCTCGTTGAGGAAAAGCTGATTGAGCGAAATAGCCTGACAATCGTGACAAAAGTAGGATATGTGCAGGGTACGAACTACGCACTGGCAAAGGAACGAGAAGAAATGGGGCTGGCATTTCCAGAAATGACGAAGTGCAACAATGGACTCTGGCACTGTATTCACCCCGAATTTCTCGACGACCAGATCACCCGCTCCCTCGAACGCCTCCAAACCTCTTCTATCGATATCCTGCTTCTTCACAATCCTGAATATTTTCTCGGCTGGGCCAACAAAAAAGGCTGCCGTGTCGGCGAATCTATGGCGGAGTTCTACCGCCGTATCGAGCAGGCGTTCCGGCACCTCGAAAAAGAAGTGCAGCGCGGACGCATTCGCGCCTATGGTGTCTCGTCGAATACCTTCCCCCGTCCTTCTGGTGATTCTGAATTCTGCTCGCTCGAAACAGTGTGGCAAATCGCTCAAACCGTGGGAACATCCGGGCGCTTTACAACGGTGCAAATGCCGCTGAATCTGCTCGAACGCGGTGCGGCTACCGAGCGCAACCAGCATGGTAATACACAAACCGTTCTGGAGTTTGCACAGGAAAAAGGGCTTACCGTGTTGATCAATCGCCCGCTTAATGCACTCGTGGGCAACCGGCTCGTGCGGCTGGCCGATGTGCCCTGTGCTAATACTCCCGACCAACATGCAATTATGGCGAGTGTGAACGAGCTTATTCAGCTCGAAAACACTTTTTACATGCGGTTTCTGCCGCACTTTGCCGTGAGCGAACAGGACCGCGCCGCGCTTATCGAGTATCTCGCGCCGGGTACGATTCTGCAACGCCACTGGGATACGTTCGGCAACTACGAACACTGGATAGAAGCCCGCTCGCAGCACTTCCTGCCGCGTATGAATGCCGGGCTGCGCGCTATCGCCGAGACAAAGTCCGATGATCTCACCGCCTGGATACGGGAGTTCAAGGCTTCCGCTTCGTCGCTGTTCCATCATATTACTTGCTACTATGCCGACCTCGCCCGTAGCCGATCTGCGGCAGCAATGCGTACAGTCACCTTGGTCCTGGGCGATGAATTCAGAAACATGAGCCTCGCACAGCTCGCAGTCAATGCCCTGCGCTCTACACAAGGTGTGTCGTCGGTGCTCGTCGGTATGCGCCGCTACAATTATGTAGAAGATATCCTCGAAGGTGTCCGCAAGCCCGTCGATGTGAAGCTCGGCAGGGAAGAATGGCTGAAGTTAGCTGCGTTGGACGAGATTTTCCAGCCGCAACAGGTGGGATAAGCGCCGACATTCCAATTGATGAAAGAATATGTGTGGCACGGGCATCGCTGTATCGAGCCGCCCTAACGGGACGGCTCTACCGGGCGTCGCTGTCGCCGGTCGCAGCGTCCGCTTATCGGTTGGCCAAAGGCTTTGCGCCAGCTCTCTGCGAAGGACGGGGAGAACAACCACGAGCGGCAATGCAGCGCGGTGCAGAGGCTGAAAGCGAGGCCGGAGAGAAAGGCGTATCCGACTATTCTCGGCGAATAAAGCTCAATAAATAACATCTTACAGTTCCCATTGCATACCTATGCTCCGTCTCCTTCCCATCCTCCCTTCCGGTCTCCCCTGCGACGATGTCGGCCCGCTTCCGGAAATCGCCCAAAGTGTGTGCTCTACAACCGCCGTGATGTACGAAGTATCGGGCTTTGCTCCGCCCTGGGTAGCGTATCTCGCCGTGCTGGACGGCATAGTAGTAGGGACATGTGCATTCAAAACGCCGCCTGTGGATGGGCGCGTGGAAATTGCGTACTTCACATTTCGGGAATACGAGGGAAAGGGCATTGCAACAGAAATGGCGCGTGAACTCGTGCGCATGGCACGCGAAGCAGCACCCGATATTATTATTGCGGCGCAGACACTACCGCAGCCCGGCGCATCACCTGCAATTCTGCATAAACTCGGCTTTGTACTCGTGGGCACAGTAGAACATCCCGACGACGGAGAAGTGTGGGAGTGGCAAATAGCGGCTGCGCCGGAATAGCGATGTTGGCCCTCTATACGTGTTCTTCCGATACCTGGGCGCAGCCTCCGATCCAGAAAAGAAGCGGCTTACAGTTTCAGCCGTTTCCCGGTGTCATCTATTCGGTAAAACACGCCCCCCGTGTACAACACCCCTTGCGAGATACCTTCGGCGTGTTTAGTGTCGATAGCCATTACTCTGCCGCCGTACAGCGTCTCCACGCTGTCAACTACTGTATGCCCCACAATAATAGCAGAAATATTATACATCTTCAGCGTATGCGCGAGCTGTTTCTTCGTGGCTTCTTCGCCCACATAGCCGCGATACCAGAAGGGCGAGGCCTTCTGTGAATACAGAGTTTTTGCAGGTTCTTCCAGCTCATCCTGCCTTGCGTCATCGTCGGTATCATAGTACCTCCGGCACAGGTCATTGATCTGCAAAAGACTCATCGAAAGCGCGTTCACCTGTTTAGAAATACCGCCGTGAACGATCAGAACACCGCCTACTTTCTCCACGACATTTTTCGTTCGCAGCCAGCGTCCGAGTTCTGTATTGGAAGTGTACCACTGTGTGTAGTCCACGTGCATCCGCTTGGCGTTTTCGATGTATTTATTTCGCACCTCGCGCAGTTTACCGCTAAGGTTGGCGATATCGTGGTTGCCGAGTACAAAATGGACTTTGCCACCCGCCTGCTCCGCCTCTCCTTCGAGATGATAGATAAGCCAGAGGCATTCGGTAACGTGCAGTCCTCTATCGAAAAGATCACCGACAAGGGCGAGATGCCCGCTTCCGAATGTCCATTGATACCTGCTGTTCATCACCCCGTTTTGTATGAGCAACGCCCTGAACGCCTTAAAATTCCCCTCAACATCCGAAAGAGCAATGATGCTGTCGGCGCGGTTGTAGACGGCAGCCTCATTGTGCAGGTTAGCTTTCAGATGGGTAGTAAAATTCCACTCCGGATGGCGGCTAAAGGTACAGTTCAATAGAACTGCCGCTTTATCGCCTATGGCAACCGTGTCGATAACAACAGTGGCCGCTTTGTTATGGCCAACGACAGACCGAACGACGATGCGCTTATTCTCATAAAAGACATGCGGCCCATCGTTGTCGGCGGTAGATTTATCGGACTTTTTGTGGTCGGACGCCATCATAGCAGTACCAGGAGCTGCTGGCCATATACCAACGGCATTTGCCACCAGACCGGCAACGAGATATGCGCTGTAGAGCCCGCACAAAACCAGCACAGAGAGAAGAATCTTCTTTTTCATAGACACTGGATAGTTGGTTGGCACCACAAAACTTTGGTGCTATACTAATGTATGGGGCAGGGGTTGCAGACAAACACCGTACACAATAGAAAAAGTTAGAGAGGGGCATCGACCAGCCACTTTGGGCAGCAAGACGATCCGCATTTACTCATATATCAAACTCGCCGTTTCTTGTCCTACCAAACTTCCCAGCGCCACACCCATACCATTGCAGCCAAAGCCCACAGCAATGCGCTCTGATGTCTTCTGCACAATCGGCAACCGCGTATCGCTGAAGCCCATGATGCCCGCCCAGCGCATGTCGATTTCCCAAGCAGTATCGGGCAGAATAACGTCGCGCAGCAGTCGCTCCAACTCGCTCTGGATACGTTCTGTTACAGCGAACTCATGCGTTTCCTCTTCGTCGAATGCCATATTGCGCCCGCCGCCAAACAGCACGCGGTTGCCCACATTGCGGAAATAATAGAACCCCTCGTCGAAGTGGAAAACGCCTTTGAACCGGAGATCGGGAATTGGCTGTGTAACAAGAACCTGCCCGCGCCCCGGCTTTACACAAATGCCCGGCAGCATAGCGCTCATCCACGAATTGGTACACACAGCTACTCGCCCGGCTGTGAGCGTAGACTGCCCGCCGGAAGCCCGCACAGCAATCGTCACTTCGCGTTCTGTTTCATCAATAGACAGAACATCTGCCCCCGTGCGAATCTCCACGCCGCGTTCGGCAGCAAAGCGAGCCAGCGAGCGCATGGTTTTGCCTGTGTGAATCTGTCCTTCCATCGGTGCACCAACTATCGCTCGCACTTCGTGCGTATTAAATCCGAACTGATAAGCGAGATCGCTACGCACCACAAAGTAGTTGGGTCCGAACACTGGCGCAAGCAGTTCATTCACCTCGCCGATGCGGTCGAGGCACGACATTTCTTTGTCGAACATGAGTTCGTAACCACCGTATTCTTCGTAGCCCATAGCTTCTGCACCCAAGCGACTTCGCAGCAAGCGCAGACCGCGCAGACGCTTTTCCATCACGGCGAGCACATTGTCGGCGGTATTGCGCCCGAGATCGCTCACCACTTCGGTAAGGCTGCCATAGCACGCAAATCCAGCGTTTTTTGTACTTGCGCCTGTGGGGAGCAAACCGCGTTCGAGCAGGAGCACCGAACGGGTGGGATGGAGTTCGCGCAGGGCAATGGCTGCCGAGAGCCCGATAATTCCACCACCAACAACGATGGTATCATAATGCACAAGTGCTTCGCGTTCCCAGAAACTAATCATGGAGTGTATGCTATTGCTGTTGGGAAAAAGTTGTGGCACGGGCGTCTTTGCAGCGGAGCCGCCCTGACGGGACGGCTCTACCGTATGGCCGCTGTCACCGGTCGCACTGGCCGCTTTCCGGTGTCCTACCGCCTGCCGCTCTTGAGCACAAGGCGCAATCATAGACGGCTTCAAGCGGCGCTCCTGCGCTTCGGGCGATGGAGGCCGAAATACACGCGGCGGCTGTGCAGCGCGGTGCAGAGACAGAACACGAGGCCAAAGACCGAATGCTTCGCGCTACTTCCCGTAGCGGTTTGCTACAAGGAAGTATTTTCTCGTCGAAAATATGTATTTTTGTTGTTTCTATTACATTATTCCGGTACACAACCATGTCTGAACAACAACAAACGCGCAGGCCGGTTATCTTCAGCGGCATGCAACCCACGCACACTCTTATGCTCGGCAACTACGTAGGAGCGCTGAAGAATTGGGTAGTATTGCAGGAAACACACGATTGTATTTTTTGCATCGTGAACCTCCACGCGCTCACTATTTCGCCAGTACCTGCCGAGCTTCGCAGGCGCTCGCTCGACGCAGCGGCAATGTACATTGCCAGCGGTATTGACCCGGAGCGCAGCACGATTTTTATACAGTCGCACGTACCGGAACACTCGCAGCTCACATGGGTACTCAACTGCTTTACGTCGATGGGCGAGTGCAGCAAAATGACGCAATTCAAGGAAAAAACCGAGCGGCACAGCGCAAACGTAGGGCTGTTCACCTATCCGGTGTTGATGGCTGCCGATATTCTGCTGTATCAAGCCGATCTCGTACCAGTAGGTGCCGACCAAAAGCAGCATTTAGAGCTGGCGCGAAATCTGGCTGAGCGCTTCAACAACCGGCATTCGCCTACGTTCACAGTGCCCGACCCGTACATCCCCAAAGTGGGAGCGCGCATCATGAGCCTACAAGAGCCTACAAAAAAGATGTCGAAATCGGACGAGAACGCAAAAGCGACAATTTACTTGGACGACGCGCCTGATGTGGTACGCAACAAGCTCAAACGCGCGGTGACGGATTCTGGAACGGATATCCGCTTCAATGCCGAAGAACGCCCGGCTATTTCCAACCTGCTTACGATATTCAGCGTTGCTACCGGCGAGACTATCCAGCAGCTCGAAGAGCGCTTTGCAGGCAAGACCTACGCCGACTTCAAAACCGAGCTCGGCGAAGCAGTTGTAGAGCAGCTCCGCCCCATCCAGGAACGGTATCACGCCCTGCGGCAGGACGAAGACACACTGAAAGCAATACTGGCACGCGGAGCAGAAGCGGCGCGCAGGCGCGCACGCAAAACGATGCAAAAAGTCTATAAAAAAACAGGAATTATCGAATTTGAATAAGGCGGCGGTATTGGCCACAAGCACGACCGCAGGCAGCCCGGCATTGCAGCTAAAATCTAATGCCAGCGTGTGCGTCTTCGCACGCGAACGATAAGGAATAGTACCCTCTTATGAGCAACAAAGAACTCCGTTCTCTCGACGATGTCGTGATTCGCTTTGCAGGCGACTCCGGCGATGGCATGCAGCTTACGGGCTCGCAGTTTACGAATACATCGGCCATTGTTGGCAACGATATAAGCACATTTCCGGATTTTCCCGCTGAAATTCGCGCCCCGCAGGGCACGCTGTTCGGCGTAAGCGGGTTCCAGCTCCACTTCGGCAGTGGCGAAATACACTCGCCCGGCGACTACTGCGATGTGCTCGTGGCTATGAATGCTGCAGCGCTCAAAGTAAACCTCGGCAGCCTGCGCGCCAATGGTATCATTATTGCCAATACCGAAGGCTTCAACGACAAGAATCTACGCCTGTCGGGCTATGCCGTCAACCCGCTCGAAGATGGCTCGCTGGATTCCTACCAGTTGTTTGCAGTAGATATAAGCAGGCTCACGGCAGCAGCGCTCAAGGACTTACAGATGTCGTCGAAAGAAGTAGACCGCACGAAAAACTTCTTTGCGCTCGGCATGATGTACTGGCTGTACAATCGCCCGCTGGAACCAACCGAGCAGTGGATTAAGCAAAAATTCTCCAAAGTCCCGCAAATCGCCGAAGCGAATTATCGCGCTATGCACGCAGGCTGGAACTTTGGCGAAACAACCGAAATATTTGTAACGCGCTTCGACGTAAAGCCCGCGCCCATGCAGCCCGGCCTGTACCGCAATATCAATGGGAATACAGCGCTGGCTCTCGGCTTGGTGACAGCCGCACAGAAGGCGCGCCTCGATGTGTTCTTTGGCAGTTATCCTATTACTCCCGCAAGCGATATCCTGCACACGCTCTCGTCGCTGAAAAACTACGGTGTAAAAACATTCCAAGCTGAAGACGAAATTGCCGCTGTCACCAGTGCCATCGGTGCGGCGTTCGGCGGTGCTCTCGGCGTAACTTCGACAAGTGGCCCCGGCCTGGCGTTAAAAACAGAAGCGATTGGCTTGGCTGTGATGACCGAGCTCCCGCTGGTTATTATCAATGTACAACGCGCAGGGCCGAGTACCGGCATGCCAACCAAAACCGAGCAGGCGGATCTCTTGCAAGCGCTGTACGGACGCAATGGAGAAGCACCGGTTCCTGTGATCGCTCCTGCTACTCCCGGTGATTGTTTCTACGCAGCATTCGAAGCTGTGCGTATCGCAGTTACATCAATGACTCCCGTGTTCCTGCTGTCCGATGGCTATATCGCTAATGGCTCCGAGCCTTGGCTTGTGCCGGATGTAAGCGAGCTGCCCGACATTGCGGTGCAGTTTCATACTGATACCGAAGCGTTTCAGCCGTATGCACGCAACGAAGAAACTCTGGCACGCCCCTGGGCTGTGCCGGGCACTCCGGGCCTTGAGCACCGCATCGGCGGATTAGAAAAAGAAAATGGCTCGGGCAATATCAGCTACAGCCCGCAGAACCACCAACTTATGGTGGACCTGCGCGCCGAGAAAGTGGAACGCATTGCCAATACGCTGCCGCTGGCCGAAGTAGAAGGCGATGAACAAGGCGATGTGCTTATCGTAAGCTGGGGCGGTACCTATGGCGTTATAAAAACAGCCGTACAGAATATGCACAGCCGTGGCGTTGCAGTGTCGCACCTGCATCTGCGCTTCCTGAACCCACTCCAGAAAAACGTAGGCGAAATACTCTGCAATTTCAAACATGTTGTCGTGGCTGAACTCAACAAAGGCCAGCTACTGAAGGTGCTGCGCTCTACATACCTCGTTCCTGCCGTCGGGCTGAACAAAGTACAAGGCCTGCCGTTCAAAGCCGAAGAAGTAGAAGCTACAATCAACGATCTTCTGAATTCCTGACAGCTCCATTCTGTCCTGCTCATGCCGTTTCGGCCAATTCTATGAACACATTACTCGACGACCTCCGCGTTATTCAAAACGAACCGGTCGATATACAATACACGCTGAAAGATTTTAAATCGGATCAGGAAGTGCGGTGGTGTCCGGGCTGTGGCGATTACGCCATCCTTGCACAGATGCAAAAGCTCATGCCTGAACTAGGCGTTCCGAAGGAACAGATCGTGTTTGTCTCGGGAATAGGCTGCTCCAGCCGCTTTCCGTACTATATGAACACGTATGGATTCCACACTATCCACGGTAGAGCGCCTGCTATTGCCACGGGACTAAAAATTGCACGACCCGAGCTCTCAGTGTGGATGGTAACTGGCGATGGCGATGCGCTGAGCATTGGCGGCAACCATTTTATCCATCTTCTGCGCCGCAATGTGGATATTAATGTGCTGCTGTTCAACAACGAGATTTACGGCCTTACCAAAGGACAATACTCGCCGACCTCGTCGCCCGGGCATATCACAAAGTCGACGCCGATGGGTTCGCTCGATCATCCGTTCAATCCTACAAGCCTCGCGCTTGGTGCTAATGCTACGTTCG
Organism: Ignavibacteria bacterium UBA7675; assembly: GCA_002483085.1. Taxonomy (GTDB): domain Bacteria; phylum Bacteroidota; class Ignavibacteria; order Kapaibacteriales; family UB7675; genus UBA7675. Next base: position 55,875 of record DLHF01000087.1, read on the forward strand.
TAGGGCGCACGCTCGACCGCGATCTGAAACATATGGGCGCGATGCTCCGCCGTAGCGCAGAGCACAAGGGAACATCGTTTCTGGAAATTTATCAAAACTGCGTAGTGTTCAACGACGGCGCGTTCTTTAGCTACACCGAAAAAGAAACGAAGCCCGAGCAAGCTCTGTTTGTGGAACACGGCAAGCCAATGGTATTCGGTGTGGGCAACGACAAGGGAATTAAGCTCGATGGCTTTACGCCCACAGTAGTGAAACTGTCCGATGGATATTCTGTCGATGAATTGCTTGTGTACAATGAGCGCGATCTCACGCTTGCGACGATTGTCTCCAACATGACAACAACGCCCGGCATGCCTCGCCCGTTTGGTATTCTCTATGCCGCCGACCGCCCGTGCTATGAAGAAGAAGTGTCGCGCCAGCTCGCTACAGCAGTAGAGCGACGCGGCAACGGCAATATCCAATCGCTGCTGAATGCGGGCGATACTTGGACAATTTCCTAGCCCGACAATGCTCTAAAAACATCAGCCCCGGATGCCTGCATTCGGGGCTTTTTTATGCACAATATTTTCTGCTTTTTCTCTGCCGATTTTTTGTGGCACGGGCAGCGCTGCGACGTCCGTGCGGTCGCTGTCACCGGTCGCACTCACCGCTTATCGGCTGGCCGAAAGCTGCTCGCCAGCGCGATTCCCGCGCATTGCTGCTCACTTGCACAGACACCAAAAGTACGGGTGTCTATCCCGCCGAACTTTCTGTTTGGCATCTGCAATTTGCAGTGTATCTCGGCGCTCACACGGCCTGTATCCGCACAACTGCGATAAAGGGCGAACTACACGCGGCGGCGATGCAGCGCGGTGCAGAGACGCGAGCGGAAGGCCGAAGACAGAACGCGCAAAGGATTAAAAAAAACACCGCCCCGCGTACAGCGAGACGGTGTAATTATGCATATGCAAATGCGAACGACAAAGCTGGGCTTTTGCACACGAGAAGCAAACACTGAAAAAATAATTATCTGTGAAAAAGCAATTAGTGCTTTTATTTTTTTGCTCTCGGGCTTACAACACCCCTCTCCAACGTGTACGGCGAATTAATTCGACTTCATCTTTTCGAGTATTTCATTGTACTTATTTTCGAGATCGCCGAGCATGGTATTTGCATCCGATTTTACGTTTTCCCAAGTCTCTGCTGTAGCATTGCGAACATCATCCATTTTTGTATTAAACGAATCGCGTCGGCTGCGAAGGTCGGCGAGCTGAGCTTCGTATTCCGTCTTCATTTTCCCTTTGGATTTAGCAGCTCGCTCCTCGACAACAGACATTGTAGAATCGAACTTAGCAATTCGCACATTTATTTCCTGGACATAGACATCCCGTTGTTCCTTCATTAGCTTTTCAGCACTTTCTTTTTGTGCATCGCGAACGTCTTGTTGTTCTTCGCGCAAATCTTCGCGCTCGTCCTGCACATCACCACGATTATCGCACGCGGTAAAAGAAAGCACACTACATGCCATCACAGCGAGAATAGGCAAAATCCTTTTCATAATTATTTCCTCTACACAGTTGTAAGAATACATATACATACACATACTCTATTATAAATAGCTGCCGGTTTTCGGCGCCTGAGTATATATCTATGAATAAAAAAAGCAGCAGTTCAAAACAACCGAGCTGAAACACAGGTGTAAAAGCATTACAAGGTTATCATAAGAAATGCAGTGAAGGCTTATACCTACCACACGGTCGGCATGTTCCCCCTGCCTGCGCGCTCAGCACACGACTTTGCGCCCTAAGATTTATTCGGGGGAACTAAATATCACTCCGACAAGTACAAGCAACACGGAGGTACAGAGGCGTCCCCATATCCAGTCAGGCTTCGCCTTTTCCTACCGAGAAACACGGCTCCATGATTACCTGTATCAATAGCGGCAGAGCCTAGCAAGCCTGCTCAAGTGAGCGACAGAACCGACACAATGACCCGGCAGAAGCAGATACAATTATTAATAGATCTAACAGAACATTTACGAATCTTATTTCAAGCACATCTTTGGAGATTGCATATGAAATTTTCTACGATCACACGTGCCATTCTCGCATGCGTATGCCTGCTGGCACTTGGTTTTTCCGGCGCACATGCCCAGAGCGAGGCAGGCCGTCTTTCCTTTGGTTTTAATGTGGGTGGAATTAAGTACTGGGGCGACTTTACCGACAACCAGTTTTGGCTCGGCGGCGATTTATTTGTTCGCTACAACATTCTCGGCCCGCTGTCTCTGCACGGCTCAGTAGGCTTACATCAGATTCGCTACAAGGTAAATGACGACGTAATTATGCGTTTCCCCGGCTACTTTGGTGCAGGTTCACAAATTGGAGATCGTTACCCCGGCACAAACATCGAGATCGAAGAAAAGAATGCAATCCGCGTTCTCACCTATGAAACATTTCTCTCGCTCAACCTTTTCCCCTCGCAGTCGTTTGTTCCATATGTATTTGGCGGTATAGGCTACACCGACTGGAACGCTGCCAACTTCACAAAGAACCAAGCACTGCCTAATAATTCTAGCGCGGTATATGAGAAATCCAAGGTCATGATACCTGTAGGTATGGGCTTTGAATACTACATCAATGAAAATGTTGTCGTAAATGCGCGTGGAACATTCCGCTTTACAGGCACAGATTATCTCGACGATCTTGAAGGCGGCGACCGCGACGACATGTTTGCAACCTTCGGCGCAGGATTTTCCTACTACATACTCGGCACAGCCGACAGCGACGGCGATGGGCTGAGCAACTCTGAGGAGCGCCGCATTGGTACCGACCCATACAATCCCGATACCGATGGCGATGGACTGACCGACTATCAGGAAGTGCGCGAATACGCTACCGACCCGCTAAAAGCTGATACCGATGGCGACAACCTAACAGACTATGCCGAAATTATGCAGCACAAAACCTCGCCGGTAAAAGCTGATACCGACAGCGATGGGCTGATGGATGGCGAAGAACTCGCACGGAATACCAATCCCAACCAAGCAGACACAGACAACGACGAACTGCTGGACGGCGACGAAGTAAAAGTGTATAAAACCGACCCGACAAAACGCGATACCGATGAAGATGGTCTGACTGACGGAGAGGAAGCCCGCAAATACACAACCAATCCGCTGGCTACCGATACCGACAACGATGGCCTTACCGATGGTGCAGAAGTACTCACCTACAAAACGAATCCTACTCTTGCCGATACTGATAAAGACGGCCTGAACGATGGCGACGAAGTAAATCGTTATAAAACCGACCCGACCAATGCCGACAGCGACAACGACAAGCTGACCGACGGAGAGGAAATTGTGCGCTATAAAACACAGCCGATGAAAGCAGATACCGACAACGACAAACTGATCGACGGCGACGAAGTTTCGGCACGTTACAACACCGACCCGCTCAATCCCGACACCGACAAAGATGGTGTAATCGACGGTGAAGACGCTTGCCCGCTTATCGCTGGAGTGCGTAACACACAAGACCCGGCGAAAAACGGTTGCCCCGCACCGCCAAAAGTTGGTACAATTGTCGACTTCCCGGATATCTATTTCGTTGTGAATACAGATAACTTCAATTATGAATTCCCGCAGACTGAAGAGAACCTTCGCAAACTGCTCGCTTATGTGCAGCAGTGCGCTGGCCTGAAAGTGTTCATCGAAGGCCATGCCTCTGCCGAAGGCGATCCGAAGCGCAATGTAGAGCTTTCTAATATGAGAGCAGCCCGCATCAAAAACTGGTTGGTTGAAAGCGGCGTCAACCCGGCGAAAATTGCAGGTACGGAAGGCTACGGCTCTTCGCGTCCGAAATCTCAGGAGCCCACAGGCAAAGAACTGAAAAAGATCAAACCCGAACAGCTTGAAGCGATCCGCAAAGTGAACCGCCGCATCAGCGTGCGTGTTGTTGCAACCTGCGACTAATAGCTACTTGCATTCTTTTGCCAAGGGGTGTCGATGTATCGGCACCCCTTTTTTTTGACTGGCCATAGGCGGAGATTGTTCGGCATGGCTCCATCCTGTATACCACTACATGGTCGTAGCTCGGCTTTTAGAGGGGCGGAGATGTGGCTGCTTGGCGCTTGTGCAGAAAAGCGGACAGCACGCTATCGAACGATGCGCGAACGTGTGCAGCGCGGTGCGTTCGTCTTCGCATCATTCTACGATAACCAGCGCACAGGAGCGAAGATGCTTGCGCCCGCAACCAAACTTTAGACAACTTCACAGAGCAGATGCAGCCCACGTCGCAGAATTTTTGTACTTTTGCAGAAATGTTCTTCGTTTTTTGCCTGCTATGAACGCATCTTTTCTCGCTCGCCTCGACAGCCTTGTGCGTCCTTTTGCCGTCCGGCTTCCTGCGCCGTTGGCGGTACGGCTTTATTCGCAAGCTCGCAAGGTCTTCTTACATGTACTGGTAAATAACCGCCCCGTGGTTTTCGAACCACCAGCGGAATACCAGCGCGTGCTATGGGGCATTCCTTTCCGCTCGCCGGTGTTCAATGCAGCGGGAATGTACAAAAACGGGGAAGGGTACGAAGTATCAGCCCGGCAGGGAGCAGGAGCTTACCTTGCAGGTACAACGACGACATTTGCACGCACAGGAAACACAAAAGCAGGTGCAAAGCTGCCATTCGCTCCTTATCCGACTTCTGGTGCGGCATCGAACTGGCTGGGGCTGCCCAATAAAGGGCATGCGGAAGTAGCGCGGCGGCTTGCGGCATTAGGGCGCATCAACGGCTGCCCGGTGGGAATTAGTATTATGGGAGCACCGGAGTCTTCCGGAAAAAAAGCGTTGGAAGAGCTCGCCGACGCAATGGCATTATTCGACAAAGCTCGTGTGGATTTTATCGAACTGAACGAGAGCTGTCCGAACGCCGGGCACGCCCATGCGGATATGCAGGATTTAGCCGAGCGCCTGGAGTACCTGAGCACGGCTGTGCTTCGCCGCAGGCAAAGGCCGCTGCCTGTGGTTGTAAAGTTCTCTACCGATACACAGCCCGGGCAGGTACAAGCTCTTGTAGATATGCTACTGACACTGCACTACGACGGAATTAATTTTGGCAACACGTCGACGGCTTACGCGCGGCATCGCGCCGAGGTCGCCTCTGCCGACAGGCCATTATACGATTATTTTACATCTACTTTTGGCGGCGGGCTTAGCGGGCGTTTGCTCAAAGCCGACTCGCTGCGGCTTGCTTCAATGGCGGCATCCTATGTTGCAGAAAAGCAGCCTAACCGCGAATTTCATAGTATCCGCACAGGTGGCATTGAGAGCGCTGCCGACTTGGCCGAATCAGATCGGGCAGGAATATCGCTGAACCAATGGTACACAGGATATTTCGAACGATTTTCTCGCGACGGCCATAATGTGTACAGAGCTCTGCTCCGAGAAGCGCAAGCGGCAGGTTTTGCCCCCTCGTAGCCGCACACAAAATACAATCCGCCGCCCCAGAACATTACCGTTTGGTAGACACATGCAAATAGGTACCCGATCTTACAATTGATTTTGGATGTAATCTTGCGTATTTTTGCAGTTTGAACAACTCTGTACTTTTTATTTCCTGTACTTAAGCCGAATGTGGATACGGGCTTTCATCCGCCTGAGAGCATCCCCGATCCTGGGTACGCATTCGGCCACAGCGGCACACAACAAATCGTATTACATCAAATAACTTCAAAGTACGCATGGCAAAACCCATCAGCATCCTTTTTACAGCCAGCGAAATTTATCCCTTTGCAAAAACAGGTGGACTGGCTGATGTCGCGTATGGTTTGCCATTGGCTCTCCGCGATATAGAACACGACATCCGCGTTATGCTGCCCAAGTACGGAGCTATCAGCGAACGCAAAAACCGTATTCACGAGATAAACCGCCTGAAAGACATTCCTGTACGGGTAGGCGAGCGGGAGGAGCCTGCTACGGTAAAGTCGTCGTCGATTACCAATCCTCGCACAAAGGTGCAAGCGTACATGACTACAAATCAGTACTACTACGACTCGAAGTGGGGATTGTACAACGACCCTGAAACCGGGGCAGAATACGCGGACAACGACGAGCGTTTTATCTTCTTTACGCGAACGGTTATTGAAACATGCCTGCTACTGGGCTGGTTCCCCGATATTGTGCACTGCAACGACTGGCAGACTGGCTTGCTGCCAATGTATATGCGCACGCTGTATCGCGAGCAATTCAAGAACACGAAAATTGTGCTCACGATTCATAATATCAATAACCAGGGCGTATTCCCGCTGAAAGAGACGTTTGCCAAAACCGGATTGCCATTAGACCGGATTGAGGACGTAAAGCACAAAAATCAGATCAACTTCCTGAAAGCAGGAATTCTGTATGCCGACCATATCACGACAGTGAGCGAAACCTACGGCCAAGAATTACTTTCTGACAGCAAACTTACCAATGGCCTCAATGCCTGCCTGAAAGAGCGCAAAGACATCTTTACGCCAATTCTAAATGGTATCGATACGACAGTGTGGGATCCGGACAAGGACAAGCTCATCGCAAAACGCTATAACACTGATTCCATCGATAAAAAAGAAGCAAATAAAGAAGACTTGCTCTCGAAATTCGGTCTGAATTACCGGCCCGGCACACCCGTGATTGGTATGATCTCCCGCCTCGTAGAGCAAAAAGGCTTTGGCCTGTTCCTCGAAGCTGCCACTGAACTTTTTGCAGAAGATGTGCAGATTGTTGTTCTCGGCGAAGGTGATGCCGATATTGAAAAGGCACTTCTTGCCCTTGCCGAAAAATATCCCGACAAGCTCGGTGTGCAAATCAAGTTCGACGACCCGCTTGCCCACCTGGTCGAGGGTGGAGCAGATATGTACTTAATGCCCTCGCTGTTCGAGCCATGCGGCCTGAACCAGATGTATTCGTTTGCCTATGGCACAGTGCCTATCGCCCGCGCTACAGGCGGCCTTGCCGATACGGTTCACGAATTCGATGAGAAAACAGGAAAAGGCAATGGATTTACTTTCAAAAAGTACGAAGCAGCCGACATGATGGAAGCTGTGCGGCGAGCGCTGGCGCTGTACCGCAACAGCGAAGTATGGACGACAATTGCCCTCAATGGTATGCGCGAAGATCACTCATGGGCGAAGTCGGCGAGGAAGTACGAAGTAATCTACCGGAATCTATTGTCCTGATGTATCCGGTTACGAATGTAACCAAATTTTTTCAGCCCGCGTCTTCCCGGACGCGGGTTTGATTTTTACAACAAGACCTGAGCGAATGCTGTGTTCTGGCATCCTCAATGCAATACCCGCTTGTGCGTCGTGGGTGGGATTGTAGTCTGGCGATACCTGCTCTTTCTGGCAGGATAGACGCCGGTTCATTCAATTGTGGAAGATTATGACTTCAACGGTGTTTTTTTCTCGTTATAGCCTCGTCGCTCTTGCTATTCTGGCGCTGTTCACTGGCTGCAACGATCAGCCGTCGTCCATCGGCACAGAGTTCATTACGGATACACTCTCAACTGTCGTCGTCAAATCCGACGAAACTCGGCTGTTCGACAGCTCCTACAGCGGGCGAATTACGGTAGCTCTGACCAATGGTGGCGATAAGTCTAATGTCAGCTCTTTTCTCGTAGGGCAAACAGCCGACACCAAAGCAATGTCGTTTCTCCGGTTTAGCACTGTTCCCGATTCTGTAGCAAATCTGAAAGAGTCGGAAATCATATCAGCATCGCTCAAAATGTACCCGCTCGGCTATGCCTATGGCGATACAAATACCAACAGCCTCGCTTTCCGCGTCGTGCGGATAAAAAGCATCTGGGGTTCGGAAGCGACAACCGACACTCTGACCAACGGCGATTTCCTCGGCGAACAGTTTGCCTCCTATTCCGGCAAAATTGACTTTGGCGATAGCATCCCAGCCGTGTCAGTTCCTTTTTCCAGTGTAAGCGAGACCTACCGCTGGTTGTTCACAGACTCGGCGAAGTACGGGCTGGCTCTTGTGCCGGAAGCCGCGTCGTCGTTAATACGCCAGTTCTCAACGATTGGTGTGGGTGAGACCGACCGCAACACGACGAGTATTGAGCTCATTTACAAGCGCACAGATTCAACTCATACCGACACAGTGCTCGTCTCCTCAGCGTTTATTAATACATTTGTCGAATCGAGAATACCGCTGCCAGACAACCGTATGACTATCCAAGGCGGCATCGTGCAGCGCACAAGCCTGATTCTTGATGTAAGCATGATCCCTGCCCTCGCTGTGATCCACCGCGCTGAGCTCGTCCTCACGCGCGACCCGGCGCTGTCGAAAGTAGGTGTGCTCGATGATGAGCCGAAGCTGCTGGCGCGCTTTGCTGTAGACTCTGCTCTGACCAGCTCGGATGGCAGCTACGCCGTTGGCACTAAAAAATCGGGCAGCGAAGAATATGTATTTCCCAATATTGCTCCCGCAGTAGAGCGCTGGCTGCGCACGGGTACGAACTATGGGCTCATACTTCACAACGAGGTAGGACATGAACTCGCGGAAGTCAACAGACTGAGCTTCTACGGCCTGAACGATCCGGACCCAACGAAACGCCCGCGACTTACAATTGTGTACTCGATTCCGGCCAGGATGAAGTAATAGGCAATTGCCTGCTGGTGCTTTACCATGAAATTATCCGATATTACTGATACCGCTATGCGCAGATTCCCTCTCTTTCTCTTTCTTCTCCCGTTCGCAGCAGCAGTTGCGTTCGCACAGGGTGGCTCCAACTATTCAGCTTTTGGTCTCGGCGATCTTCACGGTAGCGTTAGTGCAGCCTACGAAGGGCTGGGCGGTGCGTCTATTGCTGTGCCGTCGCGCTATGCCTTGGGTGGTGTCAACCCCGCAACATGGAGTTTTATCTCTACAACTCGTTTGCAAACAGGCTTCTCTTTGCGGCAAGCACATATCACTACCGACAACGCCTCGATAGATCAGAATAGCGGGAAACTCCAGGGCATCGCCGGAGTATTTGCCGTGGATACAGCGCTGGGTATCAGCTTCGGATTCGGCCTGAAGCCGTTTAGCACTATTAGCTATATGATGGAACGCCCTACATCGCTTACAGTCGATGGCTCCACTCTTTCCGCAACGTCGCTGTACGAAGGCAAAGGCGGCCTTACAACAGCCTATTTTGGTGGTACGTTCCGCCCAATAGAGGATGTGACGCTCGGTATCACGGCTCTGTATCATTTTGGCAAGTTGACATCGACTATTACAACAGACTTCGACGATAGCGACTATTTATCGGCTGCGCTGCAAAGCAATGATGGGCTCTCGGGTAGCGGCTTCAATATCGGTGCAATCTATTCGGGCATACCGAATCTGTACATCGGTGCTGTGGTCACTGCCAACCTCCCGCTCTCCATTACCACCGAAGACCGCTATGCTTCCAGCGTTTCGGCAGATACAACAATAGAAACAACATCGGAAACCGATATGCCGCTCAGCATCGGTGTCGGCGCTTCCTATGTCACTGGCAAATTTCTGATTACTGGCGAGTTTACAACAGCCGATTTCTCCAAACTCGCCCTGCGTAAACCCGCGTTTGTGTCGTTCCGCCGTACCAATAGCATTAGCGTGGGCGCTTCCAAGCTTTCCGATACCAAAGCATCCTCGTTCCTTGATCGTTGCGCGTACAATTTTGGCGCTGGTTTCAACCAACAGTATTACGTAGTAAACAACCAGAACATCGACGAGATGTATGCCTCGTTTGGTATACAAGCTCCGGTAGCTCGCAATACCTATATCGACGCGGCGATTACTGGGGGAATGCGCGGCACCACCAACAGCGGCCTGATGCAGGAGTTGTTTGCCCGCCTCTCGTTTACGATTAGTATTGGCGAAACCTGGTTCCAGCCGTTTAAGCGCGACTAATTCCCCATCTACTTTTAGATACACATTCGCTGTGTGGCGCTTCGGCCTCCGACCATACCGATAGTCTCCGCACCGCGCTGCAATTATCATAGGCTCGTCCGCGCACTGTTCTTACAGTCATGATGCGCGCTGTGTTGTGCCCCGTCGTCCGCGCATTGTTTCTACAATAATCGCAAGCTCTCCACTGTAAGCTCCTGTTTCCGCACGGCTATAATAAAAATAAAACAGCCGCAGAGAGGGAAGCTCTACGGCTGATGCACGAGAGTGGCTGTACCACACAATATTTTAGTTAATGCACGATCTGGAATGTGCCGCTGTGCACCATTGCGCCGTCGCCTACAATGCGGAAGGTGTACGCGCCAGAGGGCAGGCTGCGGGTAGAAAGCTGTACAGATGCTGAGCCGGTTGGAATATTACTACCGGCAACTTCAGCGCCATGCACATCGAAAACCAACAGGCGCAACGCCCGGCTATGCACTGGTACAACGACCGTCAACCAGTCGTTTGCTGGATTCGGGAAAAACATAGTTCCCGCCGATTGCAAAGCCATGTCGTATTCCACATCACTCGTTTTCCCCTCGAACCATTTATAAGTAGCAGCCAGAATATCGTTGCGTACTGCGTCGCTACCCAGCATTTCGAGACCAAATCCGAAGTACACAATTTTCGACGAGCCTCGCGTACCACGCTGGCCTGCGATGTTGTCCTTGTCTTCGCCATACATATACACCGGCACAGCATTGCCCACTGGCACGAGCACATCTGGAGCCAGAAAACTGTGTACATCGGTAAGCTGCGACGGCGATATGGAACCATACACGGCATCGTCGTGCACAGCCACAACGGACTTCATTCCTACACCATCGTCGTAGAAACCCGTCTGAAGATACTCTTGAACAAACCATCGCGTAGTTGGCGTGCCACCCGGCGCAATACCTATAAAATCATCGGAAATAATTTTCGTACCGCCTCCAGACTGGTCCCAGCCAATATCCTGTCCGGCAATCAAAAGATTCCCACCTTTATCGATAAAACGCCGGAGCGCTTGCACACCCGAATTTGTCAGCGCGGGAAAAGTCCAGCCCGCATTGTAGTAGATACTATGTACATCTGCCCACACATCCTCCGCCTTGCCAAATCCTTCGGCATCAATCACGCCAACACCGGCGTCCACACTGGCAAGCGGGCTACTGTAGGCAGCGTTCCAGCGCCCGTCGTTGCTCACAACAAGGTTAGTCACTCGATGCGAGACATACATTTTCTGCACCGATGCAACGAGCTCTGGCTCGTCGGCTGATACAAGCTCTACGGTGTAGGCACCGACAGCGGCTTCATCCGAGGGAGCAACAGAAAGCTCTAATGCGCGCGCCTGCTGTCCGCCAATGGAAAAAACGCCATCGCCTATGGGCTGGCCATCAGCCAGAAGATCGGCATTCCATCCAGCCGGAGCATTCGAGGTAAGGCGCACGCGAAACGGACGGTCGTAGTTCTGGGTATTGGACGCTGTAAGGTTGAACACAATGGGCGAAGAACCGGAAGAAGCCTGGCAATGAGCCGAAGCCGTAAGATTCGCCTTCAGGTCGAGAGTAGAACCGGAATTGATAACTTCTAATGTCTTTGTATTCTGGACAAAGGCAATAACGTATATCTCGTCGGCATTCCACTTGGCATCCAACGAATAGGGAAAAGAATACGTCGCAGATTGCCCGGCAGCCGGAAGCGCAACGGCTGTTCCCTGTGCTGATGGCAGCATTGTACGCAGCACATTGGGAAACGAGCGTTCGCCATTAGAGCCGGGCGGAGTTGGATATTCCACAAGGCGCTCCACAACCGCCACCTGCAAGCGATACTCTCCAGCAGGCGGGTCGCCCACCGAAGTAAGGCGCACTTCGACAGTACGCACACCATTGCTTTCGCTTTCTGTAGCAATGACTGCCAGAGGACTACCCGCCGCCGCAATACTGTCGATAAGCTCCTGGCTGCCCTCAAACGTATCAGCGGCAGTATTATCGCCGAGTATGATCACCTGCGGCACAGCAAATATCCCGTAATACTCTGTCCGGGCATTGTTGGCGCTGGGATTGTAGTCGTACATCGGATCGGAGCCCGGCCACGACGTATGGTACGCGATATGATGCACACTACCGGGATTGCGGCGCAGAATGTCTTTTTCAAAGCCGGGATTGAACGACGCACAAGGACCACATCCCGCTTGGGTAAAATGCTCTAGCAGAACATAGCGACGCGCCTGCTCTGCGTATGCTTCGCAGCATCCAAAAGCAAAAAGGCATAACGCGGCTGTAAGATAGCTCCTCATGAATCCTCCTGTCCCATTGCGCCCGAGCTGGATGCTCCAAACGGCGAGGTGAAATTACACAGGGAGCAGGTGTTGATTCAATACCGGATTTCGGGCGTTAATTAGAAGTCTACAAGGCGAACCAGTGCAGGAAGGAATGCTATCGCTTATAAAAATGCTGGTAGTCTTTGCTGTTTTTCCACGAGCCACCCCAAGCCCAGCCCCGTTTTGCAAAAGATTTTACAACAGAGCTACTATCTGTAATCGTCCCTGCAATAGCCGGATTATAGGCACGCGCAGCCTTGCCACTGCGGCCTATCCAAGGGTTGAGGAAAGGGTTGAGATCGACAGCGCGACCCCGAGCGTGATCCGACAACCGCTTTGTGCCGTCGATAGTTCGGTAATTAAACCCCGATGTGTTGTTGTCGGCAATAGATTTACTGTCCGACCAGCCATAGCTCACAATAGGAACCACCTTTGCCACGGGAAACCTGCTCTGCTCAATCTCCCGAAATATCTCTATAATATCATTTTTCAGATCGCGGTGCACAACGATCTGGCCTTCGTGCAGCTTGCCGTCGAATCCATAATACCGAACAGCGATAAGCTCCTGTTCGTCGAGAATAGCTTTGGGAAAGGAGTTATCGCCCAGCGCCTGTTCACGCGTCATCTGGCTGTCGATAAGGACATCGTTGCCAGCGTGAAGCACACAGGCCGCAGCCAGCAGAACAGCAACAAGTAAAGACACAATACTACGATAATACATACACAAAACTCCTCGCACACTTCTCAATACATTTTGGGGTTGTCGTCTATTGTGGTGCTCTCGACTCTGAACACCCTGCAAGGGCGCAGAAGGCCGCACAACACGCGGCAGAGGTGCTGCGCGGTGCAGAGACAAGGCACAGGAGCAAAGACGCTTGCGCTCGCAACAACATGTTAGACAACTTCATAGCTTTTGCTCGCATGTGTCTCTTCAACGCACAACTTTCCACAATATTTACAATGTCCGGCTTTGCAGGATGGCGGTTCCTGCAAGCAGAGCTTGGCTGCATTCATAGCTATGGCACACATCCGGAAAGAAAAAGGGCGCGCTACCGGGCAGGGAATGCTCGCGCAGAGTTCGTTCCCACCAACCGACATCAATCCAACTACCGTGTTTATAGCCAACGTTCCGGTAGATACCGACGGGAGTAAATCCGAATGATTCGTGCAATCCAATACTTCCCGGGTTGGGGAGGGCAATACCTGCATACAGATTATACATGCCCTGTATTTCCAGCAGGCGAAAGAGCGCAGTGTACAGCGCATGCCCTACACCACGGCGGCGGTGAGCATCGGCGATATACACAGAAACATCTGCCGACCAGCGGTACGCTGCTCTGCCGCTATGAGCCGAAGCGTAAGCATAGCCCAAGATGTCGCCGTTGCTTTCGGCTACAAGCCAGGGATGCGTGGTAAGAGTTGACTGTATGCGCCGCCCACATTCATCTGCCGACGGAGGCTCTTCCTCGAAGGAAATTGTCGTATTACGCACAATGGGCGCATAGATGCTCCCGATCTGCTCGGCGTCGCCTTCAGTAGCTATTCGCACATTGCTCATGATATTTCTCTGTGTTGTTCAGAACGACACCCGCACTGGCTCTGTAGCGCACAATACGGACTCCTGCCTAAATACAGGCTTGTAGCTATCCCGCCCATGCTCTATGCTTTCGCTGTACAGCCATGACAATATACCAACTCTCATTTCTACTATCTTGGGCACAAAAGTACACGCCCGCTCCAATCTACCAAAGAACTATTACAGGAAAAATCGCACACACAGCTTTTATTTTTAAGTAAAAAAACAATTGCGCCTACTTTTACACAGTGCAATCGCAACATCAACTGCATTTCAGAAGGGGAGTGAGCCAGCAGGCGCAAGACCGTTATGTGGAGAAAGGGAGCTCTCCACACAACAGCCACGAGCGTTATTTCATATTCGCACTTTCCTCCAACTCGGAGAAGGAAAACACCGACTTCATACTGCGTTTTTCTCCAAGCGGCCAAGTCTGGGCAATAGTGTCGACGTCGATCCCTATGTGCTTTATAGCATTGTATAAAGCTGCCTGCGTCCTGCCTGCTTTTTTCACCGGGCCTTTCTGGGGAATCCAGGCCAGATCACCCTCAAACACGAGCTTTTCGGACGGAAAGTAAAAGAGCAGATAATCGCTCGTATGAGCAGACTGTATGCCGATGTGGTATATCTTCATTTCAAAACTTCCGTCCGTAATGGTCGTGATGCTGTCGAGCAGTTGCGTTTGAAGTGGACGTGGGTGGAGGTAGAGGCTATCCGGCTTTAAAGCATGAGGCGCATTGGCAATGTACTCCACATAAGAGATGTTTTCCTTCCGGCAAAGCACTGTTGCCCCCTGGCGAATAAAAGGGCGAACGCCACCTATATACCAGGGGTGATGATGCCCAAAAGCATAATACTTTACCGGCTTGCCGGGAGCTATTTTCCTTGCTTCCTGTAGCACAAGCTCGCCGTTCTCGCTGCTGAGCGGCACGTCGATTGCCACGAAAAAATCTTTAAACTCGACAAGAAGCGACTGCGTTTCTGCATGCAGAAGTTGCACGCTGTACAGATGATCGTTCATTTTCTTGACTGATACATTCGGCACTTCCTCTTCATCCTCTCCAACTGAGTAATCGGCTGGCTTCTCTATAAGAGATGGCACCTGCGATACAATTCCCACAGCCGACACCATGACCTCATCGTGGATATTCTGAATTTTTTCAATGCGAACGCGCCGCGCATAGGACAGCTTTTCGTATTGTGCGAAGTCCTCGTACAGTATTGTTTCGGCGATATCGCCAAGCACACCATCATGCTCGATAGTTACTATTTTTTCCAACAAGAAGTCGGCCTTGCGGATAAACAGCCGCACAATTGCTTTGTTGATATCGAGCGTGTACACGGCAAATGTCGCGTCGCTGCTGCTGTCGGGCGAAGGATGCTGGTCCAGAAAATAGCGGAGAAGCAGCACAGGTGAATAGCGGGCATTTTCAATTTTTACATGAGCAATCTGGCTCTTTGTAACAGGCCGAGGCGCGGTGCTCCAATACGGTTTACTAAGCAACTCCGATGGCGAGAACTGCACAACAGAAACATAAGGTTTCCCTTCGTTTGTTACTGTGTCGCTCTGAGCAAAGTTCTCGGCATTGCAGTATATACGCCCCTGGCTCTTTACAGGGAGTACCTGCCACGGCTCGGGCGAGTGATATCGCGTGTTCTGGTTTTCGCTGTAGTGCAAGACGAGAAACTGATCGCGCAGCGGCCCGACCTGTTTTTCCCAGCACTTTACAAGGTGGTTAATACTGGCACGCGCATCGGTGCACACAAAAGAAAGAAAAAACACAATGGCCAGCGCCGTAGTAGATCTGCTCATATTGAAAAAAAAAGAGGTAAAAAATAGAATAGGCACAGCACAACCTGCCATCTGTGTACACAGATGTTGATACTTATTGTTTGCTGCATGGTTTGCAGAGGTAAGTAGGGATGGCGGGGAAAAGGTTACATTGCTTGTGGCTGTGGGCATGCTGTACCGATCAGCAAATACATCGTTGTGGCACGGGCATCGCTCGGGCGCCCGTGTAGTCGCTGTCACCGGTCGCACTGCCCGCTTGTCGGTGTCCTGCCGCCAGTCGCCGTCGGCACGCGCCAAAGCTCGCCTGCGACACGCACCGCCGATGGAATATTGGCAGCGACCGTGCGCTACACTGTTGGCGCCGTTCTTCATCACGACGCGAGCGCAATCAGCACTTGTCCGATTTTCTTCTACGTACTACTACGTAGGCAATCGTTCGCTATACTCTACCCCGACATGCACCTACCAGCCCGAGCCGCGTCGAGAGTGCGAACATCGCCGATACTGGCAAAATTTCCCCGTATTCAAATTATTTTGCAGTCTCAGTCCAAAGGTTTATCTTCGAGCCAGAGTCCGCGACCGCCCATGTTTTTCCTGCATAACAGCACATTCGGTCGAGGTAAGTGAGCGAATCTGTCGGGGAACGCAGAAACGCTTTTGTACCAGCAGTTCAATCCAAAGAACCGGAGTATTTCGGTTCAATTGCAAACCAAATCCATACATCAACATGGCCATCCAAGCAAACAGGTCCGATCTGCTAGATCGCGACCCCAGCTACTTTGAGACCGACAAAGCCGCAGTAGAAGCCATTATACAGGCTGCGGTAAATGTCGAGCTATTTACTATTCCACTGTACATGGTGTCTCTGTACTCCATACAGGGCGTCCATCAGGTAACCGGCAACAAAAGCGATTTGTATCAGGGACGTCTTTGGCCGGGCCTTGCTCCGAGCTTTGGCAAGGGAGCATGGGGAAACATCCCTGAAAATGAAAAAGCGTTCAATACTATCTTCAGCGTGTTCGTAGAAGAAATGCTGCACTTACAGTTGGCCTCTAACCTCGCTACGATAGTTGGAGTCACGCCTCAATTCACAATGCTATCGCCGGAAGCAGACAACTACGCATGGCAGTGCTACGGTCCAGAGAAAACTCTGATACCGTATATTCTGGATTTCAAAGACTGCTACGAGCCCTACAGCAATATTAGAGTAAAAATCGACGCCCTCACATTAGAGCACAACGAGTTATTCCTTGCTATTGAGGAACCCGAAGAAATAGCTGACAAAAGAATACGCAAAGAGGAGCGACACAAGTATTTCCCAACAGCGCCATTCCAGGACTGGACTCCGGGCACTCCTCTTCCGCTGTTTGGAACCATTGGACAGATGTACCAGTGCCTGTGGGATTATTTGGACATTACGTATCAGGATCAGGACGGAAATGTTTCGACACTCTGGGAAAAAATGTACATCCCAAGTGCTTTGCAACGCGACCTCTTCAATGCCGTTTCGATAAGCCATCCGTACAGAGAATACCAAGACATGCCGACCGAAGTAGAAGGCTGGCTGCCGGAAAAGGCCAAAGACCTTGTCTTTAAGCTGATCAGTGCTATTACCGACCAAGGAGAAGGGAACGGTATCAAACGTGTCTTGCGCGCTACGAATAGTAAAATGCTGACAGCCGTCCAGACTCAGTACCAAGCTTCCGATGTAGCTCTCAAAGCCGACTATCCGTCCTATACCGACGCAGGAGAGCCAGCTCCATCTACACACGCATTTGCCCGCTACAACAACGGCAAGCAAGACCACTACGAACGCTTTCAGGAAATTGCAAAAGACCTCGAATCGGGTAAGATTGTCACTTGGAACAACTGGCGCACAGACCAGCAGGACAGGTGGACAGCCGAAGACCTTAAGGGCCCGGGATACGACCAGAATAAGTACAACCTGCCATCTGCCGAAAAAGTAGCAGCAGCTTTGAACCGCTTGGCAAACCCGACAAACCCCGACGGCACCCCCGACCTTGAAAAGCAGGCTGCCAACTACAAGCAGTTCTGCCAGATCGCTACGGGCGCTATTGCAGGCATTACAAGTGTGCTCAACGACTACTGGAAAAACAGCACCGTGGGATTTCCCTATCCTTCGATGGGCGGCTCCGGCGACCGCTTGATGATGTGCTGGGCAGTGTTTGGCAAGCTCCCCGATCTGTCCGTAGGTGTGCAGCCCCGCGTACCCGGCACGCTGTACCACGCCTGCCAGGGAATGGACCTCAACGCCGACAGCCCTGATAGCGCCGACGCAACCTGCGGCTCGCCGGAAGTGTACCACAATTGCAGGGGGTCCAACTCCTGCAAGGCAGAAGGCGGATGCGGCTTTGTGCAGGAAGTAGGTCAGTCCAAAACCTGTAGCACAAGCGTGAAGTCTGCACAAGCCGGGCTGGGTAAATTTCACGATTGTAGCGCAACCAGCCATTCATTAGAAGGCGGATGCGGCCTCCCGCCTGCGGCCTACAGTGCCCCAGCCGACAACCTCTGCAAAAGCTTCGGGGGCTGTGCAGTTCCTATATCCGCTTCGCAGATCTATCCCGAATTCGTTAATACCGGCGGCCAGAAAGACGTTGGGGCAATGGAGCTGAATGACTTTGTCGGACCAGACCACTCCACCCAAAAGCTGCCCGGACAAGTGATATTCCAAGCGGGCGACTTTGTGTACGATATAGCTTGGGAAGCCTATAAAAAAGTTCTGGCCAGCAGAGATTCTGAGGCTCCGGAACCCGTACAACCACAGCCGAGCGATATCCGGCTGGCATTCCCACCCTCTACCTGATGCACATGAAGACAACAACGACAAACCGCCTCGGCCTGCCCAATCTCGGCCTCGGTGTTGGTTTGCGAAGTAAGCACTATAGCTACCTGATGCGAAACGATCCAGTGGTAGACTGGTTCGAAATCATCAGCGAAAACTACATGAATAACTTCGGCTATGCCCGCCATATACTTGAATATGTGGCGGGCATCAGGCCCATTGTGATGCATGGAGTCTCGATGTCTATTGGCAGTACCGATCCGCTGAATACAGCCTACCTCCAACAGCTCAAAGAGCTCGCCGACTTTGTGCAGCCTGTATGGATATCCGATCACCTGTGCTGGACAGGCGTGGCGCATATCAATACGCACGACTTGCTTCCCATGCCGCTTACAATGGAAAGCCTACAGCATGTGGCGGCCCGCGTGCAAAAGGTGCAGGAGTTTCTCGGGCGCCCGCTGGTACTGGAGAATCCATCCACGTATATGGAGTTCGAGGCTTCTACACTGTACGAATGGGAATTTTTGTCGGAACTGGTTCGCCGCACTGGATGCGGCCTGCTGCTGGACGTGAACAATGTGTTTGTATCCTCTTACAATCACAATTTCGATCCGGAATTGTACATCCGCAGTATTCCGCATCACGCAGTGGTGCAAATACATCTGGCTGGCCCAACAAGCTGCGGCCCATACCTGATCGACACGCACGACCAGCCCGTACCTACACCAGTTTGGCATCTGTACCGGCTTGCACAAGAGCTTACCGGCGGTGTGTCTACGCTGCTTGAGTGGGATGCAAATATCCCGGACTATCCAGAGCTTATCGCAGAGCTGAACATAGCAAAAGCTGTGATGCGCGATGAATTCCCCGATGTGCCGGTGTTCCGCGCCGAACAGGAAGTCGTTCCTACACCGCTCGACCATCAAATGCAGGTGGAGCATGAGTGAACTGGCAACGCTCCAGCGATGGCTGACTTCGATTATCATACGCCCCGGCAAGTTCCACGACAAAATTCTGGCTGCCGACCACACGTATGAGCTCGATCATACCCGCGTCGTCCGTTCATCTCCGGCGGTGTCGGGTACGGAAAGGATGCAAATCTACGCACGAGGTTATGTGCTCCGGCTGATGGAATGCCTGCGAGCGGACTACCCAATACTACAGCATCTGCTGGGTGATGCTCTCTTCGATATGTTCGCCCAAGCGTATCTCGCTCATGTGCCGCCCCAGTCGTATAGTCTGTTCGATCTGGGCACCAACTTCCCGGATTTCCTTCTGGCGTCGCGCCCACAGCACACAGCCGAGCAACAGCAGTTCGACCTGCCCATAGAGCTCGCTCGCTTGGAGCGTGCGCGAGCCGAAGTGTACCGAAGTAAAGGCACAGAAAGCAATACTCACGGCACGCCGTATGAACAGCCAGTATTTTTTATGTTTGAGTCCGAGAAGCTGGCAACGCCGCCGTGCCTGCGCTTGCTGAAGTTGCAATACCCGCTTATCAGTTTTGTAAAAGCTGTCGAGCAGGGCGAGCAACCACCTATTCCGCCGCCACGCGATAGCTTGGTAGCTGTGAGCCGAAAGAACTACACAATCCACATGCAGGAATTGGAACCGTGGCAGTGGCATTTTTTGCATGAATTAGAAACTACTGGCAACTACGTGCAGGCAGTACAGGAAAGCGCCCCGCTGAGCGCTATGCCACAGGATACTCTTTGGGCTAATCTGATGCTGTGGGTGCCGGTGGCGGTCGACCTCGGCTATATCAGCAAGCAATCGTAGCTGCACGATAGCCAAACCTCAAGCGGCAGCATTACTTGCCTTTGGTGTTTGGCGGCACGTTCTGGTTATCGTAGGAACAATGCAAAGACAAGCGCGGCGCGCTGCACAGCCGCCGCATAGTTGCCCGGCCTTCATCCCGTGAATTTTCTGGCGGCAGGCGGCTGGCCAACCGATAAGCGGGTGATGCGACCGGTGACAGCGAGCAAACGGTAGAGCCGTCCCGCCAGGGCGGCTCCGCCGCAACGACGCCCGTGCCACACATTTCCCAGAAATTTGTGCTTTACGCTCTTTCCCGCACACCATCCTGCACAGGCAGCCCAGCACTAACCGCTTCCCGTAGCGCATCGACTCCAACCTCGTTCCCGACGACGTGGCTTCCACTAGTCATCTTCTTGCCAAGGCTTGCTGGCAACAGCGGATGCAAGAGCTGTCCGATGTAATGTTTGGGAAAGTGTTCATGAATACCAAAGCTCTCGGGCTCGTGGTCGGGACAGGTGTACGTACCGAAGAGAATATCCATAAGCGGCGAAATATTGGCATAGTTGCCAGCATCGCGATCTCGGTCGTGATGCCAGTGGTGAAGCTCCGGCGCACCGAGCAGCATACGCAAAGGACCGAGAGAGAAGCGCACATTGGAGTGAATATAGATTGCCCAGATACCGCGAAAAGCGATAAAACCAGCAATCGTTTCGAGCGGAAAGCCAAGAAGAAAAGCGGGCAGATTAATAAGCCCAATTGTGTACACCGAGTCGAGCGGATGCTCGCGGTGTGCAGCCAGCCAATCCAAATGCTCCGAGCTGTGGTGCACCTTGTGAAAGCGCCATAAAAACCCCACGCGGTGCTGAATCCTGTGCCCCCAATAAATAAAGAAATCGCTGAGCACGACGACCTCTACGGCCTGGAGCCACCAAGATTGAGCTGCTACAGCCTGCCTGAAACTACCTGGCACAACATCCTGTAGCCATCCGTTGAAATGGCTGAGCACCCACAACACAACAGCTCCCCACAGCAAGTATTGTCCGAGAAAAAAGCAGAGGTCAAGAAACCACAGAGGCCTGAAGAATTTCTGTCCGGATCTGGCGGGAAACACTTTTTCCATCGGGAGAAATACAACCACGAGAAAAAGTATGCTCAGCACAGCGGACTGTAGCGATGCGTACATATCCATAATCAGCAAGAATTAAGGTGTAGAATTTCGTTGGTGTGTGGTATCCCGGTGTATCGTACCGGATGTAGTGTGCCGGATAATACTTCCAGATTTAGAGCTGCCCATGAGATATGGTGTTTTCCGGGCACTACTGTCTTTTTTGCCTGCCTTTCGGACAGCGGTCGAGCTGCCTTTATGGCGTGTTACTATATCAACATCAATGAGATGGATCTGTGATTTGGAACCGGCCATCATCCAGGATTCAATCGAGTCGCGTTTTTTCTGTTCGGCCTCGTATGCGGCTGCACTGTCGGCGGCAGCATTCTCTTTTGTGCTATCTGCTTCATCACCGGCATTTCCTCCAGCAAAAGAAGCGCTTAAAACACCGCCATCAGGTGTGCGCCAAAATACGCCTGCTTCGTAGGCTACATAGCCAGCCAAAAGCACAGTAAAGCTCGTAAGAGCTGCTGCTTTCGCAAGTACACCGGAAAATTTCATAGAATCTTTCCTTGAGTAGTGAGGAATCATGCAATGACCAACAGAGAGTGGACCGTGCGGCGCACTTCTGCACATGAAGGAAAAGACACACAATGGCACATCAAGTTACAATATCACGGCGCTGCTATTCAGGTATCGAAGTAGTAAGCCGATGTATTACGTTGTCATGGGATTGACACATATCGGCAACAGATATATACACAACAATATTATCTACACTATTCGAGATGAGAGGGAACATATGCGACGAATAAGGTATAGCGTGGCAATGAGCCTCGATGGTTATATCGCCGGTCCTAATGGTGAAAACGACTGGATCATTATGGACCCGGACATCAACTTCAGTTCTCTGATGAACAGTTTCGACACGATACTGATGGGACGCCGTACCTTTGAGGCTGCACAGACATATGGAGGAGGCTCGCTGCCCGGAATGAAAGCAATAGTAGTATCCACAACTCTTCGCCAGGAAAACTATCCCAATGTTACAATCATAAGCGAGAATCTGAATGATGCTATCGGAGCACTGCGAGCAGAGCCGGGAAAAGATATCTGGCTCTACGGCGGGGGAGCGCTTTTTCGCAGCCTGCTCAATGCACGACTGGTGGACGCCGTAGAAGTTGCAATTATTCCCATCCTGCTCGGCAACGGCATGACATTACTACCCCCGCCAGCTAATCGCGCCGACCTCAGGCTGCTACAAACTAGGCTATACAAAACGGGAATAATTTCGCTGGAATATGCTGTAGAGAACGTGCGATAATCAGGAGCAATACAAGACTTTTTCTGAATACTTTATTCATTACCGTTGTGCATCGCATCTGCTGACAGTGACGCTGTCTAAAGTTGGCTTCCAATGGACAGATATTGTGGCACGGGCATCGCTGCGGCGCACTGTTGGTCGCTGTCGCCGGTCGCAAGAGCCGCTGCGAAGAAGGCCGACCGACCACGCGGCGGGTGTGCTGCGCGGTGCAGAGACCAAACGCGAGGACAGTCGAAGAACTTTCAACAGCTCCAGTGTTGTGAGGTACTCTTGAACATTGGCTGTGAGGCACTATCGCACCTGTGGCACACCTTTACACGATGGTTCTGCTCTGCGTCAGCACTTCGCGGTAGGTGTCTTTCAGCATACTCTGGAAGTGGTAAACACCCTGCTCGCACTCTGCGGAAAACCTTCCTCTGTCGTATCCACGCGAGGCAAGGCCACGCTGCACATGCTCGCATATTTCGATGTCTTCCTGCTGCACTTCGTCGCTGAATTTCATATCGTCGGCAATCATACGCAGAGCTTCGGGCGAAGTGATATCGCTATAGTAATAATCAAATACCACGCGGCAGCGGTTTGGCTGTACAGGAATAACACTGTTCACCTGCAATCGCCCCGGCAGAATATTGAGCATGATATTTGGAAACACGAAGTAGTAGTAGGCTTCGCCATCGGCTGCACCGTAAATATTATTGCCCTCCGGGTCGCGAAACGGACTGTATTGCAGGCTGTAGTGCCGATGTAGTTCTGTGGTATAAGCGCGATAGTCCAGCATCTTGCAAAGCTCGGGATGCACAAGTGGGATGTGATATCCTTCGAGGTAATTATCTACATACGTTTTCCAGTTGCATAGTATCTCGTACTCTACACGGCGACAGAACTTCAGCTTATTCAATTGTTGCGGTGCAATTCTCTCGGGGATTCCACCCATCAGTGTTTCAAGTGCCACAGAACCATCCACCAATCTTACGAATAAAAGCCCCTGCCACGAGCACACTTCTACAGGAACCAGACCGTAGTCTTTTTTGTCGAATAATTCTGTGCGGTCGAACCGGGGCACACCGCGTAGCGAGCCATCCAAGCAATACGTCCAGCCGTGGTATTTGCACTGGAGTACGCGCACATGGCCGCTCTCTTCAATTGCCAGCGGCCCGCCTCGATGTCGGCACACATTGTAAAATGCCTGCACTACTCCTTCCTTCGAGCGCACAACGATAATCGGGTTGCCTGCAACTGTTGCAAGAATATAATCGCCTGCATTTGGCACTTGCGACTCGACCCCCACGTACTGCCACGTGCACAGAAAAATCGCGTCTTTCTCGAAGTCGTGAAAACGCTGATCGGTATACCAACACGAGGGAATAGTTTCCGATTGCTCCAACGGGCTTACTCGCAATATATCTGATGTTACATCTGGCAGAGCGTGCATAGTCTTCACCTGTTTTTTGGTTATCGTCTCAAAAATATTGGAAGCTGGTATTCCGGCAGCCGTAGCGAATATAAATAAATCACAGCAACAGGATGGCGTTGAACTTATAAAACGCCGTGACCTGTAGCAGAGACGAAACCACAAAAATGTACAGCAGTGGTTTTGCAGGTTTCTCCGGTTTCCGTAAATTTGCCACTCAATTGTTCCCAACGCTAATTCAACAGATGGTGTAACTACAAAAGCGCTGCACACTTTGCTCCCTGCCTCCGGTCTCCATACAATACACTATTGATTGATCTGGCATCACCTGGCGGCACACATTTTCAGAGGCATGTATGATGATTCTCCAATTACGCTATTATATTTTATTGCTATGCCTTGTCGGCATGAACAGTCCTGCCTTGTACAGCCAGTGGGAGCGAACCGCTGGCCCATCCAAAGCGGATATACGACAGACAATTGTTGTCAACGATTCTACACTTCTGGCACTTGCCAACAAAGGAATCTACCGTTCAACAGACAATGGTTTGCACTGGCATCTGACTTACAACGAGCGCCCCCAGACAATAGGCAGTATCGGGACAACACTACTTACGGGAATTCGGCAGGATGGTCTTCTCGCCTCGCACGACAATGGCGAAACATGGAAAAAGGTGCAATCCGAGTCGACATATTACTATCCAACATTTTTCTTAACAAAGGGTTCGAGGATTTTTTCGGCACTCTCCAATGAAGGTTGTTTCTACAGCAATGATACTGGCAAAACATGGACGCACATCACAGGAATCCCAAGAAAACCATTAGCAGGCGCTGTGATTGGCAATACTCTTGTTGTCGCGTTTGTCCCAGACCAGAGCGAACACACAATTTTCACTTCTTCGGACAACGGCGAAACATGGCAGCCAGTAGTCTTGAAAGATTTCAAATGCTACTCTCTATGTGCTGTTGGCTCACAGCTTTTTGCAGGCGGTCACGGATCGGTACTTCGCTCCGACGACAATGGACAGCACTGGACGAAATTGAACTCTGGTCTTCCCGCACAAGATATTATCTCTATACACCAGTTTGGACAGTTCCATGAAAAGAGGAGCGTGTATTTAATCAATACACCAGTTTGGACAGTTCATTGAAAAAAGAGCGTGGTTTTAAGCAATAAAAA
>DLHF01000071.1 GCA_002483085.1 Ignavibacteria bacterium UBA7675
CCGCTGCTGCAAAGCCTGCTAAAGCCGAAACTACAGGCAGAGGTCGGAAGAAAGCTGCAACGTCGGATGGTAATGCGACAATGGTTGTCACAAAGAAAACGGCATCAACTGGTACAACAAAGCCTACGGGAACAAAAGCCCGTGGCACGAAATCTGGGGCTTCAAAAACGAAAGCATAAGCCTAGCACACGGCTTTTTTGCTCTATGTTTTTGAGTCCTGATCATCGGATGTTGCGCGCCTGTGCATGTATTTTCCCCTTCCTTTTTTCCGGCGTATTCTACGTCGGCGGTTTATCTTCTCCCCTTTTGTATTTTTACTCCCTTGCCAGCAAGCAAATGCAGGTATGTGTTATCATTGTAGAAAAGCAAAACGGCCCTCCGCAATGCAGAGAAGCCGTTTTTTTTTATACAAAACAGTGCGGGATTAGAGGCGCACAGTCTGCTCGTTCATCGATTCCAAGCTTTTGCAGATAGCTGCAAGGCACTGGCCAGCAAGCATGCCATCGATCACGCGGTGATCGTAGGTAATCGACATATACACCATATGGCGAGCTACGATAAGATCGTTGCCATCTACTTCTTTCACAACAGCTCGCTTCTGGATAGCACCGATACCAAAAATCGCAGTTTGCGGCTGGTTGATGACAGGCGTGCCGAACAGCGTACCAAATGTACCGACATTTGTTACGGTCACAGTACCGCCCTGTATCTCATCGGGCGAGAGTTTTTTGCTGCGCGCGCGTGTAGAAAGATCGGACACCGAACGAGCCAAGCCCGTGATGTTCAACGCATCTGCTTCCTTGATCACCGGCACGATGAGATTGCCGTTTTCCAGCGCTGTAGCCATACCGAGATTGATACGGCGATGTTTGATAATAAACTTGCCATCAACACTTACATTCACATCCATAAACTGGCGGACAGCTTCTACAACTGCGGCTGCAAAGAACGGTGTAAACGTCAGCTTTACGCCCTCGCGCTTTTCGAAGTCTTTTTTGTACTTCTCACGTGCACGCACAATGCCAGTAACATCGGCTTCACCTACGCTTGTAACATGCGCCGATGTGCGTTTAGAAAACACCATATGCTCGGCAATCAACGTGCGAACGTGATCCATTGCCACAACATCCGCTCTATCGCCAAACTTTGCTTGCAGTTGCTCTTTTGTAGCAGACGGTGCAGCGGGTTTTGCAGCAGCAGGAGCTGATTGAGCAGGCTGTGCAGCGGGAGCAGGCTGTGCAGCGGGTACGGGCTGCGCTACAGGTGCAGGAGCAGGAACTGCTTTTCCAGATGTGCGTTGTTCGAGGTAGTTCAGCAGGTCATCTTTGGTAACACGTCCTTCAAGACCCGAGCCGTTCAGAGCGTCGAGCTCTTCCAGCGACACTTGTTTATCCTGGGCAACAGTGCGAACAAGCGGCGAATAGAAACGCTTACCGGACGCACGTTGGGGCGGTGTAGAGCCCGACACAGGCGCAGGTATATGCGTACCGTTTGTAGAAGCGGCAGCAGGAGCTACAGATACCGGAGCAGCAGAAGCTGCAGGCTGAGCGACTGGCTGGGGGACTGCTGCAGGCTGGGGAGCTGGCGCAGAAGCAGTAGGAGCGGCACCGCTGCCAATGCGTGCAATCACAGTTCCCACCTCTACAGTATCGCCTTCATTAGCGAGAATTTCTGTGATTGTACCGGCTATGGGCGACGGCACTTCGGTATCTACTTTATCAGTAGAAATTTCTAACAGTACTTCATCGCGCTCTACTTTGTCGCCAACTTTTTTCAGCCATTGCAGGACTTTGCCTTCTTGGATAGACTCACCCATTTTAGGCATCACGACATCCACTCCACCGCTTTGAGCACCGCCGCCAGCAGCAGGAGCCGGTGGCGCAGCAGGCGCTGGAGCTTCTTCGCGCACTGGCTCGGGAGCTTTCTCGGCAACGGGAGCCGGTGCAGGTGTTGGCGCAGGTTGTGCAGCAGGTTGTGCAGCAGGTTGTGGTGCCGGGGCTACAGTATCTGCCGAAGCTGCGGCATTGACATCGGTTTCAATCTGTGCAATGATCGTACCTACTTCTACAGTATCGCCTTCAGCAAAGAGAATTTTCCCGATAACGCCAGCATTGGGCGACGGCACTTCGGTATCTACTTTATCGGTGGAGATTTCAAGCAAAATTTCATCGCGTTCTACCTTGTCTCCTTCCTTTTTCAGCCATTGCAGGATCTTTCCTTCCTGAATGGACTCACCCATTTTGGGCATAACGACGTCAACTTTCATGAATATCTCCGGTATGAGTAAAACATAGATATTTACAGTTCAATTTTTGCAAATTACCTAATTACTGTGGTCTCTCCAAAGAGAGAATCTACAACAGGCTCTCCTTGCCCGAAGGAAAACGCAACAAGAAGCTATCGGGATATGATTGCCATAAAACAGCAGCGCGCCGGACACCGTACCGGGAGTTCTCCTGCGGTACACTGTCCGGCGCGCTGAAAAGATGCTGCTGCACTTAGGCGCTGATCACCCATACTTTGATGGTAGCAACGACTTCGGGATGCAGTTTGATTTTTACATCGAAAATACCGAGCGATTTAATCGGCTCGTCGATGATAAGCGAACGGCGGTCGATGTCGTGACCGCGATCCGCAAGTTCTTGCGCGATCATCTGATTGGTCACGCTTCCGAACAGGCGGTCTTCTTCGCCTACCTGCATCGGTATGGTAATCTGAACCTCGGAAAGCCTTGCCGAAAGCGCTTCGGCTTCCAGTTTCAGTTTCTCCATGCGGCTCGTGTATTGTTTTTTCTCGGCTGCAAGCATACGCAAAGCCTTGGGCGCTGCGTAATATGCCATGCCCCGGGGAATCAGGAAGTTGCGTGCATAGCCGTCTTTAACGGTCACGACATCACCCATTGCTCCCAGGTTATCTACTTCCTGTCGCAGTATGACTTTCATCTCTCTGCCTTCTGTCAAAGATGGTCTGAAATAAAAAATTCTTTTTTGATAGGGATGACTGTGACGCCTTAATCTTTGCTTTCCGCTTCAGCACCCTCAGCCAGTGCTTCTTCGGCCTGTGCGGGAACTTCGTCCGCTTGGCCGGGATTGTTGCGGTAGTCGATTGCAGCAGGTGCCAACTGAACGGTAAGATGACGAATGATGTTCTCTTCCAGTTGGAAAAAACGATCTAATAACGGCTGAAGATTCGTCGGCGCATCATAGCGCAGATATACGTAAAAACCGTTGTTCTTTTTCTGGATGGGATACGCAAGGCGTTTACGGCCCCACTTGTCCAGGTTGGAGATCGCTCCTCCGTGGTTCTGGACGAACTCACGTACATTGTCTATCACCGTGTCGACCGAATGGTCTTCAAGCCCAGCGTTGACAATAAACGTCGTCTCGTAGGCGCTTTTAGGATTCATTGTGCTCCTATGGATGTTGTTAACAGCTTTCCACTGCACAGTAGAAAGCAGGAGTATTATTAAAGAATAGCAAAACTATGCTTTTTTGGCGACCTGAACAACTTTTGTTTAAAGAAACACAAAAAACGTTGCGCTCCGGTCTTTGCCCCTGCTTCAGCCTCCGCACCGCGCTGCACAAACCGCTGCGTGTTTTTTAGCCGTCTGTCGCGCCTTCTTCCCCGTTTCTACCTATCACTTCGGCTGGCGGGTACTTTCCACATGAACGATGTGCCGTAGCAACGACAACAGACTGCTATCTGCTAGCTCCTCGCCCCTTTGCACCGCGATCAATCGTAGGTATGCCCTATAAAACATACAGCTCCTGTACATGCTTCGATGTACAGGAGCTGTAGAGGCGGAGAGCGAGGGACTCGAACCCCCACAGGCTTACGCCCGGCGGTTTTCAAGACCGCTGCAATACCATTATGCGAGCTCTCCGGCTATGCGTGTCGAACTGCAAATATGCGCTCTGGCTGCGGATTTTCAAAAAGAAAACTGCTGTTTTATGGAGATTCTCGCGCAATTTTTTCGCTCGCAGAGGATAGCCTGTAGCTCTTCCCTCCCCTACTACATAACACCTTGGTGCTAGGCAGTGCCATCACACAGCCTCTGCTGCACCAAACTGAATTTCATATAGCTTTTTGTACACTCCACCTTGCTTCAGTAGCTCGGTGTGATTGCCGCGCTCTACAATTTCTCCATCGCGAAATACCAGTATTTCGTCGGCATCGATAATAGTCGATAGCCGATGTGCGATAATAATCGCAGTGCGGTTGTGCAGCACCTGCGTAATAGCAGCTTGTACTAATTTTTCCGACTCGGAATCGAGCGCCGATGTCGCTTCATCGAAAATGAGAATGTCGGGATTGCGAAACAGCGCCCGCGCAATAGCAATGCGCTGCCTCTGGCCGCCGGAAAGCAGAACGCCCCGGTCGCCGAGAAAAGTGTCGTAGCCATTGGGTAGCTGCTCGATAAATTCATGAGCATTGGCGATCTGTGCAGCGCGCACTACTTCTTCTATCGGCGCAAAGGTGTTGCCGCTGCGGATATTGTTCGCTACGGTATCGTTGAATAATATCGGCTCCTGCGATACAATGCCGAACAAATCGCGATACGATTCGGTAGTAAGCGATTGTATGTCTTTTCCGTCTAATGTAATCGCACCAGTTTGCGGATCGTAAAACCTTACAATAAGGTCTACCATCGTCGATTTCCCACTGCCACTCTGCCCCACAAGAGCAACTTTTTTCCCCCTTGGAAGCCGGAAAGATACATTGCGCAGCACAGGCTTTTCGCCATAGGCAAAAGTCACATCGCGTACTTCAATGCCAGAGCGCAACATCTGAGCTTGCTCTGCACCCGATTTCACCGATGGCTCCAAGTCGAGCACCGCAAAAATGCGTTCGGCGGCTACAATGCCGCGCTGTATCTGTGGCGGAATACCTGCCAGGCTGGAAATAGGCGCCATAATGGCAAAAAGCGAGAAGAGAAATAGCATAAGCTCGCTGCCCGCCATCCTGCCGGAAAATACTTCGAGTCCGCCGAAATACAACACTGCCGCCAAAGCGCCAATAGCAAATATTTCGCTAATGCCCGGCACCATTGCAATGATCCGCTGGTGTTTAAACGCCGCGTGTACAAAAGCACGTGTTTGGTGCGAAAAGCGCTGTACAGCACTTTTCTCGGCATTAAAAGCCTTTACCACTCGGATGCCAGAAATAGTCTCCTGAAGCACGGCTGTGTAGTCGGCCATCGCATTCTGCATGCGCGATGCGTACCGGCGTAAGTAGCGCGTAGCTACCTGGATTATCACGAGGCTGAGGATACTTGTACTAAAGGCGATAAGCGTCAGATAGGGCGACAGTGAAATCAGCAACAGTAAGTATAGCGCAATCTCCATCGGCTGGCGTATGAGCGTCATGAAGGTAGGCGTGATGCTGCCGTTGACAATCCCCACATCGTTGGTAATCAGCGAAATCAGACCACCAGTTTTGTTGCGCGTAAAGTAATCCATCGAAAGCGATACCATTTTGCTAAATAGTTTGTCGCGTATCGACTTTACAACGCCTTCCTCTAACCGCACGTTGATGTTCGCGCTTATATATTTTACAATGTTTTTCAGCACAAAGACACTAATCACCATCAAGCTCAGGCGGAGCAATGTAGCATAGTGGTCGTCGGCCATCACTAAACCGCGCACAAATCCAAAAAACGACTCTTTTAGCCCTTCTAATCCTGCGGCCTCCACAGGTACTTGGATTGACGTAGCTTTCTCTGGCGTAAAGAGCATTTCAATGATCGGGTAGATCAGCGTAATAGTAAGAGTGCTCAGTACCGAGAACAACGCGTTGAAGAGAACAGCGAGGAAAAACAGCCCGGCAAACGGGCGGAGAAAATTAAGTACTCGAAAGTATGTTTTCACGAAAAAGGCTCTATCGTTGGAAAGTTACTTCTTGCCGAATTACAGTGGGCACAGCCGTCTCTGCTCCCGCGTTTAGTCGCTGTCACCGGTCGCAAAATACGCTTCGTGTTGTTCCGCCTTCTGCGCCCCGTCCAGCGGCTACTGCCAGCATGCGCTCCACACCTTCGATAGCATCTGCTACGGGAATAAACGACACATGCTGCTTGTTTGTAATAAGCGCCTCGTGTGGCGCACCATACGGCGTCCACGGCATTAAATTCAATTTTGTATTTATAAACAGCCCCACGCACGGCATTTTCCACGCGCCTGCCAAATGCACAACGGAGGTATCGGGCGTAAAGAT
This sequence comes from Ignavibacteria bacterium UBA7675, assembly GCA_002483085.1. GTDB lineage: Bacteria > Bacteroidota > Ignavibacteria > Kapaibacteriales > UB7675 > UBA7675. The sequence goes on from DLHF01000071.1 coordinate 6,211, forward strand.
TACATCGCACTCGTGCAGCATTGCAGCAAACTCGTGGAAGTTGTTCGCACGCGCGCCCTCTACAGCACCAGTCGCCTGCACAATGGCGCTGCGCTCTGCTTCGTATTCTGGCGAGGAAAAGACGACGACTTGCACATCATCGTGTGCAGCCAGCAATGCGTCTATCAGCTCGGTAAACCTCTGCCGCCCCCAATATTTCTGTTCGCCCGTTCCAGAAATATTTACGCCAAGGCGCAGTGAATGCGTATTCGGCCCGAGGCGTTCTCGCGCAAGCGCTATGTCCTCCGGCGAAAATGGATATTCCAGCGAAAGATCGTGCTGCGAGGGGTCGATGCCAAATGGCAAAAGTAAATACGCAATGCGCTCTACAATATGCACGCTCTGGCGGTCGGGCAGTGGCACCAGGTGCGAGTACACTGCGGCGTTTTCCTTGTCGATCCCCACAGCGTAGCGGCTGCGAATATTTTTCACCAAAAAGGATGATGTCGCCGATGAATTGTCCATAAGGTCGATCACGACGTCATAACGCTCGGCCCGCAGCAACGACAGCAGCCGTAGCGTCTTGGCAATGCTCTTGGAGTAGCACCACGCCTTGCGGATATACCGCGCAAGTGCGCTGCGAATAGCGTAGTTGGCATCGCCAAGCAAGATGTCGATAGTTGCGTTTGGGAACTCTTGGCGCAGCACGCGAATCACTGGAAACGACACAAGAGCATCGCCAATTTTATCTTGGCGCAAGAACAGGATTTTGGGATGCTCGGGCAGGTCGAGTACGAGCTGCGGCCTTTCCACGCGAACTGGGTTCACGGGTGTGCCAAAGCCTTCTATCAGCTTGCGGCGCATCCAGAGCTCGATGCGTTTCAGCAATGGATCGCGGTACTCTTCCCTTGGCTCGCGCGGCATAGCGCTCTCCTACCTGATCGGATTGATCGTCACTTTGTCGAAGTCCTGCACATGGCCGAGCACCGAGAAGTACCCTTCGTCATCGTAAAATGCGAGATCGCCGCAGGTGAAACAGTTTGGATATTTTTCCCAGTAGGCACGATAGCTCGCGTCGTCGTTCCACACCGTGCGCATCATATACGGCAGCGGTCGCCGCAGAATAAGCAGGCCGGGCGAGTCCGGGCTCACAGTCGTCCCTTCGTCGAGCGAGACAACATCGGCAACGACTCCGGGCAACGGACGCCCCACTTTGCCGAGCTTGGCATCGACAATTGGCAGCGTGCCAAGCACCGGCGACGCAACTTCTTTTTGCCACCAGTTGTCGAGCACATAGCCGCGCCCCTTCAGAATATGCTCGTGTGCCCACAAATGCACTTCGGGTTCGAGCAGTTCACCAGCGCTGGCTATCAGGCGCAGTGTCGACACATCTTCGCTCTGAATGTATTCAGGCCCGTACTCCATAAAACGGCGGATAGTGGGCGGCGTCGTAAACAAAATATTCACACCGTGGCGCTCCACTGTGCGCCATACAATGCCGGGATCGGGATAGTCGATAGCTCCTTCGCGAGCAAGCACCGTAGCTCCGTTGAGCAGCGGGCCGTACACTGTGTAGCTATGCCCCACAATGCGCGAGATATCAGACATACACCAGAAAATATCAGGCGCTTTGATGTCGTAAAAAGCACGAGCCAAGTAATACACGCCTACCATGTAGCCGCCGTGCACATGCACAATGCCTTTGGGCTTATCATCGTAGACACCACTCGTATAGAGAATAAAAAGCGGGTCTTCGGCGTCCATCACCTCGGCGCTACACCACTGCTTTTGCGTGTCGATAAATTCGATAAATTCTACTTCGCGCTCTGGATTGAGCTCAATTTTGGGGTCCTGCCTGCGGTCTACAATCAGCTTTCGCACATAGTCCAATCCCTCTATGGCATTGCTCACAGTAGATTTCAGCGGAACGCGCTTGCCACTGCGGTAGGTAACGTCGGCGCAGATCACGACTTTGGGTGTACAGTCTTCGATGCGTTCGCGGAGGTCTTTGAGCCCCAGCTTGATATCAATCACAGCATGAATAGCGCCGATGCGCGCACAAGCGAGCATAGAGCATATGGCTTCAGGTGTGGTGGGCATGTACAGCACAACGCGGTCGCCCTTCTCCACCCCAAGACTTTTCAGGCCATTGGCGAGCTGGCATACGCGGCGCAGCAAGCGGTCGTAGGTAATAACTTCTTCCTCGTCGTTCTCGTTTGTCCAGATCAGCGCTACTTTGTTGCGGTGCTGGCCCCGAGCATGGCGGTCGAGCGCGTTAATAGTAATGTTGGTCTTCCCACCTGCAAACCACTTGTGGTACGGCGGCTGAAAGTCCAGCACTTTATCCCACGGCTTCTCCCACTGTAGCTCCTGGGCGATATTCCCCCAAAAGCGATCTGGAAACGTGATCGAGTGCAAATAGACCGCCTCGTAGTCCTGGATGTGCGCATCGCGCCGGAGCTCATCGGGCGAATGCATCACCCGCGTTTCCTGTATCAGCGATTCAATAGAAGTCATACGTTTTCTTGTGATCGGTTGTCAGAGTACCAAGCGCCGGACAGCCGGTAGCTGGCAAGGAAAATTTCGCGCAATGCCCGCACAGACGCACAGGCCGACGGAAGAATGTAAAATCGTTTGCCGGAAGATGGGCTGCCTGTGGCCAGCCGCCTACTTTACTAATTGCGAAATTTGCTTGAACTCATCGGTGCCTGCTACAGTGCACAGCTCGAACAGCAGCGACTCGCAGGTTGTGATAATCGCAGCTTCATCGCGCATGCGGGCAATGGCAATGTCCTTGTTGTGCAATGTACGCGACGACACGCAATCCTCTATCACCACAGGCACATAGCCGCTTTCTAATAGATCAAGCGCAGTCTGCATCACACACACGTGGGTTTCAATGCCCATCAGCACAATATTACTGCGCCCCAAACCGTACAGTGTGCGCAAAAAGTCGTCGGAGCCACAGCAGCTAAATGTCATTTTTTCAATTGCGGCGGTGTCGGGCAAAAGCTCGCGTACACCGGGTATAGTCGTGCCCAGCCCTTTGGGATATTGCTCTGTAAGCACAATAGGTATCTCCAGTATCTGCAATCCCCGGATCAGCGTCCGAAGAGTTTGCTCAAGCTGTCCGTGCTCGTAAATATGCGGAAACAGACGTTCCTGAACATCTACAACCACTGCTATAGTATCGTCTTGCTGGATTCTCATAAGGAGCCCTCAGGTAGATAAAAAAAAATCGCCAAAGAGGCAGCAGCAACGCATTGTTGCCGTAAAAACCGTGCGAGAACAGGCTTGCGATAACCACCCGTATTACTCTGCTTCCCGCCTTGCGTTCTGCACTACGGAAATGTATCTTTGCCGGTTCGTTTCTTCGACGAGCATTCAAAAATACCAATTTTCATGTCTTTCGCCTACTGCCTATGCTGCGAGTAGAAAAAATTATCGATGCGGTACAAAAGCTCACTGGGCATATTGCCGCTGGCCTCACACTGCTGATGGTGGCTATGGTCGCCTATAATGTCGTGGCGCGTTATGTGTTCAATACAGGTGTCATAGCTTTGCAGGAACTCGAATGGTATTTTTTCTCGGCTGCTTTTCTTATCGGCGCCGGATATGTGCTCAAAGAAGATGCTCATGTGCGCATCGACATTTTTTATGCTAATATGTCGCCCAAAAGCCGCGCAGTAGTAAATCTGATAGGCTGCTTGCTGTTTTTGCTGCCGTTCTGCGCGCTGATGGCATATCACTCATGGAAGTTTGCCGACTATTCGTACAGCATTGCCGAACGCTCCAGCGACCCCGGCGGGCTTCCCGAAACATTTATTATCAAAGCAGCTATTCCCACTTCTTTTATCGTTCTGTTCCTGTCTGGTATCAGCGTTGTACTCCGCAGTATTCGCATCCTGCAAGGCGATACCACCAGCAGCAGTACATTGGCACAAGATGCACTAAAGGCTGATCTATGATAGGACTTCTGATGTTTGTGTGCGCGCTGCTACTGCTGCTGTTCGGCTTTCCTGTGGCGTTTACATTTGCAGCGGTTGCAGTGATATTCGCTCTGGCAACCGACAATATGCACCTGTTCGCCATGATGCCTTATCGTATTTTCTCGATTATGAACAACAGCACGCTTATGGCTGTACCGCTGTTCATTTACATGGGTGTCGTACTGCAAAAGTCGGGCATGGCCGAGCGGCTATTAGAGTCGATGGGTATGCTGTTTGGCCGTGTACGCGGCGGTATTACAGTAGCAACGGTAATTGTAGGTGCCATACTCGCAGCTTCCACAGGCGTCGTAGGAGCCTCGGTAGTAGCGATGGCTGTCATTGCGCTGCCGGTTATGCTCAAATACAAGTACAGTCCACGGCTAAGCGCCGGAACAATCTGCGCGTCGGGCACACTCGGGCAGATCATACCGCCATCGGTCATTCTCATTATCCTCGGGGAAGTGCTTCAAGTGCCCGTAGGCGATTTGTTCAGAGCATCATTTATACCAGGCATACTTCTGGCCGCTGTCTATATTGCGTTTATTCTTATTTACGCACTTGTGCGCCCTCATTCAGCACCGGCTATTCCACCGAGCACAATGGATCGCAGTACCGTGATTACCACTGCGCTGAAAGCTATTATACCACCTTTTGTCCTTATTCTGCTGGTGCTCGGCTCCATCTTTTTCGGCATTGCTACTCCTACCGAGTCGGCGGCTGTAGGCGCTTGTGTAAGTATTGTGCTGTCGGCGCTGTACCGCAAGTTCTCCTTGCACATGGTGTATGAGTCGGCAGTAGAAACCGCAAAAGTAACGTCGATGGTGTTTGCTATTCTCGTTGGCGCTACGGCGTTTTCACTGGTGTTCTCCTACACCGGCGGCGAGCAGGAAATCCACGATTTTCTTCTGGCTATGCCGGGCGGCGAAACCGGTTTTTTACTGTTTTCGATGGGGCTTATCTTTGCACTTGGCTTTTTTATCGACTTCGTAGAAATCTGCTATATCGTTGTGCCTGTGCTAGCTCCCATCGCCGCACACATGGGATTCGACAAAGTGTGGTTTGGTATTATTATCGCCATGAATTTGCAGACATCGTTTCTCACGCCGCCATTTGGCTTCAGCCTGTTTTATCTGAAAGGAGCAGCTCCACAGCTTTCTACAGCGGATATTTACCGGGGCGTGGTTCCGTTTATCGCTCTACAACTGATAGTGCTGCTCATTGTTATTCTGCTGCCCAACCTGTTCATGCTGCACATGAAGTAGTTTGTGGCACGTATGCAATATCTGTGGCACGGGCGTCGTTGTGGCATCCGGTTAGCCGCTGTCACCGGTCGCACGAGCCGCTTTTTGACGATCCAAAAGACAGCCGCCACAAAGTATCATCTCCTGCGGTCTATCGCCCGAATCATGCGCGGGGAGGCGTGAACAACCACGCGGCGGCGTTGCAGCGCGGTGCAGAGACCAAAGCACGAGCAGAGGCCGAAGCGCTATGCTCCCATAGCAGTGCCTTTCGTACATTTAGCCGTACATCGGATCATGGTTGCCACACGCCCCTATCCCTGTATTTTAAAAAATGTAAAAATGCCAATTCTTTTGTATAATCGCCCACGACCATTGTACGAATCCTTCATATAGCCCATCTGCCATGAAACGATTACTTCTTCTTCTGCCAGCATTGCTTTGTGCACTATCAGCAAGCCTTTACGCTTATATGGAGTTCCCCGCCGATGGCGTCCGCCTGCTCAAATGGAACGATTCAGGCACAAAATTAGCCGCGTGCACAGGCAACAAGCTGATGATTCTGAACGCCGAAGACGGCAGTGCCGCCACTGTGCCGGTATATCACAGCAGGACAATTACGGCTGTGAGCTGGTGCGGAGATGACGGCAATGGGAGTATTGCTACTGGCGACTCCGGCGGCACCGTTGTCGTATATAATCTCCTATCCAACAAGGTACAAGCCAAGTGGACAAGCAAGTATGGAAGCGTTACAGCGATTGGCAACAGCTCACCGTTGCCCGTGGCATACAGCGACGGTGGAGTGCGTACATATTCGCTTACTTCCACAGGCATGCCGGGGTCGTTGGCTGTACTACCTTCTCCCGGGAATATTTCTTCGGTAGAGATTTCCGGCACTACGCTGCATATCATAAAAAACGGCAACCACATACAATACGATCTGACCGAAGGAACATCCAAGCAGGTCTTTTCGCCGACTTCACGCATCACAGCGCGCAACGGCTCGGTGTACGGGCTTGAAAACGGCACAGCAGTCATCGTGCAAAACAACAAAGAGATTCGGCTCGATCCGGGCACAACCGCGCCTATTGTATCTATCAGCACACTTCTCGATGGCAAAGTGGTGGGCATTGCGTCTGTACAAAGCGCCACATTCTGGAATGCTTTAAACGGAGAGCTCATAGAGTTCTTCACTCTCCCAACGGAATATCTGGCAATTACACTCCGTCCAAATACCAAGCAGGTCGCGGCTGTATCTACTGGCTACAAGGTCATTTTATACGACCTCTCTTCTGTAACAGGCGTGGACAGCAACGACATCGCACTCTATGATGCACGAGTGTTTCCCAATCCCGCAACTGATCTGCTTGTGGCAACTGTACGCATTCCGACTGCCGGAGCCGTGCGCCTTGTGCTTACCGACTATCTCGGCAGAGAGTGCACTGTAGTATTCGACGGCACACAATCCGCTGCCAACGACACCTATACAGCCAACATCCAAGCTCTGCCTACAGGTGTGTATTATCTTGTCCTGACCACGCCAAAAGGCCGGGAAACAATACCTGTTACTATTGTGCGATAATTGGCATTGCAAAGAACCGTTGCGCCGTTCGTCCTTTAAAATCGACCGATGGGACAGTCAAATCGGTCAACTGCACAGTGGCGCTTGTCTCTGATAGGGTATCTGCCGTATGTTGGGCGCATTCTTCATATTCATCCTACTACCAATATGAACAATTGCGCCAGCACTTATACGACAAGCATTCCCCTATCCAATCAGGGATGTACTCATCTTTTAGCCACCGAAGCTTTGGGGATACAGAATTCATGCCATAGGCCGCCGACCCGCGCAACTCGTTCAGCTAGGTTGTGGCTCATCGTCCTATGGCTTACCACCATGATGTGCTCCGCAGCACAGGCAAGTATGGTCCTATCGACGATTGCCCCGACCAATCTTTTCTTGCTCATAAGATGATTTAGGAGCCAAATACATATATTCCGCCGAATGGCAATGGCCTATTCGAGTACGTGGACAAGCAAGATATTCGCAGCATTATTTTTTTATCAACAGAGCTATCATGATCCGCACAGTAGTAGTCGACGACGAAGAACGCAGCAGGCGCATGCTGCGCACCCTGTTAGAACGCCATCTCGCCGATGAAGTGTCTGTCATCGCCGAAGCACAAAACGCTACAGAAGCACGCGAAGCGATTCTCCAGCACGCCCCTCATGTCGTCTTCCTCGATATCCACATGCCAGGCGAAGACGGCCTGCACCTTTTGGGGTCTATTCATCCCTCTTATCGAACATTTCTAACGGTGTTTGTAACAGCCTACGACCAATATATGCTGCGCGCTATGAGAGAACGCGCCCTTGATTTCCTAATCAAACCTATCGACCTCGATGAGTTCTCGGCTACTGTAAAAAAAATACGCGAGGAAGTACATAAGAACGAGCAGTTGAAACTGCTGCGCAATAATAGTACGGCGTCGCTGCTGGAAGCATTTGAGCGCCCTGCACCCGATGCACTTCAGCGGTTGTATCTGCCTACTGCACGCGGCGTCTACGAAGTTGTAGAATTGTCGGCTGTTACCCATTGCCGAGCTCAGCGGAATTACTGTATCTTTGCCTTTGCCGCAGGACGCGAGCTCATGGTGACTAAACCGATGAAAGACTATGAAGAGGTGCTCGAAGAGCATGGCTTTGTACGCATCCACAATTCCTGCATGGTCAGCATTTCGCATATACAGCGCTACAGCAACGACAGCGACCGCAGCAATGGCAAAGTCCTTCTGAACAATGGCATGGAACTCATTGTGGCACGAAGAAAAAAAGAAGATTTACTAAACCGGCTTCGAGCCATTGGCATTGGCATTGGCATCGATCCCGGTAAAATCGCGTAATAATTAATAGATAGAACATTAGGAATGGCTCCACTACAGTACAGGGAATTGGCCTTCGCCCCTGATAGCTCTGGAGTCCTTTGTGATTCTCATACCAGCTTTTAGATATAACGTTGTCTACAGCTTCTGCTGCAAAAGGCTGGGCACAGGAGGTTATCGCAAGCTCGTCCTCGCGATGCTCTACAACTGCTGCCATCGTTCGCAAGACCGTTGCAGCAACGCCCGAACTACGACGAAACAGAGAAATAGCATGAGGCGCAATGCGGCGTACTGCGCCTCATGCTGATAGAAGACAATGCCTGTTGGCCCACGAACTCCAAATCTGTGTATGCACATTTATACTACAACAAATAGCCACAGCGAAGAAGTACAACGGATAAGCCGGGAAGCCTGGGAACTGCGTCTTACTCATCCTGAACAGGCCATCGAGCACGCCGAGCGCGCGCTTGATATGATGCGCACCTATAACGACGACGCGACAAAGGCAAAGAATCTCCACACAATCGGTCTGGCTCGGTATGTGATGTCCGGCTTTACCGAAGCAGTCAGCTATTTACAACGGGCGCTACCACTGTACAAAAAATCGGGCGACATATCAAACGCAGCAACAGTGATGCGCCAGATGGGAGGCATCTACCTCGATATGAGCGCACAAGACGAAGCACTGCCCCACCTTGTACAAGCTCTGGCACTTGCCGAACGCAACAATAATAAAAGAGAGCAAACATCCTGCCTGCTGAATATCGCAAAGGCATATAGTATGCAGAGCGATACAGAACGCGCAATGGAGATTTACCACGAGGCCAAAGCCCTTGCATTGCACATCGGCGACCTTCATACAGCCGGTGTGATATACCGAAACCTCGGTGTGAATGCCTGCCGCCTACACCGCTATGGCGACGCCGTGCAATACTTGCGCCAGGCTCTGTCCCTGCTGTATCGCATCGGAAGCAAAACGCTCATCGCAGCGATTCTCGAAGCCTTGGGCTCTGTATTTGCACAAACCGACCACCCACGCAAAGCCCTGCACTACTATAAAGTAGCATTGCGTATGCAGCGCGAGTCGAGCCAGGAATTTCAAACCGCCGTCACTCTTTCCAATATCGGCGCTACCTTTGCCCAATTAGGCGACCACCGTGCTGCTATTGAAAAAACGCTGGAAGGCTTGGCGATTGCCGAACAAATAGGAGCAAAGGATTTTTGCCTGGAAATGCACCGCCAATGCGCCGACCTGTACGAGCAAGTAAATGATACCGCCGCTGCTAATCGACACCTGCGCCGCACCCTCGAACTTACAAACGAGCTCTCGGAACATCGCAGGCAGCAGACGATATCAATGTACCAAGTGCGCTTCGATATGGAACGCAGCAGGACGCAGCAACAGGAACTCCTGCGCCGCTTGCGCGAAGCTGAGCACACCGCTTTGCGGGCACAGATGAACCCGCACTTTATCTCCAATGCGCTTTCGGCTATCCAAAGTTTGGTCATGGAAGGCGAAGCCGACGAAGCTCAGCGCTATCTCTCATTGTTCGCCCGGCTGATACGGCGCCTGTTCGAACAAACCAGATCGAGCTTTATTCCGTTGGAAGATGAATTCGACACATTGCGGCTGTACCTGCAAATGGAAAAATTGCGCTACGAAACCCGTTTCGAGTTTACGATATCAGCTATACAGCCCATAGAAATCAGCAAGCTCTATGTTCCCCCGCTTATACTACAGCCGCTGGTTGAAAATGCGCTTCTGCACGGTGTTCTCCCCGCCAGCTACAATGGTTTGCTCTCTATTACAGCGCAAGTTGGCGAAGATAACTCTATACGCTGTATTGTGGCCGACAACGGCATCGGCCTACATGCCTCCAAAGCCCAGCCGAGAAGCTACATGACGCACAGCAATTCCCTCGGCCTCACACTGGTGCGCGAACGCCTTGCACTGTTAGAAGAATCAACGGGAAAACAAGCACTGCTGCTTTTAGAAGACCGCTCCGACCGCGAACAGGCAACTGGAACACGGGCGGAGTTGATCCTGCCTGCACTGTTTACAGGGGATGGACAAGGGGAATGGCTGCACAGGTGACACGGTGTGGACAACACTGGCAATGTTCACGCCCCACATCTTTGCGTGAAATGATATTTCCCTCTATGCTGCGGCAATTTGCTCAAGAACAGTGTGGACATTAGTAGCGAAATCGCAAAAACTTTGAGAATGCTCGCGCAGCCACTGAACATCGGCGTTCGAGCAGTGCTTGGCAACAACAGAGGCTCGTTCTTCTCTTCGCTGGATGTTTCCGTACACCTTGCGCTTGGCATCGCGGCTTGGAATGCTCTCCGTAGAAGCAGTTTTCGTGGTTTCAGGGTCATCCCCTCGCTGTATGAGATACAAAATCCAGTGCTCAATGAATTGAACCGGCAGGCAAATGATTGTCTTTTCTTTCCATTTCACCGGAAAGCGCTGCCTCAATTCCTGTTTTTTCTGCTCATACGCCCGGAGCTCCACCGAGTCAATATCTCTGCACACAACAAACATCTGTACATTATGCGAAACAAAGGCTAACCGGCAAGCATCATGACATTTTCTGACAACTTGATCATCATTACTTGCCATGATCGGAAATTCCGTTTCCTCTATCACGTTTACGGCGGGATGAACCTCCCGAGCGAGAACGGGAAGGATATGGGAAACAAATGTGCTTTGAGCAATATCCTCGCAGATAATCGCATATTTATATTCTGCCATGAGGTACTCCTCCCAGAAATCCCATCGCCCAGTTCTCGCCAAGCGCTTCGGTGTAGGGTATGGGCTCTTCTCCCGCTGCCCTGAACTTCGCGTCCATCGGTTCGATCACGTCGCGTTGCAGGTTCTTGACAATCGTTTCGTTCTCCGGCTTTTCGAGAACAAATACCGATTCCGGTATGTCGCTGAATCGGTCTACAACAAGCGGTGAATGCGTGGTCATTATCACTTGAATATCTTTTTCTTCCCCCAGCTCAAAGATCAGGTCGAGTACTTCCCGAATACGGCGCGGGTGAATGCCCTTTTCCGGTTCTTCAAGAAGAAGAATTTTAGGCGGGTTCGGCTGGTGGACAATTGCGAGAAGCGCAAGAAAATACAGAATACCTTCGGAAAGGTCTTCGGCCCAGAAGGTGCGCTTATACTTGTCAATCAGACCCAGTTTATAGAAACTATAACTTTTCGGGCCGTATTTTACACGCAGAGCGTCGTCCTCCGGCAGCTCCACATACTCAAAGCTGATCGCCTCATACTCTGGTACAAAACGTTGCAAATCCGAAAGAATTCGATTGTAGACATCTGGGTATTTGTTCCGCATTTCCTGGAGAAAGGCAATGAGATTAGAAGCTGTATCATCGACACTGTCCTCGCTGCGCGAAGGATAAGGCTCCAACAATTTTGTAGGATCGGGGCGGTAGATAACAATATTATACAACGGACGCCACAGGGTCAAATCTCTCATATGGACAGGTGTATTGGCTACCACACTTTCTTCTATTGTTGTTCTGTACTCCTTATCACTTCCGCTTTTCCAGATTTTGTAGCCTTTCAACTTTCTCGTACTTGGCTTTAGCTTATAATCGCTTGGAATGAAAATCTCCTCTAGAGGACGTTCCTCCCAGTCATATACAGCCCTAAATCGATCAAAATTTTCATCAAGCGAACTAATATCTATCAAGCTCTGATCGTATAAAACCGGACTATCAGTTTCAGCGATAACAATTCCATATTCAAGCCTATGTGCATATCCCCCTTGTACCATCCAACCTGCAAAGACCTGTGCTTTATCGTCATACAAACGCAGAGAAATAGGCTCCTTGGTGAAATATTCTATTCGCATCGGCCTGAAATACAGCGTGATTATAGTTTCATCATCCGGGTACTTATCAACCAAAAAATCACTAAAAAACTTCAACGCCTTCAGCACATTGGTCTTGCCGCAGTTGTTGGGGCCTATAAGCAGATTTACGCGCTGGAGGTCGAGGGTGACGTCCCACAAGCTCTTAAAGTTCTGTATGCGAAGTTGCTTGATCATATACGATACGCCTCTAAAAGAAATGTAAACCAGTGGTACTCCCGCCACACGTGTGCTTACCCCAACTCCTGCGATATCTTCAGGTATTCCAAGGTCGTAATCTCCGTCCACTTGCGCGACTTCTTCAGAAATGCGCGCTGGCTGTCGAGCACGGCTTTGCACTCGGGCGACTGTGCAGCCATTTCGCCCAGCACAACATCGGTCTGCTTCCGCAGTTCAGCAAGTACGTCCGAAGGCAGCGAGCGCACCTGCACGCTCGGATACTTTGTCTGTATTTCTTCCCATGCCATCGCGTTCTGATACACCATTTCACTCGTAAGGTCCAGCGACTGCGCTTTGCACGCGATGCGGAGAATGGCCTGTAAGTCGGCGGGCAACTGGTCGTAGCTCTGCTTGTTGACAATCACGTGCAGTTCGGCGCACGGCTCTTGCCACCCGGTGTAGTAATACTGAGCTATCTGCTGGAAGCCCATTGGTATGTCAATCGCTGGCCCTACCCATTCCACCGCGTCCACAACATTTTTTTCGAGCGCCGAATAGAGCTCGCCGCCCGGTATATTCACCACTTGCACGCCTATTTTTGCGTAAATTTCCCCTCCCAAGCCGGGCACGCGCATTTTCAGGCCCTGTATATCGGCTATGCTGCGTATTTCGCGCTTGAACCAGCCACCCATCTGCATGTTGGTATTTCCAGCGTTGAACGCCAGCATTCCATGCTTTGCAAATGCCTTCTGTAGCAGTTCATTGCCACCGCCATACCAGTACCACCCGCTCTGCTCGTCTGTGGTCAGGCCAAACGGCACGGTGGTAAACAGCGACATCACGGGGTCCTTGCCCTTCCAGTAGTAGGCTGGCGATTGCCCCATTTCGTATTGCCCCTCGCGCACAAGGTCGAACACTCCCAACGGCGCTTTGTGCTTGTTCGACGGGTCTACTTCAATCTGAAAACGCCCACCCGACATTTCCCGAATATCGTCGGCAATACGCTGCACCGATGCCGCAAACACAGGGAAATTCGCTGTCCACGACGACGCCAACCGCCACGTTACCACCTTGGACGGGTCTATCACCACAGCGCTCTTTCCCTGGAGTTCAGCCGGGCTGCGGCGCCGACTGCATCCGTGGAGTACCGCTGCGCCCGTAGCGAGTGCAGCGGTTGTCAGAAAGTATCTTCTGCTCATACATGTATAGCTACAGAATGAAGGATCATGGCACGGGCTTCTCTGCCCGCGTTCGTTCGCTGTCACCGGTCGCATATCGGGCTGCGTGTATTGCGCCCGGCACGCGCGTCAGTGGCGCGCCACGCCGCCGTCCACATTGATTGTCTGCCCGGTGATAATCCCAGAGGCAGGCAGCGCGAGAAAAGCTACAACATTGGCGATGTCTTCCGGCTCGTCGGCACGATGTACCGATTGCGCTGGCAGAATATGGCCGAGTATCGTGCTGCTCAGGCGCCCGTCGCTCGGCTTTTGTGTAGCAGTAAGCCCTACGCTAATAGCATTAATCGTAATGCCGTATTTCCCGATCTCTGCCGAGAGCGAACGCGTAAAGCCCACAATGCCCATTTTCGAGGTGACATAGTGCGTCAGGTATGGAGTGCCAAGCCATACAGTATCGCTCGACAGCGTGATAATACGACCAAAGCCAGCGTCTTTCATCGCGGGCAGCACAGCCTGCACTGTCAGAAAAAGGCTATTCAGGTTCACGTCGATCATGCGTTTCCATTGATCGAAGGAAATAAGCTCGAACGGCTCTTCTTCGTAAAGGCCCACATTGTGCACGAGAATGTCTATTCTGCCATAGTTGGCAATCACTTCTTCCACCATGCGATGTACATCTGCTTGGTCGGTGACATCTACTTGCAGGGCAATGCCTTCGCCACCGCTGCCGCGTACTGCGTTCAGCGTCTCCGACGCATCGGCAATATCGGCAATGACAACAATGGCACCTTCTTGGGCAAGCCGCTCGCAAAAAGCCCGTCCGTTGCCGATGGCCGCACCCGTAACAATTGCCACGCGACCATCGAGCCCTTTTTCAAACTCGTGTATTTTCATGTTGTGTAGGTTGGAAACATCCCAGCACATAAAGCGCCGGAATCAGCAGGAAAAACAAACCGCCTCGCTGCACGCGGTGCGGTTATAGGAACTATCTGTAATTTACAAAAAAAGCCCTGTTTGGCATAACCACCGGAGCCAGGCATACCACACAGCTCCCCGGCCCGCCCATTGCGAATAGGGCGCACAACCACGAAGCGGGTGTGCTGCGCGGTGCAGCGACCAAACACGAGGGCGAAGATGCTGGCGCTGCAACCGCACACGACAAAAGAACAATCTTTGGCAAATTCAGAGGCAAAGCGCAACGAACGATGTCCAGAGCTCGCTCTTACTTCTCAGCTCTCGGATCGAGAATGGTCTCGATAGCTACGACGAGGTCGTCGATGTGTGCACGCGTAAGGCTATCGCCAGCCTTTTTGCTCGCTTGGCGAAGCGCCTGTTGTAGTTCGAGCAGGTGCATGCGTATCACCCCCCGAATTTCTGTTTCCGACACATCGGGCTGGGCAAACAGGCGTGCAAAAATACCGGCAGTAGGAGGCAAAGCGGGTGCCTTGTTCATCTTTTTGCCGAGTTCGTCGATGTACTCGCGCTGTAAAGCACGGCGGTACGGGTCGATTTTTGCCGCTCCCTGCTGAAGCTCGCTGAACAGAGCTGTACGCATATCGGCGAACAGTTCTATAGGCGAGTAGGCAGTATCGCTGTGCAGCACATACTGCTCGTGCAGGCGCAGTAATTTGTCGTTGGAGATCACGGTACGAAGCAAGCGCGACTGAGCTTCCATGAGCCGAGGCACCGAGCCCGATGGTTCGAGCCTGCGGATAATTTGCTCGTTGAGGAACATCGTAGGAGTACGGAAAGCGTATTCATTCAGAAACGCGATTGCCTCTTTTTGTTTTGCCTTTGCCACAGGTGTATAGAGCACACCTTCTTGGCCGTACACTTTTTGCTCGCCAATCATACCACCCGGCACATTTGCCACATGACCCATTTCGCGCGCCCACTGGCTGAGCGCTTCGTCGTACAGCTCTTCGAGCAGATCGTAGTTCTCACCGGGCTTGTAAGCGGCATCGAGCAAGTAGCCCATAATACGCTCGATATTCATCACACCATATCTCGTAGCTTTTACCGGATCGTCGCCGAGGTCTTCGGTTTGAGCCGACGGGTCGACAATGCGCCACTGTTGCTGCCCAAAGCGCAGCATTGGGTTGCTCTCCTGCACACGAGCCCACTGGTCGAGAGTCGCTTTTTCGTCGTCGGGAGAAGAAACTCCCAGAATAGGACGGTAGCCCCAGCGCACAGAGAAGAAATCGTAGGGACCAATTTTCGGCATAAGCGAAGCGCCGTCGCCCGGCTGGGCGATGTAGTTAAAGCGCGCATAGTCCATGATCGAAGGAGACGTGCCGTATTGCTTGGTAAACGTAGGCGAGCGCAGCGAATCTACTGGATAAGAGCTCGATGCTTTCATGTTGTGCGGCAGGCCAAGCGTGTGCCCCACCTCGTGCGCTGCCACAAAAGTAATGAGCTCTTGCATCAGGCTATCGGGCAAGGGGATATGATGGCTGCGCGGATCGGCTACTGCCTGTGCGAAATACCAGTTGGTGAGCAAGTTCATCACATTGTGGTACCAACCGATATCCGATTCGAGAATCTCGCCAGTGCGCGGGTCGTGGATATTCGGACCATAAGCATTTTCAATCGACGAGGGAAAATAGCGAATGACCGAGTAGCGCACGTCTTCCGGCGACCATTCGGAGTCCTGCTCCGGCGTGGGCGGGTCCATAGCGCGAATAGCGTTTTTGAATCCGGCTGCTTCAAAAGCTACATTCCACATTTCTACGCCCCGCTTCAGCGCACTGCGCCATTTCACAGGCGTAGCTGGGTCGATATAGTAGGTAATTGGCTTTTTGGGCTCTACTAATTCCCCGCGCTCAAAGGCCGCACTGTCGGATGGCTCTAATCGCCAGCGAAGAATATAGGAACGGCGTTCGGCGCGCTGAGTAGGCAGTCCGTAATCGGTTTGCGACAGCGCAAAGAATCCCACACGTGGATCGGCCAGGCGCGGCATCATTTTGTCGTTAGGCAGGCGCACCATCGAGTGGTGCATCGTCACCGAAATCGTTTTTGTGGAAGCGTTCTGCGGCGGCTTGTCTGCTACATAGGTCAGGACGTTTTCTACTTCGATATTGTCGGGAAAACTGCGCGCGTAGTCGATATACGACCGATCCTTGTCTACACGTGTTGCGCGGAACTGCTCGCGGCTGCCTGCATCTAGGCCAAGAGCCGGAGTATCGCCAGAGTAGAAGTCTGTCACGTCGATCACAACGCTCGCAGAATCTTTGCCAAGAGCTTGAATTGGAAATGAGCCCAGCACTTCCGCAAAATTCGAGGCTTTTACCGAACGCGAAATGGGCAAGCTGTCGGCAGCGACGTTCTCATAGCTGACCGAGTGCAGCATGATATTGTTAAATTTCCGCTCCCATATCACCACGAGCGTGTTTACTTCTTCCCCACCGTAGCCAATCTGCGGTGTTTTGGCGATACGCGTTACGTGCAGCATTTCCACACCCAGCTCTTTCTGCGGAATTTCGTAGTACACTTTCTCGTCGATACGGTGCACCACAAACATACCGGAGTCGCTTTTAGCTTCGGCTGTAATTACTTTGTCGTAAGGCTTCATCGCATTCTTTTTCGTCGGCGAGGAAAGCGCCGGGTTATCGGCGCCGGGTTTGCCATCACTGGCCGCACGGGGCGCGGAGCAGCCATCGGCTACTACGCCTGTAAGCACTATGGCGCCGATGATAAGCAGTTGCTTTATACGCGGATTGTTCATAGTATCAGGAAGCTTGTGTATAGTTAGGAGATATTTTTTCTTTGTTGCTGTTTTTGTGCAGCGCTTCGATGAGCGTGGCAATCTTGTGTGTTCAGTGCCGCTGTATAACGTCGCACCTGTGATAGTGATTGCGCTGGATTCGGACAATCAAGTAGAGAATCACAATAGCAATGGGAACTGGTATCAGCAGCATAGCTTTTTATTCCTCTTTTGATGTACTTGCAATCTTTGCCTGGTTTCTGTTGCTGGCGGTTTTGTTAATGAGATACACCCCGCCGAGCACAGCGGTCATACCGAGGAAGTGGGTAATGCCAAGCGGCTCGTTGTCTATTACTCCCCAGCCAATAGCTACAATAGGAACGATATATGTGATAGACGTAGCCATCATCAGCCCTTTTACCTGCAGCAACCTATTGAACAGCGACACAGCCAGCGCCGTACCCACCACGCCGAGAATAGCAATGTAGCCCAGCGAAGCAGGTGCATCAGGTATGGTCTCTAGCCTAGAGAAGACATCGGTTGTAAGCAAATAAATAATGCTCGGTATAGCGACCGCAGGCAGCGAAATACTCGTGATCTGCACAGCACCCAGCGAGCCAAGCCTGCTTTTAATAATATTGATACAAATGGCATAGAGAATAACAGCCGCGACAATAAGCAACCCGTACTGCATATTATCTATTGGATTTCCCTGGCCGCCATTGCGCATAGCCAAAAGGAAAGCACCGGCAAACCCCAAGGCAACCCCGGCGTATTGCTGTTTGCGAACTGTTACGCCAAAGACCAACACCCCGAGCAGCAGAGTAAACATCGGCTGCAAAGCATTGAGTACGCCCACAGTAGAACTGTGAAGATGGAGCTCAGCCTCGCTGAACAACACCGATGGTATCGCGTTGCCAAGTAAGCCCACAAGAATAATAAACTTTAGGTCCTCGCGCTTAGTACGACGCAGTTGCACAGCGCCAAATGGCAGAAGCACAACGCCGGCCATGACCATACGCAAAGCACCTACCTGCATCGGTGTAAAGCCTTCCAGCCCCCGCTTGATCAGGATGAACGAACTGCCCCATACCAAAGAAAGAAATATGAGCAGAAACCAAGGATAATACCGACCGAGCATGTATGACCTGACAGATTGGCTGGTTGAGCAAAGCGGAAATGCAAATGTACATAAATTCGGGAAATGACAACACACTCAATTGGGCCAAAGTTTGGAATGTAGAACGGCATGAGTGTAATTTTGCGGCTCAATTCTACAACAGCACTTTCAATACGGATAAGTATGAGATTATACGCTCTTCTGATTGCTCTCTGTATAGCGCCAGCTATCTGTTCTGCACACGATACGTCTAACGCCGATACTTCTTCCGGCAGCGGCTGGCGATGGAGCCCATCCGGCCTGATGTTCTACCCGCTGCGCGCCGCCGAGCTGGAACCCCGCGTGGGGTCGATGTACCAGTTTGGCGACGATAAACTGCGTTTAGACATCGGCAATTCGCTCGATCTTACCTCTATGCACATCGACGAAAGCACCGAATTGCGCACTGGAGCCGATTTTTTTACCTATACCCGGTTGCGCTCCGAGGGGCGATTTAAGTTCCCGGTGGAGACAACAGATTTCTACTTTGGCGTAAATTTTAGCGTCCGGCATCAATATTCCCCGGAAAGCAACGTTTTAAGCGGAAGACTTCGCGTAGCGCATATCTCGTCGCACATTTCCGACGGGTATAATGGCGACCGCACATCGTTTGTCTATAGCCGTGAATTTGTCGACCTGACAGGAGCCTACCAGATAGGTGCCCTGCGGATGTATGCAGGAGCCAACTTCCTATTTTCATCTATTCCCGACAATTTTGGCATCATTGCCCCGCAGGTGGGATGTGATGTCTCCCTGCCGCTTTCGCCTGTATGGACGCTTACAGGAGGCTATGACTTCCGGCTGGTTAACATCAGCGGCGCAACAACTGCTGTGCACGCAGCGCAGGTGGGCATCAAGGTAGGCGAACAATACGGACGAGGCCTTGTGATAAGCGGTTATGGCTACAGCGGCAAAAGTCTGCACGGTATGTTCTACGACCTGACCGACAGCTATATTGGTATGGGGTTTCAGGTCGATTTGTAAGTTTACTTTAGATTCAGGCATTATCATGGGGTACACACGCATCTCGTCGCCGGCAAGCGAAGAGCAACAACCAGAAGTCCGCCAACCCGGGCTACGGCTGCCGCTCCACATTTCCCTGTTCGTCCTCACCTTTATCTCTATGATAATGGCCGGTGCGTTCTGGATAGGCAAAAACCCCCTCGAAATCTCCAACTGGGTATATGGCCTTACCTATGCTGTTCTGCTCATGGTATTTCTCAGCGCACATGAATTTGGGCACTACATTGCGGCGCGTATTCACAAAGTTGACGCCACACTGCCCTTTTACATTCCCTTTCCGTTTCTGTTCCTGAACCCTTTTGGCACAATGGGCGCCGTCATTCGCACGCGCAGCCCCATCCCCTCGCGCCGGGCACTGTTCGATATCGGTGTGGCCGGCCCCATAGCGGGATTTGTGGTGTGCCTCATCATCCTCGTTGTGGGATTTATCACACTTCCGGGAAAAGAGTACCTGTACACTATTCATCCCGAATATATGAGCACAGGGGGAAAAATACCCATATGGGGCATGCACTTTGGCGATAATCTCATTTTCTCGGCATTGGCGTCGTTCCTTTCCAACCCCAAGAGCTTTCTCCCGCCGATGAACGAAATCTATCATTACCCGTTTTTGTGCGTGGGCTGGTTTGGGCTCTTTGTAACATCGCTCAATCTTTTGCCTATCGGACAGCTCGACGGCGGCCATATTACCTATGCGATGTTCGGCCACAAGCACAGAGTGATTTCGCGGATTGTGTGGTGGACTCTGGTGGTACTTGGCACAGGATCGTTTCTCGGCGTCTTCCACGATTTACTAAAACCCGACCATCCCGACAAGCTGTTTACGTTCTTCCAGTCCATGTTTCTGCCAGTTCTTAATGGCCTCCGCAGTATTGTGCCGTGGCTTTTTAACGGATGGTTTGGCTGGCTGGTTTGGGCATTGATTACCCGCACGCTTATTAAGCTCGACCATCCGCCTGTGCCCGACTCACGCCCCCTCGACACCAGACGCATGGCCATAGGATGGGTTGCCATTCTTATTTTTGTGGGCTCGGTGTCCTACAATGGCATCTATTTTATAGACGGCCCCAGCCAGCCCCCAACGCCTTCTGATACTATTGTTCAGCAGGCCGAAATGAGCATGATACTCCCCGAATAAGGGATTTCCCGCCGGGGTGCCCGCTTATCTGGTTTTTTGACAGTAGTTTTGTAACTTTGTTTCTTCGTAAAAAGCGCTCTGGTGGCAGGCGCTGTTTCTCCAATATTGTACATCAGGAATGGCAGTGGAATTCGAACCGGTCATAGGATTAGAAGTACACGCACAGCTTCTTACACGCTCCAAAGCATTTTGCGGCTGCTCCACAGAATTCGGCGCTCCGCCTAATACAAATACCTGCCCCATTTGTCTGGGCCATCCCGGTACATTGCCGGTGCTGAATCGCAATCTTGTGGAGTATATCACGACAATGGGGCTTGCTACGCAATGCACCATTCGCCCTGTCTCTACCTTTGCCCGCAAAAATTACTTTTACCCCGATCTTCCCAAAGGCTACCAGATATCGCAGTACGACGATCCGATATGCTATAATGGCTTTGTGGAAATAGAGATAGAACACAGTGGCCCTAAAAAAATTGGGATTACCCGTATCCACATGGAAGAGGACACAGCGAAGTCTATCGAAGACCTCGATATCGACCGCCTTGTTGATATGAACCGCTCCGGTGTACCGCTTATTGAAATAGTAAGCGAGCCGGATATCCGCTCGGCACGTGAAGCCTATCTGTACTTGCAGCAGATCCGCCAGATTGTCACCTATCTTGGTATTTGCAACGGCAATATGGAAGAAGGCTCGCTGCGATGTGATGCCAATGTGTCGCTGCGCCCCAAAGGACAAGAACAGTTTGGCACCAAAACGGAAGTCAAGAACATGAACAGCTTCCGCAATGTGGAAAAAGCCATCGAGTATGAAATTGAACGCCAGAAGGAAGTTCTCCTCAACGGCGGTACAATACAGCAACAAACGATGATGTGGGACGGCACCCGCCAGGTAACGCGAGTGATGCGCTCTAAAGAGCAGGCGCACGACTACCGCTATTTTCCTGAACCCGATCTTGTGCCTGTACACGTTACGCACCACTGGATCGAGTCGATCAATGTACGCATGCCCGAGCTACCGCTGGCGCGCAAACGCCGCTTTATGCACGAGTTTGGCCTGCCCGCCTACGACGCCGAGATACTGACACAAGACCGCTCGCTCGCCGCCTATTTCGAGGACTGCTGCCAGCTTCTGAAAGAGCCATCGAAAGAACGCTACAAGCTCGTGAGCAATTGGATCATGACTGAAGTAATGCGCATCCTATCAGAGCAAAAAATAACAGCAGCCGAATTCAATGTGCCCCCAGCGCATATCGCCGAATTAGTGGAAATGTTCGCTGCCGAGGTGATCAGCAGCAAAATCGCAAAAGATATTTTCCCGCATGTACTCGAAGGTAAATCGCCTAAAGAAGTAGTAGAAGAACAGGGCCTGGCACAGGTGTCGGACACTTCTTATATCGAGGTAATCGTCGACGAAATTCTTGCGAATAATCCCGACGAAGTGGAGCGATACCGCAGCGGGAAGGTGAACCTCTTCGGCTTCTTTGTAGGCCAAGCTCTTAAGGCGACCAAAGGCAAAGCAAATCCCAAGCTGGTGACCCAGATTCTACAGGATCGGCTGAACTGACCCCAGAATAGCTATGGGTTCTCGATACAGAGAGGTGGGCACAAACAGATAATGCTGTGCGCTTCGGTCTTCGGCCTCCCTTGCTTGCTACGACATGCCGCAACGACTGAAGATAGAGGCTGCAATAGCGAGGCTGGTGCCTCGGTGTTCCCCTGTTGCACAAAGCGAAATTGTCTATTCTTCCCCCTGAGGTAGCGGACAGCCCATACCACAGATTTTTTGCAGCAGACACGCCGGATACATTCTGCTCCACAGCGCGTTATCGGCTATATGGACGGAATTTTTTTATCCATGCTCTTTGTTGTATCTTCTGGTGCTTCGGCTTCCGAGGCCCTCTTGACAGGCACACCTGAAGAGCAACCCCTCGTGGTTACGTCAGGACAGTATCAACTGCTTATCAGCACATCATGGAGAGCTTATGGCCATTCCACAAACTGAATATATCTGGAAAAACGGTGAAATTATCGGCTGGAACGACGCACAGATCCATGTGTTGTCGCATGTAGTCCACTACGGCACAAGTTGGTTCGAAGGCATTCGCGCTTATGAAACGCCCCGGGGAACGGGTATTTTCCGCCTCCACGAGCATCTGAAACGGCTACACAATTCGCTAAAAATCTACAACTCTGTGCTGCCCTACTCTGTTGAAGAATTGGTACAAGCATGTGTGGAATTAGTACAAAAGAACAACCTGAAGTCCTGCTATATCCGCCCATTCGCCCTGCGAGGCTATGGGGAACTCGGTATTTTCCCCCTGAACTGTCCGCTGGACGTGTACATCGCTGCATGGGAATGGGGCAAATATCTCGGCGAAGAAGCATTAGAAAAGGGTGTGGATGTCTGTGTAGCTTCTTGGAACAGGCTCGCTCCCAACACGCTACCCACGCTTTCAAAGGCCGGTGGCAACTACATGAATGCCCAGCTTATGCGCATCGAGGCCAACACACACGGCTATAGCGAGGCAATTGCTCTGAGCGTGGACGGCTATGTAAGCGAAGGCAGTGGCGAGAATATTTTTTTAGTGCAGGACGGCGTGCTGTACACTCCGCCTCTCGGGGCTTCTATTCTTTCGGGCGTTACGCGCGCTTCCGTGCTGACGATTGCTAAAGATCTCGGTATTCCCATCTGTGAAATCCAAATCCCGCGCGCTATGCTCTACACCGTCGACGAAATATTCTTTACTGGTACCGCAGTAGAAATCACACCTGTGCGCTCTGTAAACCGGATAACGATTGGCGATGGAATAGTAGGGCCGATTACCCGGCAAGTGCAAGAGCGCTTTTTCGATTGTGTCAAAAACGGCAATGATCCCTACGGATGGCTTACCTTTATCGGCAGCTAATTCCGCCGTTATAACCAGACTATTATTTCCACTCCTCACTGGAATGCTCTATGGCTATGCATAAGTGTTTTTTACAGTCGGCTCTCGCCCTTGCGCTGCTCTCTCCATACTTCTGCCCACACAAGGTTATGGCAGAAAAGCCTGTATACAGTTCGATACCGGCAGCAGAAGAAGTTGAGGAATACTATATTACCTGCAATCCCGACGACTTTGCCTATATCTATGAGCATTTCAGCGAAGACATCTACGTCCCGGCTACCATCGTCCATCGCGACCAAACATGGACGAATGTACAGATGCGTCTGCGCGGCGATTCTTCGCGCGAATTCCCAAAAAAATCGCTAAAATTCAAGACTGATGGAGCACCGTTTGCCAATGGGCGCGATGTGCTCAATTTCAATGCAGAATACCTCGATAACAGCTTCATCCACAGTATTCTCTGTAGTAAGCTGTTTGCTGATATGAACTATCCCGGCTTCCACGCAGAAGCTGTACGAGTGTATCTCAACAATACATTCCTCGGGCTGTATATTAGCATTGAGAACATGGACGCGGCGTTTCTGGCAGCGCATAGCCTCGACCCCAAGGGCAATCTGTACAAAGCAACATACGACGGAGCATGCCTCAGCCGGGGCGAAGATGTGTACGCTCTGTGGGAAAAAAAGACAAATGAGGACTCTGATCGCAGCGATCTGGAAACTCTTATCGACCACATCAATACCGTGCCCGACGACCAGTATTACGACTTCGCGCGCAAGACATTCGACTACAATCGCATGGTCGATATTATTGCAATGAATATGCTGATCGGCAATGGTAGCACGTACTATCACAATTACTACATGTACCACGATCCCGCTACCAGCAAATGGACAATGCTGCCGTGGGACCTCGATAGGACGCTCTCGGCCTATGGCACCGGCCTCCAGTATAATCGAAGTACGAGTATTACTCATCCCGACAATCCTTTCCTTGAGCGGGCACTGCTGTGCGAGCCAATCATGGCCAACATCACACAACGCCTGCAAGAGCTTTCCGAAACGGTGTTCAATGTGCAGCATCTGGGCCCGGTCATAGACAGTATAAAATCGGTACTTGCGGCAAGCGTGGAGCAGGATACTTCCGATCTAAACGAATCGCTCGACAAATGGTATCTCCAGCTCGAACGCGAGAAAGAATACATTAATAATCGCTATAAAGCTGTGCGGCAGCAAATTGCTTCCTATCCCCGTACCTTCCGTGTTGTGCCTACAGAAGGCATCCTCACACTGCCGCTGCGCTTGAGCTGGTTTCGCTCCTCCGACCCCAATGGTGATGAGCTCACATATAAAGTCCGTATCAGCAGAGACCCCGTATTTCCAGAGGCTGTTACTCTTACCTTCGACAACCTTACTGATACAACTCTTACCGTAACAACTCTTCCATCCGAAGGTCCTTATTATTGGATTGTCACGGTGACAGATGGCCAGTCCGTGGTCGAAGGTTATGATAAACACCAGTCCTTTGTCTATCATACAAGCTCTCCTCTTCCCTCGCCTATTACAGGCATTGTTGTGCTCACAAAGGAGCGTTCTCCCTATATCGCCGACGGGGATATCATTGTGGAAAGCGGCGCATGGCTTCGCGCAGAGCCAGGCGCCGAACTTCGCATGAAGGAAGCGCGGAGTATTATTGTGTATGGTGGTGTAGAATTTACCGGCACAGCAAGCGACCCCGTAACTCTTACAGCTATGCCCGATGTCCCGTACTGGAATTCTATGAATTTCCGCGAAGGTAGTATGCCTTCAACGCTGAAAAATGTTGTAGTTGGGCACGGTACACAGGTGGACAAGGCCGATGATATTTACCGGGGAAAAATAGACGTCAGCAATGGCACTCTTACGCTCGATAGCGTGACATTTATCAAATGCCGTCGTGGAATAACAGCGCGCCACAGCAATTTGTCGGTACTGAATTGCAACTTTCCAGCAGGAAATTTCGACGAACTGATCAACGTTCTCGGCGGGTCGGTTCTTATTGAGAATTGCGAGCTGCACCAAGCAGCTACAACGCCCGACGGCATCATCGCCGATGCTATCGACATCGACAGTGCAGAGCAGGCAATAGTCCGCTACAATCGCATCTTTGGCGCAGAAGACGACGGAATCGATATCGGCAGATCAACGGCAATGGTCGTTGGCAATGAAATACACGATTGCCGCGACAAAGGCATCTCCCTCGGTGAAAATGCGAACGTTACGGTACTCAACAACGTCATTACCTCCTGCCATGCTGGCATTGGTGTAAAAAGCGGCGCATCGGCACAGGTCGACCGCACAACATTGTACAACAATGCTCAAGGATGTGCTGCCTCCGACGGCGGTTCCATCTCGATAGTGAATACAATCATAGCACAGTCGCAGGAAGTAGCGCTGTTTGTAGAAGGAACCGCTTCCATTCAGGCCAGCTATTCGCTCTCGGATACCGATGTGCTGCCCGGTACAAGCTCGCTGCTCGGCAACCCGCAGTTTGTCGATGCACAAAACAGCGACTTCCATCTGCTGGCCGCATCGCCTTGTATTGATGCAGGCGACCCGGCTAGCCCAGCAGACGCCGATGGCACGCGCGCCGATATCGGTGCGTTTTCCTTTAGCAAGATTGCTTCTGCAACTCCCGTTGTTATCAATGAAATTGCTTATAATCCCGATAAGGACACCGACACGGACGACTGGGTGGAGCTTTATAACCCTTCCGATGAGCCCGTCGACCTCTCCGGCTGGGTGTTCAAAGACGAGGACGATAGTCATGCGTTTACCTTCCCCAACAACACGCTGCTGATGCCGCATGGCTATATAGTAATCTGCTCCGATACTGTGAAATTTCGCACGGTATTCCCCGATGTTCATCCCGTGGTCGGCAATACAGGCTTTGGCCTTGCTGGTGGTGGCGAGCTTGTACGACTGTACGACAACAACAATAATATTGTCGACTCGCTTACCTACGACGATACCGACCCGTGGCCTACAGAGCCCGATGGCAATGGCCCAACGC
The DNA here is from genome assembly GCA_002483085.1 of Ignavibacteria bacterium UBA7675. Taxonomy (GTDB): domain Bacteria; phylum Bacteroidota; class Ignavibacteria; order Kapaibacteriales; family UB7675; genus UBA7675. The sequence goes on from DLHF01000071.1 coordinate 32,482, forward strand.
TCGAACTCATTTCTCCGGACTACGATAACGCACTCGGCCAAAGCTGGAAGGGATCCAAGGAGAACAACGGTACACCGGGAGCCATAAATAGCAATACGACGAACAACGTGTCGACTTCCGGCGAAACAACAATGTATTTCCTCAATCAGAATTATCCCAATCCCTTTGCCGACCAGTCGACAATCGACTATGTGCTGCTGAAACCCGCTCATGTTGATATCGAGGTCTATGATGCCACAGGGCGCCCTGTGCAAATGCTGTACAGCGGACAGCTTCCTTCTGGAAAATTTACTGCTGGTTTTCATGCCACGGGTCTTCCATCGGGACAGTACCTGTACACGCTCCGCATCAATGGGAAGATCGTAAAAACACGCTCTGCTACTGTCGTGCGATAAGCTCCTGGCTGTAGCGCTTCGGCCTCTGCTCCTGTGGTTCGTCTCCGCACCGCGCTGCACAATCCGCCGCGTGCTGTGCACACCCATCCGCAGTGGTGAAAAGCATCAAAAGAGCAGGTGGTATGTTCAGTTCTGGCGGCTATCCCCTAGGCCAAGCGACAACCGGCTCGTGCGACCGGTGACAGCGACCGAACGTATGGACAGAGGTGCCCGTGCCACAGACCCATTCACAATACAACCTTGAGGGTAGCTCCCTATGAAACTTCAGAGTGCAATTCACTTCGCCATTGCAATGGCCTGTGGTCTTGCGGTACAAGCCCATGCTGCCAACTACAAAATATACAGTCCTGCACATGTGCACAGCTCTGCCTCACTGCCGGTTGTAGTGGCAGCATACAACGAATATTATGGATTTGACCGGGACGCTTCGGACTCCCTAAAGCTCGACAATTCCAACATCGGGGCAACGGCAATTACTGTCCGCCGGGGAGCAGGTGCGCTCCTAATAGCTTCGCCACCCCTCGGAGCGACGACACTGGAACTGCCAATCGCCGAAGGTGATACAACGTGGAATACGGTAGAAGTACAGCAGAACCACCCGGCAGCCGAGCACAGCGGCACGCTCTCGCCGGGCGTTCACACGTGGGATGCGGCAACCGATCATATTATTACCAGCGATCTCGTCATTCCCGCTGATGCGGAACTCACTATCGAAAAGGGCACACTCGTGCGCCTGTACGAACACGTCAACATCATCGTGCGCGGAACGCTCCATGTCGATGGAAGCGAGATTGAACCTGTGGCGTTTCTCCCAGAAACAGCCGGGCAACCCTGGGGAACAATTGATTTTGAACAGACTAAGTCGTTTATTACTCATTGCTTTTTTTCCGGTGGTGGCGGCGACACAACAAAACCGTTCGGGCACTCTGGCAGCCAGCCCGTGGTGTATGCCGACCACTCCACAGTGCATATCTCCAACAGTTTTTTTGTGTATAATCCCGGCAAGGCGTTTGGCTCTTCTCGCAGCAATATTACCCTTGATCGCGTTCTGATCTCCCACTGCGATACCGGCGGCGAATTCTACAGCAGCGTGATCTCCATCAATCGGTCGCTGATTATGGATATTCCGGACGGCGACGGATTAGTAGACGACGACGACAACGACGGGTTCTACTTTGCAGGTGTAAAAGAAGATGAAGCAACGGCATATTCTACGCTGTATAACACGACAATTTCGCTTACTGAGGACGACTGCGTAGACCACAATGGCGCACGGGTTCGGGTTGTAGGTTGTCTGTTAGAACGCGCCTACCACGAAGGTGTGGCGGGCTCCAACGGGCATGTAGCTATTGTGGAAAACACCCTTGTACAGCAATGCGGACAAGGCATTGAAGCCGGTTATGGCAGTCCACTTGTGATCGTAGACCACTGCGTAGTAATCGACAACGGCGTCGGCCTGCGGTTTGGCGACTCCTATGATGAGCCTTCTGTTGGCTCCATGCGCGCTACAAATACTATTGTAGCTGGCAACAGCGACAATATTCTCAACTTCGAGCCGCAGCTCAATGCTTCACTTCCCGGCGCGCTTTCTGTGGCCTACTGCATGACTAATGCCACCGAGTTCAACGATTCCGTAGGCTGTATCACAGGTGTACCGCTCTTCGATGGCGATGTTCTTCTGGCGCCCGATTCTCCCGGCTATCGCGCGGGCATTGATGGTTCGTCGATGGGTTTGTATGACGAGAACTCGGCCTCCATTGCCATCACCGAAATATTCAGCGAATCACCTGAAGGCGGTACAAGCGACTGGGTGGAAATTCACAATCCTTTTCCGCTGCCCTACGACATTGGCCTCTGGAGCATAGAACAAGGCGATGAAGTGTACACCTTTCCTCCTGGTACATCTATTTCTGCTCATGGCTACATTGTGCTATGCCGCGACTCACTGGCATTTCGCGCAAAATACTCCCATGAGGTTCATCTTCTGGGCGGTTTGCCTTTTGATCTGGGATACAGCGGTACGGTTGCGCTAAAGCTCTTGACAACTACTATCGACAGCGTATCCTACGCTACCACTGCTCCTTGGCCGGAGCGCGCTGTTGGCGGCAGTATCGTACTCATCGACCCGTTTCTCGACAACAGCAAGGGCGGTAGCTGGTATACCGACCCTGCTTCGGACGGCACACCGGGCTATTATCAACCGCGAACACTAACAGATATTCCAGAAGGCGCAATAGCACACACGAACATCTCCATAGCACCGCAGCCTTTTGGCAATTATTCTGCTATTAGTTTTACACTACCTCGCACGGCGCAAGTAGAATTACTCGTGTATAATGCCGTAGGCATACACATACAGACACTTCTCTGCGAACAGAGAACAGCGGGAACTCATACTATTGCCTTCGACGCAACTTCCCTTCCGGCTGGCACATTGTACATAGTTTTGAAAGTCAACGGCGAGCTTATAGGCTTTGCGGGCGGTATTCACATCCAAAATGATTAATTTTGCAGGGATACCGGTTGCCTCTTCCTGCGTGGCCGGATGTTTTCTTTATTTCGGAATTGTTGCATGAAGTATTACAACAGTATCATCGACCTCATCGGAAAAACGCCTCTTGTGCGCCTTCATCGTGTCACCGATGGAATTGCCGCCCCTATCCTTGTGAAGCTCGAAAGCCAAAACCCCGGCGGCTCGGTAAAAGATCGCATCGGTATTGCGATGATCGAAGCAGCCGAACGCGAAGGGAAACTCAAGCCCGGCGGTTTGATCGTAGAGCCTACAAGCGGCAATACGGGAATCGGGCTGGTAATTGCGGCTAACGCTAAAGGGTATAAATGCCTCTTTGTGATGACTGATAAGGCTTCGCAAGAGCGCGTGCGTATTCTTAAAGCTCTCGGCGCCGATGTGATGATCGTACCTTCGGCTGTGAAACCCAATTCCCCGGAATATTATACAAATGCTGCCAAACGGCTGGCCGAACAACTTCCCAACGCCGCTATTATCAACCAGTTTGATAATCAGTCCAACCCAGAAGCTCATTACAACACGACCGGCCCTGAGATATGGGAAGACACCGAGGGCAAAGTAACCCATTTTATTGCCGGTGTGGGAACAGGTGGTACAGTCACCGGTACAGCGCGCTTTCTCAAGGAGAAAAATCCCAACATTAAAATTATTATCGCCGATCCTGTTGGCTCCTGCATCCGCTCGTTCAAGGAAACAGGCCGACTGATGGAAGCACTTCCCTACCTCGTAGAAGGTGTGGGCCAAGAATGTATCCCCGGAGCACTTAATCTCAATTTAGTAGATGAAGTTGTAAGCATTCCCGATAAAGAATCGTTTACGATGGCTCGCCGCCTCGCACGCGAAGAGAGCATATTCTGCGGAGGCTCTTCGGGTATGAATGTTGTAGCGGCAATGCGCATTGCCCGCTCGCTGCCCGAGGATGCTGTAGTTGTTACTATTATCTGCGATACTGGCGAGCGCTATTTGAGCAAGCACCACTCCGACGAGTGGCTGAAGGAAAAGCAATTATTAGACAACGACAGAATATCTATGCGCCTTTTAGTAGACAATAAGCGCACTGCGTCGCGAATCCCTACACTTGTAAGCGTTACTCCTTCCACAACGGTACAGCAGACGCTCGATCTGATGACACAGTACGAGATTTCGGAGCTGCCGGTCATGGACAATGGCAAAGTAATGGGTAGGGTGCGGGAAAACCGCCTTTTTGCGCGCCTGCTGGAAGACAGATCAATTACCGACAGCACAGTGGAAACTGTCATGGAAGAGTCGATGCCTGCCGTCGATGCTCATGCAGATGTCAAGGATGCTATCGCTATACTCCGCGAATCTCCCTCTATTCTCGTGGAAGAATTCGGACGTGTAATTGGTGTGATTTCGCGCCACGACGTACTCGAATATCTGTAATAGCAGCAGCATGGCTTGCTGATTCGGTCCTTGCGTAAGGTTAAGCCCATGCCTGAGTATTCCGTGCAGTACATACGAAACGCAGAAAAGCCGCAGGAGCACTCTCCTACGGCTTTTCTATTTTACGGGCACCGAGTTACTTACCGGCCACTGCTGCCCAGTCTACCATCAGCGTGAAGCGCATGGTATTGGCCAGCGGGTGGTTCTCTTCCATCGGGTTAATAAAGCTAAAGTCGAGTCCGAAAATGTCGTATCGCACACCAGCACCAAACGTCAGATACTCGCGATTACCAATGCTTTCTGGCTCGGTAAAATATCCGGCGCGTAAAGCTACAAGCTGCTCATACCAATATTCAGCACCAATCGAGAGCTCAACTCCCGGATTTTCCCATGCGGTAGCAAATGATTTCGGGATTTTGTCCACACCATTGGAATCACGGCGTACCAATAGCTTGCCAATATCGATAGCAAAGGTCAGATCGTTGAACTCATCGCGGACAACATTAATACCAGCGCCCATGCGCAGCATTGTCGGCAGCGGATCGGACTGCTCGTTGTAGGTCACGCTGGGGCCAACGTTTTGCAGATTGACACCAAGCGTGAGTTTATCGCCGATATCGAGCCCTGCAATACTGAGGTCTTCGGGACGCCACATGACACCAAGATCGAAACCAACGCTGACACCAACGCCACTTCCTTCGCCCTGCGGATTAGCTGCTTCGGCGAGGTTGGACTGAATATATCGCAACTGAATACCGCCACCGACATCGTCAGAAAGCATTGTAGCATAGGAAACACCAAGAGTAAACTCGTTGGAGCGAAACTTACCCAGATCATTGCCATTGATATCTGTCTTGGTAAATTCGCCGAGGTTCATCAGGATGAAGTTCACCGCCATCGTTCCTTCCACTGCTTCCACATACTGACCATAGGCGCCGTAGCTATAGAACAGATCGGCGTTGAATTGGGGAAGCCATTTCGAGAAAGAAAGCGAAGCCTGGCGCTCTTCCATAAAGGCCAGACCACCCGGGTTCCAGTACAGAGCATTGATATCGGTGGCAATACCTGTTCCTGCATCACCCATTGCGCTTGCTCGGGCATTGGGAGAGATCAGCAGGAAGGGAACTGCTGCACCGCCCGCCTGTGCGAGTGCTTCGGTGGTTCCACATCCTAATAAGAATGCCGCGAGTGCAATTCGCAAGGCTTTTGCTGATTGAATCATCCAGAGAACTCCTATGAAGTGAGAAGTGTTATATTTCGTTTGTCAGAAATAACATATTAAAGCGATTATACCTTGCAAGCTGGAAACCCAAGCCGTTCCCAATCTTTCTGCTCCATCTATCGAACAATCACAACTTTACCCTCGGCTTCGTGATACAGTCCTTTGCCGGAGGAGATTTGCAATTTATAAAGATATACACCAACGGGCAAGGGGGAACCGGCTTCATCACGTCCATCCCAGAGAATTGTTGCCGAGCGCACATCGACATTCTCCTGCAAGGTTCGTACCAATTTACCATCAACAGTATAGATTAAGATATTTGCACTGATATTTCCAAGCTGGTTATGCCGGAAAGAGATGGTCGTCTGGTCGGAGAAAGGATTTGGGTAATTATACACATCCTCTACAAATATTTCACCTTCAGCGCCGGGAATCCGGAAATTTGTTTCTACTTCCGAGAAGTTGTTGAACACATCCCAAGCGCGCACACGCACTGTATGATTACCGGGCGCGAGATTAAATAGTTGTTTCGTTACTGTTCCTCTGCGGAAGTCATCGAGAGAAATTGTGAAATCGCTGGTAAGCCTTACGGAATTCGCCGAATGGTCGAACCAAGCCTCTATATCATGGCCAATGCCAAGGCCGGTAGCATTGATACCTGTTTCGTCATGCAGGTCTACCAACAACACTGGGTCAGGTCGTACTAAGTCGCCAGCCCGAAAAGTGTACGTATCCATATACACTGCCAGCGATGGGCCATTGCCGTCATTGACCGTTGTGGTATCAATTCCGCCGATCACAAAATCGCGTGTAGCCCCCATAGCCGTTGCAGTCGGGCTAAAGGCATAACCATTGAGCCGTCCCTTCAGATCGGAAAAGCTGATATCTTGTGGTACGATCATCGTTACTGTAAAGCGGCCACGACGCACGGAATCTGCGCTAATATTCAGCAGACCACCAAAGACGAAGTACTTGTGCATGGTATCGCCTATGTCCATCACTTCTTTATTCACATCGCTGTCGTATAAACTAAAGACGACACTGCCGTTAAATGATCCGTCCACTGTTTTATCGTCGTAGTCGAGTACTTCGCCAGTAATGACTACTTTCGAGAGCGCCTGTACCTGCGGTATGGTATCGCCTGATAGGTCAATGCCATTTATAGAAGTAACGTGAATCTGCTGATTCGGCAAATGCAGCCGCATTGTAGGGTCGCCGAGCAGAAAGAATTTTTGATCGTTGTCGCCCTTCTTGAGGAGCTTTGTCTGGTACAGAGCATCACCAAGCCGAGGGTAACTACCATTTTGCCTGCTGAGCAAATGGGAATAAAACGTTTGATTGATCTCTGCATTCTGGTCGGCATAAACAGTACGGGTAGCAGAGAACACACCAATTGCTCCACCCACAGTGCTCGTAAACAACTCCTCTGCTCCACTCTGGCGAGCCGGATCATCAATACGGCCAAAATCGCATGTAGCAGCAGTTAAGAAAAACAACTTATCGCGGTTTGTCATGAGCGGAATTGTTACATCCTTCTCAAAAATCTGCTCGTGCGCCCATACACGGGGATTGCCATGGCCAATCCAGTTGAGAATAAGCGTACCACTATTGACAGAATTCAGCAATTCTTCTGTGACACGGGGTTTTCTACGCCCTCCCGGAATGTTCTCCGTCGGATACTCCGGCAGGTATATTTTTTTCTGGTACAGGCTCGGCGGCATGTAGTTGACCGAGAGCGTTTCAGATTGCCCAGTATGAAGCGTTCCTTCTCCTTTTACTGGCTGCTCTGTCGTCCAGGAATCATCAGCTATCATAGTAATGCGCGTGCGCCACAGGTCGAGCGAAGAATGCAACTCGTAGTGTCTGATCTTGTCTACAATGTCCATTCCCTCGCTGTCGGAGCGAATAGGAACACGTCCCAAAGCAATATCGACAAGAGCATCATCGCCGGAAATTCTGGCAAAGTAATCTTCGGTCATGGATGTAGTTGTTACAGAACTCATCCCCCCATCACTATCCGAATAGGTCTGGTAAGTAGGAACATAGACAGGTTCGTTGGTGCTGATATTTCTGTAATCATAGTGCCCATCGCCCCACAGAATAACATATCCGGGCTTTCGCTCCCAGTTTCTGAGTGCAAAGCCAAGGAAATCGCGAATAGCTGTAGGATCGGGCATCCCAGCAGCAAACTCATTGTAAATCTGGTCGACAGTAACAACCGATACCGTGAGTTCACCTTGCGACTCGCGGAAATCGCGATAAGCGCGAGCCGATTCGAGGAATGCCTTGTTAGTAACCAAGATAACATCAGTATTGGCAAATCCATTACGCAGATTCGCAACATCTGCTACTTCAATTGATACCGGAGCCTTTAGCGCACCTGAAATATAATAGCGCTTCGGCGACTGTACCGGCTGCTCTGCTCGAAACAAGAACATACCGCCGGTCGACGCCTGGTTGCGTACCATGAGAGGACGAGCGCGATCTGTAACATCAAAACCCATAATATCACCGGAAAAACCGTTGATACTGTATTCCGTTACACCGCTGCTCACCGGATCGCTATAAAATTCTATTTCGTTGCCATTTGCGACGAATTCACGTGGATAGTGAATTTCAAACCAGTCGACATTTCCGGATGCACTCTGGGTAGCTCCATTTGTCGTGTACAAAAACTGCAACACGCTCCTGTCGTCTCGAAGCACCGAGGTGTTCGCAGACACTTGAGCAGTTGAAATTGTTGCAAAAGAGTACGATGAGCCTAAAGCTCCGCAGGAAATCGAAAGAAGCTGGTTGCCGTTTTCGCTGATATTAAACCGGGAAGATTCCTTTACTCGATTAGCCACACAAATACGGTAAAACACCGATGCGTCGCCCTGTTTTACAAGATTGGGCAACACCGTTGTGTACGTGTTGGGGATATCCTTGTTTGCTATGCGCCCCAGCCATCGCCTATCGGAACCGGGATTAAAGATATTGTAGAGTTCTTCTTCATTAAATACTCGCGCAGTGTACTGTTTCGGTGAATTCACCACCGGATTCTGAGGGACAGGTGCATAATCGGCTCGCAAACCGGGGGTTCCGCCTACCGAAAGCAGATAGTAATTGCGCCGTGAATAGTGGTTTATAAAATGCCTAAACTTCTCTTTCCCCGCTACTCCCGAATCATAGATAAATCCAGAGGAAGGCGCACCATAGAACACAACTGATTGCAGCTCTCCAGAAGATGATGTACGCACAATGATCGGTTGTTCAATTAATTCGTTGTTCTGTCCATCGCTGACGAGTTCGGAGAGTTCGGCTCCCCCATATCCATAGACTCTAATCGTTGGTACATCGCCGGGGGGCACGGATAAGCCTGCGTTCTTAAGCGCTTGTGCGTCAATAGAATAGATTCCTTCGTTATCCACACCTATGCGTAACCACACCCCTCCTGTACCTGTAACTGCCGCTCTCTTTGCAGCAGCAGGACTCTGTGGCTCTACCCAGAACGATGCAACAGCATCATTCAGGGTGGCACCCAAAAGCTGCGCATCTTGCTTTGCAGGTTTAGCTTGTATCGACGATGGAATCAGGGTTAGTTTCACGCGGACAGACGTAGGGATCTGAATACGTCCAGTGGCACCACTGTAAAGCGCAGCTACTACATCGAGAAAAGCCATGTGCATAGAGCGCGATTGGCCAGCATATGTAGCTGTACACCAGGAAGAGAGAACTGGTCGACTGTAGGCCTGCCGGTCTATAGTGTAGGAAGAAATAGTCGAAAGATCGATGTATTCATGTGTCGGAACTGGAGTGATAAGCGCGGCATACGACACAACTCGTTGTACGGATATCTGATCTATACGAAAGCCCGTAGCAGAAGGCACACTAATCGGCAGACGCATTACCAGCATCGAAGGCTCACCTGGCTGAAGATGCTCAGCAATGGACGCGCCTGTAATCCGGGGTAATACAGTTTGCACACCGGAAACCATAACAGTATCAAACCCCTCAATATGGGGTCGACACTCAAACTCAAAGGTTGTAGGAGTAGATTGTATAATCTTTACCCCCTGATCAGCATACGAGAGCGCAGTACCAGCCATTACAGGAACGACTGAAAACAACGCCAGGTACAGCAGAAACTGCCCGAACCGAACTACTGCTTTCATTTGATTACCAAAATATATGAACAGGGGTGAACGAATCATCCAATGGACAACCGCTTGTTAATTCATATAAGAGAGGTAGCAACGTGCTCGATAGAATCCTGGGGATAAGAGAGAGAGGAGTAATTCTGAACAATTTACAACAACGACGGAGTATATGTCAAGAAATTTTTGTTGCTATTTATATCAGGGTAAGAAAAAGGCCGACAGACTTCTCCATCGGCCTTTTTCCATAAAAAAAGCAACTTCGCTTATTTCACACTGACAACAGGCAACGATACAGATTCGCCACCGACTGTCATAACAACGTGATACATACCAGCGGCGAGGTTCGAGCCATCAATAGCGGCTGTGTGCTCACCGGGCAGAACAACGCTGTTTACGAGAACAGCTACTTCGCGACCCTGCTCATTGAACAGTGCGATACGAACGTTTTTCGCAATGCCATTGTTCAGCGAGTAGCGTACTACCGACGAACCAACGAACGGGTTCGGGCCAGCGCTGACAGAAAATTCGCCATTACGGCTTTCTGTTTCGCTAACCGAGCTCGTATTTGCAGTAGCTTCGCCTTTGATCTCGTAGTTATACAGGCCACCATCTTCTTCGTTGGTCGAGATCGAAAGCAGCGGCATGTTGTCGCCTTGATCAATGATACCAACAGCGGAAGGAGCAAAATGCAGTGTAAAGGAGAGTTTTTCTCCTTCAGCAAGCGTAATCGGTGTAGCCGGGAATGTCGAGGGCAGACCGACGATGGTAATACCGTAGGAACCGAAGTTCTCGCGGAAGTCGGAGACATCAGAAATTTCGAGACCAGCAGCATTAGCTGCCTGAATTTCCATAGTAATATCGTGCGACTCACCCACTTTTACTTTACCGAAATCAAGAGGCTCACTCGGGTTAGCGCTCAGAATAGCTTTGGGCCTCGGAGCAGCTACTTTGCCTTCGATCCAGTCGAGAGCCTTGCCGATCAGTTCTGCACGTGCATCAGCATCGTCGATGATAGAAGGAGTAATGCCAAAGAATACGGCGCGAGCATTGTCGAGTTCGGCGCGAGCAGCAATAGTAGAATCAGCAAATCCTTGGTGAGCAAGGATCACTTTTGTATTCGGATCCGTTGATTTGATCAGCGGAGTAAGGTAGTTCACCAATGTGCCCAGTTCTTTGAATCCATCTGTAATAGGATCGTCTTTGACACCTATTAATCTTACAATAAGATTGCTGTACCCTTGGCGAATCGGCTGAACATACTGGATACCTAATTTCGAGTGCAGCGAAGCAGCGGGATCACCACTTGCACCATAAGTTTGAGCAGCACCAGCAAACAGCATGCCCACGCCACGGTCAAGCAGATCCATAGCATAGAACTGCTCGGTTCCGTCGATTATACCACTTGCACCTGTGTTCCACACAACATACTTGAGATTCTCAAGATCGTCGAGCTTGGGCAGAACAGAATTAACAGGCACATCGAAATAACCACTGCGGCCTGTAGCTGCTACGGAATTGGCCATCGAATACGTATAATCGCCATTATCATCTGTAAGCTGAATGGTTTCAACGTCTTTGGAGAGAATCGACTGAAGAGCTACGCTCATCGGTGTACTGCCATCCATATAGGACACAACCATATCACCCATACCAGTGGTAGCACCTTTGGTAAAGGTCATTGTTACTTTCTGCTGGCCACCAGCCGGAATTGTAACTTCAGTGTTGCCACCGCCTACGCTGGCAGTCCAGTCAGCAGGAGTGCGTACAGATTTGCTAATGCCATATGTAGCCGCAGCATCAGTGTTGTTGCTAATTGTCACTTCAGTTGTCACTTGGCCATTCGGCTCTTCAATGCTGAAGCCGGGCAGCGGCATTGTGCGAACAAAGCTCGTGCTTGCCAACGAACCGTAGTCGCCGATGTCTTCCGAAGTACCAGCCTGCACAATTTCCATTGTCTTTGTGTTTTGCAGGAATGCCACAACATACACTTCGCCGTCGCCTTGGGGCCACAGTTCGGTGCTTTTCATCGTGTAGGAAAAATCAAAGGATTTTTGCTCATTTGCGGCGATATTAACAGCCGTGCCCTGCCAGTTCGGCAGCATCGTCAGTACTGCATCTTCGAACTCATCCTGTCCATTCGAGTTAGCCAGAGTGTTCGGCAGATTGGGCAAAGAAACATAATCTGCGATTACGAGTACATGCAGTACATAGTCCGTGAGATCCATGCCGGTCTCGACATCGATTTTTACGCCCACATTTGGCATAGCGGTCTTATTCTCTGTGACTTTGATCTCGACAGGATAAATAAATGTCTGATCAAACTTAGCTGCTGCCATCAGCGCGGATTCTTCACGCGGGTCCATCGCATAGTGGCCATTTACCTGTGCTGCCGGAATGCCTGCTACACTGTACTTGTCGTGTACTTTGCGGCCATCTGGGAAAGCAAGGTTAAATGGGTCGTTTTTCGCGGGATAATCCTCGTGGTAACGCACAGAAATGATGCCATTTTCCGACTTCACCACTTTGGCCAATACGGGATCGGCACCTACGCAAGGCCCACAAGTAGCACTGGTAAACTCTTCAATGACTACCAGACGCTTCTTGGCTGCCAGAAGATCCTGCGCAGGCGCAAGGAGAACCGCTGTCGCAACGGCTGCTCCCGCGAACTTCGTAAAAGAAAACTTCATACAAGCTCCAATTGTTGATTGTTAATGATCAGAGAGGATCGTTTTAAATTCTCATGATATCAAAGTTTGTTGCCACAAGCTCTTATACTACTAAAGAATTGCCAATTAATCAAGGATAAATTGTAGAACCGGCAACTGCCAAAGGAAGTATAATTCGACTACAATGGCTCCTAAAAACTCTGCAATGCAGACATCGGCAAGCTGGAAATAGTTACAAATACGCAGACCCTAGCATATCCGCATCTCCCCTACTCTACCTATTTCATCACTTCAAGTTCTTCTACTTGGAGAATTTCGTATTCGCCCTTATTTGTGTTTACCGGGCTGTACGAAGGGTCGTACCGATGCACATACGCAAGAACCTTACAGTGTTCGGGCATCCAGTCGGGGTTCAGTGTGATCGTGTACTCTCGGCTGAACTGCGCCCCGGCAGCTATGGCCGCATCGCTTACGCGCTCGCCCCACCACTTGCCATTTACCGAACCGCGCATCACATGGTTGTGCACATAGTCGAGTACCTTTTGGTCACCCTGCCTGCGATTGTCGATTTGCGGCTTTACAATACTGTCCTCTACAATGAAGACAGCCAGATAGTTGTCGCTCATCTGGGCATTGACATAGTCCAAATTCACTTTTACCGTCAGAGAACGAGTGGACTCGTTGTACTCATTTGTCAGTTCTACGGCCAAATCTGCCTCGGCACTGCTATCTATAATAGCTTTAACGGCTTCGCTCCACTGCCCCGATTCGAGCATACGCCCAGTAGCACTCGGCAGCAGTGTGCGGCTTATCATTCCATTCGGATACTGCGGCACTTTAAAAAAGGTCGCGAGGTCTGTTGCAGCTTCATTGCGAAAATCGTAGATGAAATCGCCTACTGGATCGGGTTTGGCATAAAAGCCTGCGTGGATCGACACACTGTACACCCGACCTCCGTATAGGTGTTCGAGATCTTTAGCGAGTTCAGCCGCAGCCGGACAATTGGGGCACTTAAAGCCAGTAAAGTCTTCTATAAGAATTTTTCTGGTCACTTTGCTCGTGTCCGGACCTGGGTCTACCGGAGTCTCTCTGTACGGAGCTTCCACCACATCGCATCCCCATACTGCCAGCGCGAGGAGCACAACAAGCCCCAAGTATCTATTATTTGTCTTTGTTGCCATATAACACGTCCCTGCTTTAACTCATTAAAAAGAGCTGGATAAAGAAAAAGTTACACCTGAAGCCGCAGGTACTACGCGGCAAACACCGCCCACGCACAGAAGACCTCCGCGCTGCCTGCCAAACGAAAGCGAGGCACGATGCACATCTTTTACAAAAACAATACCGGCACTATAGTAGTGAAGTCGCTTTTCGGTATGCTCGTTTCCGTAGTTGTACTGGTCGTACACCGAAAAGAACCACGACGGAGCAACTGCGTATTCTACAAGCGCAAAAGCCCAGTTGCCAAAGCCCTTTTCCTGCGCTGTTTCATCCTGATTGGACGACATATGCTGCAATTCTACGTGGATACTATTGGAGGCAGTAAGCCTGTAGGTAAGATCGGCGATTACAATATTAGAGTAAATAAGTCCGTACCCTGTTTTTCCTTCTATCTGATCCTTGTCGTAAGTAAGGTTCACATATCCAAGAGTCGTTTTCAGGTCTGTGCTCCACTTCTTGGTTATTTCAATGTTGAAATCGCGGTAATACAGCCTGTCGCCTTCTCCTGGGAATGGCGATTCGTAAGTGAACTCATCGATCATAGTCGTGTCGATCTGATGAACCTGCGAATAGTTCAGCGCAATATCCACACCGTATTTTCCACCGAGAGAGCTGTTGCGCGGAATATTGTACACCACATCGGCTTGCCAGCCAACTTCACCTGTAGGCTGCGTGCCATACGGATAAATAGCAGGCAGAGTATAGGTGTGTTGTTTGGTAATAGCAGGCAGGTAATTCACTGTAAGATTATTACCCGTAGCCGAACGGTCGGAACGGAAATCCATATTATCAATCCGCTTACCGCTCAGCGTAATTCCCAAACCTGTTGCAGCATAGGAAGCAGAGAGATAAACCGCCGTACCGGGATTATAAGAGAACTTATTAGAAGTCGACGGGTCGTTGATTTTATAGGCGTATTCGCCAAGCAAAGAGAAATCGCCATAGCCAGCATTGAGGCGGCCAGCAAAAGCGGCGACATTTTCAGGGAGTTTGTACAAAGGATCGTTATCGTCTTGAAATTTACTCACTGCACTTGCACCCAAGCCAAGACGCAATCCGTCTTCCTGAAGCGAGGGAAAAAGTTCATTGAGTGTAAGATCGAGATCGGCGCCGCGTATAAGCCCGGGGCCAGTTGTCCAAAAGGAACGCTGCTTGCCAATAAGCCCGGTCACGCGGATACCATCGTACAGGCGCGCATGTAGGCGTACACCATCGAAGGCATTATCAATACCGAGTTGTTTTTCTTCGTAGCTGCGCAGGATGAGACCTGTGCCAAATTGCTCGTAAAAATTTCCGGCTGTCACTTCTATATCGTCGCTTTTATAAGAGGCATACCGAAAGGCAATGCCGTTTCCTTCGTAGCGAGAGTCGAACCCAAGCAAGGGCTTCTGGTAGGCTTCGTACCGCACACCGGCAGAGAAATTCCCCCGGGTGTAATACAAGTTGAGGTACGAATTCATACGTATCTTTTCGTCGACTTCCTCGGCGCCAATAGCGGAATCACGAGTATAATACTGTGCGTCGATTTGAAAGTTGCCGGAAAGACTACCGAAATCAATATCCTGTGAGTGCAAAGGAGTAGCACATGCAGCGGCTATGGCCGCACAGGTAAGAAGGGCATGGAGTTTTAGCACTGCAAATGTTCTATTAGATGGGAAAAGAACGTAACTGTCAGTTGGAAAAGCGGTCAAATGCGACGCATTCGACCGCTTTTCACATGAAAGACTTTTTACGTGTGTAAGCCAAGTCCAACCTCTTATTCAGCGATTTTTTCGCCTTTGGCCAGCTTCTGTACAAGTTCATACAGATGCTCTTCATCGCCGGGAGCGTAGGACGTATGTTGCCATACAATCTCGCCATTACCGTCCAGAAGGAATGTGTGCGGAACGTTGTTAACATTCATTTTGCGCTTAAAATCGCTATTTTCATCAATATAGACCTCGTATTGCCAGCCACGTCCCTTCACAAAAGGAGCAACCTTCGAACTATTGCGCGAGTCGTCGATGGAAATAGCTACAAGCTTCACCCCTGTTTCTTTCTGCCAGTCGGCGTACAGGTCGTTAATACTGTTGAGTTCCTGAATACAGGGTTTGCACCAGGTAGCCCAAAAGCTGATAATCATAGGCTTGCCATTGTTGCCAAAAGTACCCGTGCTTACGCTCTGGCCTTTTACGTCCTTGACATTAGCATCAGGAAGTTTGGAGGCGTCACCTGCGGCCACAGCACTCCCCAGAAACACGATACATATAAAAGCTGAAACGAGAGCCAGATATTTCATACCTGTACCTTACAATTGTTCAGAGATACATTACTGCCGTAATACCTACGTCAGACAGGAAAAAAAATTTTTAATCCATAGTTTTCTTCGCTATTTTCGGCAGTGGCAAATTTATACTGATCAGCGTGTTAATTGAAACTTTTTTTTACCGCATGACGTACTTTGCCCAGTGTTGCATGTGTTTTGCCAACATTATAATGTATAAAGACTATGAAACGATTATTTACTACTCTAGTCCTCTGCGCACTGCTGCTGTCCGGCTTTGTGTCCGGCACTGTGCAAGCTCAGGGTGCTACATTCGAGTTTGTTAATCCTCCCGAATCGACAATTCTGACGGCTACGACCAATGAGGTGTACATTTCTCATTATCTGTACATCAAGAACAAATCGATGTTCCTCAAACGCCTGCGCGTTATTCGGGAGATCAACCAGCTCGCGCCCAATCAATCGGTGGTCTTTTGCTTTGGTGGCTCCTGTATGCTCCCTGAGCAGGACTCGTCCATCATCTTCGAGATGAAGCCAAACGAGACAACATCGCAAATCGATGCGTTCAACCCGAAAGTTGAAGATATCTACGATCATCCCGGTACAACTGTTGTTACGTACACGATTTACGACATCGATGATCCGAGTGACAAGCTCACGGTGACATTTACGTATATCGTAAGCGTGCCAACCGATATTCGCATGCCGTTTGACATAGCTCCGGTGACAGTGCTCTCCAATGCGTTCCCAAGCCCGGCTTTCGACAACACGCGTATCGACTACAACATTGCTCAGCATTATAGCAATGCTTCGATTACAGTCTACAACCTGATCGGCAATCCCATCCAAACATTTCGCGTAGATACGCCGAAAGGCAATGTAACGCTGCCGACTTCCGACCTCGCACCCGGTGTGTACTTCTACTCAATCGTTGCCGATGGCAAAAAATTAGCAACCAAGAAGTTAGTAGTAAAACGCTAATATTCAGCATAATTCATAAAAAAGGCGGCTCCAATGGAGTCGCCTTTTTTGTTTCTCTGCTTGTGAACGAAAAGCAGCTATAGTTCCGGACAATACGAAAAACCCTTTGCGGCTTCGATCCTTGGCCGCTCTTTGACCCCAACGACGGAATTATCACAAGAATGCTGTGCAGACGGGGCAATCACTCAACACCTATGCGCTGATTCCGGCAATACTTACTTGTCGGGTTTCATCTGCGGGAAAAAGAGCACATCCCGTATAGAGACTTGCTCTGTAAGCAACATCACTAGCCGGTCAATCCCCACGCCAAGCCCTGCTGTCGGCGGCAATCCAATCTCTAGAGCGTGCAGGAAGTCCTCGTCTACGACCATAGCCTCATCATCGCCACGGGCACGCAGTGCGGCCTGCTCTTCGAGGCGTCGGCGCTGCTCCACAGGATCGTTCAGCTCTGAGAACGCATTGGCAATTTCCCCGCCGTTTACAAACAGTTCGAAGCGCTCTGTAAGCCCTGGCTCGGAACGGTGGCTTTTGGCCAACGGCGACATTTCTATCGGATAGTCCGTAATAAACGTGGGCTGGATAAGATGCGGCTGCACCGTCTCGGTAAAAATCTCATCGATGATTTTCCCAGCGCCAATTTTGGGATCTAACTCCACGCCCAATTCGCTTGCAATCCGGCGCAGCTCTGCCTCGTCCAGTCCATGCAAATCATGTCCGGTCCGCTCTTGGATGGCACCGAGCATACTAATACGGCGATAAGGCGCCGCAAAAGAAATAACTTCTTCGCCAAACTTCACATCAGTTGTGCCCAGCACTTGGGTTGTAACGTAGGAGAACAGCTCCTCCACCATCGACATCATCCAGTTGTAGTCCTTGTAGGCTACATAGATTTCCATCGATGTGAACTCGGGATTATGCGTGCGATCCATACCCTCATTGCGGAAATTCTTGCTGATTTCATACACGCCTTCAAATCCACCTACGATAAGGCGTTTCAGGTACAGCTCATCGGCAATGCGCAGATACAAATCAACATCCAACGCATTATGATGCGTAACAAATGGCCGGGCAGCAGCACCGCCATAGATCGGCTGGAGCACTGGAGTTTCTACCTCTAGCCAGCCGCGCTCGTCGAAAAACCGGCGCATAGCCGTAATGATCCTCGACCGCCGAACAAATGTATCGCGGATATGCGAATTGACAATCAGGTCGAGATACCGCTGGCGGTAGCGCAATTCCTTGTCGGCTAAAGCATCGTGCACCATCTTATTGCCGTGCTCGTCTTCGGTTTCTTTGGCAATGGGAATTGGAGCCAACGACTTGCACAACAGCACGAGTTCGCGCGCATGCACAGTGATTTCACCCATTTTTGTGCGGAAGACAAAGCCGCGCACACCTACGATATCGCCTATGTCGTACAGGCGAAACTCTTCGTAATTGGCAATGTCGTCCTTGCGGATATAGACCTGGATACGCCCGGCTTCGTCCTGGATATGGAAAAAGCTGGCCTTACCCATACGCCGCACAGCCATTATTCTACCAGCAACGGCTACATCCTGAAATACTTCGGCGTTATCATCGGCAAATTGCGCGAGAATATCGCTCGAATGATGTGTTTTTGGGAAGGCATACGGATAGGGTTCTACCCCCATGTGCCGGAGCTCGGCGAGCTCCTCCCGTCTGCGGAGTTCCTGATCATTGAGATGCTCTTTCATGGGCGAATTGCTCTTCTGTGAAAAATGTCTCGTTCCGCCACAGTGTTCCTGCCGCGAAAGCATCAAAAATAACCTTTTCCCGAATATTTCCTGATAAAAATTAATTTGAATTTCTATAGTATTTCCGCATATTTGCAGTTTACTTTTTCAGGCATGCGAAGAACCGTCATTGGACGGCGCTGCCGTACTGATTATTCACAATCACGAGATTTCCTTGAATAGACCAAGACCCAGCGGCGGTAACCCACGTTTTCGGGGACAGGACCCTCGCAAACCAAACTCGAATGTGCGAATCAACGAAGATATCCGTGTACCGGAGATTCGTGTCGTCGACGAAGACGGTCAGATGCTCGGCATTATGTCACCCCGTAAGGCACAGCAAATCGCCAACGAACGCGGGCTCGATCTCGTAGAAATCGCTCCACAGGCTGCCCCGCCTGTATGCAAAATCATCGACTTCGGCAAGTTCCGCTATGAGCAGCAAAAACGCGAAAAGCTACAGAAGAAAAGTCAGCATCAGCAGCAGTTGAAAGAAATTCGGTTCAACTACGACACCGATACACACGACTTCGATTTCAAGACACGCCATGCACGAGGCTTCCTCGAAGATGGCCACAAAGTAAAAGGCGGAGTCCGGTTCCACGGTCGTGAAATCGTGCACCGCCAGATCGGTATGGAGCTTCTTGGGCGCTTTGTTGCCGCTCTCGAAGATATTTCCAAAGTCGATCAGCCAATCAAGGTAGAAGGCATGAACTGTACAGTTATCCTCTCCCCTGAAAAAATCAAGAAAAAACCCGCTCCTGCTAAAGAAAAGTCGGAAAAAGCGGAGAGCAAAGAAAAAGCAGACAAACAAGCAGACAAACAGACTGACAATCCGTCGTAATTTCCATTTCGGAGAGTTCCATGCCTAAGATGAAGACCAATAGTGGCGCCAAAAAGCGCACGAAGCTTACCGGCACTGGCCGGATCAAACGTGAGAAAGCGTTTAGCAGCCATATTCTCACGTCGAAAACACGCAAGCGCAAGCGCTCGCTGCGCCAGAGCACAACAGTGAGCTCGGCCAACGAAAAATCAATGAAACGCCTGCTCGCTCTGCGTTAATTGCCTTTCTTCTCCCCCCCTGGCTGGCGGGTGTGCAGCAATGCGACGGACAACTGTCCGCACAGATACCCCGGAGCCATTTAACTAACAAAAATCTGTAAACGTTTTTTCTTAAGGATTATACAATGCCTCGTTCACAGAATAAAGTCGCTTCGCGGAATCGCCGCAAAAGAATGATCCGGCTGGCTAAAGGCTACTGGGGTTCGCGCAATAATGTATGGACTATTGCCAAACACCATATCGAAAAAGGCCTCCAGTATGCTTACCGCGACCGCCGCGCTAAAAAGCGCACATTTAGAAAATTGTGGATCGTGCGTATCAATGCCGCAGCGCGTATGAATGGCACGACCTATTCACGGCTGATGAACGACCTGAAAAAAGGTAATGTTCAGATCAACCGCAAGGTGCTGTCCGATATAGCTATGAACCAACCTGAAATCTTTAGCCGGATTGTAGAGTCGGTCAAGCCCTAATATCCCCTGCTCATGTAATTCAAAAGCGCGAAGGCCGACCGTATTCCGGAATTCGCGCTTTTTCTTTGCCCTGTTCTCCTTTGTGCAAGTTGCTTTGCGTTCGGTCGCTGCCCTCGCTGTTGGTCTCTGCACCGCGCTGCTCTCCCCGCTGCATGGCTGTCCGACCTCTACCGCAAAAGGCGCTGCCGCAAGAATAACTCGCAGGCAAGGCCGACAACAGCAACAAATTGGGTGGTCAAACGATGCCCGTGCTACGCTACTAATGGCTCAGCAGAGAAAAATCCGTAGATAACTTCTGTATATCTGTAGCCCGATGTTTCATTTTCTACCAGAAAACGTATGCTCGACGAAATAGCCTCGCTTCGCAATGCTATCACAGAAGAATTGCCCGGGATTTCTTCTCCCGAGCAGTTGGAACAATTCCGACTCCAGCACATGGTGCGTAAAGGCACACTTGCGACCCTTACCGACAAGCTCCGCGATGTTCCTCGGGAAGACAAACCCGCCGTTGGACGCGAGCTAAACATCCTTCGCGATTTTGTTAACACCAGCTTTAAAGAGCTCCAGGAGCGCTTCGAGCAGATGACGGCCTCTACCCCATCGGTGGATGTCACTCTGCCCGGACGCAAGCTGCGCCGTGGCTCTGTCCACCCTGTGCTGCAAACGCTACAAGAGTTTGTCTCGATATTCCTTCGCATGGGTTTTACTATAGCCGAAGGGCCAGATATCGAAGACGATTATCACAACTTCGAGGCGCTGAATTTTGCCCCCGATCATCCCGCACGCGATATGCAGGACACATTTTTTGTGCAGGATCAAGGCGACCGCGATGATGTTGTGCTGCGCACCCATACCTCCCCTGTGCAGGTACGTGTGATGAAAAATCAAAAACCGCCAATCCGGTCGATCATGCCCGGACGTGTCTACCGCAATGAAGCAATTAATGCGCGTTCGCTGGCGGAGTTCCACCAGATCGAAGGTTTATACATCGACAAAAATGTTTCGCTGGCCGACCTCAAAGGTACGCTCGTAGCTTTTGCGCGCGAGTGCTACGGCAGTTCGGTACAGTATCGCTTCCGCACGTCCTACTTCCCGTTCACAGAGCCGAGTGGCGAAATGGACATTACGTGCTTTCTCTGCAATGGCAAAGGATGCCGCGTGTGCAAGCAGTCGGGCTGGCTGGAAATCGTCGGGGCAGGAATGGTGCATCCCAATGTGCTGAGCAATTGTGGTATCGACCCAGAAGTCTACTCGGGCTTTGCTTTTGGCTTTGGTATAGAGCGTGTCACATTGCTCCGCGCTGGTATTACTGATATTCGCCTGCTGTACGAAAATGATGTCCGCGTACTTCGCCAGTTCGCATAGTCCTATGGCAAAACCAGTCATTACAGCCGATAATCTCTCGAAGTCGTATTCTCTTTCGTCGCATCGCGATACTCCTGTGCTACGCGATGTGTCGATGAGTGTTGAGCGCGGCGAGCTTCTCGCTATTGTAGGTGCCTCTGGAGCAGGCAAAAGCACGCTGCTGCATCTGCTCGGCGCGCTCGACGAAACCGATACGGGTTCCATTACACTTACCACCAACGACGGCGTATCACAAACATACTCGTCGTTGTCGGATGTAGAGCTTTCGGCTCTGCGCAACAGGCATATCGGCTTTGTGTTTCAGTTCCACCATCTGTTGCCGGAGTTCACTGCGTTAGAAAATGTGATGATGCCCGCTCTTATCGCCGGGGACTCCCAGCGCGAAGCAAAAGCTAATGCCGAGAAGTTACTCGAACTCGTTGGCGTCGCTCACCGTTCGCAGCACAAGCCCGCAGCGCTCTCCGGTGGAGAACAACAGCGAACAGCATTCGCGCGCGCACTGGTCAATCGCCCTACCATTGTTCTGGCCGACGAACCAACAGGCAATCTCGACTCTGCAAACAGCGATCTGCTTTTAGAGCTGCTGCAACAGTTCCGCAAAGAGTTCGGACAAACCTTCATAGTCGTCACCCACAGCCCGGACATCGCTTCGCGAGCCGACCGGACGCTGACGATCAAGAACGGCCTTATCGCCTGACATCTCCTGCCAAGCACACAGCCAACAAGTAGGCTCGAAACTATTCGAGTGATTTTACGAGCTTGAGGATATTGAACGGATGAGATGAATCGGCGGGAATGTATTCTATCTGGTCGATAAGCTGCCGGATAATATGAACACCGAGCCCTCCGCGCATGAACTTGCGGAAATACTCGCCCATATCGGGTGGGGGCACACTGAGCGGATTAAATGAATTTCCTGAATCGATAATTTTAATTGTAAGCGTCTTACCCAGATTTTCTACCTGCACACACAACTGGCGCGAATTGTCGAGCTGATAGGAATGCCGGATAAGATTGGAACAGGCTTCGTCAACAGCGATCACGATTTTATACGCCCCTTCTTCGGTAAAACCACAGCTACGCGCCATCATTTCCACAAATTCGCGCACCTTGGCCAGCTCGGCGGTATCACCGGGTATACAAATACGTTTATTTGTGTGATTATTCATCATACCATCAGGCCGTTTGGAACTTGGAAAGGGCATCTTCTTCGCTGTCGAGAATATCAAACAGCATGGGAAATCCGAGTAGATCGAACACCGTAAACACTTTGGGCTTCATACCAACCAACTTGATATCGCCCTGCTGATCGCGAATATCTTCTATAAAGACCATAAATACACCAAGACCTGCGCTGCTTATATAGTCGAGGTCTCTAAAATTGACGACAATGGAGTATTTTCCATTCTGCACAAGACCGCCTATAGCCGCCTCTAATTGCGGGGCTGTGTGGGCATCTAAGAACCCTTTCAGATATAAAATTTCCGCACCTTCCACCGTTCTCTGATCGAGAATAAAATTGCTCATTGTCTGCTCCTGCCAGTATTTGAGAGAGGCTTGTATCGTTCAGACGGCAAAGATACTAAACGTCGGGCTATACGGACAATTGTTTCGTATGCAGCGCGCTGAAACTCTTTTCTACAGTGCATTCGCAACCTCCCTTTCCTGATATTGTTCTGATAGCTTGCCGTACCCGGTTCTGTTCACCACCAGCAGCGTCATATCGTCGTGCTGAGGTGCTCCACCGCCAAACTCGGCAGCATCGCGCACAATAGCACCGAGAATAAAGTCAGCAGAGCTTTCCTGCCGTGTCTGTCCGATGATCTGCTCCAACCGTTCGTTTCCGTATTCTACCTGTTCTTCATTTATCGCTTCGTTTATCCCGTCGGTGTACATCACACATACATCGCCTGGTACAAGCTCTACTTCTCGCATCTCTAACGCTTTGTCGAATACCGCCGAACCTACCAAACCAACACCTATGCCTTTTGGTGCAACAAACATCGTACCGCTTCTGCTGCGTATGAGAAATGGATTGTGCCCAGCTCGCGCCAGCCGCACCGTATTGCTCTCGCTGTCGATCTCCATAGCTCCCAACGTGATAAAAATCTGCCGGTCGAGGCTGCCGTACATAGCGCGATTAATACGGCACAGCAATTCAGACGGAGAATTGCTCTCCGAAGCAGCCGCCAGCACAACGCCTTTGAGCTCTGCTGTGTACATAGCCGCCGACATTCCCTTGCCTGATACATCACCGATCAGCAGACAGCACCTGTTGTTTTTTAAGGTAACGACATCGTAGTAGTCGCCTCCTACCTCAAAAGCTGGCGAAGTATATCCAGCTACTTCAAATCCATCGGGTACAGTATAGTTGCGGGGCAAGAGCTTTTGCTGAATCTCACGGGCCAGAAACAATTCTCGCTCATAGCGCTCCCGGCGGAGCAAGCGGTCGAACAAACGGTTGTTCTGAACTGCAAGGCTCGTTGTACCCGCAATAGACGAAAACAGCATGAGGCTCTCGCGCTCAAAGGTAAAAGCCTGCGGATGCCCTACATACAGAGTGCCAAGACGCCTGCTGTCGAGCTCAATCGGCACAATAATAAGCGATTGCAAAAAGCCGTGGGCCTGCATGTACAGGTCTTTGAGACCCGGATGCTCCGCCAGATGCTCGATGTACAAAGGCTGGCGTAGTGGTGCCGCAATTGCACTGAGTGAGCTCTGGTGCTGCACAAGCTCAAAATGCGGCTCGGTAAGACCTCTGTGCGCGGCAAAAGGAACACCGTCGCCGTCGGCAGCGAGCTCAATCCACGCTACACTTCTGTTATGAACACCCGTTACAACTGCAAGCACTCGCCCGATAAGATTGTCGAGGTCCTCTACTCCCGTAAGGATAGAACCCATAATTGAAAGAGAATTTTTCTCTGATACCTGCCTGTCGATAATTCCCGCACTTGGCAGCGTAAGCAGCAGCGAAAAGGCCAGGCGGCCAAATACCATAGTGGAGCAGATTACGACAAGTGCCACTACATAATCCACGCCCGGTATAAAAGCCCGCAGCGCCGCTTGCACAGCATTGCTGCCAATGACAATGCCGAACAATACCCAGCCGTTTATCGAAGCTAAACATGCAAGCCCAAATGCTCTCCATTTCTGCTTGCGCGTAAGCGCTATAATCCACGATACACCGGAGATTGCTCCGAACAGAAAAAATAGAAGCCCACCTGCCACGCTCACTACGGTGATTTGAAGCGTGCTGCTCCCCGGCCATAAAATGCCCAGCAAAACAAGCAAAGCCATCACCGGCAGCACGTATTTGCGTACCCGGCTGGTGTAGGATGTGCGGCGAAGCAATACAAGTGTGTCGACCCAGTACAATTGCCGGATAAGCAATATTACAGCAGCAGCGGCAAAAGGATAGGCCAAGATGAAACCCATAACGCCCCATGGATGGCCTAAATCATCTGGAAGAAAAAACGAACTGACAACAAGCCCAAAGCTGACAATGGAGACGAAGCGACCGGCGCTGATCAGGCGCTCGTAAGGCGACAGCCCGGGATCGGATTTCGACAACGCTCGCCAGGTAATACCCGCCGATCCAAGAAAAACAAGAGCGAGAACAATGCTAAAAAAGGTAGGCTGGCCGGGATCCCGCTGGTTGACAAGAAGGCCGAGAACATCAACGACAATAAGCAACACCAGCGATACAATAGCGCCTATGCCCGCCAGTATTGTCGAGAGAAAAAAGGGGGAATCGTTCGATGTGTATTTCATCAGCCCGTGCTCCTTCAGTTGAAACAAGTGCCTTGTACGCATGGATATTCTTAAAGTTGCCCCGAGTTATCGGTTGTCCAATAATATTGAGTTTCGGTGAGCACAGTCGATCAGGACGGCGCTTCGGCCTCTGCCCTCGCGCTGAGCCTCCGCACCGCGCTGCACGCCCGCCGCGTGGCTGCTCGCCCCCAACCGCATAGAAGATAGCATCGGGTCGGGCAACAGAAGAGCTGGTTTGGCGGCAAATACCGACCAGCTTCGCACACTGCTGCACCTTGACCTGTTTTGGAATAAGCCCTTATCGTTTTAAAATGAAGGGAGGCACCGCACGCAGCACCTCCCTGTCTCGGAATATATCAGCTTTTGGTGCTTACTGTTGTTCGGCAATCAAAACAACATCGGCCTCCATTCCCAGCTCTGTCTGGTCGCCAACAATGGCGTTAATTTCTTCGGCGCTTTTGCCTGCATCTTCGGCATAGTGCCGGGCATCGGCTTCGGTGGTGACAGTTTCGGACACAACACCATCGGCCATAATAGTTTTGCCAATAATATCTTTCGGCACAAAGAAGCCATAATCCCGGAAGGTAACTCGCACATGATGCGTTCCATCAGTGAGCATCATCCAGCAGCCCTTTACCTGGCACACATCTTCCACCTTTGCTTCCACACGCAGCTTTTTGTTCTGGTTTTCCGGTTTAACTGCATCGGTAAGCATAATAGGCGCGGGATTATCTGTTTTTACGCTTGCTTCTTGGCCTTCGGCAGTGTACACAGCATAATGTTTCTGTTCGGCAGCATCGCCCTGCTTCAGCTTACTTCCACAGGCACTTATTCCCAGTGCTGAGGTTGCGATCAGGGCAACGAGGACAAAGTTTCTCATAGGCAATACTCCTGGCAATACAATGATTGTAGGTTATCGTTTTTTATGCGAAGGCATTTTTTTCACTGGCAGCGTAAGGGTGACGACATTCCCATCCTGCCCCAGCATATCAATAGCCATTCGCCCATTGAGCATTTTGGCGCGCGACATAGCGGCAGCGATTCGGAAAACCACATCGTCGCGGTCGCTGGCAAGAGCTTCGAGCTGGGCTTCCTGCGTGGTAGCATTGCGTACAAGCTCTATAAGCTCGGCTATACGGCTGTTCGGCGGCGTAAGCACCTGAATATCGACGACATTTTCATGAGGATTGACCTGGAGGCTCGCCGTCATTTTTCCGCCTTGGCCGCTGTTCAGCGCCCCGAGCACATCGTTCAGAATACGCTTCAGCATCTTCTGATTGCTGTGCACAATGTAGCCGTCGGTGTTGTCGCTCATCAGCTCGACATAGCGCTGATGGCCATTGCTTTTAGCAAAGCTCACTAAAATATCGCTGAAAGTCTTTTCGAGCGGCAGCGATTCGGTAGATGTAAGGCCATCGTTATCGCCTCCTTCGGCAACATCAAGAATATCCCCCACACGGCTCAGTAGGTCTTCGGCACTGGTATAAGCGATTGAAATGTAGTTATCCTGCTCTTCCGGCGATGTGTACATTTTTGACAGCACAAGCTGCAGATAGCCAATAATACCAGTAAGCGAAGTGCGGAAATAGAAGCTGGCATTG
Source organism: Ignavibacteria bacterium UBA7675 (assembly GCA_002483085.1). GTDB lineage: Bacteria > Bacteroidota > Ignavibacteria > Kapaibacteriales > UB7675 > UBA7675. The sequence goes on from DLHF01000071.1 coordinate 59,329, forward strand.
GCCATAAACTCGCTTTTGAAACGAGCCGATTCCGAAGCGTACTGGCGCGAAAGATCGATCTGCTTTGTTTTTAGCTGGATTTCCTGCTCAGCGAGCTTGCGATCTGTAACATCGCGTCCGATGCTGTAGACCAACCCATCGGTATGCGACACAGTGTCGTTCCAGTTCACCCAGCGAATTTGTCCGTTTTTGGCAAGCATACGTACTTCGTAGTCGATCTGCTGCTCGTCGCCTGCTGCTTTCATCTTTGCAACAACCTGTTCGCGGTCTTCAGGAACAATCAGATCGTAGATACTTTTTCCAACCATCTCTTCGGCAGTATAGCCGAGCACGCCAAAGACCGCAGGATTCATAGCTCGTATTTCGCTGTCGAGCCCGATAATACCAATCATATCGCGCGAGGTATCAACAATCCGACGCTGCGAGCGTGTCATACGCTCGGCGAGGTCTTGTGCACGGGTACGGCTGGTAAGAATCGACATAGTAAAGGCGAACAACAGCACACTTGATATGATACCGCCGAGCAACGAGAGAATCGGTAGATTGTTCTGGAAACCACCACCAAAGCCGGGAACAGTAGCAAACTGTATCATAAAGGCACGGTCGGCAATGGGAACTGCTACATTTTCTGTATAGGCCGGTGTGTAGGCGCTCATATTTACCATCGCTGCATTCGCAGAAGAGAAGATCGTGGCTGCTGATCCGGCGGTTGTATCCACACACGAAAACACAATGCTTGTATCGCTGGCCACACCCGCGCCAAGCGCTGTGCGGAAAAATTCATCGGCGAGTATCTGCACAAAAAGAATACCGCTTACATCAGTCCCACGTACTTGTACGCCCGACGTGTCCTGTTTTTCTACAGGAACGACTAACAAAAAGCTCTCTTTGTCGGTATTTGGAAGTGAGAGCACAGGCGAAGCAGTATAATCTTTGCGGTCTATAGAGCGTTGAATTGTGGCCATCACTACCGGATTCGCTGCAAGATTGTAGCCCACCAATGTTTCGTTGCGCTCCAAAGGCACTGTATAGAACACTGGATAGTACACACTGAACGTATCGCTTTGCGGTGTCACCTTATAAGAGTAGTAGCGCTCAGTTTGAGCAAAATAGACAAAACTGCCTAGCTCTGCTGCTGGTATTGGCTGTGTAAACGACACAGCTTGAAGCGAAGGAAATGTTTTAACAGGTATGGAGCCATACAGCTCGAACACATCGCGCACGACAAAGGGAAAGCTCTGGTACAGACCTTTCATCGACTGAATAATCTGCATGTGGTTGTTTACTGCGGTATTCAGCCTAGAAACAACCGAGGCAGTAGCTTTATTAAAAGCAGCCGTCTTATCCGATTCCACCTTGTCCACTACCACGCGCCACACTACAATACTGGCAATAAGAGCAAGAACCAGAACGATGTAGGCCGGGTATGTTTTGGAAAACGAAAAAGCAACTGTCTGTTTTCGCGACGCCTCGCGAATAACTTTATCATGCGACATAGCTGAACCTGCAACTATAGTGTGGAGCTGGATAAACGATTATTATTGTGCTATTGCATACACTTCATGAAGAAAGGTCTGGGGCTCCACCGGTTTTGAAATGTAACCATCGAATCCCATATCGAGATACTTTTGCCGGTCGCCCTGCCGTGCAAAAGCAGTCAATGCAATCACTTTTATTGCGCTACCCTGCGGAAGCGAGCGAATAAACTGTAGGATTTCCTCTCCTCCCACTCCCGGCAGCATAATATCACACAAAACGATGTCGGGACTGTTGTCTTCCAGCCACTCCACTGCCGCCTCTCCATCCCCAAAGGACACAACCTTGTGATGATCCTTTTCTATGAGCAAAATAAAAAGCCGCCGTATTACATCGTTGTCCTCAATAACACAGAACGTTTTGATCCGATCACTCATGTTGTATTCCAGAGAGTTCAAGAAGTGGAGAACGTGTCTCCCTTGAGGTATGTAGGCATCCTTATAAGTACTCCGCACGCTGTGCCTGAGCTCTGGCGAACCCAGCGCTTCCTGTCGCTGAAACGACGCCAAGTTTACAAAAACTCCACATGAATGACAAACAATCTCTATATTTGTGCAATCTTCGTTGTTATTGAGCATGCTGTTTCGATGGTACATAGCCGACAGGGTTTGCAGCAACTGAAGAACTGGCATTCCCCTGCTAAACATCGTGCGGGCAGCGGTATAATTTCTATTCTATCTGTGCTTTTTGATACTTCTATGCGTAGTTTTTCTCCAGAAAATACATCACCTCGCGATCTTCATGCCGTGCTGCTGAATGGTGTCGCTCCGCGCCCGATTGCTCTTGTAAGCTCGATGAGCGCCGATGAACGTGTCAACCTTTCCCCTTTCAGCTTTTTTAATGCATTCAGTTCCAATCCGCCGGTGGTAGTGTTCAGTCCGTCGTATCGCGGCACCGATGGCACGGCAAAGGATTCGTTTCTCAATGTCGTGGAAACAGGCGAATGCACGATCAGCGCGGTTCCCTACCGGTTAGTAGAGCAGGTAAGCCTCGCATCGGCTCAGTATGCACACGGCGTAGACGAGTTTGAAAAAGCAGGGCTTACCAAGCGGCCAAGCGTCGAGGTAGCGCCTCCGGGCGTAGCGGAATCGCCATTTATTATGGAATGTAAGCTCATGCAGCATATCGAGCTGGCGAAAGGCGCACCGGCAAGTGGCAATTTGATGATCTGTCGGGTGCTGCGTATTCACGTAGCTGAATCGGCGTTCAATGGCGATAAGCTCGACCCACACAGGCTGGACTTAGTGGCCCGCATGGGCTATAGCTACTACTGTCGCGCCAGTGGTAATGCGGTGTTTGAAGCACCTCAGCCAAGAGCTATCGGTATTGGCTTTGATGCGCTGCCAGGCTATATCCGCACCAGCGATCTGCTTACCGGCAATGACCTCGCGCTTCTGGCTGGTGTACCGGCCTTGCCCGAACGCGACCCGGCCTTCCCAGCTTTCCCCGATGGCATCCAAGGCGACAGCGTGGATATCGAGCTCGCTGCTGGCAACCCAACTGCCGCACTCTCCGCACTCATGCTCTCGGCATCTTCCAAAGCCGAGAAAAACACGGCGTTGTTCCGCATTGCAAAGGGATTTCTTCAGCAGAGAAAAGTAGCCGAAGCGTGGCAAACGCTTTATATGGTACAGTAATAATTTTCCACCGGAATGCACAGTAGTCCCGGCGCAATGAAAATGAGTAAGATACGCGGGCGCTGTTGTGGCGTCCGGCTCCCTGCAGCCAGTTGCGGCGTCCGCTACCTATGCGGTAAAGGCCGAACGACCACGCGACAGATGTGCTACGCGGTGCAGCGACCCAAAGCTGGCGCGAAGACAGCGGCGCTCATGTGCCCCGCTTACCGGCTCTACTTTCTGCTCTTATACCAATATCATTTATCATTTAAAAATGGCTACATTTCTATTTCCTGTGTTCCCGGACATTCCGTCGGTTGGCAGGAGGAGACGCCCTATCGGGACGTCTCTATAAATGCGATTATTTTTAATTGATATTAGTATTACTTTACAATCACCATAGGCCGCGAGGCGCGGAACACACCAGCTTCGAGTACATAATAATACACGCCGGGCTGGAGATCGGGAACGTCGAATGCTATGCGGTAAGAGCCACCTTTCATTACCTTCGAGCCGTCTAACAGAACTTTTACCAGCTCGCCATTCATTGAATAGATTTTAAGGCTCACCGGCACAGTTTCCTGTATGCTGAACTCAATATGAGTTTCGGACGCGAACGGATTGGGTACATTCTGCTTTAACTGCGGCGTTTCTACATCGGTGTACTGCACTTGCGAGATTGTGCATTTGTCGTCGGATGTAAGAATACTCTCGGTTTCTTCGGGTATAATATTGATAAACATGAGGCTATCAGTTGCGAAGTTTGCCCCTTGCAGGCGCAGTGTATTCGAGATAGAATCCGGCACAGTAACAAGGAATGTAAGAGTAGCGATTTGCCCGGCTTGCAGAGAATCCGCTCCTTTAAAGGAAAACACCATTGCGCCATGCCTGCCGCCTGCTGCCATTGCAGCGGGAATCGCAGACGCCGCCGAGAGGAACTTCAGCGCGCGCGGGTTGTAGTTCATCTGTACATCGAAGTCGAACTTGCGAAGCCAGTACACCGGCCCTTCGCCATACAGCACAGCAAACGAAGTATCGACATAGAGCGGGAACGCAACAGTATCGCCAATGCGCTGAGTAAATGCTGGAGGCGTGCTAAAATCGGGCGAGAGGCCAAAGCGCACACGGAAATCGGGCGCATATCCTATGCCCGTAATTTGCGTGGAATCGAGAAGGCTGCACGGAATTTCGCTTATGGCAATGCCCATCGAGTCGATAGTTTGCCCGCGCTGCGGACAGAATCGCACAGTAAGATGAGCAGTATCGCCCGGTGCGAATAGCTGGTTGGTGTCTGGCACACTTGCCACCAACCTGATATCCACAGGCAAGACAATGTCGGCAATAGACAACGGCACATCGCCAGTATTCAGCACGTCGAGCACGCGATCTACGCATTCCAGAATACGCACGCTGTCGAATGCAGCAGGATTCAGCATCTGAAATTCCGGCTGATCGACAAACACAACAGCGATATCTCCACCGGCAATAATTCTGTAGAGAATCACTTCCTCCGAATCGAAAGTGATGCTGTCGAGCCTTATCGTGTACTGCCCGCGCTGCCCGGTCTTCGAGACAAAATACAAATACGAAAACGGCTGTGTAGAGTCTACACTACAGAAATTCTTGTGGAGCAGCTCTATGCCCATAGTTGCAGATGTGGATGTCTGAATCGAAGGTACATAAGGAGGGCATGGACTTTGCAGATAGGGCGAACGCGCTTCTACGAACTGTAGGCCCGTAGTATCGTAGTTCAGCCGATAGCGAATATCCACAAGGTCGGCGGGAATATTGCGCGAAGAAAAGACGGGAATGATGAGCGTATCGCATGTATTGATACGGAATGTGTCGATATCGGTGCGATTGCGCTCGTAGGTAAAATCTAAAGCAAAAAACAGCGCCGAGCCACTTCCCTGCACAAGCACAGTTGTATCGCGGTCTACGCATGGCTTGCTGGTATGAATGACCATACGCGCTTCGTAATCGCGCGGCACACGCGGCTTAAAGTCGATGCGTAATACAAGTGTATCTCCAGGATTTACGGTAATTGGGAACGGGCGTCCGTTGCGGTCGACAGCAGTGAACACACGGTCGTTCGGATCGAATGTCACAGAGTCGATAACAATAGGTTCGCGGTCGGGGTTGACAGCAACACCGGGAATAATAATCGACACAAAGCGCGGAGCCGACAGCGTATCGACATTGGTAGGCGGAAACACTGCGAGCGTAGGCGTGGGCAGGTAGATCAGCGAGCGTTTACCAGAGAGGCCGGTCATGTACTCGCGATTCCAGTTGCTGCCATGCGCTTTGATATAAAAATCTGCATCGTTGTCGATGAACTGCGGTTCGGCTGGCGAGCGCGGGCAATAAGTAATACGCACGGTATCGGTCTCCCCTGCCGGAATATCGTATGGCAGGACACCACCGGAATACTGCGATGTCCACGCGAACAGCGCCGCATCCTGCCCGTCGATCCACAGCGAATCTACGGTCATGGGAAATGCTAGTGAACGATTGATCAACGGTATTTCCCGCGTGCGGCAGTCGCACGGGCGTACATAGCTAAAATTGACAAGAGATATGGGCGATTCGAGCTGGATAATTTCGCCCTTGCCGCGAAGTTCGCCTGTGGCTGCTATCGGGCATGGAAGAGCAAGAGCAATCCTGATATTGCCGTTGTATGTTGCTTCTGCCACAGGCGAGAACGCCACAGTTGCGGTAAAGGACTGCCTCGGCTTCAGCGTTACGGGTAGCCCTACGCTCGTTCCCGCAAGCGAATAGCCCGCAGGCAGGACGATATCGGCAGCATCAATAGTAATATCGGAGAATGCAGAAATATTTTCGATGAGCACATCTTCGCTTTTCGTATCGCCTACTTCTATCGTGCCATACACTGTAAGTGGCGTTATAAACAACTTTGGCGTTGAGGAAGTGCCGTACAGTTGTGCCGCCCATCGCGTGGGAGCATTGCCTGTTTCATAGCGGAGGAAGGCGCGCACAGCTATATCTTGTGTCTGGTCGTATGGCGTAAACCGAAAAATGAATTGCTGTTCAGCTCCGGGCGCCAGCGTGAGAGAATTTATCGGCAGAGCGGGGCTCACAGCGGCATAGCTCCCGGTCGGGTCGTCGAGGCGGATAGTATTCAGTGTCTGATCAGCCGTAGAGATATTTTTTACATACAATGTGTCCAGCGCCGAGCTGCACGAAAGCACGCCGGTTGTTCGCATCACATTGGGCCGAAATTCAAACGCTTCGAGCACGCCACGCCCGCGCACAGGAATACATGTCACCGTATAGCAGCGCTGCTCGTACAAGCATAATTTATCCACAAAGGTAGAGTCGGTGAACGGCACAAATGTAACTGGCAACTGCACTGTTTCGCCCGGTGCTATCTCGCGTCCGGCGCCGCCAGTCAGGTAAAACGCCTCACCCACTTCGAGATAGAACGACACGCGCAGAGTGTCGGTGCCGTTGTTGCGGGCAGTGACAATCAGCGTTTTGCTTTGCCCTACAATCACGTCGCCGAAGTCGAGATCGGGAATCGTAAACTCCACATCAGAAGAATAACCATAGCCCCGCACATAGACTTTGCGCTCAATAGTACAGCCGTCGATACGGGTATAAAACACGATAGAATCCTGCACCCAGCCGGGGCCTACCGGACGAAATCGGAAAAAATTTGCGAGGTACGCTACGTTTGGTTGGAGCGTTACAGGAAACCGAATCGAGCGGCCTACGAAGCTCGCAGGCATAGCAATGGAATCGATCACAATAGGGCGCGAAGCCGAATCCAACCACAACCAGTAAATAGCTGGACTGAGCTGGCCCGGACACACTTTGCCAAAGTCGAGCGAGTCGATGCGCGCAGCACCATCGCCAGTGCGTATCGACAGCACTTCCTTTACAATGCCGGTAAGAGGCACAAAGCCGAGGCTATTGCAGCGGTCTGTAGATACAACGCGCAAAGTGTCGAAATACGTTGCGGATGAATCGCGAGAGAGGAAGCGGATACGCACAGTTGTCGATTCGCCCGGCTGTAGTGTAATCGGCGTAGGATTGGCGATAATGGAAAACACCTGAGGCATGCCGGTAGCCACCGAGACAACGCTCACTGCACGCGGCTGCCCCAGATCGCCGCTTTTATTGGTAATGGTAATCGTTGTATCGCTGTATGGCCGTTCCCGGCAGCCAGCGTACAAGGTGTCGAACTCCACCCGGCTCAGCGAGTAGTCGAGCTCGGCTTTGCGGTTCAGGATAATGGGCACCGTCGTGCTGCGACTACAGCGGTTCGATCCATTTACCTGAAGATCGGCGCGAATATTCCCCACCACTTTTGTCGACACAGTCACAGTCACTATTTGAGCCGGACCTCCCGGCACAAATGTAAGCGTCGACGGCGCCACAGTAAACAGGCCTGCATCGCGGCCTGCCATGCGCAGCCGTAGTGTACCGCCACAGATCGACGTATCGCGCACGGAGAACATATATACCGCTGTCGAATCGCAAAGCAAATCGGCGGTTATCGAAGCGGGCAACACTTCTGTGGTATAAGGCGCCTGGCGGCCTGCGTTTACAAAAGAACCACCATTGATCCATGTCCCAACATTCCCATTGCCGGTAGCATCGCACAAATAGTATTCATTGTCGGCTTCGTTGCATCGGTAGTACAGCACCAGCCCGGCCTCGTTGCCGCCAAGCGAAATATCCCTGCGGCACAGCACTTCGCTTGCAGTAAGCGCGCGCGACCACAGCCGTATCTCGTCGAGCCTGCCCTTGAACGTGCGATAACTGTCGTTGTCGGAAACGGCATTAGCACCAGCTACCTGCAATCCAAGAGCAGAATTCTCCGGTGTATGCAACTGCTGTGCGGGAAACGCAGCATTGCGCGCGGAGTCCACAGCCTGGCCGTTGATGTAAATTGTCGCTTGCTGCGCTGCGCCGTCGAACACCGCAGCAATATGATTCCACGATCCATAAAACCCGGCAGGTAGCACCGTGCGAACAATCGTATTGTCGGTTTGCCCCATGCCAACAGCACTGCCATTAATCTCGAACACCAGGTTATCGTCCGGCGTGATATAGATCACCCACACGTCATTTTTATCGTCGTTTGGCGAAGAGTGCGGACCCCAGAACCCCGCAATGTACTGCCTGCCCGCCTGCTTCTCGGCGCGCATCCACATCTCCGCTGTCAGTGCAGTAGTAAATGCAGCCTGGCTGGGCGTGCGCCCAATATCGACAAACTGCAGGCCTCGTCCGCCTGTTACAGTCTGCTCAAGTGCCCGGCCAATACAAGATTTGTCCTTGTCGCATTCTGCTGGAAACTCTGCGCGTACAGAAAAAGAGATCAGGAGCAGAAAAACGGCAACAGCGTATATACTTTTCATACATTTTGCGATTAACTGGAAGGATGCCACAAAGATACCCGCTTTTTCGTGAAAAGCCACACCCAGCGCAAAGAGCGCTGTACGATTCCCCTTGTGTGTTACCGTACCGGACTTTAAAGTCGGGTAGGCGGAAATACGTTACAACCAATGCAAAAAGAGAATTTGTATGGCACGGGCGTCGCTGGGGCGCCCGGCTGGTCGCTGTCACCGGTCGCACGATCCGGTTAGTCGCTGGCCAAAGGCTATTCGCCTTTTCTATTGCGGTGAAGGCTGGGCAGCCACGCGGCAACGCGTAGCGCATCATTCCTATGATAACTGCAGCGCGGTGCAGAGACGGACACGGCAGGCCGGAGACAGAAAGCCACAAGCTCCATCCACAATATCAGGAACATCGCGACTACTGTGGTGAATATGCGTACTTTCTACTTCAGAATTTCCCCCGCCTGAAGATACCAAAAGAACAAATCGAGTTCGTCCATAGCAATCCCTGTCGACGACGCAAATACAGCAAATGCCTGCTCTGCGTCGATGTAGCGCCTTGCTGTGCCAATGGGCGGCAGCGCGGTAAACACACCACATTGCACAAGGTGCTTAAGGATATGGCGGTCGAGAATCCCGAGGTCGCGGTAGCCGATATTACGCATAAAATGCGCGGCCTCCTTCATGCCCATTCCCTGCACGTGATCCGCCAGCCACTGCCGTTTTTCGCGGTCAGTGCGCATGGAACCGAGTATCTCCGCAATAGCAGAGAACTGCTCCCGCACAAGCAACAGGCGGTCGGACTTTGTCCTGTGAAATCGAATATAATGCGCCGGATCGCGCAGCAGATGGACTGGGTCGAAACCCCGCTCGTAAAACGCCTGCTCTCGGAGCTTCGCCACAACCCGGTCGGCATGAGCAGCTTTGGACTGCGGCGTACACAGGCAAAAACAGAGTTCATAGAAATACTCATCTGGATGAACACGGGCAAACTCTTCGAGTCGCTGCCGGATAGCTGGCTGAATTTCAAAAAAATGCCTGCGAAGTTCGCTGGGCAATACCGCTACCGACGCGGCATCTTGCTGTTTGGCTTTTGCCATATCTTACCCTTCTTCCAAAAAACGAATACATACATGAGCAACAAAATTACACCGACTCCGTAGATGCACCAGTTTCCAAATTTTCTCCCTGCTTTCCCGGAGCCTATGTATGCGCGCTTTTGCCTGTTTTCTTACTCTTGTACTAAACATTGCTTTCGCGGGCTCGCTCGCTGCACAAAATACACACACTGTAACAGGTGTTGTCGTCGATACAAAGTCAGGAGCGGCTCTGCCCGGTGTTACGGTTCGGCTGCTCGGCACAAAGCGCGGAACATACACCGACACACGGGGAAGATTTCGCCTTCCGCTTCCTGCGGGAGAGCACCGCGTAGCGTTTAGCTCGGTTGGCTACACTCCCTACGAAACAACATTCAGCGAAAAAACGGCGGACATCACCATTCGATTAGACCCGGCAGTAGTATCTACCGAAAGCATACAAGTGACTGCCGACATCACAGCCGACGAAATTATCAGGCGCGCTATCCGCCAGAAAGAGGAAAACAGATCGAAAATTTCCACTTTTAACGCCGTACTGTACTCCAAGTTCACTATGGAAATTGAGGGCAATATGTTTGGCCAGATCAAAGACAAAGACAGGCAGATGATACTCGAAACCTTTTCGCAGGTGTACGCCGACCGCGCTACCCAAAAGCAAGCAATCAACATCCTACAGCGCAGACAAACGGCAAACATACCCGCCGACGAGAATCTTCTGGCTATCGGCAATTTCGTGAGCCTGTACGAAGAAACTATACAACTGATGAATACTATCGTTCCTTCGCCCCTGGCTTCCGACGCGTTTTCCTACTATTCCTACACGCTAAAACGCCGCATACCGCTCGGCGATAAATTTATTTACGAAATCGACGTGCAGCCAACTACAACGGTATTCCCGGCGCTTGTTGGCACAATCCGAATTGTAGAAGGTACGTATAATCTTATCGAAGCTGATGTACGCCCGAGCGAAACAACCGCGATTGCTTACATCCACGACTTGCATGTGCGGCAAAAGTTCGAGCAGTTTCCAGGCGATATATGGCAGCCTACTCTGCTTGTAATCGACGGCAAAGCCAATGTACAAGTGGTGGCTGGTTTCGCCGAAGTTGATCTGGCAGTGAATGTCAATAGCATCTACACCGATGTCCGTATCAACGAGCCAATCCCCGACTCGGTGTTCCAGAACAAGCAGGTAGTGGCAGTTGCAGCAGACGCCGATTCCTCGCGCCCGGAGTTTTGGGAGAACAATTCGCTGAGCGTGCAAAGCGAACATGAAAAGGAAATATACCAGCGCATCGACAGTGCAGTAGCGAATACTCCGCCAGAAGTAGGCTCCGACGCCGATACAAACTTCCGCTTTAGCCTCAATCCCGTGCTTTCCTACAACCGCGTGGGCAGCCTGATAGCAGGCGGCGGCCTTACGGCAGCTTTCCAACCCGTAACGCTTTCCGCACAAGCTTCCTACAGCCTCGGCCTGAAAGACCCGTTTGGCGCGGCTGGTGTCAGTGTCCGCTTGTGGCAGACAACAGGAGCTACCGTAGGAGTATCAGCCGGTGTGTTTTCGCAGCTCGCACCCATCCCCTACAACACGCCCTACTCCGATGTCCTCAATACATTCTACACGGCTGTTTTCCACGACGACTACAACGACTACCTGCGCGAAGACGGATGGAATGCGTCGGTATTCGGTACAGTTTCCAGCCTGAGCTACTCGCTCGAAAGCCGTTTCGTCCGCCAATTCTGCGCGGACAACACAACGACCTATTCCATCTTTTCGTCGGAGGATTTCCGCAGCAATCCCGTAGCGCGCCCGGGCAGCTACCGGCTTTTGCGAAGTAGCTTGGAATGGGGCCACTACGGCACGACTATCAGTATTTCCAACGGACTCCGAGCCGATGTCGATGCACAGCTTATTGGCATGTACGGCGAAGAAGAGAGTTCAGGACTCTCCTTCCGCTCTGTGCAGGGCGGCGTCCGTTTTACTCTCCCCACATTCTACACGGGCTATCTGCCAATGGCTCTGGACCTCAATATTACAGCGGGCAAAGGCAGCGACAATCTTCCCCGGCAGTTTCAGTTTGTTCTCGGACGCCGTATGCCCATCTTTGGCGCGTTTGGCCAGTTTTCCACAGCTCCCATCGGGGGCTATGGCGGCACGGAATTTATTTCCGCCTATGCCGAGCACAACTGTTCAGATTTCTTCTGGCGGCTACTTGGCCTGCCCAAGTACGAAGGTCGTGGCTTGGAGTTTATTCTCGAAGGCGGAGCTGCTCTGTACCGCCACACATCTGCCACACAAAGCGATTACTTCCCCACAGGCAGCAAGGTGTACTCAGAAGTCGGGTTTGGCCTCGGCAAAATTCCCACGTTCATTTCCAATGTCTTTTTCCTCCGCATCGATGCTCTCTGGGGTGTTGGTCCGCTGGCCAAAGGAAATTTCGGTATGACAGCAACACTTTCTTCGCCGTTCTGACAAACAAAGTATTCATTGCCGGGAACAGGAGAAAAACAGCTTCAGTTCCCGGTTTGAGATTTTGTTGAGCAGGCATATTAAGAGTGGCTCTCATCATGCACGAGCGCTCGATTCCGGCATATACTTTTGATTGGCCCGTTTCTTTAAGAATTTATGGAAGGGAATCATGGTGACAAGAGCTGCTGCCATGAACAACAATGCAATCCTCATTGCTCTCTTTTTTTCCCATAGAGAAAACACTACATCGCGCCGGGGAGAATAATACAAACTGGGAAGTTTGTTTTCGTCAATCTGTACATATATCCCACTTGTGATATTTACAGTAAACTTCCTTCCATTATAAACAACTGCCATTTGATACGGATTGCCGCGACCGCCCCTCTTTATTTCCTTGTCGACATAGGTATAGTGAACTGGTATGTCATTGGCTATAACACGGCGGTACTCAAGATAAGCGATGATCTGGTAGATGCAGATTGATAAGAACACAATCCGAAATATCCATTTTACCATAGTACTTCCAAACAACAAAGTACACTCTCTTTCGCTACATACAGTTAGTCAGAAAAAGCATCTGGACCAGTACAGCGATGAGAATCTCTATGTCCCTCCTTTCTTTCCGCTCCCTTCCAAGTCCGGGTTCTCTGCAACGAGTTTAGTCAAGGCGAGACATCTACTATTCAATCGCAACTACCACCGTCTTCGCTCCGGCGCTTTGTCTCCGCACCGCGCTGCAATTATCGTAAGCTCGTCTTCGCACCGTTCCTACGGTAACAAATGCGAGGGCGTCTGCCGCGTGGGGTACTGGTTTCTGCACCCTGCACAAGGCGCGAGAACAACCGCAGAACGGCGTTGCGACCGGCGACAGCGATGCGCCGTGCGCCGCAACACGCCCGTGCCACAACATCATAGAATTTGCGATCATATCGCCCGTGTTCCGCTCCTCGGTTCCCGCCTCCGACCTTCTGATGACTTCCCTACTGCACCAACACGACTTTTTGCGTCTGCGATTCAAGTGCGCCACCACTGCCGCGCACATACACGCGAATGAGATAGACACCATCGGCTACTCGGCGTTGTTCGGCATCGGTAGCATCCCAGTAGAAGTTATTCTGTCCGATGTGGGGCCGTAGCGGTATGCGGCGCACCAGCCTGCCTGTAGTGTTGTACACTACTGCTTCGCCATCCGCAGGCTCCTGCTGATCGCCCACGAGAAATTTCACTTCTATCTGTTCATTGAAGGGGTTGGGCATTGTTTTGAACTTCTCGATCACCGGCTTTTCGACCACGACAAACGTTACATCGAGCGTATCGCGGTTGCCAGTGGCATCTTCGGCGACGACACGTAAGGAATTGTAGCCTGGCTCTAAGAGAGCAATAAACGACACATGCGCGTGTTCCTCGCCCGACGGCAATGCAGTAAAGAGGTAATCGGCCATGTTTGGTTCGTCGCTGTCGATGTATTTACCATTGAGCCGCACAGCTACTTTTTCAGCAGCCGATATACGCAGCGGCGAGTTGTCAGCTACGCGTATAAGGGTAGCTGGGTGCAACGCTACATAGTCGTTGTCGTGCAGCAGACGGCCATCCATTTCTACAGTAATAATCGGCTTCACCGTGTCCTCATACGACCGAAGTTCGTACTTCTGGCGGTTGTTGAACAAATAGAGTTCTTCTTCACCTTCGCCGGCATAAGCAGCTACTTCTACTGAGGAAACAGGCGCAAGTGCAGCCGTAGCTACTGGCGTCTCATACTCATAGATTGCATCCGGATCGAGTACCGGTAGTTGTTTTGTAAACAACACTGGCGGCGCATTGTATGGGCTTTTTGGCCGAATATCAATATCGACCCGCGACGGCAGCGAAGCCACGCGACGCGAAATATTCTGTATCCGGGTAGAAAACTCTATGTTTTCGCCCCGCAGCACATCGTTGGTAAGCGGGCCGGTGCCGCTGTGCAGAGTAGCGAGCTCTGCGGTAGGCACAAAAGAACATTGCAGCGATGTAAGCACGGGATGGACATCGGCAGAAGTGCGTTCTACCTCTACTTCAAAGCGCATATATGGATACAGCGCGGCATCAACGAAGGAGAGATCGACGGTTGTACCGCTAAAGACACTGAGCTCCTGCTCCGCCCCGTCCGCCTGCCTGCCGATAACCTTTGTCTTCCAGCTCACCCCTGCTGCATCACCATAACGCCCGAGCTGAAAGGATTGCCACTGCGTAGCGGGACCGGCCATAGGAGTTTGCAGTGCTCCACCGAGATTTTCAATATCAATATCGCTCACTATCTCCACACCAGTCTTTGTAACAGTATCTTTTTTCCATGCTTCAGCAAGCAGTTGCCCACGCTTTGCAATAAGCGCATAAGAGCTATTAATACCCCTCCATCCGCCTTCGGCGAGCAGCGAATCGGTAATCTGCGAGCCATAGAGCTTCAGCACGTCGGCAAGCGAGTCCGTATTGTTGTCCTTTGTAGCTGGGCCTGCAAATGCTTCGTCGTACACTGCCAGCAGCAGAGTTTCGCCTTCGGCCACAGAGTCGCGGAGAAATCGTATGAGGTCGCTACTATTATATTCGGCTGCGGGGTTTTCAATTGGGAACGTATAGTACCAGCGGTACACACGCGGTACGGTAGCGCCGCGCGGTAGCACCGCGACATTAAATCCCGAGCGGTACGTCGATTTGTCTACGATTGTCACATTATTCACTTCTATCAGAAGGTCGCGTTCATTGCTATTGCCATTGGAGCGCAGCCTGACTGGTACAGTGTAATTATGAAGGCTGAGCTCTACGGAGTCGCCTTTTTCCTCTGTGGTAAAGCCGTTGCTCGTTCCGGCATCAAAATGCGCCGATCTGCGAAGCGTCCACTGCGCCTCTGCTGTTGGAACATCGCGCGAGGCAGTAAATGGAATATCTACCCATGCACCGTATTCGTCTCTTTTGTCCTTAGTACGCACGTGCAGCCAGTACGAGGCACCTGGTGCGAGCTCTACCGGGGCATTCCACTGCGTATAAGCCTCGGTATAGCGTATATCATCAATAGTCGATACGAGAAATGCTTCGTCTGGCGAACCGTGGTCCGACACAGCGAACTCAAGCGCAAGCGAGTCGATATTCAACGGATTCACCAAGCGAAAGACAGGTGTTTCGGCGTCTACATTCCAGTACGGTAGTGGGTCCAGAGCAAAGGCACGAGCCGGATAAACAACCAATGTATCAAACACTATATTATTAGTGCGATTGGTCTCCGGGCTGTACTTGTTGGGGTCGGCATACAAAGTGAGATAATGCACTCCGGGCTGCCCGGCAATACGCAGTTGCAGCGAAAAAGGAATATCTGCACAGAGCTCATCGTAGTCTATCCAGAGAGAATCTCGCTTTCCTTCATACTCGTGAGTCACCAGCACTTCCACAGGATGCGGCAGCGTGTCGTCCTCATAAAACTTCGCCTGCATCCCTGCATTGCGAAGCCATGAATGCAGTGTCGCGACCGAATCATTTTCCGAAACCACTGGCGAACCAGAAGCGGTAGTAATCGTAATATCATCTTCTAACAGATAGAGATCGGTTGTGCGGTCGATAGTAAGGGACAGCAGCGGATCGCCGATAAGCGAGTGTTGCGATAAGGTGTTCTGGTAGATATAATCATTCTCCGCAAACACGCCCATGCGAGATTTTGCATAGAGCAGAATATCTCCCAGCGCCCGCAGCGAATCTTCTAATATTGCTTTGTACAGGTATTTGGCTGTTTCGTAGTCGACATTTACTTCTCCAAATCCCGTTGTTCCAAAAGCACCAATAAACCCCTTGTCCGGTTCACGCACAAAGTCTTCGTTTTTACCAGTGACTGTCGGCTCAGCAAACGCAGCAGTCTGGCAGGAATACGTAGCGAGCACGGGGTATCTATTGCCATTGCTGAGGTCGCTGGCTTTGCCAAAGTCCATGTCGAAGGTCACTGGCGAGGCGTGCCCTACATAGCTCACCCACAAAGCTCCTGCATTAATTCTATTGCGAATTTGCGATGCCTGCGATACCGACGCCTGGTCGTCGTTGTCTTTAAATACTGTATCAATCATAGGGCACAGCGGCGGCACAGTAAGGTAATTATCCATCTGCAACAGCGTATTATTGCGGAAGAACCTACGCTCTTGTGCTCCTTGGCCGCCAGCCAGCAGCAGGAATTTTTTCATCCACGGGCGCTTTTGCAGTGCTTCATACTCCACAATTTTATCAACAACAGCTTTTGCTTGTGCTGTATTATCAACAGACAGGCGGCCTACCGCAAACTCGGGCAGCCAGTCGTCGCCGTCGATCAATGTGTACCAATAGTCGCTTACAGGCCGACCATACACAGGTACAAAATCGTGAGTGATAGAGCCTTCACTTACATTGCGCGCGTCCCAGCTCGCGTCGCCAAACAACACGAGATAGCGCAGCTTTGGCGGCGACCAGTTGGAATAGGCATAAGCGAGGAATTGCTTAATAGCATGGGGCGATTTACGCCCGTATGAAAACTGTTTGTAAATATCTTCTGTATCAACAACTTTTACACTGACGCCATTATGAGCGCGGCGATACCGAGCCAAGCTGTCGGCGCTCTCCATAAAATCGCGATGAGCGACAATAATAACATCAGCTTGGTAAGAATCATCGCGCAAGTCGAGGTGGTTCACACGTGTCACAGGCACAGTCTCAACGGCGCGGTCGTCAGTAGTAATGAACTGATACGACATTCCTCCGGGCAACCGCATATCGGCTGTGTACGAAGCTCCTCCCTCGTGCTCGATAAAAGCTGATCCTGAAGCAACGCCATCGGTGGCAAGGTGCTCTGTAGCCACCGCCCCGCCCTTGCGAACGGCAAATATCCATGCAGTTCGCGTCGATATAGTTTGCGCTTGCGTACTTCCCATCGCGAGTATGGCAGAACGGACGTCGGAAGGGATATCCACACCAGAGGATGCAATGGCAATAATGCTTCCGGTTGGCGCTTGCTGTAGCTTGTCGAGAATTTGCTGGCGAGTAGCCGACGGGTCGGCATAGCTTACTACCTCAGGCTTTGAAAAATTCGACGGGGAAACCACTGCAATGCTGATACCAACGCTGGGAGAGAACGCAGCGATAGAGTCGTTGATACTCACCGACGACATCATCGTATTTCCAGTCTGGGCACCAAGCCGCACTGTTGTACCAGAAGTACCCTGCAACCGCACAATCGTACTGGCCAATGTATCCACAGCATATATGCCGGGCGCGCTAAATCCGGCCATCGCCACTGTACTGTTGGCCGTAAGAATTTCGGTAGAGAAGGCCAGAGCTCCTTGCCATGCAAAAGGTTTGGCTTTTCCCTTCAAGGTGAAATAGTCCAAGGCTGCTACCTCGGTATAGTTAGGCTGCTGGCGGTGTTCGGGTACACCAAGAGCGCGCAGGCGCAGTAAATTTGCACCGGCAAAGAGCTCGGCAGCGGGCACATCTGCCTCAAACGACACATCGCGATATCCCTCGTAAGGTTCGTCGCGCCCGACCTCAATGCCATTGAGCTGGTAGCCCGTAAGGTGATTGGGCGTATAGGATCGGTTGTTGCTTTTAGCATGGTAATGATATCCTATAGTAAGAATATCTGCCGGATCATCCGAAGGGGTAATCACCTGCAAATGCTCGAATCCAGACCCTCCGGAGGGGTTATAGCTAAAATCGCCCCAGTACCATCCTTCGCCAGCAACTGTTTCGGTGCGGTGCAGCGTAGCAATATGATTGTTGAACACATCATCGCCGAGATGGTATTCTCGGTCCTGTTCAATATGATCGTCGACTAATACCGCTGTTATCGCTGTGGGCGCATTATCGGGCTGCTCTATCAATGAAAGCCGTAGCGGTGGCTCGCCCTGTGCAATGGTGAGAAAAAAGGCGCACTCACTTGTATAGTGGTCGAACCACGTCGTATCTCCATAGGCACGGCGACCCATGAACACAATTTCGTCGCCAGCATTAAACACTTCATCGTTATCATTACGCAGAAACAATGGATAGGCCACACCGTTGTGCAGCAGCTTTACATTGCGTGAGGGTATACCAGCAAACGCTGGTTCCACAGCGACAATATCTTCATAACGTGCACGGGCAACACCGTCGCGGGTAGTAGCCAGCCGGACAAACACGCCGTCTTTTGTGTACCAGCTATTCGATTCATCAATGGTAGTAAGCCCCAATGGCCGAACTGAATTCCTGCGAATTGCGGGAATATGCTCTTTATTGACAATGGACGAAAAGAAATACGCATCTGGCTCGGGCTTACTACTTTCTGTGCTTTTCGGAAGCGCCGTCGCAAATTTCACATAGACTTGTCCTGAAGTAACGACTGTCATGCGACGGGATACGGCATCGTAGCGATAGGGAGAAATTTTCAGCAAAGCGATGTGCACACCACGCTGCACACCAACTGGGTGTAGCTCTACGGATGGTTCGAATGATTGATCGCCGCCTGGGTATGGCACGGCAGAAACAGCTTCTTCCCTGCCGATTACGAGTTCAGTTGTTGGCAAGGAAGCATCCGGCAGAGCCACCGACAGCTCAAGCGCATCAACTGACGCGCCGAAAGGAGCAAAGGAATAGCGGGAATCTATGCGGAGTGTGGACTGCGTAGATGAGTGTTCGGCGTGTACCTGTACCCGGTTGATAACGACAGTAATACCATGATCATCAGTGACTATGGAAACAGGATCAGCCGCAAACAGCGAGGCGCACCAAAGAAACGCAGAAAGCAGGACGAGAAAAAAACGCATAACCATACCTTGCCTGATTCGACAAAAGTGGAGTACCACACACGTATATGTCGTGGTAGCAGAATGCCACAGATTAACTACAGTAGCTAGGTTGGATAAGTACGCTTTCCCGGTAATGGTTAGAAAAATCGCCGGGTAAATTGGCCGAAAAAAATATAAAAGTCAAGCCTATTTTTTCCGCAACACGCCGCCGTATCCTTGTTCGTGTAGTTACCTTTAAAATAAGAAGGTCGCATATACTGGTGTATATGCGACCTAAAGGACAAAAGATTGTATTGCGTAGCTGGGCGTTTACAGCACTATTTACTATGATGCGGTGCTGGCCAGGCTTACCACGATTCTATCGCGAATAGCCTTGGCAACCGAGCTTTGCACATTATCTTCGCTGCGCAGATATTCAGCAACGGCATCTTCAACCTTTTTCTTCATGATTTCGGTTGTACCGCCTTCAAATGCCACAGCCATTTTGTGCATATCGGCTGCGAGCTTATTGAGCGAATCGAGCTGATTTTTGCTCGCATCTTCCATTTTCTTGAGCATCTTGTCCATACGCTCTTCTTCCTCTGTATAATACAGAGTAAAGGCCAGAAGCGCAAGCATCGTAAACTCCATCAGAATTGCGAACAGAATCAGCGACGGACGCGTAGCCGGAATAAACTTCAGACCGCGAACACCAACGGCGATAATCAGAAGCGCTGCACCACCGTAAGCAAAGCCTGTCACATTGTTCGAATATTTCTCGGTAAAGTGATGAGCCATGTACAAGCGCAGACCTGCAAAAATACGCAGGCGGTTTTTCTGCCAATCACGTGCATTTTTCACATTGTCCAGCTCGCGAACCACAAATTCAGAGAAATACTCTTTAATACGGCCAAACAGGATCTGGTTGCGGAATGTAACACAGTCCTCATCCGGCTCAAAAGCATCATCGAACGACAGAGTAGCAGTACGGCTGCCAGCTTCTTCTTCGGGTATGGTACGAACCCATACGCGCCTGTATATCTGGCGAATATAATCAGGGCGCTCTTGGTTGAGCTTCTCAAGATCGTGATCGCGCAGCGTAAGCACTTCAACTACTTCGTTGTTGAAGCCAGTCTGGAGACGAACTTTGCCTTTTGTATTGTTGATCTCGCGCTCAAATTTCTGCGACATGTAGCCGATCTTCGGAGACAGAATCGTTGTCAGCAGCAGAGAGAGCACAAAGCCAAAGTCGAACGAAAGCATCCAAAAGCCATAAGGCTCCAGAATAATAGCAGATTCTCCTAAAGGCGGAGCTTTTACAAGCCATTCGCTCGCAGCCTTCGGATATCCATGAGTAGCTTCTTCCCGTTTTTGACTTGTGAAGTCGAAGATGTACTCTTTATTGACATACGTACTCTTCACTTCTTTGCCAGCAAAACTTTGCCCCTCGTTAGTAGGAGTCGCCTTCACCCCGTCGAAATTAACGAGTGCCTGCTTCTCCGGCTTGAACTGCGACAGCACAAACTGCTCTACAATCCAACCGACAAACCAGTTTTGAAACAGTACCGTGAAGACGACTAGCAAAGCCGCAAAGATCAAGTAGTGTTGTACCCCGGGCTTATATAACTTCAGTACGCTCATCGGGTAAGTGCTCCTGAAAAATGGATAAAAAGAAGAAAAAAGAAGGATAATCAAGTGCTGTCACAGATTGTAGACTGCTCAACTCGCGCGGAAATTGTAATTTATGGAATCAAGGTGCACTTACACAATATATTTTTTGATGCCTTCTACAAATTTTTCATTCTCAATAGGCTTGGGTATGTAGTCGGTAAAACCCATAGCCAAGAAGTTCTCCCGCTGCATAAGATATGCTGTGAGAACTACAACAGGGATAGCTACCAGATGTTCAACCGATCGTATTATTTCGATCATTTCCCGCCCTGTAATATGCGGTAGCTGATAGTCCAGAACAATAAGCTGGACACTATTATTACGCAGATACTCCAGGGCTTTTTTCCCATCTGCGAAGTCTACTACTTCCGTTCCATCGATCTTACGCAGCAAATATGCGATGAGTCGTCTGTTCAGGTCGTCGTCTTCAATAAGCACGATACGTGCCATGTCTACACTCCACGATATCTCTAAAGATTCAGTAAAGGCACTCAAAGATGCGTAACTGTTGCTTTCAGGATGTGCTTTTTGTATCTTGCGGTATGAGGATCAAGACATTACATACAGGTCTCGGACTTGCCGCAAAAGGTACTATTCGCGGCAACTCTTTCCTATCGGCATTGCTGATCCATTCCTCGCTCCTTCTCGCCATCCAACTCTCCTCGCTTCTCCCATAAGTTGCTCTTCTGCTTTCCGTCCTCCCAAGAGGCACGGTCCTGGCCGCACAATTATTGTTTTCTAACCGAAGTTGGCTGTAGCTTTTTACTCGTGCTGCATGCCCAACTGCACGCAATAATACGATATATTTTTTTTGATTTGGAAAAAAAGCGGAGAAAAATCTATGGAAAGGCACAATCTCTATCCTTCTACTACTATGCCCGGCAGCAATGGAACCCACTCCGGAACCTATACTCCTCGCTTTGAAGTAGAACCAAATGCAGTGCATTCAATCCTTCAACAACATATGCTGGCCGACGGCTTTAATATTGTGTTCGATCTCGATAAAAGCCACGGCTCGTATATGATCGACGCAGCTACAGGCAAGACGTTCCTGGACTTCTTTACCTGCTTTGCTTCTATTCCCGTAGGTATTAATCATCCTGCTATACATGATCCGGCTTTTGTAGAGTACATTGGCAAAGCAGCTCTGAACAAGCCATCGAACTCAGACCTGTACTCTGTGGAAATGGCTGCGTTTGTACGAACATTGTTCGAAGTCGCTGTGCCGCCACACTTCCGCTACAGCTTCTTTATTGAAGGCGGTGCGCTCGCAGTAGAAAATGCGCTGAAAACTGCGTTCGACTGGAAGGTGCGGAAAAATTTCCGCAAAGGCTATACCACTGAACGCGGCCATAAAGTGCTCCACTTCCGCGAGGCATTCCACGGTCGCTCAGGCTATACAATGTCGCTGACAAATACAGACCCGACAAAAACGAATTACTTCCCGAAGTTCGACTGGCCACGCGTGCTGAATCCCGCTATGCGCTTTCCTCTGAACAGCGAAAATCTTCAGCATGTAGAGCGTCTCGAAGCACAGGCTGTCGCGGAAATCGAACAAGCATTCCGCAATAATCCCGATGAAATAGCTGCCATTATTATCGAACCAATTCAGGGCGAAGGCGGCGATAACCATTTCCGTCCGGAATTTTTCCGCGAACTACGCAGGCTTGCCGATGAAAATGATGCCCTGCTCATCTTTGATGAAGTACAAACCGGCGTAGGGCTTACCGGCACAATGTGGGTGCACGAGCAGCTTGGTGTAGCGCCCGATATTATGGCGTTTGGCAAAAAAATGCAGGTGTGTGGTATTCTCGTAGGGCCGCGCGTGGACGAAATAGACGGCAATGTCTTCCAAGTGTCAAGTCGTATTAATTCTACGTGGGGAGGCAATCTCGTGGATATGGTGCGTGCTACTAAATACCTCGAAATTATTCAGGAGGAGCGCCTTGTGCAGAACGCAGCGACAACAGGCAGCTACCTGCTTGAACAGCTTCGCAGCCTCGAACAGGAGTTCCCGGACTTTATCACCAATGCACGCGGTCGCGGGTTGTTCTGTGCTTTTGATCTGCCGTCGGAACAACACCGCAATGTCTTTAGACAGGACTGCTACGACAATGGCCTGATTATTCTCGGTGCGGGCCATCGCTCAATGCGATTCCGCCCTGCTCTTACGCTTACGAATGGCCAAGTAGACGAGGGAATGCACATACTGCGCACAAATCTCAAAAAAATATCGGTTCAACAACACGGCGTATGATCCGAACACGATGGGCGTATTCCCTTACGGGATACGCCCGTCTGTTTTTTGCGCTGGCTATAGCTTCTACTCGACCACACTCACTAATCAACCGCTATATCCCCTATTCAGCATACTTCGCCGTGAGGTCTACAATCTTCGCGACTACCTGCTCTGTTGTATAATCATGTGTTCGCGCTCCTGCGGCATTCAGATGCCCACCGCCACCAAATGTTTCTGCGAAGGAATTCGCGGGGATATCATCTTTGGAACGAAACGACATCTTGACCACATCAGGTAATTCCACCACCAGCACGCCTGCTTTTACGCCACTGATCGAAAGTGTATGTTCCACAAAGCCTTCGGTTACTTCGTCGCCAGCATTGGCAGCGCGCATCATCTCTTGTGTTACAACCATCACACACAGCCATCCATTGTGAAACACCTGCATATCGGCCAAAGCCCTGCCGAGCAGCCGCGCGCGGTTCAGCTCTCCGCGATTGTACACTTTCTCGTAGACATACGTGGGGTCTACACCAGCTTCGAGCAGGCGAGCAGCCATGCAGAGAAGTTCGGCATCAGTACGCGGATGGCGAAATCCCCCACTATCGGTGAGAATACCCGTGTACAGCGCCTCGGCCACTGGCTTGGTAAAATGCTCTTCGCCAAAGTGCTGTATGAGACGCCAGAGAATTTCGCCAGTGGAGCTGGCGTCGGTATCCACCACATAGAGGTCGGCAAAGGACTGTGGCTCCAGATGATGGTCGATCACAACCTTTTGTACACTTGCAGTCGCCACAATATTTTCCATCTGTCGCACACGCTTAGGAGCATTACAATCGAGTACAAATAGAACATCAGCACCATTGATAGTAGCGTCGTCGCGCTCCGGATCATAATGAAAAATCTCGCTGCTGCCTTCTAAAAAATCGTAGGAAACTGGAAGTGGACTGGCATTAATAACAGCGACGTCCTTCCCCAACCTGCGTAAAAGATGCATGAGAGCGAGCTCCGAACCGATAGCATCGCCATCGGGGTTCACATGAGAAGTAATCACTGCCGAGCGAATGCGCCCGATTAGCCGCTCGCACTCGGCTATGCTGTCGGAAAGAGGAAGAAGTGTCATAGTATCTGTAGTGTAAAGCAATAGCTGTATGAAACAATCAGAAGAAACAAAAGCACATAGAATAAACCCCGCATAAGCCTATACTTTCGATGTGGATATCGAAGGTAACGTGCGGCAGACTTTTGTAAAATACGTATATTTGCCAGTTGAATCCGACAAGGAATACCAATGGAAGAAAAATTCTCGCCGAAACCCGAGGCAAAAAAGCGCACGGAGTGGGTGCGATACGGTCTATATACACTCGGCGTATTCAGTGCTCTCCTGCTGTTGCTCGTGGTGTTCAATGTCCTTATCATGCCGTGGTATGTGGGCCTGAACGATTCTGTGCGCGTACCAGATGTTGTCAACAAGGGGCTTGTAGAAGCAACCACCGCTATCGAATCGCGCGGCCTGTATGTGCAGGTCTCCGGCAACTATTTTCACAAGACTATTCCCGCCGGGCGCGTTATCTCACAGCTCCCCTATCCAAATTCAGAAGTTAAAGAAGGACGACGCATTTACCTCGCTGTCAGCAAAGGCCAGGAAACTCTGCGTATGCCCTCGCTGCGCGGCATGACTCTGCGTGAAGCACGTATTATTCTGATGAAATCTGGACTTGAACTCGACGAAGTGGAATACGAGTACAACGACTCTGTACGCGCCAACCTGATTGCCATGCAAAATATACCGGGCGACAAAGCCGTATCAACAGGCCAGAAAGTAAATATTGTTGTCAGCCTTGGTCCAGAAGTTGTCTATGTGACAATGCCCGATTTGTTTGGCCTGCCTTTGGAAACCGCCGAGCAGACTCTGATGAGCAAAGGACTCGTGCTGGGTATGATTACCACAACAAAAAACGAGACATTTTTATCTAATACTGTCGTCGAGCAAATTCCCGCGTCTGGCGATTCGGTGGCGACTGGAACAAGAATCGATCTCACAATTACCCGCTAACGGAGCTTCAGTATGAAGACACTCTACCTTGTACGGCATGGTATAGCCGAGTCATTTTCTCCGACCGGACAAGATTCCGGCAGGCATCTTACCCCCACCGGACGCAGCCAAGTAGAAGCAGTGGGCACTTGGCTCTGCAATCGCTCGATCCAACCTTCGCTCGTAATTTCCAGTACGTTTACTCGTGCGATGGAAACCGCAGATATACTTGCTCGCCAGATGCACTACCCCAACACAATCGACCGGGATAAACGCCTTATTCCCTCGGCTCCCCTTCAGGAACTTCAAGCTATTATTACGGAGTTTCGCGAAGTAGATGTGCTCATGCTGGTAGGGCACGAACCCTGGATGAGCGGAGCAGCCAGTGCGCTTATTACTAATGCGGCTGCTCGCATTTCGTTCCAGCCCGGAAGTGTGTGCTGTATCTCCATCGAACGCTCTTATCCCGCTGGCGGCAGTCTGCTGTGGTTCCTGCCGCCCGGTATTCTCTAATGCTCATTTCCGCATGTGCTTATTTGCGGGGCAGTTGCTCTGCTGTATAGCCCGCTTGCGACAATGCCGCCTGCACAAGCTCCGGTGCCATGCTGCCGTACACACTCAGCACGCGATCAACATCCTGTAAATCCACATTCCAGCGCTCTACACCTTCGATGCGATCAAGAAACGGCTCTACGGTCTGCACACAGGCTCCGCAGCGCAGATTAGTCTTAAACTGCATCATCGAATCGCCCTCGGGCATATCGGCATTGAGCTCCTGATTGTCGCCGCCGCCAACTCCCATTTTATTCAAAAGATTTTTCAGCATGTTGTTCTCCGTTAAAATGTATTTACTCTATTCTAATATACTACTGTAGATGAATACGTTGTTCCATTGTAAAAACGAGTTTGGGCATACACCTCTTTCCCGTGATTAGTCGCTTCTGTCTCTGCCCTTGCTTTGGTCTCTGCACCGCGCGCAGCACTGCCGCGTGGTCTTGCATCCCCATCCGCATTGGCATAGTGTCTGTAATTACGAGTCGATGAGATACGTATCGAAAAGGCGTGGCACAATAGCCTCCCATTGAAAGCGTTCGCGCAGCTTTACTCGAAGTGCGTCGGCAGCCTGAGGTTCGCCGTGCACAATAAATGTGTGAGCCGGTGGCTTCTCAAGCTCCGAGAGCCAATCTATCAGCTCCCGCTGGTCGGCGTGAGCCGAGAGCGAGCGTATAGCGCAAACACGAGCCTGCACGCGATAAAACGCCCCGTGAATTTTCACTTCGTGCACTCCGTCCATCAGTTGGCGACCGCGTGTACCTTCAGCCTGATATCCCACAAGTAGTACTGTCGAGCGCTCGTCCTCTAATCGCTCCTTGAGGTAATGCAGCACTCTTCCGCCTGTAGCCATACCGCTTCCAGCAATCACAATACAACTCGCCTTGCTGCGCAGAAGTTCTATCGTTTCCCTGAACTTGCGGATCATTCGCACTTCGCTCCACATTGCATCGCTTTCGCTGTCTGGCAGTGTATGCCATGTGGGAAACGAGCGCATGATCTCCGTAGCTTGTAGCCCCATCGGACTGTCTAAATAGATTGGTATGTCGGGAATGGCATTACTGTGGCGCAATCTGTGGAGCAGCACCATCAGTTCCTGCGCACGCCCCACAGCAAAGCTCGGGATAATAAGCATTCCACCACGCCGATACGTATCGCGCACAATGTCCGCAAGCACCGCCGCCGGGTCATCGGCTGGATGCAATCTGTCGCCATAGGTCGATTCTACAACGAGCACATCTGCTTGCTTTGGCCGCTGTGGATTCTCCAAGAACAGCGCCCCAGTCCGGCCCACGTCACCGGAGAACACAATAGTACGACCTTTCCAGTCAAGCTCTATAAAGGCAGAACCGAGAATATGTCCGTTGCGCTCGTACCTAAAGCGTATGCCATCGCCAATGTCTATCCACTCGTTGTCATCGCGCACTACAAAGTGCCGTAGCGTTGTTTCTACGTCATCGGTCGTGTACAAAGGCAAAGCTGGCGCATGGCGCGAAAAGCCCATCTCATTAGCAAGCTCGGCTTCCTCTTCCTGAAGAGCTGCACTGTCGCGCAGAATAAGCTCAGCCAGTGCTCGCGTGGGCGGAGTAGCAAAGATTCGCCCAGCAAAGCCATGGCGCAGCAACAACGGCAAATAGCCCGAGTGGTCGAGATGCGCATGAGTGAGAATAACCGCCTTCAGCGAGGGCATGTCTATGGCAAGCGGCTCGCGGTTGAGCAAACGCAGCGATTTTACACCCTGAAACAGACCGCAGTCTACCAGCACTGCACTGCTTTCGTCCTGTACCAAATATTTCGATCCGGTCACTGTACCGGCACCGCCGAGAAAACGTATTGTTGTACCCACTGCTTTTCCTCTCCGCTATTGGCTGCAAAATGTTGAGCAAACGCTACCGACCATTCATCATGCTTTCGATCTCTTTGTGTATTTCCTGCATTTTCGTATCACTGATATTGCATTGCTTCAGAATATCGGGATAGGTAAGGACATCGCTGTACAAAATAACGCCCTCCTGTAAAAGCTGTCGCTTCTGCGAAAGAGTCAGGCTGATAAGCGATGTAACAGGATACAGATGCAAGCGCTCGATGCGTTCCTGCAAGCTGTTGTGAGTAGGAAATCCCCACGCCATGAGGTGCAATCCCACACAAGTGCCAAAAGCGATAGCATCAGTAGAAAATTTTGTATTGGTAATCAGCCAGGCTTCCACAGGTATATCGCGAAGCTCTGGCGTGCTTGCGTACCTGCGGCGAATATCGTCGAAACGCGCCGACACATACATGGCGGTTTTGACATCCGATTTTTCACCGGGTCGGTTGTGGTACTTGCACTCGGCCATCGCGTGTATGTGCTCCATCTCTGCAAGCACATCTACTTCGTGGCGTACACACTGGCCCGACACCACCACACCTACCTGCACGCGATAGCCATCAGCGCGAAACAACGCGCCCACAAGTCGCTCAAATGGATAGCCGCTCGGCCCCAATTCCATAAGCGCCTGCTTGAGCCTGTAGCGCGTGGCAACAGGACGTGATTCGCGCTTAAGCACGCGATAAGCAAGCCTGTAAATATCCTTTGTGGCCATTCCTTCGCGAATAGAACCCATCACAATGTCCATTATCCGCTCTATGCTGCGCTCATCAGCACCGGATTTCCGCAATGATGTGCGGAGCTTCGCTGGCTGGAATGGCTCGGTCTCGCCACCTGCCTTGCGTACAAATACACCTTTAGACGACACTCTGCACCTTTCTGTCAGAGAAAAAGTTTCGCAATATACACGCGGTTGTGGCTTGCACCACGGTGCTGCACAAAATACTGAAGTTGTTGAACATTCGGCCTTTGCCCTCGCGTTTGGTCGTTGCACCGCGCTGCACCGCCGCCACGTGGTCGTTCGACCTTTACCGCATTATTCGCCGTGCGATCAGAAATTCAGCGTGTCTTCCACTGCACCACAATGCAACATTTTATCGCCGAAGTAGGGATTGTTTACTTCGTCCTCACCAGCAAGCCAAGAAGCGCCCTGGTCGTTGAGTGCCATCGGGCAATGCTGTCTGTACACCGTTGCGCCTTGCAGCCCAATGGCATGCGTCGCGGCTTCCATTGCCGAAGAAAGGCTGGCAAAGGCTTCGCGCTGTTTTTCTATATCGCCTGTTGCAACAATGTCGCCAGCAGCGGTTTTCATCGCTTGCATCTGCTTTTCCCACTCAGCTCGCTCTTCTGCTGTAAGCGCCGACATATCAAAAGTCAGTTCGTTCAGCAGCTCGCTGGCATTCGTCTTTGCAGTTGCTGCATCAGACTTCACAAGAGCATCCTTTACACCGAGATACTCCTTGTACACCTCGGTAAGCTCTTTGCGCGCAGTTTCGTCTGCCAAGTGTTGCTCGTGCTGTGCTGCTGCCATGCCACTCTGGCCTTCGTTTGCTTTATCGCTGCTACAGGAGCTCAATATCAGCGAACCCGAAAGCAGAAATAGGGAAAACATGCTTTTCATACAATCTCCATATTAGTAAGGATAGTAAGTAAGTAATAAATACAACATAATATGCCCATCTCGGACAATACTCTTTTGTCAACCTGCCAATAGCGCTTTGGCTACAACCAGAAACTCTCGCTACGATCAGGCCAGGACTGTTGACGCTTATTGCGGAAGGCGCTGCTGTTCTGCCCCGCTCTTTGTCTGCGAGCGCACAGGCTTTACACCAGCACCGTGTTCATAGACAAGTACACCGCCCATGTGCGCCGTGTACACAACAAGCCACGCTGCTACGAGATGTGCACTAAGCAGAAGCCAGGATTCCCCTGCCGACATTTTTTTACGCCGAATGAAATACCACAGAAATACCACATAAAAGAGCGAGAGCGTGTAGTAGGCCAAGTTTTGATGCACCTCAAACACGTCGCGAAAGTTTCCGCCGGTAATCTGCTCATCTACCTGAAAAAGCCCTGTCGTGACGGCTGCTGCTAGCCCAAACAGCCCGATGGCACCATTCCACAAATACAGCGTGCGGAAGACCTCGCGCTTTGTAAGCATAAGTAGTATATAGAATACTGTCGCCGCTATGAGCATAGCTACCGGAAAATGAATAGCAAAGGCGTGAGCTGATACCATAATGCAAACCAGAGTGGACAATACGCAAAATGCAAAGATACGAAACAGCACCATTGGCAGTCAAAATCTGGCGGTGGAAACTCTTCTTAGAAGAAGAGGTTCTACAGGCGAATGCGCTTTAGACGCAAGCTATTGCTCACCACCGACACCGAGCTCATCGCCATTGCAGCGCCGGCAATCATGGGATCGAGCATAAAGCCAAACAGCGGATACAGCACTCCTGCCGCTACAGGTATGCCAACGACATTGTAAATAAAAGCCCAAAACAAGTTCATCCGTATGGTCTTCACTGTTGCTGTAGACAAGCGCAGCGCCGAAGCTATCTGCCGCAGATCGGAGCGCATAAGCGTAACATCGGCTACTTCCATCGCAACATCGGTGCCACGCCCCATAGCGATACCTACATCTGCAAGCGCAAGAGCCTGCGAATCGTTGATGCCATCGCCTGCCATTGCTACAATTTTTCCACGCGCCTGCAACTGCCGTATGTATTCTTCTTTGTCGCGTGGGAGAGCACGAGCGCGGAATAAACTGATACCGACCTGGTCAGCTACGACTTGTGCAGTCTGCTGGTTGTCGCCTGTAAGCAAGTGTACTTCCACACCAAGCGAACGCAAGTCGGCAACTGCCGCCGCCGATGTGTCGCGCAGCATGTCGGCTATGGCAATCACACAGAACACCACAGTTCCGTATGAACAGAAGACTATTGTTTTTGCCTGCAATGCAAGCGCGTCGGCTCGGCTGGTAAGTTCGTCGGGCAGAGATACGCCATGCTCTTCCATCAGTTCCTTATTACCTATCACATAGCCTACGCCCGACACCGAAGCAGTCACACCGCGACCGGGCACACTTTCGAGGTTTTGCACATCGAGCGCCACGAGTTCGTGGTTCTGGCCCAGCCACCGCACCACAGCATCGGCAAGCGGATGCTCGGAAAGCGATTCGATAGAAGCAACAACACTGGCGAGCAATGGCTGCTCGGCTTTTGAAACACTCCACTGTATATCTGTTACTTCCGGTCGACCCCGCGTCAGCGTTCCGGTTTTGTCGAGGACCACATCAGTAACGGCACGGGCGCGTTCGAGGCTTTCGGCATTGCGGATGAGAATACCAGCTTCCGCCCCCTTGCCCACACCAGTAATAATAGCTGTGGGTGTTGCCAGCCCCAGCGCGCACGGGCAGGCAATCACCAAGACGCTTATCATGGCTACCAATGCTTGCGAAAAGGCGTGCTCGGCTCCGAGCACCATCCACACAACAAAGGTAAGAATCGCTATCGCTATCACCACCGGCACAAAGACTCCGGCTATCTTGTCGGCGAGTTTCTGGATGGGAGCTTTGCTGGCCTGGGCTTCGCGAACAGCGCGGATAATCTGCCCGAGCACAGTAGCAGCTCCGATCTTTTCGGCAGTGAAGCGAAAACTTCCTTTCTGGTTTACAGTGCCTGCATACACCTGCTCACCCGGATATTTTTCCACAGGCACTGGCTCGCCCGTCATCATGCTCTCGTCCACCGACGACGAACCATGTACAACAATTCCGTCTACGGCAATGCGCTCGCCTGGCCGCACAACAACAATATCGCCAACCTGCACGTGCTCTACGGCGACGTCTTCCTCTGCACCACCATCGCGCACAATGCGCACGGTGCGTACCTGCAGGCCAACAAGGGCTCGAATAGCCGAACCAGTGCGCGTTTTCGCCCCCTCTTCTAAAAGCCGCCCCAAAAGAATAAGCGCAATGATCACTGCTGCCGCTTCGTAATACACATGGGGATGCAGGCCGCGAGCGTGGAAAAACTGCGGATATACGGTATTGAACACGCTGAAAACAAAAGCAATACCGGTGCTCAGTGCAACCAATGTATCCATCGTTGCGGCGCCGTGAAGCGCCTGGCGAAATGCGTTGATGAAAAATTCTTTGCCAGCCCACAGTAAAACAGGAGTTGTAAGCACAAGCATGATCCATGCAGCACCCGGCATTGTGTGCAGAAACATGCCGATGATAAACACAGGAGTTGCCAGGGCTATGGCAATCACTGTCCTGCGCTTGAGCACAGCATAGTGCTCCTGCTCCCGCCTTTCCATGTCTTCGCGTGCGGTATCGACGTCGGGCTGTAGGCTGTAGCCCACCGCATCTACCGAGTGTTCAAGTGCGTCGATAGAGACATCGGCAGGGCTGTACTCTACTTCTGCTGTCTTCCCAGCATAGTTCACCGCCGCACGCCGCACTCCTTTTTGTCCAGCCAATGCTTTTTCCACTGTAGCAGCACATCCAGCACAGCTCATGCCCTCTACCACAAAGCGCGCGGTAGCCACGCCTCCGCCATTGCTTTTAGCTGGTTCGTGCTCCCGCGCAGTGTGCCGTGGTGTTTCTATAGCATTCATGTAGATATCCTCGCAGCAATTATCAGTATGTCTGTAGGTAGCAGGAGCTGTACGAGCCCGCTGCATCCATCGAGCACAAAATTACGCCCCTGCACTGCCGCAGGCGTTATACAATCCCAACAAAGGTTTACAGAATTAGAACGGGCTACCGGACGTGGTCAATCGGGCGGCGGTCGTGGATGTGGTGCAGTTTGTACTCTGTGGCAGAAACTCCCGCTACTTTTTTAAACTGCGACGATAAGTGCGCTACACTGCTGTAGCCAAGTGCATAAGCGATTTCGCTCAGCGTAAGCTCTCCATACGTCAGCAATTCTTTTACACGCTCAATTTTCTGCTGAATGATAAATTTTTCGAGGGTGATGCCTTCGTGCGAGGAAAAAAGCGAGCTCAAATAGTGGTAATCCATCCCCACTTCACCGGCGATGTAGTCGGAGAGCGTCACGCTCGCTATGCGCTCGGCGTCGCCGTACACCAACTCCACTATCGCCGTTTTGATCTTCTCAACAATCCGCGACCGACGGTCGTCCAATAGCTCGAACCCATCGCGCAGCAGTACCTCGCGAATGCTGTGCAGCATGGCGGCGTCAACAGGCTCGATAGCTACTTCCCCAAGCGCAATGTCGCGCACGACAACTCCGAGCGCCACAAGCTCTTCGCGCACAACGCGTATGCAGCGGTCGCATACCATATTTTTAATATGCAAAAGTATATGTTCTTCTGTGTGAATATCCATAGTACTACGCCAATATCAGTTGTACGCTTCGGCCTCTGCCCTCGCTTTTGTCTCCGCACCGCGCTGCACACCCGCCGCGTGGTAGTTCAGCCCGTCGTCCGCGTGTAGTGATTGCGATAACCGCAGTACAGAAAAAGCGAACAACAGAGGCCAACCACGAACCGGATGTGCGACCGGCGACAGCGACCAACCGGGCGCCCGAGCGACGCCCGTGCCACATCACTTCCATACCGCCCAGCATCAGATACTGTCTACCGCACCACCAAGAGCGTGCGCGTTGCAGTATGGCCTGCGGCTGTAAGTGTGCAAAAGTACACACCCGATGGCACATCGCCAGCTTCAAGTGCAAAGCTATACCGACCGGCTGCGAGAAAACCCCGGTGCAGAACAAGTATTTCCCTGCCAAAGGCATCTCGCACGATAAGCTCGGTATGCCCAGCAATGGCAAGCACAACGGGTATAGTCGTCCGAACACCAAAAGGATTGGGATAGTTTTGCCCGAGCATGGTATTGGAAGCGCCGTCTTCCGCCACGCCAACAGCAATCGACACAACAACGGTATCCGACGTATCGGCTCCGCATTCGCCGCGCACCACACAGTAGTATTTGCCCACCGAAGCCGCGTCGAGCATCACATTTGTGTACTTCTTCTGCGTAGCTCCGGCCACAGGTTCACCCTCGAAATACCACTGATAGCTCAATGTCCCGGCGCCTGTGGCAGCAACTTCGAGCGTAAAGTCGCGTCCGAGCGTCCCGGCTATATCTTCTGGCTGCACAACGACTTCCGTGGATTGCTTCATCGATATGGCAGCTTTTTCGGAGGTAGCCGAGCCACAGCCATTGGACACAACACATTCGTATTCTCCTGCACTCAGGGCATTCACAGCCGGAATCACATAGCGCGGTTCATCGGCATTGGGAAGAGTCTGGCCATTGTACATCCAGCGGTATTGCAAAGGGCCGGTGCCAGACGCCGCTACTTCTACCACTGCCGGAGCGCCCTCGCATACGGCAATCGACACAGGCTTGGCAGTAATAGACGGCAGAACATCTACACGCAGAGTTGTATTGTTTGAGTAGGTACTCGCCCCACCTGGCTGCACAGTGATCCGAACATTGTAGTTGGTAGCAGCTTCGGCAGCCGACACATCCGCAATGTGCAGCACAGGCGAGTGCACACCACTGTACTTGCCGCCTTCGGTCAGCAGAGTATTGCCACGGCGCCACTGATACGAGAGCGAAGCGCCCTCAACATCCGTAGAAGCCATAATAGAAAATTCGATATTCCCGCCCTGGCACACAGCCACTGCCTGCGGTTGCGAAGCGATGCTAATACCCGGCACATTGATATTCAGCGCAGCAAAATCCGAAGTATCAGTGCCACATGTTCCCGTAGCGATCACATAGTACGCGTTGTCGACATCGCCGGGCTGCACATTGGTAATCGTCAGTTGTGGTGTTTTTGTGCCGGAGAAGCGCCCTACATCCTGAAGCGCCGTACCTCCCTTATACCACTGGTACACTACCACTCCCGACACTTCGACAACCACACTGAACTGCACAGACTCCTCTACAACAACAGTCTGCGAAACGGGCTGGGCAACAACGCGTGGCGCTGTAATCACTGTAAGCACAGCAGCGGCGCCAGCTATTTCGCCACACACATTGGAATACACGGGCCTGTAGCGCGCCTGATGTTGCGTAAGGCGGATATCCGAAAGCTGAAACGTATTGCCAACCGCACCGGCGACATCGACCCATGTGCTACCACCATCAAAACTCGACTGCCACTTTACTGAGGGCGCCGGGCTACCCATCGCCGAGGCAGTAAAAATTGCCTGGCCGTCGACACAGGCGGTCGTGCTCACAGGCTGCACAACGACTTCCGGTTGGGTATGCACCGTAAGAAGCGCCGATCCCGAGACAACCGAACCACAAGTATTTGTAAGTACAGCGCGGAACAACGCGTTGTCCAGCGACCTGTCGACACCTGTCACCGTCAGCACTGCCGAGGTAGACTGTGGCACATCGTTCCAGCTCGTACCGCCAGTAAGGCTTGTCTGCCATTGTACTGTGGGCTGCGGCAAGCCGATGACGCCGACTTGGAGCAGCGCCGTCGCCCCCTCGCAAACAGCGACAGGCTGTGGCTGAAGCGTTACGCCTGGCTTTGTAAGCAACCAGAGAGCTGCGGCTTCGGATGTCGCCGAGCCACACGAATTTGTAAGCACTGCTCTGTAAGTCGACCCATTTTGCTGTGGCTGGACAGTAGCAAGCTGTAACACAACGGAGGTCTGCCCCGGCATATTCTGCCACTGTGCCGTATTACTCGCACGCATCTGCCACTGTACGGATGGTGCAGGCACACCGCCTATATCCACGCGATAAGTCACCGTCTCGCCCGTGCAGGTAATCACTTCCTGCGGCTGCGACGCCACCACTGGCGCAGTATTCACAGAAAGGGTTATCGTATTGGTCGTAAGTGCTTGTGTACAAAGGTTTGAAAGTATTGCTCGATATTTCATACCATTCATCGAAGCCGTCACATTGGGCAGCGTGAGCATCACAGTGTTTTGTCCGGAAACAACCGTCCAGTTGGAGCCATCAGTGCTTTGCTGCCACACGACAGCAGGCCCGGGCGACCCGGTTGCGCTTACGATCACGGTCGCAGTTGTCCCTTCGCACGCCGTTATGTTTTGCGGTTGTGCTGTGATCTGTACTACCGATCCGACAGTAAGCGTAGCTGGATTGCTGGCTACCGTTCCGCAGGCATTCGAGAACACAGCTCGGTACAAGCGGCCATTCATCGCCAGTGTCACCGTAGGCAAGGTAAGAGTAGTAGCGGATCCACCGGGAACACTCGTCCAGTTGGAGCCATCAGTGCTCGTTTGCCACTCCACAGCGGGCGTAGGAGTTCCAGCCGCAGAAGCTGTAAGCACAACAGTCGACCCACTGCATGCCATTTGGCTCGCCGGGTGCTGTGTAAGAGCGGGAATAGCTTGCACTGTAAGCTGGGCATTGTTGGATAGTACATTCTGTCCGCAGGAGTTCGAGAGCACGGCGCGGTACAGATTGCCATTGAGCGGCATCTGGACATTATCAAGCAGGAGCATCGAGGTCGTTGCACCCAGAATATCCAACCAAGTAGAACCACCATTCGTGCTTACTTGCCACTGTATCGAGGGTGCAGGAATACCGGATAGCTGGAAGGAAAAGCTGGCAACTCCGCCACTGCACACCGTCTGTGATGCAATCTGCGACTGGAACGTCGGTGCGTCGTTTACTGTAAGCACAGCAATATTACTTATCATTTCGCCTGAGCATGCACTTGTGTACTTTACGCGGTAGCGCATGCCGCTCATCGAGGGCTGGACATTGGCAAGCACAAGCGTAGCACCTGTGCCACCTGCCACATTTTGCCATGTCGTACCAGCATCAGTGCTCACCTGCCATTGAATAGAAGGCGTAGGCGAACCCGTTCCCGCCGACACCAGCGTAACGGTAGCGCCTTTGCAAACAGTTTGCGACGAAGGCTGTGTCGTAATAGCTCCCGGTATCTGAATGCTAAAGGTGTTGTCGCTAAGGTCGCTGAGCGAAGCCCGCGCCGGATCGCTTATTTTCATGCGAAATGTACCGGCAATGGCAGGTATGGTCCAGCTATACGTTCCTGTCGTAGCCGAGAGGCTACCCGCCACGCTGACCGGCGCCCCCGTTTCGGGCACTAATTCGAGTTTCACGCGCTGCACATTGTTGCTCGCCCACTGCACCTGATGCACTGTACCGGAGCAAAAAGTCTGTCCGCTATTGGGCGAAGTAAGCGCAAGCGATACATTCGGGGCTTCGATGGAAAACGAGCCATTGGCCGTTACTTCGTCTGCGGCAGTCCAATTGGACACCGAGCGCCGCGTGCGAAGCAGCGTTGTGCCCGACACCGTCTGCCAGGAAGGTGCGATATCGAAGAGCGACACCGGAGAAGAAACGCCCGACACCGAAATAGTGGCGATGCGCGTGCCGTTTAGAATCGATGAAATTGCCTGAATTTTGCTGTCGAAATCCGCTTGTGTAGGCGTGGACGGCGAGGTAATAGTAAGCGTCAGCGTCGTGCCCTGCACTTGAGTTGCATAGGTGTAGTAGTCGGTAAGGCGGGTTGTGCCGCGCGATACCACCGCAG
Organism: Ignavibacteria bacterium UBA7675; assembly: GCA_002483085.1. GTDB lineage: Bacteria > Bacteroidota > Ignavibacteria > Kapaibacteriales > UB7675 > UBA7675. The sequence continues at coordinate 96,048 of DLHF01000071.1, forward strand.
CAACTGGCGAAGAGAATTTCGAGGTGTTCAGCCCGATCTTCAGCGTGCTGTTGCCGAGATAAAAAGGCTGCCCATTTGTTTTTTTGATAAATACATCAAATGTGTACTGCTGGTCGTCGAGCGCCTGATTGCGTAGCACAACATCGAACACCGGGCCGAGATAGATGTCTGAAGGGGTCGTAAATGTAGAATTGGTAATAGGCAAGCTGCTGCCCGATTGCGGATCCCAGCGGAACATCTGCGAGGAAAAAGTTGGGCTCCACACTAATCCGGCCAGCCCTGTGAAGGTCGTAATGCCGCTTATGGTAATAGTGCCGATTTTTGTTCCGTTCCCACTGGACGAAGGCTGCACCGTCGTTGTCGCCGAGGGAAAACCGCCAAAGACTATATCTACGCCAAAAGTCTTCGGCGTGGTATTGTACGACGATACGCTTGAGCTGTAGGGTGAAGGCAGGCTCAGGGCAAACGACACCGACGGCGAGGTAAATTTGCTATCGTCGTACCGCACATAAAAAGAGCAGTCAACTAAGTAGATGGCCGTGCTACCTGTATTTTTGATATAGAGGTCGGCAGTGAGCTGGTTGCCCGACACCTCGGGGTTTTGCAGAGATACGGTTGCGCTCTGCCCAAAGACAGAAACTATACACAGGCAAAGCAGGACAGCACAGAGCGTAGCAATTCTCATGGCGTATTGTCAAATTGGGTCTACACAATATAAAAAGCCGTTCGCGCATTACCACCAGCAACGGCCTAACTACTTTAAAATCAGAATCCTACCTCGCTCTATCTCCTATTGAGAAGCAGCCGACTACGACGTTCTTCCGAACCGGCGGTCGAGCTCCTGTAGCGGAAATTCAATGACCACTGGGCGACCATGCGGGCACACATATGGCAGCGATGTAGCATAGAGGTCTTCCACGAGTTGGCGCATTTCAGCAACAGAAAGCATATCGCCTGTCTTAATAGATGCACGGCACGCAAACGACGCAGCGAGGTTGTCGCGGGCATCGGTATTACGCACTTGTTCGTACTCGCGGTACTGCTCAAGAATTTCGCGCAGAGCAGCTTCTTCCTGCCCTGTCCTTACATCCACTGGCACAGCCGAAATCTCCGCTTTACCGTCGTCGTGCTGCTCGAATTTGAACCCGAGCTTTTGCAGTTCGTCGTCGAGCTCTTTTATCAGAATACGCTCCGACGTGTTGAGCTCTAACGACACCGGGAAGAGCAGTGTCTGGGAATACGGCAGCCCTTCGGTAATCACTTTCAGCGCACGTTCATACAAAATGCGTTCATGAGCAACGTGCTGGTCGATAATCGCCAGCCCCCGGTTGGTTTGCGTAATAATATATTTTCTGTGAAGCTGCCAGAAGAATTTTGCTCCGGCCTGCTGTCCCGGCTGCGAAGGCATATCCGGCAAGCGCGGCTGCTCTGCCACAGGCGGCTGTGCTGTTGGCGTACCGATCTCGGGCGTACCTGTGCCAAAGAGGGCTTCGTAGGCAGTCATTCCGCGTTTTGTAAACGATGGTTTATCGTCGAAAGAACGCTGCGCCGGGGTATCGTCGTGCTCCGAGCGCGGGAAAGGCGTGCGAGTAGATTTCTCGTCGAGAATTTCGCCCGTCAGCCGGTTTACCAACATGCTTTCGGCGGGCTTGCCCGGTTCGTTGAATGCCATGCGCTCAAATGGCGACTGTGCAGTCTGGCTGCGAAACTGCGCCTGCGGAGTAAGATCGTGCGCCTGTAATGCCGCAGTAGCTGCCTGCTTCAGTACATTGTACACTATGCGGTCGTCGTCGAACTTTACTTCGTGCTTTTGCGGGTGCACGTTGACATCTACTCGCTCGGCGTCGAGCTCCATAAACAGCACATAGGGCGGATATTCACCGCTGTCAATAAGGTGTTCATAGGACGAAAACACAGCATGGCTGAGCTGCTTGCTGGAAATAGTACGACCGTTCATGTACAAGAACTGCTCGGCCTTTGTCTTTTGTGCAAAGCTCGGCTGGCCGATAAACCCCGTCACTTTTACAACATCGTTCTCCGCCTGCGCTGGCAGCAGCGAATCGGCAAAGCGCTCGCCGAGTAGGTTCGATAGGCGCGTCCGCAGGTCGGATGGATGGACATCATACACTAATGTATCGTCGTCGTAAAACACAAATCGTATGTCTGGGTTGCCAATGGCAAAGCGCAGCATCGTGTCGGATATATGCCGGAACTCCGTAAGATCGGAGCGCAGAAACTTGCGGCGCGCTGGCACATTATAAAACAGATTTTTCACGAGCACCTGCGTACCTTTATCCAGCGTGCACGGTTCTACGACTGGCTCAGACAGCGGCTGCGATATGAGTTTCCAGCCTACTTCATCTTGCTCGCGGCGGGTGCGTATCTCTATCTGCGCTACCGAAGCTATGGACGCAAGCGCTTCGCCGCGAAAACCAAGTGTCATAATGCGCTGTAGGTCTTCGGCAGTCCGTATCTTGCTTGTCGCATGCCGTTTACAGGCGAGAAGCAGATCGGCCTGGCTCATACCCCGGCCATTGTCGATGATGTGAAGGAGCTGTTTTCCAGCGCCGCGCACGACAGCAATAATAGTATCAGCCCCGGCATCCAAGGCATTTTCGACTAATTCTTTGATAACAGATTCCGGACGCTGCACTACCTCGCCCGCCGCTATCTGATTTGCTATGAAGTCCGGCAGTATGCGGATTTCGCTTTCACTCAATTCCATAGAACCTTTGGGAACACCCGTATATGTAGTTGTTTTTCAACGTATTAGAGCCTACGATCTCACTTGGGAATACACTGCCGCACATCGCATAGCACACGGCATGCACACGCTGCGCTTTAAACGGGCAAGCACCCCAGACATTACATCCCCGCAAGATACAACGCAACGACCAGAGTTTCAATGGCCGTGTAGTTGCCAGAACTATTCATTGACCAGCGGTGAGGGTTGAACACCACGAGGCGGCAGTGCTGCGCGGTGCGAAGACCCGACGCCGGAGCAAAGACTGAAGCGCATCAATAATAATTCCATCCGGCATGCGTATATTCGGGCTATGCCTACAATACCTGTGCTCCTGTTGATCTATCAATGCTGTATAGCTCTTGCCCTGCTGGGCATGGCGGCCATGACGCTGTACAACCTGCGGCGGCTTACCAAAGTACCTCTCCGCACCAGTACCCTGGCCAATGCGCCTTTTGTATCGGTATTAGTGCCAGCCCGAAACGAAGAGCGCAGCATCCGCGCCTGTGTAGAGTCGCTGCTCCGCCAAGCGTATGAGCACTGCGAAGTCGTCGTACTCAACGACAACTCCACCGATGCAACGGGCGACATCCTGCACGACCTGTTGGTGCAATTCCCGCACAGATTGCGAATCATCAACGGGGCGGAACTACCCGAAGGCTGGGTAGGCAAGAACTGGGCGTGCCACCAGTTGTACGAGGCTGCTGGCGGCAACATCCTGCTCTTTACCGACGCTGATACAGTCCACAAACCCGAGATGCTGGCCTCTACTATAGCGCTGATGAACGAGCGCTCGCTTGGCTGCTTATCGGTAATTCCACACGAGATTATGGACACAACTGCCGAGCGCATGATCCTGCCATTTGTCCATATCTCTTTCCTCGCTTACTTTCCCATCGGCGCAATAATGACCGAGGCCCGGCTACCTGTGGGCGCTGCCAACGGCCAGTTTATGATGTTTCGGCGCGATATCTACGACCATATAGGCGGGCATAAAGCGTTGAAAAACAACATTGTTGAAGATATCTTCTTCGCGCGGCGGCTGAAGTCGTTTGGCCACTCGGTATTTGTCGCCGACGCCTCGCACCTTGTCGATTGCCGGATGTACACATCCTTCAGCGAAGTCTTTGCGGGGTTCTCCAAGAATTTGTATCCTGCGATGTCGGCGCGCCCGGCAGTACTAGCATTGTACCTATTGATGAACACCTCGCTATTTGCAGCTCCATTAGTGTTTCTTCTGGCGGCTATAGCGAGCGGCTTCTACACACCTGCGTTCTTTTTCCTACCGCTTGTGCAGCTTCTGCTTGCGGCGGGCATACGACTGATGATTGCCCGGAGGTTCCGCATGCCGCTTGTACAATGCCTTTTCCATCCCCCGGCAGCTCTTCTCAATATGGCAATCACCATAAATTCCGTACTTTGGTACTACTCGCCCAGCGGAATGCAATGGAAAGGACGGCAATACAAAAAAACCTGAATTTTACGTATTTTTCAGGGTTTTTACATCTCAGCGAAGAGCAACTGCATTATCTGTTTTTCAAAACCTCACAGAATCCCACAGTTTCTCAACAATGTTGGTACCATAGTGGTACCACGTTTGATTGATAGTACATCACTACTGTCCGGTTAACTTCAGTGAGAGTTTCTGCAAGGTTCTATTTATCATAGACTTACAGGAGAAAAAAGATTTTCCGATTTGAATTTGCCTCAAATTGCAAGACTGACCAGTTTCCCATTATTCATCAGTCGGTATGCAAGAAGGCAAATATGTATTTACGCAACTGATGCCGCTTGTTTGCAGATACGAGTTTAACAAATGCGTCAAGCAATATTGCGGCAACTATCGTATCAAAAGCTTTAGCTGCTGGGATCAATTTTTAGCGATGAGCTTTGGCCAGATTACTCATAGAGAGTCATTGCGAGACATCGTTCTGTGCCCGAATGCACAAAAGACGAAGCTCTATCAATCCATTATTGCTATTAATTTCCTCTAATTCGGGTCTGCTTTGCTCTACGGAATCGCAGCTTTACATACTCGATAATACTAATAATGACTAATACCATAGCCGTTACACTGACCTGTCTTCCATAGCCCTGTAGAAATGATAGTTCAAGAACAAACAACAGAGCAACCGGAATTAAAAGAACACTGATCAGAGAGAATAATAGCCCCCAATCGCCTATTTTCATAGTATCCTGACTTTTGATTACCCGAATGAGTAGACGGATAACATCTACATATGTCGACTTTACAAAAATCAGAGAAAGTAAAAGTATAAGGATAATACTAAACAGACCAGAATGAACACCGGCATCTTTATCTATAAGTGCCCAGATTATCATAAACAGCATTGCCGATAATTCAATCCCCCCTATCTGAAACATCTCTTTATCTGTTCGCAGTGCAGATAATGGATCATTTGATTGCTCTGTGATTCTGTTTTTGCGCTTCACGTTTACTCTACTGTTTCGCGTTTTGGCTTTTCAGTTTCGTTTACCGTATCAACTACTTTTGAGGTTGATTCTTGCCCAACTTCATTAATTGTATTGGCTACAGGGCCATCTCCGTAGCCTTCAGCCGCTTTTTTTTTGCCTTCTTTGCAGTTCCTGCTGAGCTTTTCTCTGACGCCTTTTTAATACATGGAGATCAAAATATGGATTCAAAAAACAGTGATTTTTAGGTACGTTATCCGGTCATTTTAGGAGGCAATGTGAAAAGGGAGCCGGGAGGGATAAGCTCCCGGCTCTCATATCAGAGTTTGTCAACTTAACGAGTCCTTGTTTTTCTGTGTCGAATTTTCACATATTCAATAACACCAAGAATCAGCATAACAGTAGCAGTGACACTTATCTTGACACCATAGCTTTGAATAAACGACAGATCGAGAATAAACAGAATGATAAAGGGGATGAGAAGTACTGCGATTAAATGCAATAGATAGCCAATATCTCCTGCGTACATTTTTGCTGTCCCTTTAATGTTCCGATAAAAAAGTACTACAACAGAAAACAGGCTGCTCTTCATAACAGCAGCCGCTATAAGGTTCATGAAGCATAACGTGAATAAAGCATGATGTATTCCACTATATTCATCAACATCTGATTTGGACACCACCATCGCCCATATGGTCATTACGACTAAAGACCCCACAGAAAAAGCACCTGTAATCAAAAGTTCTTTATCAGTTCTTATAGCTGGAATATCACTGATTGGATGTTTTTTCTTTCTACTCATGGCTAATCTCCAGTTTCCCTTTTAGATGGTTCTTTTTTTGTAGTTGCAGCATCATATACCTTTGTTGTAGTCTCCTGTAGAGCATCATTAGTGGAATTAGCTATAGGGCCATCTGCGTAGCCTTCAGCCGCTTCTTTTGCCTTCTTTGCACGTACCTGCTGAGCTTTTCTCTGACGCCCTTTTTTTGCTATGTTATTAGTTTTTCGTGCTGTTTTGTTTAGGGAGATACTCTTGGACGTTTTACCATTCAAGCTTTTGGAAGCAGCACTTCCCAAGGCTGCACCACTACCACCAATGACAGCATCTCTTACAGCGTTTCCGACCGTGTACTTCTTTTTATCAATCACCTTTGTCTTTGTATAATTTTCAGCAACACTACCCGTAGCACCAATCACAACTTTTGTTGTTACGGATTTTGTGAGGGAACTCAGTCCTCCTGTAGCGGCTCCTACTACTGTAGCTACCAATATCTTCTTTCCATCAATATCTGTTAAAGATGTTTTCAAGTCTTTGCCTGATGCAATGTTATCAGCAACCTGGCTCAAGTATTCCACGCCTGCACCAATACCTGCTCCCCAGCACCATGGACAATCACCATTCGGGTCTTTTAGCTCAACTGGATTATTCTCGGCGTAATTGTACGGTGTTTTATCCCGAAACCTCTCCCACAACGGATCGATACTGGTAAACCGGCCAAGCCCTCCATCGTATTGTCGTTGGACAAACTCTCCAAGCCCGCTCTCCGTGTCTTCCTCACGGTCGATGAATGTCCTGCGAGGTTTTGTTCCGCTTTGCCACAAAATACTGCCA
>DLHF01000080.1 GCA_002483085.1 Ignavibacteria bacterium UBA7675
GAAGAGCACCGAGATGGACCCGGTCCGCCAGAATGTTTTCTTTTCTCAGCGGATAATGTGCAATGGCAGCACTGTTCGGCGCGTTCCTACCATGATTTCACAGAAGTAGACGCCTGCTTCCAGCCCTGCGATGTCGAGTATCATATCGTACACGCCCGGATCGAATGAAGCAGAGGAAGCCGACACAATATTTCCTGTTATACTCGACAGGCGCAGCGCCACGGTCGACTCTGTACGCACGCCAAACCGTATGGTTGTGCCGATGTCGGCGGGGTTGGGGTACAGCACCGGGGCAATATCTTCGGGCGGGCTGCTGCTAACCACCACCGAAACACCACAGTGCGGATCGCCAATGGTCAGGATTGTTCTCGGCACGCCAAGGCCCTGTAGCGGCAGAGCGATGGAGCGACAGTATTTGGGAAGAATCAGCGTATCGCGGTAGAGCTCTTGCTCGCGCGGATTGAAGCATACGAGCACACCAGCGGAGTCGCCCGGCGGAATGACGAGGGGAAACTGTGAGAGCGGAGCGGAGAAGCGCGTGTTTTGCGATAGATACACTTCGGTGACAGCAAAGGGCAAGAGGCCGTAGTTGTACAGCATCACGGAATCGCAGTGCACCAGCCTGCGCGATTCATCGCCGTAGATCATCATACCGCGGTTTGCCGGGACAAACTGTAGTGTATAGCCCTGAATTGTATCGCGGAAGTAGCGGGTATTGCCTCGATAGTCTGTTGCTTCCACCGTGAAAATTGCGTCGAAATCCGGGTCGGTAATGCTTACCCGCAGGGTCATCATGCGCGGCAGATCTGCTGTATCGGGAGTGACTGTGCAATTGACTATTTCCAATACTTGGACGCTTTCTATACCGAGATCAGTGAGAAGCGAATCGGTAAACGACACGAGCGCAGTTGTCTGGCAGGGGTCGATGTTCAGCGTCATGTCCGGCGCGTTGTGGTCGTCCTTTGCTTCGTACTGGAACGCTGCGATGCGGCGCGGCGCGCAGTTGTCCACAATGATGAGTGTATCGCCGAAGTCGCCTTCTTCCTTGGAGGTAAAGCACACAGTAATCTCGCGCGAGGCGCCCGGAGCCAGAACAAGCGGGAATGGCACCGGCGGCTGGACAGAGAATTTGGGGCTGCCGTTGCGGAAAAGCATCGTGTCGATGGTTTGCACGCTGCGCCCGTAGTTGACAAGGGTAAAAGATTCGCACAGTGTTTTCTCTGTGGAAAGAGTTCTCTGCCTGTGCACCACCATATCGGTGTGAATGGAGGAATCGACATGGACGGTAAAGCCGGGAATAAGAAATTCTTTTTCGGATCGCTGCCCTGCTGAGTCGGCGGCTACCATTGTAAACTGCCCATCTTCATACATATTCAGGAGCCGGGCGCGAAAGCCCACCGAATCGGCATAAGGTGTAAACGGAGCAATAGACACTGCCGAATTGATCTGCATACTTGCAGGAGCTTCTACGGAGCTAATGCGCGAATCGGTAGATAGAGTATCGTAGACCATGCCAAAGAGGCTGTAGCAACTATCGGTACTAAGTATACTGGGAGGAACACCGTCCTTTGCCAGAATCTGCAACTGGAGGCCGCCGATATAGCCATAGGAGTTAGCTGGGCCATAGCCATACACATACAAGCCAAAGGTGGAATCGGCAGTAATCGTATGCGAGCCATCGCTCATGCGCACGTGGGCGTAGGAATACCCGGTGGTGCTAATAGGCGAAAACGCCAAGTCGGTGCGCAATGTACCGTCGATTTTCACTGTAGATCGGTAGTTGTCAGCAATCACAATGGTGATATACTGTAGGGTGTAGGAAGTAATCTGATTACCATCAAAGTCTTTTTGTATTCCCTGAGCATTTACAAATGTGTAGGATGGCATGAACTGTTCGCTGGGCGGGATAAGCATCATAAAGGGATCGGAGACTTGGTCTAAGTTCACACCACCGCTTTGATTCCCGCTTGTTTTCCTGTATTGCGCTACTAATATTTGGCCTGTTGCTGTAATATGATGCGCGCCGGTCAGAGGGCGTTCGATAAATCCACCTCGGTTCAGCGTGGCTGTCAGTACGCCGTCGATAGATACTTGTGTGCCGTCGAAAGCGGCGAGTACGCGGTAGAGATCGGTGCCTTGCGGCGCTTCGTTGAGGCTTGGAATATAGGGAACAACGAAAGCGCTTCGGCCCCATGTGGCTACTGGCAGGAGCTGTTCCACAAGGTGGTCGCGCGAGGAGAGAATATCAACATCTACAGGGATAGTAGCTCTTTGATGACCAGCGAAGACGGCAATTGGCTTATCAGACTGAACAATCGAACCTGTAAGATCGGCGGTTAGATTAATATTTATACTAGCTTGCACCAGATAGGAAACACCTTTGTCGAGCCGGATGGTTTGCGTCGCCGTGCCCTTATCCCTGGTAGCTACGCTGGGGATAATCGTCACTGTTGTGTTGTCTTCGGTAGCCACTACTGCAAATTCTGATGGCGTTTGCTGGCCGACTCCTACCAAACCATCGCTGTTATAGGCGATAATGATATACTCAGTGCCGAGCACATCTTGCGGCAGAGCCAGAAAAGCATCACTTGAGAACATTGCCTGGCTCAGGCCATAGACAGTAATCTCGTCGTCGGCAGTGATGTGGAATACTTGGGGGGCTTCCTGTTCATTTTGCGAACTCGGTAGAGAGACCCCAGTGGTATTAAAGCCCACGAGCTCGTGTAGCGCAGCTTCTATTTTGAAGTGAAAGATTTCATTGGCCTTTGCAATCTGGAACACCTGCGACGACGAAATGCCATTGATATCTGTCCAGCGGATAACGCCCTGCGTAGGCTTTTCTGATGTTAGGAAAATATGCAGGGAATCATCGTGGTCATCGGTGTGGAAATTTGGCAAAAAAGTAAGCCAAAATTCGCGGCCTTTGCTGTCGAGAATTTCCTGCGCTGTACCTGTTTCTGCAAATCCACAAAGGAGGATGAACAACAAACAAGTGTAGGCCATGCGACGTATTGTTGTGCCGGTGCTGGCGTAGTGTATCAAAAGAGTCATATAATGTCTCCGAACGGGTCTTACAAATACAGAAAATGAATCAGGTATCTCATGTGCTCTTGGCTTCTAATGTTTTATTATCAATCTGCGAGATAGCAGAGCTCCGGCTGTCTGTACTACAGCTATGTATGCACCGCTCTGCAATGCCGACGTGTCTATTGCGATATCGTACACGCCGGTTGTATCGGCGGTAAACTCTGCTTCTTTTGCGGCTACTCCATGCGCGGTGTACAGTCGCAGTGCTATCGGCTCTCTGGCTCGGGCTATCATGCGCAGAATAACTTCTTCATCAGCGGGATTGGGGTAGCCTGCAAGGAGCAAGAGTGCGTCTGCACTGGGGCTGGCCGATAGTGCAATACGCACATCACATCCCGTGGACACAATACGCGGGGGCGAGCTTCCCGCTGCCGACAATGCGATTGGAATGGCTGTACAGAGATGTGCAATATCTATTGTGTCGGTGTACAGCCGGTTGGCATCGGGTGCAAAGATAATCTGAATTACACGCGATTCCTGCGGGGGAACTACGACCGGAAATTGCGACAGAGGAGCGGAGAACGATACATTGCTATGGAAATATGCGCCAGTAATTTCCATTGGCAGCAGACCCGCATTGTACACTTCTACACCGCTGTATTGTCCAGCGGGCGGCGGCGTGGGTGGCAGGACATAGGCCATCTGTACTGCGCGTAGCGTCCTGCCTTGGATTGTGTCGGCAAGGTGCAGTTCATTTCCCGCTTCATCAATGGCGAGAATCTCTACAATGCCGTCGTTGTCGGGGTCCACGAGCGAAGCCGTATAGCGTATCATCAGCGGGAAGCCGCCAGAATCTATCGAAATAACGGCATTGTGTGTACGTTCTACGCGCACGCTTTGCAGCCCCCAATCCGTGGGGAGCTGTTCGGCAATGGTTCCTTTGTGCTGTAGGCTACAAGTGTCTACAATAGCGGTAAACTGCGGTTGTGCTGTGTCGTGTACTGCTTCGACGGCGAATGTAACGGTTGTGCGCGCAGTGCAGACATTGCTTATAACAAGCGTATCGCGGAACATGCCCGCCTCGCTGCTTTGGAAGCACACCCGTACAAATTTTCTTTCGCCGGGATTCACTCGCAGCGGCATCGATGTCGCGAGGGAATAGCGTGTGCCGGGCAGAGCTGCCGATACCGTGTGCGTGGTTGTACCGTAGTTCCGCAATTCGATATCGAAGCACAACTCGCGGTTGATGCGAGTGGTTGCTTCTATGGACGTACCGCCGGTTGCCACAACAGCCGCATCCACGGTAAAGCCATACAGGACGATGTCCTTTTCCGTGCGCAGGCGTGCTGAGTCCTGCACAATAATCCGCAGAGAGCCATCGCGATACACATCGGCGAGGTGGGCGCCGAAAGCTGCAACGGGTGGGAATGTATCGGAGATGGAAGGCAATTCTACTTCTACATTAACACGGAGCGATTCCGGTGCTTCTACCGAGCGAATGCCTGAGTCGGCAGTAGCTGAGTCGTGCACAATCCCCGCAACAACACATTCTGCTGTTGCTGCCAGTTCCGGCGGGGTCAAGTCTTTGGGAATGAGGGCGGCGCGCATACCACCTGTGTAGCCATAGGAATCCGCTTCGCCATAGCCGTACACATACAGGCCAAACCCTGTGCCAGCTTCGGCGCTGTGCACGCCATCAGACAAGGGGAGTTGCGCGTACATCCACTGTGTGCCGGGGACGGGCTGGAACATATCGGTAGCAACCGAAGAGCCGTCGAGCCGGAACGAGGAGATGTGCGATTGCGGTATCACAATGGTTGCGTATTGCTCTTGGAACACAATCGGCTTGAAAAAAGGCGGTTCGGGTATGCTCAGCTCTACCTGTGGATTGATAAAGCGATACGACGCCAAAAATTGCTCTTCGGGCGGGATGAGCATCATAAACGGGTCGCCCGATTTGCCGGCGGCTTCCATATCGGCACGCGATGTCTTTTTGTACTGAGCCACGAGCACCGGCGATGTCGCCTCGATGCGAAGCGGCTGTAAAAGTGCCTGCTCGTAGTAGTTTCCCGCTGCGAGTACGGCTGTAGCAGCGCCATTGATCACCACATGAGTGCTGTCGTAAAAAGCTAGAATACGGACAAGATCGTTACCGGAAGATGTCTGATTGTGTGCAGCAGGGTAGGGAATGGCTAAGGCGCGATAGCCCCACGCTTCTACTGGCGGCAGTTGCTCGATGAGGTAATCGCGAGTGCGGAGTTCGCTGCTTTGCTCTATTGGAATGGTAGCGCGCTGGTGGCCGGAAAATACCGCCACAGGGCTACTGGTTGTAATTTTTGTACCTGTCAGGTCGGTCAGGAGCTGGCCACGAGAAATTTCTGCTTGTACGAGATAGCACTCACCTGCTTGGAGCACGAAGCGTTGCTCGGCCATACCGTTTTCCCATGTGGGTTGTGCAGGGGCAATCTCCACTTCGGTGTTGTCTTCGGTTGCTACAATTGCAAACTGCGAGGGGGTGCTGAATCCATCGAGCACAGGGCCGTTGGCTCGCCCATTGCTGTTGTAGGAAAGCACAGCGTAGTGCCTGCCGAGAGCGTCGACGGGCAGTACAAGAAAGGCATCGCTCGATTTGTAACTGCGGCTCATCGCATACACCGTTACATCGGCATCAGTGGTAACGCGGAACGACTGTAGCGCTACCTGCTCGTTTTGTTCGTTGAACGAGGGTATGACACCACTGTTGTTAAATCCTTCGAGCTCGAATTGCATGGCCGGTACGGCAAATGTGTACATGGCAGCGGGGTCGGCAACGGAAAAGGTATGTATCCAAGACTGGCCATACCTGTTGCGGTAGCTGATCTCTCCGGTTGTTGGTTTGCTGGCAGCAACAAAAATATACAGAGAATCTCGATTGTCAAAGAGGGCATCGTGATAATTCGGCGGAAAAGTAAACCGAAAGTCGCGACCCTGGCTGTCGGGCTGTGCTGCCACAGGCTGGCAGAAGGCGAACCACAAGAGCACAACGAGCACCGTATATCCTCCGGCTGCATTGCGCAGGCTGCTCGGAAGGGGATATGATTGTCTCGGCTTCATGATCCGGAAACCTCTCTATAGTAGCATTGGTTACGAATCCTTTGTAAGGGTGTGTGCAAATAGCACCTGCCCCTCGCGGTTGATAAACTGCACGTGGAAGCGTGTACGCGATATTGCTGCATAGGCAAAACCGCCGTTGGTGGCGGCAAATATTGTGTTGTCGCCATAGGCTGTGTCGCGAGCACCACCGCCTGCCCCGGAAATCAAGCAGTAAAAGTAGTCGCCGGGAGCTTTGAGGTACTGTAAGTCGTGGTCGTGTCCGCACAAATACATGTCTACGTGGTACCTGTCGAACAGCGGTTTGATATGCCGGAGCATTACGTCTTGGTCGCCATACGCTCCGTGAGAGCGCACCATGTGATGCCCTACTGCTACTTTCCATTGCGCCTTCGACGCCGCAAGTGCTTTCTCTAACCATTCTTTCTGCTCGTCGCGTGCTTTGCCATTCATAATGCGCTGGGTGTCCAATGCAAAAAAATCAACGTGCACGCCGGGCTCGATTTCTTTGCTGAAAGTATAGTAGCGCGAGGGCATATTCCAGCGCGGGTTGGCTGCGCTGTATTCTACCTGCGCCTCTGCTTTGCCACGGTAATCGTGGTTGCCCAGCACGGCATACCAGGGTATTTCTAATGCCCGACCTGTGTACACCTGTTCGAATTTTGCACGCCATTGTGCGTCATCCGCCGATTCTACGCCGCCCGGGTAGATGTTATCTCCGGTGCTGACGACAAACGCACATGCCTCTTGTTCGGCCTTGATGAGCATCTGCGAGGCTACCTGCCGCTGAAATTTTCCGCCCGCTCCCCAGTCGCCTATGATGAGAAATCGCACCGACTGTGTATTTTTGAACTTCTCGACGGTAAATGGCGGTACGGGCCGAGCGTTGTCGACGCGCTTGCCCAAAAGCAGAGCGGGCGCTCCGGCGAGCAATGAAGTAATTGAAGTGATCTTTGCCCGACCTATAGCCGCTATGCCGGGAAGAGATTGGAGAAAGGAGCGTCTTTGCATATCGTTGCGTTTGGCTATTCTTTGTAATAAAGTTATCTGTTGTTCGCAGGCAATGCCTGTAAAGATTGCTGCGCTTCGGTCTCTGTGCGTGCCTTCGGTCTGTGCGCCGCGCTGCACGTCCGCCGCGTGGCTGGAAATTATCGTAAGCTCGTCCTCGCACCGTTACGGTAACAAATGCAAAGACGTTGGCCTTCGTCGCGTTGGGGAAGAGTAGCGCATATATTGCAACGTTCTGCTCATAGCGGTTGGCCAACGCGGTATTGCTGCCGCCTGTGGAAACCCACAGGGAAGAGCCAAAAGCCAATGTAGGAGTTGCTGCAATGATGTCAAATGAAAATATTCCTGCCTTACAAATACGTCTATAGGGCTTTCCTGTTGTGACAGTAACAAAGAATATGAGAAAACTGCTTCACGCCGAACTTGTAGCGCAGCGGCTCAGCGAAAAAGAGGCCGAATGTGCCGAACGACATCCCGTTGCACTACTTCTACACAATATTCGTAGTCTGTACAATGTTGGCTCGATGTTCCGCACTGCCGATGCTGCCCTTGCAAGCGAGCTTATTCTTTGCGGCTATACCCCCAGCCCTCCGCGAAAAGAAATTGAAAAAACAGCTCTTGGCGCTGTGGATACAGTGCCGTGGAGCTATGAGCAAAGTACGGTGCAGGCTATTGCTATGCTGAAAAAACGCGGCTATACGGTGCTGGCGCTGGAGCTTACGGACAAAGGCCGTTCCTACGACGAGCTCTCCGCCGCCGATTTTCCGCTGTGCCTTGTTGCTGGCAATGAAATCACAGGCGTGGACGACGATGTGCTGGCGCTGTGCGACGGCGCACTACAGATACCGATGTTTGGGGTAAAGCACTCGCTGAATGTTGGTGTTGCCACAGGCATTGCGCTCTTTGAGGCCGTGCGGTGCTGGCGCTCTGTGGAGAGCTCCGTATCCAACTGAAACAATTAAAATAATTTACATAATGGTAACTGAAACCGCGCCATCTGTTTCTTCTGATGGGTGGAAATAGTAAGTTGTACAATCTGTTCCCGAAGGTAAGGTAGCGACTGATGAATCAGATTATAGCTGTTCCCGATAATCCCGCTTTTGCGCCGCTTCTTGCGAATATCGAATCAATAGCGGCGTCACGGGGTTTTGATGTAGTACGCCTGCCAGAGGCCGACTGCGCCGATGCACTGCTGCGCAATCGCGCCGAACTCGCATTGGTGTCGCCGCTTGGCTATGGGCAGGCAGTAGGCAGAGCCGACTACCGGATTGTTCCCGGCCCGGCTTGTATTTACCAAGGTCTCACCTATGAAGCCTCGATCTATATGCGCGAGAATGCCGCAGAGATTGAGAGTTGTGTTTCTCCCCACGCGCGCGACTTTATACCGCAGCTTGGTGCGATGATCCTCAACGATAAATTCGGCCTGCCGTTTACGGCGGTGGAATCTGTGAAGCCCGCACCAGTTGCCGATCTTCTCGAACAGTACGATGTGGTGATCGACTGGGGATTTGATGCCCAACAAAAAGTGGTGCTGGATGTCAGCGACGAATGGTACGATCTGGCCTCGCTCTCTCTGCCCGTGATGATGTGGGTGTGCCGACCCGATGATATGCCGGAAGACCTTGCGGACATGGTGAGCAGTTTTGCTGCGCCAGACCTTCATACCCGGGAAATTGTAGAGCAGACCTACCACAACGCCAATGCCGAGCGGGAAGGTGCTGTGATCTGGCAATGGAACGACGACGTAGAACCCGCCTTGTACAAGCTCTTTGAAATGATGTTCTTCCTACAGCGCATACCGGAAATACCGGCGATCAAGCTCTGGGGGCGCGATCCTGTGGAGTGATCCACTTCTACAACCTGACTACACAACAATGATAAAAATACTTTCCGTAGTTGCTGCTGCCTGCGCTGCCGTTGCTTCCGTATCGGTCTCGGCGCAAACGCTACCCGATGTGCTTCGCCCGGATGGGGAAACAAAGCATCTCGCAGTTGATAGGTCGCACGATATCCACGCTCATGCCATAGTCGACAGGCCGACAGCAGTACAGCGTCGCAATTACGATGTGTTATCCTACGATTTGTTCATGGATTGGCGCAATCCGCTCACATCTACGGAAGTGACAGGGGCTGCACGTGTGTATTCGGGCATGAATCGCATACGCATGCACATCGACTCCGCAGGTGTATCGGTGCTGCGGCTGAATGCGAACCAGATGACTATCGACAGTGTCCATTGTACGCCCGCGCGCGCTCTCCAGCTTGCACAGCCGGTAGCCGAAGAGTGGAGCGTGTCGGCAGATACTCCGTTTGATGTGGGCGATACTGTAACGCTCGATGTCTATTATACAAGCCAAACGGCATTTAATAATGGGTTCTTTTTGTACGAAAAGGGTCTAGAAACAGGGCTGCTGCCCAATGGCGATGTGGCAATTGTGGAAGAGCGGCTTGCTTATACGATGAGCGAACCGTCCGATGCCCGCTCCTGGATGCCCTGCAACGATATGCCATACGACAAGGCGATGACTTCTATTGCCGTGCGGGTGCCCAAGCCATATACTGTTGCTTCCAATGGCCTGCTACAGGAAGTGCGCGATGAGCAGGATGGCTCGCAGACCTACCAGTGGAAAAGTTCTTCGCCTATGCCAACGTATCTGATGGTGGCTGTGGCTTCGGTGTATAAAGAGTTCTCCGACTGGTACCATCGCCGCAGCAACCCGAACGACAGCATCCCAGTGTTGTATTATGTATGGCAAAAAGACTATGATGGCCAGGCGCTCGACCAGTCGGAGTACAATGCGCGCCATGGTTTCCGCAATACTGTGCGTATGATGGAGAATTTTTCTGATAGATATGTAGAGTATCCGTTTGAGAAATACGGTATGGCTGCGCTTCAGCCGTTTGACTACGGTGGCATGGAACACCAAACGTTGTCGACGGTGCATCGCCGGTGGATACGGGTGTTCGACGATCCGGGCATTGCTCACGAGCTGATGCACCAGTGGACGGGCGATTTAGTGACGTGTGCGAGCTTTGCGGATATCTGGCTCAACGAAGGCGGCGCTACCTATGGTGAAGCGCTTTGGGCAGAAGCCGAACGAGGCAAGAATGGCTATAGAGCAACCTTGCTGGACAAGCGCGGTTCGTATCTCGGTTCTGCCAACAACCAGTCGCCGATCTACGCGCCTACAAATATTTTCAACTACGCAACAACCTATGCAAAAGCAGGCTGGGTGTACCACATGCTGCGCCGTATGCTTGGCGATGAGCTCTACTTTGCCACGATGAAAAAGTATTTTACAGAGTTCGCATATCGGTCGATTGAAACAGAAGATATGGTGGCTTTTTTCGAGCGCGAAGTGCCGGATTCTCCTGTGCCTTTTCGCACGTTTTTCGATCAGTGGATATACAGCGCACGCCATCCCGTGTACGATGTTGCCTATAGTACGTATCCCGAAGAAGCCGAGGGGTTTCCTGTGCGTGTTGTAGTTCGCCAAACGCAAAGCGGTGTAGCTGTTCCCGATGTATTTGTCATGCCACTTACTGTTACGCTGTATGGGGCGAACGACAGCTTAGACGTCCGTTTCCTTAATAACAGCCGCAGCCAGGAGCTTTTGCTGCACGCTCCGTTCCCAGTGGTGGGCGTGGGCGTCAATGACAATCTGGATGTGCTCGCTCAAGTGGAGCAGATAATATCCGGGGTCAATGACCGCAGTAGCGACGCCGTCGACATTGCACTTACGCCCAGCCCCGTAGTACGCGGTGGCGACGTGAACCTTGCCATAGGTGTACGCCAGCCGGGTCGGGTGGAAGTTATCATGCTCGACGCGATGGGCAGATCGGTAGATGTGCTGTACTCCGGAGCTCTTCAGCCCGGCTCGTATCGGCTGGCAAAGGCACTGCCCGATGTAGCATCCGGTATGTATTTTCTGCGTATTGCAAAAGATGGTAAGACCGATATGGTCAAATTTATCGTGACCGAATAATTCCGTGCAAAAACGTCCTCTCCGAGGGCGTTTTTGTTTTCAGGGTGTGTACTTTAGTATCTCGGTCGCAAGGCCGGAACGTATGATATCTGTGCAGGGTGCGCGGATATTTATCGGAGGATATGCAAATGTCTCATACACAATCAGTAACAGTAGGTATGGAACTGTCCAAAAGAGTCCTGGCAGCCAATGAATCGCAAACGCTGGCTATTGCAGCACGTGCTAAGGCTATGAAAGCCTCGGGCATCGACGTGGTGAGCCTTTCTACCGGCGAGCCCGATTTCCCCACCCCCGAATGTGCAAGGAATGCCGCCATCCGAGCTGTGCAGGAAGATTTTACGCGCTACATGGAAACCAATGGTATTCTGGATTTGCGCGAAGCTGCGGCAGCGAAGTTTCGGGAAGAAAATGGTATTGCCGAGGCGACGTCCGGCACGGTGATTGTTTCTGCGGGCGTAAAGCAGTCGCTGTTTGTGGCTCTTACCGCGATGTGCAACGACGGCGACGAAGTAGTGACCATTGCGCCCTATTGGGTGAGCTATCCGGCGATGGCCACAATCTGCGGCGCTGTGCCCGTTGTGGTGCATACCGAGTACAATGAGCGCTATAAAGTCCGGCCCGACCGTCTGCGCGCTGCTCTCACGCCAAAGACAAAATGCGTTATTCTCAATTCGCCGTGCAATCCCACTGGTACAATGTACACGCCCGACGAGATGCGGGAACTCGTCGCCGTGCTGGAAGAGCACGACTGTTATATTATCAGCGATGAGATTTACGAAAAAATTGTCTATGGCGATGTTCCCCATATGAGCATCGGTTCGTTTCCAGAATTGCAAGGGCGGGTGCTTACGGCCAATGGCGTTGCAAAAGCGTTCTCTATGCCCGGTTGGCGCATAGGCTATATGCACGGTCCGGCGGAAGTGATGAAGCAGGCCAATAAGGTACAGGGGCAGTCGACTTCGCACCCCTCTACTATTGCCCAGAAGGCTGCTCTTGCTGCGCTGCTATACGCGCAGGACGATGTGGAGCGCATGCGCCAGGAGTTCAGCCATCGGCGCGATCTTATATGCGATGCGCTTGGGCAGGTGCCCAGTGTACGCTTCCACAAGCCCGATGGAGCGTTCTATATATTTGCTGATGTGTCGGAATATCTCGGCGGTAGCATCGCGACGTCGGCGGCATTGTGCGAGTATATTCTCGATAAATATCAACTTGCGCTTGTGCCGGGAGAAGCTTTTGGAGCTCCGGGCTGTGTGCGATTTTCTTTTGCTACATCGCGCGAGCTTATTGCCAAAGGAGCCAGTCGTTTTGCCGATGCGCTTGCCTCGCTCAAATAGCTGCGTCGGGGATATGGAGGAACACCAGTTGGCCGCTTCAGTCGCTGTTGAGGCTTGTGGCCTCTGCACCGCGCAGCACAGCCGTCGCGTGTAGTGCCGGGGTTCACCGCAGCGGTAAGTGCGACCGGTGACAGCGACGCGGCGTAGGGGCGTCGCTTGAGGCGCCTCTACGCCGCCCCATCCGAAGCCGCCCGTGCCACAAAGAAAATGCTGATAGTTGTTTGGTAGTTCTACGGTGCTACGAACGGGAATACAGTAATGTGCCCGCCCGATTCGCTTATCGCAATGTAAGCGCCTGCTGCAAGCCCTGCCAGAGTGATGGTTTGGCGGTATTCGCCCGGTGCGGCTGTATATCGTATGTCCCTCATACTGCGCCCGAGTACATCGGTAATGCTCAGGCGAAGAGTACACGGCGTGTCTACCCATCCGCTGGCTATGAGTTCTCCGTTGGCTACTGCAAAGGAAATACTATGCTCGGCGTTGGTGCCGCCCACCGATGTGATATTGAAATTGTATGGCTCCGATAATGTGCTACAGACATTTTCGTTGAATGAAGCTACTGTGTAGGAACCCGACACAACGGGCTTGTACATCCGGTCGATAGCGCCGGTCAGTTCTATTCCATTGCGGTACCACTGATAGGCGAGAGCAGGGGAGGAGTAGAGCGTGCCCGCTATATTGCTAATCACCGGCTTCGTCGGCGCCGCATAGGTGAATACTTCTATGGTTTGCGATGTTCCTGTGCAGCCGAACGCATCGGCTACTACCACACTGTACACACCCGCTTCTTTTACAACAAGCGTTGCCGATGTTGCTCCTGTCGACCAATAGTACTGTGCATGCGATCCCGCAGCGAGAAGAACGCTATCGCCGTGGCAGAATGTCGTATCTCCCACAAGCTCTATGCTCGGGATTGGGCGCTCGTGCTGCTCCACACGCACAGCAGGCGACGGAGCTGTACAGCCTTCATCCGTAGTAACAACGACAGAGTACACACCGGGCTGGTCTACTGCAAGAAAGCGCGATGTTGCGCCATTGGACCATTGGTAGGACGCGAACTCGCCAGCGTCGAATGCCAGAATATCGTCGCCGCACAGATAGACCGTGGACTGCTCCACGATGCGCGGCTTTGGCGTTGCGTACACGGAAAAAGTGCCGCTTGTAGCTACTGCAATGCCATTAGTTTCCGCAATGCTTATCCGGTAGCCTGTGCCCGGAGCCACCGAGGTAGGCACCACAACCTGCGCGCTGAACGGATAGGATGCGGAAACAATATCGAGCTGTAAAGGCATACTGAAGGAGCCTGTGGCATCGGAGAGCAGGACGCGAAAGGCACCGGAGCACGGTTCAAGCCCGTTGACCTCGAAGGTAGTGGCAAGCGTCTGTCCCTGGCAGACATTATCGGGAGTGCGAACGTACATTGCTTTGGGCAGGTCGAGAAACGCCAGCCCGGTCTGTGTGCCGATCCAGATATCTTCGTCTTTGGGCGCAAGAGCAAGCACATAATTGCCGGGAATGGACGAAGAACCTGTTTGGAACAATGCTCCGAATTGTACGCGGTCGTCGGTAAGGCCGCCAAAGCGCGTTCCCATCCACACATGTCCACACGAAGCAGAAGCCAAACTGCGCACCGAACCATCTGCGAGATTTTTGTCGTACATTGCCCACGTGCCTTCGCCCGGCCTGTACACCGCTACCCCGTGATTATCCCACATACCGATAAACAACCGGCCTTCGCTTCCTACAAGCGAGATGACTGTATTTGCAGGGAGTGGGGAATTGGCAGTGGTAAAGACTTTCCACGCCGAACCATTAAAACCGACGAGGCCACCGCCTTCGGTGCCCATCCAGAGCTGTCCGCTTTCTACGGCAAGCGCAAGGATGTTATCCGAGGAAAGTTGAGAATTTTGCGATGTGTACACTGTCCAGCTCGACCCGTCGTAGCTCGCCAATCCGCCGGTTGTAGCAAACCATGTACGGCCATTCCACTCTACAATGGCGCGAATATCATTGGATGGCAAGGGCGACGACGTCGTTGTAAACGATGTCCATTGGCCGTTTTCAAGGCGAGCCAGCCCCGATGTTGTTCCCACCCATAGCACTGGCGGCACCGCGAGCAGGCTTTTGATATAATTACCGGGAAGGCCCGAGTCGGAGGTGTAGCTCGTCCATTCCGTGCCATTGTAGCGAGCGAGCCCCGCAGGAGTACCCGCCCACAACAGGGAGTCGCGCAGGGCAAGCGCCGTTATCTCATTATCGGGCAGGCCGTCGGCAGTGGAAAAAGCACGCCACTGCTGCGCGCACAATACCGCAGGCAGAAATAGCAAGAGGAAGAACATCCGAAGCATAAGCCCTCCGCAAAAGACTGGAAGGAGTTTATCAGACTACAACGCTGTGTGCCCGTTCGCCTGCCTGCCGTATGGCAGCAATATTGTCCTCTACCGAACCGCCGAACACCCCCGAACCGCTGACAATCATGGACGCCCCAGCCCGCACGACTTCTTCGGCATTCGATGCCTTGATACCGCCATCGACTTCGATTTCCACGTGTGCAAAGCCGTTTGTGTCGAGAAAATCGCGCAGCGCCGCACAGCGTCGTAAAAACGAGGTGATGAACTGCTGCCCACCGAAGCCGGGATTGACCGACATTAGCAGGACGAAGTCGCAGCACTCCACAGCGTCAAAAATCGTATTGATTGGCGTTGCTGGATTCAGCACAACGCCAGATTTTACACCGAGCTCGCGTATGAGCATCAGTGTGCGATGCAGATGCGGCGACGTTTCCTGATGGACAGAAATAAAATCGGCACCTGCCTGTGCAAACTGCTGCACATAGCGCTCGGGTTTTTCAATCATCAGATGCACATCCAACGGGAGCTGTGTTACCGGTCTAATTGCTTCCACAACCAGTGGGCCTATTGTGATATTAGGCACAAAGTGGCCATCCATCACATCGACGTGGAGCAGGTCGGCACCAGCGGCTTCACAGCGGCGGATGTCGTCTTCGAGTCGGGCGAAATTTGCCGAAAGCAGCGAGGGCGCGATTTTTACAGAGTGTTTCATGGTCGGAGAGTAAAGGAAAAATCGAAGGTCGGTTTATTTGCCGTCCTTTTTGAATGACAGGGACGCGGAGTTCATACAGTATCGCAGACCAGTTGGCTTGGGGCCATCGTCGAACACATGGCCGAGATGGGCGTCGCAGCGAGCGCATCGCACTTCTGTGCGCGACATGAACAAGCTGTTGTCCACGCCTGTTGCCACGTGGGTAGGGTCGATAGGCTCCCAGAAGCTGGGCCAGCCAGTACCGGAATTGTATTTGGCAGCAGAGCTAAAGAGCGGCAGTCCACAGCAGACGCAGTTGTACACTCCCTTTTCGTGGTTGTCCCAGTATTGATTGGCAAAGGCGGGTTCTGTACCGCTTTTACGCGTTACTTCATACTGTTTCGGCGTCAGTTGTGCTTTCCACTCTTGGTCGGTTTTTACTACTTTTTCCATCTTCGCATGCTCCTTCTTGTGTTGAGATTGCTGTGCGTTGGATGTAAATGCGGCAACCTGTTGATCGCCGTGCGAATTGTTGTTGCATGCTCCACAGGCAAGGACGATAACGGCAATACCTGCGAGGACGACAAATAATTTCATACAAACCTCCGATAAAACATTCGGTTGCCTGACTGCTTCTTGCCGAAAGCCCACCGGGTGCATACTTCTTGCTCTGTTCTTTTTCCGGCGGTCTACGACCATGAGCGATATTGTGCAGCGTATGCAGCCGAACGACAGACAATTCAATCAATAGTTACTGCACACGTCCGAATCGCTCATATATTTATTGCAGAGCCTGCTACAGCGACGGCGGAGGATTAAAACTGCGAACTGCATGATGGAAGCCTTCGAGCACCATGCCCACCTTGCCAAACACCGTATTAGGCGGGTATTTCAGGTTTTCGTCATGAGTTCCGGCAGGTATGCCTGTAAGCAGTTCTATGCCCTCTTCGATTGTCGACACCGGATAAATATGGAATGCTTTCTTTTTCACTGCCTCGACCACGCTTTTGTGCAGCATGAGGTCTTTTACATTTTGCACGGGTATGAGCACGCCCTGATTGCCGGTAAGGCCACGCGCAGCGCATATCTCGAAAAAGCCTTCAATCTTTTCGTTGACGCCGCCGATGGGCTGGATATCGCCCTTCTGGTTCACGGAGCCTGTTACTGCCAAGTCCTGCCGGATGGGAATTCGTGCCAGTGCTGAAATCAGCGCGTAGACTTCTGTAGAAGATGCGCTGTCGCCGTCGACGCCGCCATAGGACTGTTCAAAAGCGACAGAAGCCGACATCGATAGGGGATGGGCGTGGGCAAACCGGTCGCGCAGGATGCCGGACAGGATGAGCAGGCCCTTGTCGTGTGAGCTGCCGCTGAGCTGCGACTCGCGTTCGATATTCATGATACCCGAGGTACCCATGCCTGCCGATGCAGTAATGCGCGTAGGTTTACCAAAGGAAACGAGGCCCGTGCTGTACACCGCCAGCCCGTTGATCTGGCCTATGCGCGTGCCCGTCGTGTCGATGAGCAGCGTACCGGCGAGGATATTATTGCGGATTTTTTCATCCACTAAATTATTGCGCCAGTGCCGCTTTTCTAATGCTTGCTCCACATCTCGGCGGCGGATAAGGCGCGAGGACGACTGTAGGGCATAGAACGACGATTCGCGTATGACATCGGCCACGTCGCTGAAGCGCAGGGTCGTGCGCGAGCGGTCGCCAGCCAATTCCACAGCAAATTCGACGAGTGCTGCTACTCCGCTTTTGTCGAAGTGCGGTAGCTGTTCTTCTTCGCAGATTTTTGCCACAAACCGGGCGTAATAGCCAATCATTGTCTCGGTGAGCGGCGTTTCATAGTCGAACTCGGAATTTACTTTGAAAATTTTTCGGAAATCTTCTTCGTAAAAATACAACGAGCGATAGATGTCCTGGTCGCCGATAAGGATGATTTTGACGTCGATATCGATGGCTTCGGGTTTTAGCGTCGTTTGGGCAATTTGGAAATAGCTGTCCATTGGCTGAATTTCTAATTTGCGGTGCAGCAGCACGCGCTTCAGTGCTTTCCACACGCCGGTTTCGCCTAGCATGTCTAAAGCATTAACAATCAGGTACCCGCCATTGGCTTTTAGCAGTGCGCCTGCTTTGATATAGCGGAAATCCGTGATCCAGAAGCCGCGCTGCTCGTATTTTTTCTCGATAGTGCCAAAGAGATTGACAAACGATGGCGTAGTTTCGATAATAACAGGCGGACGCTCTGTGTCGGAGTTGTCGAGTACCACATTTACTTCGTAGCGCTCAAAAGCTTTGTCGACGGCATCTTCTGTTTCTGTCTGTTCGGCAGTCGCAGCGGGCCGGTTGGGATTGAACACGTCCACATTGTCGAGAAGTTCGTTTTCTGCTTCGCTCAGATACGCATTGAGCTGTTCGCTTTCGCTCAGAAATGTAGAGCGCAATTCGTCGAACGCACTTTTTACTACAACGCCAGCCGCCAGCCTGTCGTGTTCGGCCAGAGCACGGCGAAATTCTTGCATCAGCTTTACGCCCGAGCGCACAAGATCGACGAGTTCGTCCTGATATTTCTGATAGTGTTCGCTTATTTCCCGGGCTCGCTCGCGTGTGAGCACGCCTTTTTTGATAAGGTCTTCGAGGTCGGATGGCGTGTGGAGCTGGTCGTCTATGAGGATAAAGATAGCGGGATGGCTGTTTCCGGCTTCGCCTTCTACGCGCCCGAGCACAAAGCCTTCGGGCTGTAGTTTTGTGTTGAAGTCGGTGAGAATCGTGGTTTCGCGCTCTTGGTATCTGCGTATCAGGTCCTTGCGTGTTTGCTGGAACCCTTCTTCTTCAAAGAGTTGCGGTATTCTCATGCGCAGGTACGAGATGGTGTCTTTCATAGCTTTGGCAAAGGCTTTTCCCAAGCCCGCACTAAAGCGCAGCAGCTTTGGCTCGTTTGGCTCGTGAAAGTTGTGCACATAGCAGAAGTCGCAGAGCTTCGCCTTGGTATCCCGAACGTCCTCTAATATTTTTTTTACCGTAGTAAGGCGTCCGGTGCCCGATAAGCCCGAGACAAAGAGATTATAGCCGGGGGAAGCGAGCTGGGCACCGAGATGTATAGACTCAATTGCCCGGGGCTGGCCTACGATTTCTGTAAGCGGCTCAAGTTCTTTAGTCGAGGAAAAAGCGAAGTACGAGGTGGGGCATTCCCAGCGGAGTTCAGACGGAACCAGTTCGCGATGCGTTGTCTTCTTTGCCATAACTCTTCCTGCCGATGATGTCGCTGTCCGAAGTTCTTCTGTGACAAAAGTATGTGCACGGGCGTCTTTGCAGCACCCGTTTAGCCGCTGTCACCGGTCGCAATCCCGTTGGAGCTATGGCCCAAACGACTTCGCAAACAAGCTGTTATCGACTTGTCTTTGCACCGTGATTGTGAACTCGGAGCACCATTCTCATAAGAATAGCGTGCAAACGAACTTATGATAATAATGCCGAAGACGAATTCATAGGGATAATGCAAGGACGACGCAGCACGGTTCGCTCTGTTGGCCTACAGCTTCACACTTCAGACAACTGTGTTGTACTACTTATAAAGTGCGTAAAATAAGAAAAAAAACGACGATGCAGCATGTGCAATAACAAAGGTGTAGCAAGAGCTTTGCAAGGCAGTGATCGGCCTACCGCCGGATACGCACGATGAACGGTTTTGTCTTGAAGGCAATGGTGCCGGATTCGCCGACAAATGATGCGTTTATTGTGCCTTCGATAGCGTGCTGTAATTCGTCGTAGCCAGTCACTACAATGCTGCCGCTGGGCTTAGCTACCGAATAGTAGACCTCGATTGGAGTTCTATCTTTGCCGAGCCGGAAGTACACACCCTGCTCTTTGGCAATGGGATAGGTGGCAACACCTGTAAAGGGGAAAGTGATTTCTATTTGTTCTTGCGGTTCGCGGTCTGTGTTGAGCGCCAGAAGAGTCACAGTGCTGTCGCTGTTTGTTTCTGCATTGAGGTAGCCCACCCAATCCTTGCCATTAGCCGTCGCTTCCACCACACCGAGCACGCGACTGTTTTCTGTGCGCTTTTTTAGAATATTATTAAGGTAGGCTGCGGTTGTGGAGTCCTCGGGCTGCTCTACAATGGCGTCGAAGGCCGACTTCAGGCTGATCACAAACTGCGCTCCGGCCATGTGGTATGCCTGTGCAATGGCAAAGCGGCGCTCGTTTTGGAACCACTGGCCATCTTCGCTGGCGAGGAACTGTGTGTATTCAGCTACCTGCTTTTCGGGGGTGGAGCGCAGAGCATACCCGTAAAATCCTCTGCTCAAGCCGCGATAATAGTGCAGGAGGTCGGGCCTCATACGCTCGGTCATATCGCCGATTTGGTCGTTGGTAAGTATCTGGTCGTCCGAATGCAGCGCATTTGCTATTTGTATAAGCTGGCGCGACATTACAACTACTACTTCGGCTTTTGAATGGGCTGTGTTGTCTACTGTTTTTTCAAATGCTGCGAGTCGCTTTTTCAGCTTTTTATCGCTATCTGCTTTTTTTGCATATGCCGGTATATCGTTGTCGGATGCTTTTGTATATGCTGCCTTTTCCCGGTCTGTAATCGCCTTGCCCACCCCGGAGCGAAGCCATGCGAGCACGCGCTGGGTACGACTGCTATCGTAGCGAGTTGTCCAGAGGCTGAGAGCAGAGCTATAGAGTTCATCCGGCTGGAACATCGCTGCTGCCAAGCTATCATAGGCTCTGGCAAATGCTGGCTGAAGGTCCTGCCGCAGAGGGAGAAAGTGCCGGAACAGTTCGGGAGTTGTCTGCGCTATTTCCTCTTTAACACCAGTGAGAATAAGAGCTTCTTCTGTTGTGCCGTCTGCGGCTGTTGCACAGCAAAGCGAGCAGAAGAAGAGCAGCAGGAGCGTGCGAAGGGAAGTATGGATCATCATAGGTATTAGAATTCCTGAAGAAGGATGGCACGGTAGCTGGACGAATTATTCCCTGCAAACACGATAGTAAAGTTCTGGCCGAGTGAGAAGGGAATATTATTGCGCTCCAGCACTTCTTTTTCGCCTTCACTGGTTGCATTGAGGAATACCAGTGTAATCTTGCGGGCTTGTGCAGCAGTTTCCACAGGCGAGAGCTGGCGGTAAGGTAATTGATCAGCTAATATCGATCCGCCGTTGTAGTCGAGCTTTACCGTAAGAGCCTGTATCGAGGGAGATGCGTTGATAAACCGCCGCCGCACGTCCGAAGGCAAAGCACCCATGGGATCGGTAGTGAATACGGTAATATCGGGAGCAGAGGCCGATCCGCTTATCAGGATCAGTGTGCGTTTGCCGTTTTCCAGAGCAATGGTTTGCGGCTGGCCTGCCACAGTAAGCACATGCGAACCAGCAGGCAGGACAGTTGCCGATGCTGCTCCATAGAACAGAGAACGATTGCTGATTACTGTGCCAAGGCTGAACTGTATATTGTCTGCATCGGGTACAGCGTTTACTACCTGCGTAAAGATACCCTCTTCGAGTACGTCCAAAGGCCGGGCTGTCGGATTGTCTTCATCGAACAGCGTAAGCTGGATGTCGTTGCCGCTGCGGGTAAGAATGAGCAGGTATTTTCCGCCCGGCTGGAGCAAGCCCGCATAGGCTGCTGCCCGCAATTGCTTTGGGCCATTGCTGAATACAACAAACGGAGCAGAACCGGGCAGGCAGCGAACAGGCTCGCCGATCTGTGCAAATTCTAATGTTGGAGCCAGTACCTGGCCGGTAACATAGGTGTTGCTTATGGTTGTGCGCGCACCGAGTGAAATCTCCAGAGCGGGGAGCCCCCACGCGAGATTTGCCACACGGACTGTCGCGCTGTCGGAAGAGGAGGCTGCTCCCGAAGGCGGAACCGCTACCGAGAAGTTCGCTCGTGCTGTTGTTCCCGAGTCGATTGTCACCACAATATACTGCTTCAGCACTTCCAGAGGAATACCTACTAGGTGCGGTGTTCCACCGATTTTCAGTGTGTCCTCGCTTGCAGATGTGCAGGCCGATACATTGGCGAATGCACTCGCCGAGCGCGAAGCGATGCCCTGGGCAATTGTTTCATCGGCTTGGTCGGGAATGACTTTGCTGATATCTACCGCCTGCGAAGAGAAATTGAGCACGCGTACTTCAGCTTCTGATGCACTTACTGTAGGCATTTGTTGCAGTGCCGCACTGCTTGTATCGCGGTCTTGCAGCAGTAGAAGGTTGGGGGTTTGCCCGCCCGCCCGATAGAGAATAATGGAATAATCACTATTTGCGCCAATGTTCGCACTATAGTATCCCACGACCGAGTCGACAGTGCCGGTTCTCTTGAGCAGCGATATTGTGTAGGTACTTGCGGACATTTCTACTTTGCTACCCCAGCCGAGATAGGGAACTTGCGGAGCCAGAGACTCGCCATTCGGGCAGCCGAGCCGCAGCGAAAAGGTCTCTCCCTTCTGGGGATAAGCATTAATAAACCGAATATACGAAACACCGTTTGCGCGTGGGGCGATGCTGTCGGCAGCCGCAATGACCAGCACTGTATCTACTGCTGCTAAGCTATCGGGAATGGGAAGTGCTATGAGAGTAAAAAGCGTATTGCGGTTAAACCGCACTTTATAGGGAGTGATGTATTCCTGTGTGCCGCTGTTGAGAATTGCCGCTTGTACCGAGTCGGCGGGCGAGGACACCGGCGAAGATAGCCCGCTAAAAGGCACGGCTGCTGTACGGCGTGTTCCTTCGAGCTGAAGCTCGCGCGGGTTGCCATCACCTGCGAGATTTAACAGGCGAACGCGGATGCTCTCCTCTGCAAGCGGTGCGTTGAGCAGATCGGAATTCTCTGAGTTCATACAGCCGCCGAGCAGCACAAGCAGGGAGCACAAAGTGAATACAATGGCCGGAGCAAAACCGTTGCCGCTGAAACGCTTCATAGATGTCAAATCGCTTTGAAGGAGTGTGTGAAAAAACTAAATTGGCTATTTTTCGTCATATAGGCAATTGCAAATTTCGCCTTTTCGGTGAGACTCTGATATGGAAGAAAAATTGTCTCTTATTATTAATCGCTATCAGGACGTGACTAATCAGTTGTACGATCCGGATATTGCGAACGACTACCGGCGCTATAAGGAACTTTCGCGTGAGCAGAAACAACTGACGCCGATTGTCCAAGCTGCTGAAAAGTATCTTAAGCTCGTGGATGCTATGCGGCAGAACAAGGAAATTATCGGTATGTCGGGCGTAGATGCCGAGCTGAAAGAGCTCGCACTGATGGAGAACGACGAGCTTCAAGCGGATCGGGAAACGCTCGAAGAAGAGCTTCGTGTTCTGCTTATTCCCAAAGACCCCAATGATGTAAAAGACTGCATCGTGGAGATTCGCGCCGGAACAGGCGGCGATGAAGCTGCGCTTTTTGCTGGCGATCTGTTTCGTATGTACCAGCGCTATGCCGAGAACAAAGGCTGGACTCTTGAGGTGATCGACATCAGCGAAGGCGAGAAAGGTGGTTTCAGGGAAATTGTCTTTTCGCTCTCGGGCGACGAAGTGTTTGGTACGCTGAAGTTTGAAAGCGGAGTGCACCGCGTGCAGCGCGTTCCCGATACTGAAGCAAATGGTCGTATTCATACATCGGCTGCTACGGTGGCTATATTGCCGGAAGTCGAAGAGGTGGAGATCGATATCAAAGACGCTGATTTACGCATCGACATATTTCGCTCCGGTGGCAAGGGCGGGCAGAATGTGAACAAAGTGGAAACGGCTGTGCGTATGGTGCATATACCCTCCGGTATTGTTGTGCAGTGCCAGGACGAACGCTCCCAGCTCAAAAACCGCGAAAAAGCGATGAAAGTGCTGCGTGCACGTTTGTTCGAGATGGAACAGCAAAAACAGCACGACGAAATCTCTTCAGTTCGGAAGTCGATGGTGCGCTCCGGTGATCGCTCCGAAAAAATACGCACGTACAACTACCCGCAAAATCGCGTTACCGACCATCGGCTGGAAGGTGATGCTAAAAATTACTCGTTGCGCGAGATTGTAGAAGGTGACATGGAGTCTGTGCTCACACAGTTGCGGCTTGCCGAACGAGCTGAAATGCTACAGCAGGGCAGCGGTGCATAAAAAAATGAAAGAAACATCTTGCACAGTGGGCATTCTCGTGTTAAATTCGCATCACATGAAGTTGCAATGCAGATTTTAGTATCTGCTTTTACAGTGATGAGCGACGCAACAAACGAGTAGAAAAAAGTTAGTTGAAAGAAAAAAAAGGTTGCGTTGCCGAAAAAATCACAGTATATTCGCAACAGAAAGTTTTAGAAAATCTCCTTTCGTTGTGGTGGTGAAAGGTGAGTAGGGGAGTGCCCCTTGATGAGTGGTGACATCAAGGGGCAACTCGTTTTAAAGAGGTTCTGTGAGAAGAACTTTGACTGCGACGGGATTTTCAGACAAATTGCCTCCTGGCTTATAAAGTCAGGGGGCTTTTTTTATTAGACTTGTCTACAGGGCAGGTGGCGCAGGTGTCTCCGCTTTGGGCGTAGCTTTTATGCCGTGAGATGTTTTTGCTGATAAGGACGCTGTGTAAGCGAGTTCGTATTGCAGCGGCGGTATCGTAGGAACAAACAATGCGCGGACGGCGGGCGCACAGCCACGCGGTGGCAGTTGTCCGTAAGCTCGCCTTTGCACCGTTCCTACGGCGACAATGCGTAGGTGAGGTGCAGAGACCCAAAGCACGAGCGAGGGCAGAAGTGCTCTACTGATCATTCCTGTGTTTTGTCCTTATGCTGGACTGTAGACTGCTACACGGGTAATAAGCATGACAAAAAACGGTACGCTGCTCAATAGCTCTGCTATAACAATACCGCGAACAACGCACTCGATGCTGGTGCGTGCGCTCGACGGCGAAGACCGTCAGCGGTTCGACGGTGTTTCCTTGTATGAAATAACCTATCGAAGCGATTCGCTGAATATTCGCGGATTTCTCGCGCTTCCGCCGGCTTCTGGACAGCCTATGCCCGCCGTTGTGTTCAATAGAGGTGGGTCTGGGTCACAGGGCGCCCTGAGCGATGTATCGGCGTCGCAGGTGTTGTGCCTGTATGCAAGCTGGGGTTATGTAGCCATAGCGAGCAATTATCGCGGTACGGGCGGCAGCAGTGGAGAAGAGGAGTGGGGTGCCGGGGATGTCAACGACGCGATGAATCTCCTTCCCCTTCTGCATTCGCTTTCCTATGTAGACGGTGGTAGAATCGGCCTTGTGGGAGGAAGCAGGGGCGGAATGATGGCGCTTCAGATGCTGGCACGCACTGATGCTTTTCGGGCAGCGGTTACGTTTGGTGCGCCAACAGCTATTTATGGGCTTCCGTCGTCGGCGTATATCTACAAAACAATGAGCAGGTACCTTGGGCGCGATGCCGACCCCGACGCTGAAGCAAAAAAGCGTTCGGCGGTAGAGTGGGCAGGTGAGCTCAGCAAGACTACTCCCTTGCTCGTGCTGCACGGCTCTGGCGACCGCCGGGTGGATCCTGATCACGCGCTGCTGCTCGGCATGCAGTTGCAAAAACACCGGGTGCCCTACCGGCTTGTAATGTATGAGAACGCCGACCACGTGCTTGCTGGCAGGCGTAAGGAGAGCAATCTGGAAATACGGCAGTGGTTAGACACCTATGTGCGCGACTTGGCTCCCATGCCGCGTGTAGGGCCGCACGGAGCATAGTGCTGGAAACAGCGGGGCACTTGTAGAAAAGCCCAAATACTCGTAGAAAAAGAAAAGCGCCCGGGCGAATATTCGCTCGGGCGCTTTAACATTCGGAATCAGAGCAGCTTATTGACCGATCAGCTCTTTGTATGCATTGACATCGAGCAGCGCATCCACCTGCGAGGGGTCGGCGAGTGTCATGCGCACTAGCCATCCTGCACCATAGGGATCGCTGTTCACTGTCTCGGGAGCATCGTTTAGTGCTGTATTCACTTCCACAATTTGGCCTGCTACCGGCGCGAATAGGTCCGCTACCGTTTTCACAGCTTCAATTGTGCCGAATGACTCACCCTGATCAACTTTATCCAAACTGCCGGAAATATCGATATATACGATATCGCCAAGCTCGCCCTGAGCGTGGTCGGTAACACCAATTGTACCGATATTGCCTTCCACGCGAATCCATTCGTGTTCTTTTGTGTACCTGAGATCCTCGGGAAACTTCATGAGTACTCTCCGCTGATATAATTGTAGATGTTGGTTGGGAATCGTTTCGTCAGTCCTGCCAGTTGTGTGTATCGAGGTATTTCGTATCAAAATCCCCGGAGATAAAGTCCGGATTGTCCATCATTTTCAGATGGAACGGGATTGTCGTGTGAATACCTTCGATAACCATTTCGCCGAGCGCACGCTTCATGCGAGCAATCGCTTCTTCGCGTGTTCTGCCAAAAGCTATGAGCTTTGCTACGAGCGAGTCGTAATAGGGCGGTATTTGATAGCCCTGATAAATATGCGAATCCACGCGGATGCCTGGTCCTCCGGGAAAATGCAGGCTTTCAATCCTGCCGGGGGAGGGGCGATAGTCGTGGTACGGGTCTTCGGCGTTAATACGGCACTCGATGGCGTGGAATTCTGGCGTACCTTGCTTGATAGACAGTTGTTGGCCAGCCGCTACGCGGATTTGCTCCTTTACAAGATCGACGCCGAGCGAAATTTCTGTTACGGGATGCTCTACTTGGATCCGCGTGTTCATTTCCATGAAGAAGAAGTTCCGGTGTTTGTCCACGAGGAATTCCACTGTACCGGCGCCCACGTAGTTTACAGCTTGTGCAGCTTTGATAGCAGCTTCACCCATTTTGCGGCGCAACTCTTCGGTAAGCACTGGCGAAGGCGATTCTTCGATCAGCTTCTGGTGCCTGCGCTGGATAGAGCACTCGCGCTCGTTCAGATGGATAATATTGCCGTGTGTATCGCCGAACACTTGTATTTCTACGTGGCGCGGCTCTTCCACAAACTTTTCGATGTACATATCCGGGTTGTTGAACGCCGCTTCTGCTTCGTTGCGCGCTGTTGTAAATGCGCGTTCTACTTCGTCGATATGCGACACCAAGCGCATGCCCTTGCCGCCGCCGCCCGCTGCTGCTTTGAGCATCACAGGTACACCGATTTCGCGCACGAGCTCAATTGCTTCTTCTACAGAAGACACAATACCCTGGCTGCCCGGAATCACAGGCACTCCGGCTGCGCGCATTGTATCCTTGGCAATCGACTTATTGCCCATTTTTACAATGGCCTCGGGCGATGGGCCAATGAACACGAAACCACAGTCATTGCAAATTTCAGCAAATTCGGCATTTTCAGCCAAAAAACCATAGCCGGGATGGATTGCGTCGGCTCCTGTAATCTCCGCTGCTGCAAGAATAGCGGGGATGCGCAGATAGCTCGCTCTGCCCTGTGCCGGACCTATGCACACCGCTTCGTCGGCAAAGCGCACATGCAGGGAAGTTTTGTCGGCTTCGGAGTAGACAGCTACTGTTTGCACGCCGAGTTCACGGCATGCGCGAATAATACGCAGTGCTATCTCTCCCCGATTGGCGATCAGTACTTTATTGAACATAGAGTTATGACCTTCGGCGCTATATGGAAAGTTGTTTGCCCAGCCGGGGGACGTCTGTACGTGCCGGGAAGGGAAATATCGTAATCCGTCCGTCCGTTAGTCGAGCCGGATAGAGAACAGCGGCTGGCCGTATTCTACAGGTTTGGCGTTTTCCACCAACACTTTTACTACGGTGCCAGTCACGTCGCTTTCGATCTCGTTCATGAGCTTCATCGCTTCTACGATGCACAACGGCGAACCCGCAGATACGCGGTCGCCTACTTGAGTAAAAGGTTCTGCATCGGGCGAGGAGGCGCGGTAGAATGTACCGACAATAGGACAAACGATCGTGTGGAGGTTCTCTTCAATTACTGGTGCTGGAGGTGCTTCTTCTTGCCTGGCAGGTTCGGCTGCTACTGCAGGCGCGACAGGTGCTGCCGAAGAGGGCTGTTGAAGTGCAGGTTGTACTTGGTAGACAGAGGGAAGCGCCTGAACCGACGTTCCGCCGGATGATTGTTTGGCAATGCGAAGATTGATTCCTTCTTCCTCAATGCGCAGCTCTACTGCAGAGCTCTCATCGAAAATTTTTAAAAGTCTACGAAGGTAGTTCAGATCCATACCGGCCTCTTCCAAAGATTCGGGTTGATAGTACTCTGTGTTCACTGTCGAGCGCCGTAAAATACACGTCTTGCTCTAAAAAGGAAAGAAAAAAGTCCGTCGGGAATGCTGGGCACCGGCGTCGCTGTTCTGCGGCGTTCGCTGTCGCCGGTCGCAATGGCCTCACGTGTTGTGCAAACTTCTGCGCCCGGTCGCCAGTACCAATAAAAAAAGCGTGATGCCTCACTGGGAAGAATCACGCTTTAAGAAGTAGCTCTTAGTTTTTCACGCGTTCGATATACGCGCCAGTCCGAGTGTCGATGCGGAGCCTGTCGCCCTCGTTTACAAAGATCGGTACCTGGATGATTGCGCCAGTTTCCAGAGTAGCCGGTTTTGTAACGTTTGTCGCTGTATCGCCGCGAACACCAGGTTCGGTGTATGTTACAATCAGGTTCACATGCGAAGGAAGGTCAGCCGATACAATCTCGGTGTCGTTGAACGCGATTTGCACGTTGTCGCCCTCTTTCAGGAATCTGGATTGCTCGCCCAATGCAGCTTCGCTTACCGGAAATTGGTCGTATGTCTCGGGATTCATAAAGATAAAGCTCTCGCCATCTTTGTACAGGTATTGATAATCCCGGCGCTCCACTCGCAGTAGGTCGATTGTCTCGCCCGACCGAAAGCGCTGCTCAAATGTTTTGCCGGAGCGCAAATTACGCATTTTTACCTGATAAAAAGCACGTAGGTTGCCAGGTGTGCGATGTTCAGATTCTAGAACAAGGCATGCGTCACCGTTGAAACGCAGCACCGCACCCACGCGCAGATCCGCTGTTGTTGCCATATCGATTGCGTTTGAATATTCGGAATGTAAGTGATTTTAGAAGAGGCGCCGAGCGGATTCGAACCGCTGTACGAGCTTTTGCAGAGCTCTGCCTAGCCACTCGGCCACAGCGCCATATACATGTACTTGCAACTCAAAGAAGCGCCAATTTAATACAAAAAACAGTATTGTACAACTTTTCTGAAAAAATCCCTGCTTGTAAGGGTTGGAAATTCACTTGCCGTTCGGCAATTTTATGGAGTTCCTTACCACATTACATATTCTTTCACTCTGTTCTGTACTGCCATGCACTATGTATTTCTATTGCTCTGCTCTGTGCTCCTTTGTGCTCCCGCTGTAGTAGCTGCCCGCTCTGGGGCTGAAGCGCCAGAACATTTTTCGCATACAGTGTTCGATTCGCTTCTGCAATTGCATGTAGGTGGCGCGAAAGTGTATTACGAGGGATTTAATACGCCTGTATTCTTGGCGTACCGAAACCGGCTCGCTTCTGCGCGCCCGGCGGCGTGGAGCCGCGATGAACAAATGGCGTTCTGGCTTAATGCCTACAACGCTTCTGCAATTGCTGCTGTGCTTGCCCGGCCCGGCTTGCGTGTGATCAGCAATGCCGATGGATTTTTCAACCAAGATTCCTTTGCTGTTGCCGGGGCGTACTACACGATCAGCCGTATCCTGGATGAGCTGCGCGCTTTTGGTGAACCGCTTGTACATTTTGGCGCCTCCTGTGGTGCTGCGGGTGCTCCGCGTTTGCACAATCGCGCTTATCGTGCGGCTACAGTGCTGAAAACTCTGCGCGACAATGCCCGCAAGTTTGTGAGCGGCGAAAATGGCGCTGTGCTGGATGTCGGTGCTAATGTGCTGATGCTGCCCGCGCTGTTTGAGCACTACCGTATCGACTTCGAGCGCTCCGGGCGGACGCTGCTCAGCGCGATTGTGCCCTATGTGCGCGAAACAGAGGCGGCGTATATTGCTGTGCATCGCAGCGATATCATTGTGCGCTTCTTGCCGTTCGACTGGAAGCTCGCTGCCAGAATTGCAGAGACGGGAAAGGAAACCACAAAGCCGTATAACAAGCCCAAAAAAACGAAAAAATAAGCGTGTATGCACGGCGGAAATGGTCGGACGAACACTTTTACGATTGGTTTATTTTGCGACGACGATAGTAGTTGTTGCTGTTGTGCTGCCATACACGACTACAGCCCGGTATATTCCCGCTGCGAGGTTGCGTACATCAATTGTGCATTCGCTGCGCCGACCTATATCGGATGGCGTGAATTGTTCGCAGGCAACCGAGATGCCGAGCTGTGAAACAAGGGTGCAGGTAGCCGGGGCGTTGTCGCTGCCGAATATATCAAGCTGGAGTGTCGCAAATTCTGATGCGGGATTGGGGCGGGGTTTGTGGAGCAACAAAGGCGAACTGCCCCTTTCCTGAAGCAGGATGGGCGGGCTACACGGAGCATATACTGTATCGCTAAAGATTGTGCCGCCTGCTGCTACTTGCAAGGGCAGGCAAAAGCCATCAATCACAATCTGGTCGGTGAAAGAGCCGCTGTGCGACGGAGAACAACATACTGTAAAAGTCGAAGTGCCGCCTGCGGGTATCTCAATCGGAAATTGATTTATAGGAACGGAAATATTGATGTTTGCTTCGGCATAGGCCCATGAAATATGCCGTACCGTACTTTCTGGATTGGTGAGTACGATGTCTATACATTCCACCGAACCTGTTGGAATCGCCTCGATTACAAGATGATCCGGCTGGAAATAGTCGGAGAGATTCTGGCCAAATACGATAGTGAACACCTGCGATGTCTCTGTGCAGCCTAATGTCGTGGTAGTCACTGATAGAGTTGTAGGTGAGGTGACACGTACAATTTGTGTGGTTGAACCATCGGACCACAGGTAGGAGTTATAACCGGGACCGGCATCTAGCACAATGGTATCGCCGGGGCAGCCTGTTTCTGTCGACGACAGATCGACGTGCAGCCGTTGTACAGTCACTGTGATAGTATCTTCTATGGTACAGCCGTCGGTGCCTGTGATCTCCACTGTATAGGTAGTTGTCTGTTCGGGAGCTGCTGTTGGCGTTGGGCAGTTGCTACAGCTCAGCCCATTCGTCGGTGTCCACCGATAGGTGAATCCCGGTTGTGTGCGAAGAACAACGCTCTGTCCGCACTTGATTGTTGTATCGGGGAATGGTGGCACGGGGGCAGGAGCGCGATAGTTGTACAATTCCCCGACCTCAGTTGGGGAGAGCGGGCGATTATAAATTCGCACTTCATCGAGAATACCGCGAAAATCGGGATCGGCGCTGCACCAGTTCGAGCGCGCGATAAAGTTCGATTGTCGCTGTACATTCAGAACGCGATGCCCATTCTTTTCGGCGAGCAGCACACCATCCACATAGAGCCGCATTACACCTTGCGGACTGATAGTGGCACAGTAGAAGTGCATACTGCCATTTACAATGCCATCGCTCACAGCAAGACGCCCGGCACTCCGATTAACTACTGTATTCGCATCTATCCAGCTTTCGATGGCCAGAGTCGTACTCGCTCCCACACGTCCGAACCAGACAGGCACTCCTCCGGCATCGCCGCTGCCATTGCCAAAGTCGATAATGCGCTCAAAATTCCTGTTCTCCTCGAACTGCGCCCAGGCGCTTACGCTGAAGCCTTCTTCCCACAGGGGTGGCAGTGTTGGCACGACAATATAGTCGCCGCCGGGCCTGTTGCAGTCATTGATTTCATCGACAGTATTGAACTTCAGAGCTTTACCTGCAACACCGCCATCCACGCAGCGCGGATTACTCCTCACCACGCCATCATAGCCATTACCGCTATTGTCGGCGGCATTGCACGAGCAAAAGCTCCACCATGCAACAAGGCCGCTGTCGATACGGGCAAAAGCCGAACTATGAACACATAGGAAGAGAAAAGGAAGGAGAAAACGCATGATACCTCTCCGCGATATAATCAGTTCCGTGTATAGTCAGGATGGTAAAAGTGAAGCCTACGCGTATGTATTGATAAACGTTCCTCGCTCTTTGTAAGAGGATTGGCCGGGCGAATTGGTTGCCGAATACGGGTTAATCTGCTGTCGGGTCGGGGAATCAATACTTCCTTCCGCACTTTTTTCTGTGTCCTCTTCGGTAGCTTCACTTGTGTCTTTGTCGGTAGCTTCGCTTGGGATGACCCGTCCGGCAACGCCGATAGCTTGTTGTTCCTCTTCTTCCGGTTTGAGAAGTTCGGCGCGTGCTTCGGCTTCAGTGCGGCTGGCTTGTGCTGCCACCGAGCGATCTTGGGACGAAGGATCGGACGGGGCGCTGGCTGCAGCACGCACACGCTGCATTCTGGCTATTGTTGCTTGTGGGTTATTGGGAACGGCTGATGTATCAATCTGCACTTCGCCTGCTACTGCATACTGGTTGCCGTCTGGTCCCTGCTTGTAGGTAAACGACTTGCCACGTGCAAGACTTCCTGCGGCGGCTTGATGAGCAGCTTCGTGCTGCCGTACATGTGAGTCTACACGCTTCAGCTCTGCTACTTCTTGCCGCTCTTCGTCGGTGAGTTCGCGTTTCCCGCCAACGGTTGTTTTTTTCTTGGAGTCCTCGCTGGCTGCTGTTTCGCCTGTGTCGGCACTGGTGCGCTGCTGTGCAGCAGTATTGATGCCATCTGCTCCGCTAGGAGCCGAACGGCGAGATGCTTTCTCCAAAGGGGCTGAAGAAAACCGAGCGGACGAGGATGAAGCTACAGCGTTGATCATGGTGCAGAACTTACAAAATTTTGTGCTATAGCAAAAGGAGAATAACGCCTTGTTTTGTAGTGCTGGTTTGCGGTGGTTCTATCTGCTGCCGAGCGGTGCCGGGGCGCGGGATCAGGCCGGGGTAAACGATAAAAAAGTTATATTGGTGTTCCCAGTGGTACTGCGGTGAACGAGCGCGCTGGGCAGCGGCGGTCGATGCGACCGGTGACGAAGACGAATGCCCGACCGAAGACCGAAGAGCCCAACTTCTCTTACGAATATTATTAGACATAGGCGTTATGAGAGCATTAGTGCTGAATGAGGCGGCAGAGCACCGCCTTCGCATAGAAAATATAGAACTTCCCAAGCTTTCCGATGGCGAGGCGTTGGTGCGTATCAAAGCCGCTGCGCTGAACCACCGCGACGAGTGGATACGCGAGGGAAAATATGCAAAAATCAAGTACCCGAGCGTGCTGGGCTCTGATGGGTGTGGCGTTGTCGAGGAAATTACCGGAGCCGACCAGTCGCTGTGGGGGCAGGAGGTCATTATGAATCCCAATATCAACTGGGGTTCCAGCGAACTCGCCCAGTCGGCAGATTACGAAGTATATGGCATGCCCGCGTGGGGCACTTTTGCTGAATACACTGTTGTTCCGGCGCACCGCTTACATCCCCGGCCAGCACATCTCACCGCTGTACAGGCTGCTGCATTGCCGCTTGCCGGTATGACTGCTTGGCGGGCAGCAATGGCTCAGGGCGAAGTTGCACCGGGGCAGAATGTGCTTATCACGGGAATTGGCGGCGGAGTAGCACAGTTTGCTTTTGAGTTTTCGCAAACCGTTGGCGCACAGGTCTATGTAACATCTGGCAGCGCCGATAAGCTGCAACGCGCTGTGGAAATGGGCGCAGCAGGCGAGGCCAACTATACTATGGAAAATTGGCACAAACAGTTGAACATGGTAAGCGGCGGTTTTGATGTGATCATCGACGGTGCAGCCGGCGACCAGATGAACGTCTTGCTCGATCTTTTGCGACCGGGCGGGCGCCTGATAAGCTATGGTGCAACGCTTGGGCGACCAGAATTTTTGAACGTGTATAAAATTTACTGGAAGCAACTGCGCTTGCAGGGGACAACAATGGGCAGCGACAAGGACTTTTCCGATATGCTTGAGTTCATCAACGAGCACAAGATGCTGCCGATTGTTGACAGTGTGTATCCGTTCGAAGCTATTGGCGATGCCTTTGCCCGTATGCAGCAGGGCGAACAGTTCGGTAAGATTGTTGTGTCGATGGACGGCACAGAGCAGCACTGATATTTATTCTCTTCTATCCGCATGTTTCTTCCTTCGCTTCTCGGCCATACAGCCGAACTACTTCGCATTATCAGAAAGTCGCCACAACCGGCAGACTCTCTGGCATCAGAATATTTTCGCTCTAAAAAATACATCGGCTCGAAGGAGCGACGGTTTATTTCCGAACTCGTTTTTGCGTCTCTTCGTACCTTCTCGGCATGCAGCCATTGCGCCGAAACTGCTACGGCACTTGTTGGCGAGCCTGTTGTTGCAATAACCGGAAAAAAGCCCGTGGATGCGGCGATGGTGGGAACCGTAGCCACTGCGTGCATACTGGCGGAATTTCTCGGCTCGATGAACAGTAAAGAGGCGATAGCAGCACTGCCGGGGACTGTGGTGGAAGAAGGCTCTGTGCCGTATCTCGCTGGCGAGGCATGGGCTCAAGCTACGGGGCATACAGCCGAGCAGGGCAGGAAGTGGGCCGATCATATTTTTGCCGCATGGGAACACCTTGCAACTACTTGTGAAGATATTCTCCAGCGCGGCCCGGACGGCAGCGACGAGCTCGACCTGCTCGGCGTGCGATACTGTGTGCAGCCCTGGATGCTCAAAGCGTGGAAGGACGACCTGTTTCACACAAGATCGTGGCGCGATGTTGCCAGCCTCGCTCTGTCGCTGTTGCCCTCGGCGCCGCTGAACTTGCGGGTACAGACCATGCTGATGGTGCGCGACGAAGCGGTAAAGAGGTTGTGCGAGCAGGGAGTAGACGCTGTGCCCGGCACTATTTCGCCTGCGGCGATTATCTGCCGCAAGCGTGTGGATTTGCGTAGCCTCGATGTCGTAACCAGCGGGATTGTAGAAGTGCAAGACGAGGCCAGCCAGCTCGTGGCTTATGGGCTTGCGCCGGAGGAACACTGGACAGTATTAGACGCATGCGCTGGTGCTGGTGGGAAATCGCTGCATATCGCTGTGCTCAAACGCGACAATGGCGAGGTTGTTGCTGCCGATATCGAATTCCGGCGGTTGAAAGAAGTTGCTTTCAGGGCGCGCCGAGCGGGTTTGTCGTCGATACGCACTGTGCCAATTGGCCGGGGAACCCGCCCGGGTGAACTGCCGCGCGAGCTGGAGCGCTACCGCAATCGCTGTGATGCCGTTGTGGTGGATGCGCCCTGCTCCGGTATGGGCACTGTGCGCCGTATGCCTCTGCCCAAGTGGCGGCTTACTCCCGAACTGCTTGCGCGGCACGCTGCCAAGCAACGCAGTGTGCTGGCCGCCTATGCCCCGTGTGTGCGCCCGGGTGGAGTGCTGCTGTATTCTACTTGCTCTGTGATGCCACAGGAGAACGACGAAGTTGTAGAAGCATTTCTGGCCGATCATCCAGAGTTTGAGCCCGAGCCATTAGCTACTGCATTTGCAGCGTATGGTGTGGAAGTGCCCGGACTGGCAAGCGACCGCGCAACTCTTACACTGACTCCCGCTGAACACGGCACTGATGGTTTTTTTCTGGCCCGCATGAGAAGGCGGGAGTAGAAGCGTTCGCAAGCGCAGATCACGTTTTCTTTTGCGCTTCTGCCTCTGGTCGCGCTTTTGGTCGCTGCACCGCGCAGCACATCTGCCTCGTGGTTGCTATGCCGCTATTCGCGTTTGGCAGGGTGCACAGACTAGTAAGAGCCACAGGAATGCCCGATGTACTGGTAGCCTAGCAGGTATCCACCTGCTTTGCCCACTTCTCTGATGTAGTCTTTGGGCAATTGGCGCATGGCTTTCGACCAGAGACGCAGCGGATTGTGCGACCGGTGACAGCGACAGGACGGGCGATGCAGCGCTGCCCGTGCCACAGCATTATACTACGAGGGGTGCTCCAGATTTTAGCTCAGAAACGCCATTTTTCATGAGTAAAAGGCGTTTGTTGCCGTCGTCCTACACCTCTTTTTGCGGCAGATGTTGCGCTCTCAATGTTTCTGCTTCGTACTATAGGAGAACGTCCGACGCCAAAATCAGCCAAACTCCCATAGCTATTACCACTGCGAAATTGTAATTTCCAAACGCTTGTGCCGGGGATTTTCTCCGCATTTCCGATAGTCGCTTTCTGTCGCGGGCTGTTCCGTCCTATGTGGCGAATTGCGAATATCTCGGTTCATCCGATTGCTGTGCAAACACGACTGGCACATGCACGGTCATTTGATAGGTTATGATGGGGGCCGCACTATCACCGGGATAGTGCGGCTTTTTATACACCGGCACAGAGCTGTACATCGCACGACCGAAGTTCGCCAGCCCATCCCATAAAGATCCGCAGGACAGCCACCAACGCCCTTCCTACAAAAAAAATAACTGAAACATTTGTACTGCTTACGCGTCTGTTGGCTGCGAATTTTAAAACGAACATTTGCCCGTGTGGGCAGTAGGATGAGTAGGTATGAACCGATTAATAACAGCTTATATGCTGGTGTGTTGTGCTGTGTTTTTTCTTCCATCGCCGGGTAAGTCCGCCACGTTGACAATGATTCCCGACCCGCAGGGCACTGCTTCTATAAGCGGGTATGTTGTAGACAGCACAACAAAGGAAACGCTGATTTCTGCAACTGTAAGCATAAAAGGGACAAAGCTCGGTGCTTTTACCAACAAAAGTGGTTTCTACTCAGTAAAAAGCATTCCGGCTGGCAAGCAGACAGTTGTCATCAGTATGGTCGGGTACAGCCGAAAAGAAGTGACGTTGACATTTGGCGAAAAAGAGTCAAAGACCATCACCTTCAGTATGCAGCCGCAGGACATGCAGACCGAAGGAGTAGTGGTAGAGGGCGACCGCGACATCGAAAAGCGCGAAATCACTATTAGCAAGGTCAATATTCCCATCGAGCAGTTGAGCCAGCTTCGCATCGGCGGGGAGTCTGATATTTTTCGCTCGTTGCAATACCTGCCTGGTATTCTTACCTCGTCGCAGATTTCGAGTGGCCTGTATGTGCGTGGTGGCTCGCCGGACCAAAACCTCGTGCTTATCGACGGTTCTACGGTGTACAACCCTTCGCACCTGTTCGGATTTATTTCCGCATTTAACACCGATGCTATCAAAGATGTAGAGCTGATCAAAGGCGGCTTTCCGGCGGAGTACGGCGGCAGGCTTTCCAGTGTCCTGACGCTTACCCAAAAGGACGGCAATCAGAACGAGTTTGAAGGAGTGGCTTCGCTTGGAGCTATTTCCTCGCGTCTCTCGCTGGAAGGACCTATTGGCGATGGCTCGTGGTTCATAGGCGGGCGCCGCACCTATCTCGACCTTATCATAGGGCTGCTGCCTGATGACCCGGAAAATCCCTTGCCTAATTTTGCATTCTACGACCTCAACGCCAAGATATCGCAGAACTTGGGATCGAATGATAAAATATTTATCAGCGGTTTTATGAGCGACGACGATCTCTCGCTCAAGGGCACAGGTGTAGAGTTCAATGTCGGGCTTGGCAATAGGACAGGAGCTGCCCGCTGGACGCATATTTTTTCGGAAGACCTCTTTTCCGTCGTTAACCTCAGTGCCAGCCGGTATAAAAACGGATTTGATGCCAACAACGCGGGGTTTGAAGTAGAAGCCTCAAACTCTATTCTCGATTACACACTCAAGGCCAACCTCGAATGGTTTGCCTCTGATGTTTTGACTGTAAAGGGCGGTACGGAGATCAACCGGTTTACCTTTAACTACTACCAGAACTTTACAGGCGATAGAGATTCTACCTCGCCGACAGGCTCGACAGGGCGTGGCACAACGAATTTAGAGATCAACGACTGGACCTATTCTCTTTTTGCCCAGGGCAACTACCAGTTCTCCGATCTCGTGTCGATGCAAGCTGGTTTGCGCGGCGACTACTGGAAATTGAGCGAAATAGGTACTGTCGACCCTCGCCTGGCTTTGCGCTACCAGTGGCAGCCCGATGTCGCTTTTAAAGCGGCGTGGGGCATATACCACCAGTATTTGCGCTTGGCTTCCAACCCCGATTTTTCTTTCTTTGATACATGGCTGCCTACCGATTCTACTGTACAGCCCAGCCGGGCATCGCACTATATCTTTAGTGTAGAAACCATGCCCTTTGACGGTTATGATTTCAATGTAGACCTGTATTACAAAGATTTGACAAACATCAGCGAGCTCAACCGCTTTTCGACAAACGCAGCCAATGTGACGGATGTATTCTTTAGCGGCAATGGCGAGGCATACGGCGTAGAGTTTTTTCTGCAAAAGAAAAAGGGCAGGCTCACCGGCTGGCTGGGCTATGCTCTTGGCTGGGTGTATTCTACGTTCGACAGCATCAACGGCGGCGCGCGATTCCGCCCGAAATACGACAGGCTGC
Source organism: Ignavibacteria bacterium UBA7675 (assembly GCA_002483085.1). Classification (GTDB taxonomy): domain Bacteria; phylum Bacteroidota; class Ignavibacteria; order Kapaibacteriales; family UB7675; genus UBA7675. The sequence goes on from DLHF01000080.1 coordinate 37,849, forward strand.
ACGACTTCAAGGCGGTGGCTTTATACCGCCTGAACGACACTTGGGAGATTGGCGCTTCCTTTTCCTTCCAGAGCGGGCAGTCGTACACAGCTATGACATCGTGGTACCAGACATCGCTGCCCGGCGAGAGCACAGACGCAGGGCTTTCGGTGCCCGGCCAGCGTTATGGCTACCGCCTGCCTCCTTCGCACCAGCTCAACCTGAATGTGAACTACAATTTTACAGTTTTCGACTTGCCAGCGCGCTTGCTGCTAGATATCTACAATGTGTATTCGCGCCGGGATATATGGTTCCGGTACTACGACACAACAAAAGAACGGCCTACGGTGACGGATGTGCGGCTTTTGCCAATTCTTCCCACTGTTTCATTCGAAGTGAAATTTTAATACGTACATTGCGGACCGTGTTGTACAGAGCGAACTACAGTGTTTGCCACGGCTCCGAGGAGAAAATAGACTATGAAAAAAATACATCTTTTGTTTGTGGTGGCGCTGCTGGCCGGACTGAGCGCCTGTGAGGATCCTGTGCCCAGCGATTATCTTCAGCAAAACGGGGTAGAGGCAATCCTTATCGTAGGAGAACCGATTCAAGAAATAAGGCTGATGCGCAGCCAGGACGTGAAGGATACATTTTCTATAACAGCGGCATTTATCAAAGACGCCGATGTGAAAATCCTGACCGATAGCGACACACTACAGCTTCTGTATCGCGAAACAGAGAAGGGGTCTGAATACTGGTATCCGGGCAAGGACACGCTGTACAAAGTACAGCCTAACACGACGTATCGCCTGCGTATACGGTTGGCCGGTGGTGGGCTGATCACAGGGACAACGACCACGCCGGGGCAAATTAGCTATACGCGTGTCATCCCCGATACATTGGAATATCCCAAAGACACGACGAACCTTACGACCGATGAAAAGCTGCGCCTGTCCTGGACGCCGCTGCCGGGAATAAACGAGTATATTCTGCGGGTGTCGGCTCTGGACACTTTGGAGTACGGAAAATATTTGAACCCGCCTACAGAGGAAAAAAACCGGAGAATTGAGCGTTTCTGGGAAGAGAATGCGCCGAAGTACGACGATATTACCCGCTGGGCATATATTCCGGCTACTAATATTCCCGGTTCTTGGAATGCGTTCAAGTGGTTTGGTGTGCAGGAAGTTTCGGTGTTTGCTCCCGATCCGAATTTTACCAAATGGTTCAAGCAGATACGCTTCGGTGGTGCCAGCCCTACCTACAACGCATTGCTCGGCAGTGTGCAGGGCGAATCGGCTGTTGGTGTTTTTGCCTCTGCTTCGGTTACATCGGATACGACCTTTGTAATAAAAAATCAACCGTAAAGCAAAAGAGCCGGGGGGCAGATATTTCGTCCCTCGGCTTTATTCCTACTCTGCATTCCGCAGTGGCAAGCGAATTGTAAACGATGTTCCGCAATTCACACGCGAGTCGACAGAAATTTCACCGTCGTGTATGTCGACAAATTCTTTTACAATCGACAGGCCGAGACCTGTACCTTTGATTGCACCTGTATTCGAAGCGCGGAAGAAGGGATTAAAGAGCAGGGGAAGCTCTTCATCCGGTATGCCAATGCCTTGGTCGCTTACCTGAAAAAACACATTGTTATAGCGATGATATACGCGGAAGATCACTGATGAACTCCCGGGCGAATACTTAATGGCATTCGACAGCAGATTGCGAAGTGCATAGCGCAGCAACTTGCTATCCGCAAAAAGAGCAGGAATATCCTGAGCGAAATAAGCGTCGATTGTATGGCCGATAGTGCCGGAGGAAGTTATGTCGTCGAGCACTGTATTACACAAGTCCACCACATTAATATTGGCTGGTTTGTACAGAGTTTGTACCGAATCGGCAGCCGATTGCATCAGCACATCGTCCATCAGCCTTGTAAGCTCCGATACCCGTTCGCGAATCTTTCCTATTTCGGTACGGCGCTGTTCTTCATTCATGCGGTTGATATAGCGATCCAGCAGCTCGGTCGACATCATAATACCTGACAGCGGTGTGCGAAACTCGTGCGATACCGTGCCAACAAAGCGTGTTTTCAGTAGGTTGAGCTCGCGTTCGCGTTTGAGTGCCGCTTCCAGCTCCTGCTCAGCTATTTTACGTTCGGTAATGTCGCGTCCGTAAATCGAAGCTCCTGTCACCGTGCCGTGTACCACAATGGGCGTAAACGACAGTTCGTAATATATTTCCCGTCCGTTTACATAGCGATGATATTCCTTGCGGAACGGCTCTCCCTGCAACGCAGTTTCGTACAGTGATTTCCAGTAACCGCGTTCGCCGGGCGAGCAAAGGTCCAGCACCATATTACCTTCTTCTGCTTGGCATGGCGTTGTCTTGCAATCTGCAAAAATGGAGCGAAACGCGCTGTTGCAGCCAGTGATAACCAAATCGTTATCAACCGACCAGATCAGATCATTGGTATGCTCGATGAGCGCAGAGAGCCGGGCGCGCGATTGCAGCAATTCTTCTTCGGCAATCCGGCAGCGTTCTATCTGTTCGGCGAGATATTCGACAACGACAATTGCGTCGTTGGAGTCGGTTTGCATCATATCCGACGCACCGGAAAGCACTTGCAATTGCAGGATGAAATCGCGCATCTTTTCGATAAGAGTGTGTTGCTTTACAGCGTCCTCGCGCAGCCTGTTGTTAGCTTCGGTAAGCTCCTGCGAGCTAATATCCATAGCGCGTTCGAGCAAGGCTCTATCGGCTGTATGGTGGTCGTAGGTTTTGCTGATGGCTTCCAGCAGCGCGTCCATGCCCTCTGGAAGCGATGCTGTCCACTGCGGTCCGATATGCTTTTTTAGCTGGCGAATAAGGAGCAAGTTGTACATTACACTTCCCTAAAAGCGGTGATGGTCATAGTTTGATTGTGAAGCTCGCAGAATGATGTATCGGTGGCTGATACAAGTGGGGAAATTTCGCCGTAGGAGTAGAAACCAGCGATAACGGTGGATGTGCCGAGTATACCACTTACCTCTTCTATCTCTTCCTCTATGCGCTGTTCAAGCACGTTTTTTCTTCCAATACAGCTTATCAGGATAGCGAGATCGGGTGGTTGTTCCTGCAGCAGCAGCGAGCTGTTATGTGCTGCCTGTGCGGCGCCGTCGATCAGGCGTTCAAAGTTAGCTTTCATAAATCGCGCGTACCAGCCCAATGGTATATCGCCAGCAAAGGTCATGCTTTTTTCCCGTTCGTTTACTGATAGTATTGTGCGTACAAGCGAGCGACTGTCGCCGTTTTGGGGACAAATGCTGAGTGGAAACAGCAGGGCGCTGCCCGGCAGGCCATCGGCTTGGTCGCCGAGATAGCGTTTGTATAAGTCGAGAGCCGATTGGCCATCGAGTTCGTACAGCACATTGCTGTGCGCTTTTGTAACAAGGCGCTCGGGGCCAAATGGATCCCAGCCACCGACTGATCCATAGCCAATGCGAATGCGGTCGCCATAGAAGCCTATTACAACGATACGTCCTTCCACTGGCGGCTGGTCGAGACCCACAACTGTTTGCTCAAAGCGGTTGCCGTCACCGGCAAGCCCGCCTGTGATTACCATTTCGGGCGGCAGCGAGGTCTTGAGTCCGCTAATGAGCTCGCTGCCATTTACTCGTTGTCCGTCGGATAGCACAAAGACATAGACAAGACCGTCGTGTGGCAATGCCTGTCCTAAAGCCTCGCCGGCGGCAAAACTGTTGGCAAAATCTTCGATGGATACTGCGGCTGCCGATAGTGTGGTATGCTCAAATTCTACGGCGGTTATTGCAATCGAGTCGTCGTACACCGATGTACCAATAATTTCACCAGCAGTAGAGCAGACAAGAATATGCGCGTAGGGATAGCATTCGCGCAGCGTGTTGTAATATTGTGGATCGGCGAGCAGTAGCCTATCGCCAAAGGCAAACACAATGGTAGCGTGGCTACCGAGATTACCGTCGCGCATGATACGGCTCTCGTGCCCACGCTCCCAGATGAGCTGTTCGGTTATCATGATTCTTCTCTTATACCCAGGGCTGTTCGCTGTTGGACTGACACGTAGTACTATCGGAAGATATGGCTCGGACTAAAGCGATTGCCGATGGAGAAATATGGTTGCACACAGTTATTCCAAGCCCATTTTTTACTGTTCACGCAGAGCAATGCGAAGGGGCTGGCAAGAGCCGCAGCGGGTGGTGCGACCGGTGACAGCGACCGAACACGTGAGCAGCGACGCCCGTGCCACAAAAGAGCTGTATGAAGAGTATCTATTCCTTTTTATTGGAAATGAGGCCGCGCTCAGCAGACGAGCGGACTACGGCTTTTGCCCGTACTTTACTTTATACTTTCGGTAGAGGGCTTTTTGCTTGTTATCGAGGTCGATATTCCTGCCGAGAATAAAGGCTTGTGTCACATCGTTGGTGCGCATGTCCAGGGCATCGCCGGTAGAGATAAACAGCGTGGCGTCTTTGCCCGGCTCTAGCGAGCCTACTGTAGAGTCGATGCCGAGTATCGCGGCTGCGTTCAGAGTGATAGAAGCAAGAGCCTCTTCTTTGGTAAGGCCATAAGCAGCAGCGGTTCCCGCTTCAAACGGCAGATTGCGCTGGTTCCAGTTACCAGCACCACTGATGCAGAACCTCACACCTGCCTTGTTGAGCAGAGCGGGAAGTTTATACGGCAGGTCGATATCATCGTGCGACAGGGAGGGGAGGTGATGGGTTTGCGAGATAATTACTGGTACATCAAATTGCTTCAGGACATCGGCGACAAGCCAGGATTCATCTCCGCCGACAATAACGGGAGCAAGGCCATAGCGCTGCGAAAAGTGGATTGCTGCGATGATACCTTTGGCCTGATCGGCGTGGATGTACAATTTTTTTGTACCATTAAACAGACCGCGCATGGCTTCGAGCTTCAGATTGGATGGATTAGCGGTTGGAGTAGAGCTATATGCTTTTGCTTCTGCGAACAACTGATCGAGAGCTGCGAGCTCCTGCCCGATGCGTTTGCGGCTTTTTTCTGCTTCATCACCCTGGCTTGGCATCATTGAGGGCCAATTGAGATGCAGTCCATCGTCGGCTTTATACATAGCATCTTCCCAATTCCATCCATCGAGCTGCACAACAGCAGAGGAGCCGGAGATAAGGCCTCCGACTGGTGTAATTTGCGAGAGCAAAACACCATTGCTGCGAACGGTAGGAAGGATTTGCGAATCGGTATTATATGCGATAAGAGCGCGTACATGAGGCGAGATTGTGCCAACCTCTGCGTAGTCGTTGGTGGCGCGAACGGCGCCGATTTCCGAAAGGCCGAGAGTTGTATTGGCGCATATAAAGCCGGGGTACACGTGTTTGCCCGCAGCGTCGATGATATCCGCGCGCGAGTTGTCGAATCTGGCAGTAGAAGCATCGCCAACGGCTGTAATCTTGCCATTTTCAAAGGCGACAAAACCATTTTCTATTACCTGGCCTGTACCTGTGTGCACTGTGCCGCCGAGCACAACCACGGGTCGTGTTTGCGGTACAGAAGGCGTTTGTGATAGGCTGTCGGTTGTGCAGCAAAGAGTGCACAGGAGGAGTAAGAGAATGTACTGCATATGTCGGGAGAAAATATTAGCTCCACCGCGAAATTGTAAACGGCTGGTCGGCGATGCGCGCCAGCCGCTTTTGAAGCGCAAGTATAGCACTGCTACTAATGGAATGCAAGCGTTACCATTGTTTTGTTATTGCTGTACAAGGAGTGTTGCCACTGCTATGTCGGTACCGGCTCGCATGATAACGCTGTACAGTCCCGGGGCAAGCTCTGTTGTTTCGATGAGAAATACCTGTACTTCGCCAGCGATTGCAGGGAACTGGTGGTACCATACGCGCTGGCCTTGTAGCGAGTAGACGCTCATATCGCCATTGCAATCGGAAGCCGAAGACATTTGCACTTTTGCATAGCCGGTGGCGGGATTTGGCGAAATAGCCAATACCGTGGGGGTAGTAAATGCCATATCGCGCTGGCCCACGCCACAACCCCGGATTGCCAAGGCGCCGTCTTGCGTTTGCACGTCTACGCACTGTTGTTGGGACACGTTCTGCACAGCCAGAGCCGTGGACGGCAGTGAGCCCATGAGGATGTCGCCTGTGAGCCGGGCATAGACCTGCGGTGCTGTCGATACATTAATATTTGACAGTACAATAGTGATCTCGCCCTGCGCTCCTGTGGTTTGTTCGCTCATACTGGCATTGCTTATGCCGGTAGGACGAAGGCTGAACGCGTCGAAAGCTACAGTGAGCGCAAGCGATTGCAGGGCGATGGGCTCGGATGCTGAAAGCACGATAGGGAACTGGATATCTGTGCTGCCGACATCAGCCGAAACAGTGGGCATCGACACCGTGACTATTGGCGGTATGCGTACTTCCACTGTTACTGCGGCTGTGGTTGTACAGCCGAGTTCGTTGGTAGCAAGCACTGTATAGCGGGTTGTTGTCTGCGGCGCAACTACCGGGCTGGTATCTGTCGGATCCATCGGCGTAGTATCTGCAAACCACTGGTACGACAGTGCGCCTGTGGCCAGGAGCTGCACGCTATCGCCCCGGCAGATTGATGTATCGGGAATAATACTGACAGTCCGGATGTCCGCATGAGCAATGCGAATAGTATCGGTAGCAAGGCAATTGCCATCGCGGACTACCACCCAATACATGCCCGGAGATACAATATGTATAGATTGCGTTGTTTCGCCAGTCGACCACAGGTATGTAGCCGATGACGTTTGCTGCCCGGGGTCGAGCGTAAGAATTTCTTTTTCGCATACTATTGTGTCTTTTCCGAGTTCGGCCTGAGGCTGTTGCACCACAGCGACGGTTATCTCTTTCTGCTTTGTACAGCCGTAGATATCTGTTGCTGTTACGGTGTAGGTTGTCGTTGCATCAGGCCGTGCAAGCGGGGCGGAACTTGTCGGGTCATCGAGTCCTTTTGCGGGATTCCATTGATACGTCGCTCCTCCTTCCACAGAAAGGCGCACCTCTGAACCACTGCATATAGTTGTATCTGATACTCCTGTAAGCTGCCAGTCGGGGGCGGGCAATACAACGACGGTATCGGCAATTGTGCACAGCTTATCGGACACACGCACCCAGTACAGGCCGGGGCTATCAATACTGATCTGAGGCGTTACTTCGCCAGTCGACCACTCATACTGTATGTACTCTGGACTTCCCGCCCGGAGGAACATCGTCGTTCCGGGGCACAGGACTGTGTCGCTCGGGATAGGCGGCGCTGGTACTGTGTGGATGACTACTTCGCGCTCTACTATATCTACGGTACTGCCGCGCCACGTAGTAAGCCGTACTGTGTACGAGCCCGGTGCGGAATACACATGCGATGGGGCAAGAGCACTTGATGTATTGTTGGCAACAGTAATCGGGTCGCCAAAATCCCACCATACGCTTGTAATTCCCTCTGCATCGGGTATCAGAAAGGAGGTGTTATCGCCGGGGCACGCATTGCGATAGACGAACTTCATATGTAGAAATCCATTGTAGAAAAGCGGTAGGCCAAGAGTGCTTGTGGCGCCTTCGAGAAATACTTCTTGCGGTTTGAAATCGCATAAAATGCCGGGCTCATTAGGGCGTTCGATAACATCGAGATAGCTGCGGCCCATACGTGTGGAGTAGATGCGTCCATCGGGGCCAAGCTGGAGCGATCCCACGGGTATCGACGGACTCCCGGTAGCAACAACAACTGCCTTGTCCATAATATCGGCGGCGTTGCCCAGAGCCAGATCAAACTGGTGCATCGAACCCGAGCTCTGCACGCTACCGTAGAGTTTTGTGCCATCGGGCGAGAACTCAACGCCGTAGCAGCCTGTGTAATCGGGAGAAGACAGTTGGAGAGGTGGCGTGGTTGCAGAGACACGGCCAGAAGACGCATCGAAATCAAGTACCTCGAAGATACCTGCTTCATAGAGCGCCAGAGCAATGCGCTTGCCGTCGAGCGATACTTTCATTGCGCCAAGACTATTGAGATTTGTTGTGGTTTGCAAATGTGGAGTTCCTGTTCTGCTTACTACCGGCGTGCGCTGTATTCCGCTGTTCGTAATAATGAATGCGTAAAACACATCGTCGTTCCAGCCATGCACTATCAGCCAGAAATCGGTTCTATTGCTGTGGCGCACTAAAGCCATCTTTTCTACCACTGATGGCAACAGCGGTTCGTTCTTTGTCGTAATCTGGCCAAGCCCGCCATTTCTGGTCATATTGACAATATGGTATTGCAATCCATCGAACTGGCCTTCGCTATCCACGGTAAAAATATAATAGTGGAAAGGATCGCCGGGTTGCGGAAGAATAATTGCCGACTGTGTAGAGGAGGGATCGCCGAGGAGGCCGGAGCCGTCCATGACCTGGTGCTCGCTGTTCCAGACTGTAGAGCCATTGGTATAAAACAGCAATTTGCCGGAGGAGTTGCTGATAACTGCACATCCTTCTGCTGTCCGCATTGCGCTGTTTGTGCGAATGGTAGGAGTTGGACCTATAAAGTCCATGCCTGCATTATTGCCAAAGTACCACACCGACGCTTCTTTCTGGGCAAATGCAGTGCACAGCGGCAGCAGAAGCAGTATGGCAGTAAGTATATATCGTTGCATAGAAAAGTGAAGCATAAGCCTTGGCTATAAAATATTGCACACTGGCTCGTGAACATTATCTACAACTGTTCCTTCGGCCTTGTTGTGTGTGTGCAAGTAGCCGTGGGAGAGTTAACGCAGCAGCTCGATATGATGCTCTACAGCGCGGGCGAGGCCGCCATAGACTCCGGGCTCGCCAATGACTAACGAGCGCCAGGCTTCATACATCTGTCGTGCAGCCCGTTCCCATGGCATCTGGCCTTCGCCTGTGCCGAGACCGGGACACAAAATACGGTTGATAGCACTGGGAGGACGGCTGTGCTATTGGCTGGGCTTACGATTGCATCGGCTGTTTCGCGCAGAATATCGCCCTGCGAGATCGTTACGTTTTCAACGTGCTCAAAGTATTCCTGCCAAGCATAGAGCATACCTGTGCGATATGCCCGCAGATGAATGTGCGGAATATTCATAGGAGTGCAACCTACAATATTTACATGTTGTGGTCAAGGCACGATGCAAAGATGATAATCAGCTACAACTGAATGTGCACGCTGTTTGGCTGTATTTTCTGATAAAAGCGTTCGATGTGGCCTCGTGGCTCGTTGGAGTTATCATAAGCTCGTCCACGCACCGTTCCTACGGTGACAAATGCGAACGCCGTTCTGTAGCATGTCATTCCGCCTTTCTCGCTGTTCTCGGCAACTGGCGGAGGGGCTTGTACAAGCGAAAAGCGGAGTTGCGACCGGCGACAGCGACGCGCCGGGCGCCGCAACGACGCCCGTGCCCAAAGCCTCTGCGTATTGAAAAACGATGTTAGACAACGCTGTTGTGTGCGCTATTCATTGCCGATATCGTCGCAATGATAATGATGCTCTTCGTGTTTTGTGGGTTTCTGTGTTTTTGCGCCGCCGCGTTTGGCTTCGGCCATTTTGCGGAGAAGGCGCTCGCGCTCGCGTGCGATGTCTGCGCGTTTTTCAAGATCGGTAGCGCGGTCGTAGTAGCGAATGCCATCCACATATGTTTGCTCGGCTACGGCGTACACCGAGAGCGGATGCTCGTTCCACACAACAACATCGGCGTCTTTGCCTACGTTGATGCTGCCTGTGCGGTTATCGATGTGCAGCAGCTTGGCGGGGTTGAGGGTGACAAATTTCAGCGCTTCTTCTTCGGACACTCCGCCGTACTTTACTGCCTTGGCAGCTTCTTGGTTCAGCCTGCGCGCCATCTCCGGGTCGTCGGAGTTGTAGGCGGTGACAATGCCCATGTCGTGCAGGATTGCGCCGTTGTAGGGAATTGCGTCGATCACTTCGTATTTGTAGGCCCACCAGTCTGAAAAGCTCGATGCTCCGGCGCCATGCGCTTTCATTTTGTCGGCCACCTTATAGCCTTCCAGAATATGCGTAAAGGTGTTTACCTTAAATTCAAACTGCTCGGCTACGCGCATCAGCATGGTGATTTCCGACTGCACGTAGGAATGGCATGTAATAAATCGTTTGCTGTTGAGAATTTCTACTAAAGCATCGAGCTCCAGATCGCGCCGGGGCGATTCGCCTCGCTTGATAGCGCGTTCGTACTCCTGTGCGCGTGTAAATCCGTCGATGTACACTTGCTCTACGCCCATGCGGGTCTGTGGGAAGCGCACGACGTTTTTATCGCCCCAGTTGGATTGCTTTACATTTTCGCCGAGGGCAAATTTTATAAAGCCATCTGCTCCTTCAAATTTCAGTGCTTCAGGAGCCACACCCCAGCGCAGTTTGATAAGCTGTGTCTGCCCGCCTACGGGATTGGCCGAACCGTGTAGCAGGTGCGAGGTGGTGACGCCACCCGCGAGCTGGCGGTAGATGTTCACGTCGTCGCTGTTGAGCACATCGCCGATGCGCACTTCGGCTGTGATTGCCTGCGTCCATTCGTTGACGCCCTGGCTGATAGCTATGTGCGAGTGTTCGTCGATAATGCCGGGTGTGATATGCTTGCCAGTTGCGTCCACCACCGTAGCTCCGCTCGCATTGAGGTTTGTGCCTACCGCAGCAATCTTTCCTTTGTCGATAAGGACATCTGTTTCTTTGAGCACGCCGCTGGCCTCGCATGTCCACACTGTTGCGTTTTTCAGCAGCACTTTTTCCTGCACAGGCAGTTTTTCCCAGCCGTACTCTACGTTGGGGTAGGTAAGCGTGCCGAGCACATCAGGTTGCATCACAGAATCCTTCCGTACTTTTGCGCTGAAGGGGGCTGAAAGGCGGGCTGTCCACGATATCCATCGCCCATCGGAGTGCTGGCCTCGGCCCGACCATGTTGTGCCCTCTATCCAGCCGCTCAGTCGCACGCTGTTGGAGGTCGGAAGTGTGTCGGTAGCAAAGCGCATAGTAATCGCATCATCGGTGCGGGAAAGAGCTGCATCCAGCGAGTCTTTGCCGCGTACTATTCGGGTTCTTACGGATTCAGGAGCGCCGTCGAGGATCAGCGTCATGCGCTCCGAACCGTCGATAGTCATATCGTACACACCGCGTAAGTCGGCAAGTGCACCGGCAGCCGTGCGATAGCGCCTACCGTCTACCCAGTTCTCGTACACCACAGTGCCAGCGTCGAACACATCGCCGGATGTAACAATGAAGTTGGCAATTCTGCCGGGTTCGAGTGTGCCTATTTTGTCGGCGAGGCCGATCATCGCTGCAGGCTGGCGGGTAAGCGCTTCGAGCGCTGTGCGTTTGCTCAGGCCGCGCTGCACTGCAAGCCGGATATTAGCTAGAAATTCTTTCTTATCTTTTAAGAGGGCAGGTGTCAGGGCAAAGACAATTCCTGCTTGTTCTAACATTGCAGGGTTGGAGGGAGCGAGCTCCCAGTGTTTCAGTGTTGCAAGCGAGATATTGCGCGCATCGAAAGGGTCTTCGACGTCGAATGGTATGGGGAAATTGACGGGGATAATAAAGCGAGCACCTGTTGCCTTGAGCTCTGCTACGCGCTGGTACTCGTCGCCGCTGCCTCGGATGATGTATTGAACGCCAAATTCATCGCCTACTTTGTCGGCGCGCAGTGCGGAAAATTTATCTTTTACTTCAAAGATTTGCGGGAGCGACTGCCGTGCATTCCACGCTTCGAGCGTAAGGTTGTACTCGTGGTGCCCGGCGTTGCGGTACCATGCCGCGTCTAAATAGGTCTGGCGCAGAAGTGCAATCGAGCCCATAAGCGAGCCGGGGTAGTCCTGCGTGGACGTGCCCTTGTCGAATGAATAATGGGCTGCTGCTCTGTCGCGTACTAATAGTTCGTTCTCGCGCTGGTCGCCCAGCAACACAAATGCCGACGTGCCGCGAGCGATGCCGTCGTGCTTGTGGGTAAGCACAGCGCCAAAGCCAAGAGCGCGCAGTTCGGCGGCCTTGTCGCTGCTGGCTGTAAACAGTGTATAGGAGTCAACTTCGGGGTTGAGCGCCTGATTCCAGCCGTGAGCGCCCTTTTTCTTTGTGTCCATCTGCGGACCGCCTTCGCCTTCTTCCTCTTCATCGCCCGCTGCTTTTTTCTGTTTTGTTTCCGGTAGGCCGTACTCGCTATCGAGGTCGATAAATGCGGGATACACCCACTTGCCGCCCATGTCGTACCGCACTGCACCCGCCGGTATTGATACCGCGCTGCCCGCCGCTACGATCACTCCCTTTCGCACGACTAATGTTGCATTGGAGACGATTGTGCCGGGGCTGGCAACCAGCGTTACATTGGTAATAGCATACAGCTCTGCACGTTCGTCGCGCACGCCATTAGTAGGAAAAGTTTCCTGAGCAAAAAGAGTTGGCGCGCACGCCAGCAGGAAGATGAGGACGTATTTCATAGCCGTAGAACAGGTACAGGTTTCATGAAGTTGGATAAGTTACACACGAAGGGGAAAAGAACCAAAAAGGGGGCGCTTCGGTCTCCGGCCCCGTGTTTTCTCTCCGCACCGCGCAGCACATCCGCCGCGCCGTTGTGCGGCCTTCATCGCAGTGGTGTTGCGGTTGGTCGTCCGGTCGTATTCTCTCTTCGTGGCGGCTTCCGGTTGGACAGCGGACAGCCGGGCTTGCGACCGGTGACAGCGACCGAGCACGTGAGCAGCGACGCCCGTGCCACCTATTTTTTCACGACAACGTTTCTGTGCCGACCTGCACGGCAATTGCTATTCTGTACCTGCTTCTAATAGTTCCAATGTACCTTTGCTGCCGTCGATACGCGCCATTGCACCAAAAGGCAGCGTGAGTTTCTTTGCTTGGTGCCCGTACAAGAGATTGCCGAGCGCGGGCAGGCCGAGCCGCTCTACATATTCTTGAATTACTGTGGAAACAGGCGGTTGTGGCGTGGCTGATCGGTCGGTGGGGATGCCAGTGAACTGCCCGAAAGCAATGCCACCAGCTTTTGCGAACACTCCTGCATTTTCCATTTGTGAAAGCAAGCGGTCTATTTTGTACGGTTCCTCGCCGATGTCTTCTATCAGATAGAGCGCTTTGCGTTCGGCGGGGGCAAACGGCGTGCCGCACAGAGACGCGAACAGCGAAAGATTACCGCACAGCAGGCGTCCGCGAGCCGCGCCCGTGCGCAGAGTAACAATTTCCTCGGGTTGTGCTATAACGCCAGCAGGCTGGGTGGACGTAAGTATATTCCAGAACGATTCCTCGGCGTAGGCGTCGAATTCATCGCGCATGTCTACCGATGGCATTGCGCCGGAGAATGTAACAAGCCCTGTCTTGCGAAATATAGCCGATTGCAAGGCTGTGAGATCGGAGAAGCCTACAAAAATTTTCGGATTGGCGGCGATCAGGTCGTAGTTGAGCCGTTGGAGAATCCGCGAGGTGCCATAGCCACCGCGAGCGCAGAAGATGGCGTGGATTTTGGGATCGGCAAACATCGATTCTATGTCCTCTATGCGCTCGTCGTCGGTGCCTGCCAGGTAGCCGTTATAGCGCCGGAGCGCGTGCTTGCCGAGCTTCACGCGATAGCCTATCGATTCCAAATACCGCACCCCTCGGTGCAGATATTCGTCGTTGCGCTGCGGGGAAGCAGGAGAAATAACACCAATAGTAGCGCGGCGTTTGAGGGGGGGAGGTTTACGTACAGTTCGCATAGAATTGGCATGAGCTGTCGTTTCGGGCGTTCTGCCAGCAGGTGCCGCGAAACGGTATTACGAGGAAAAGGGGGAATTGTCTGAAGAATCGCTGTCGAATCGCGCGAGGTTGCCCCGCAGCACTGTTCTATAAGTGTACACAAGAAAGGACAGGCAAAGCAAGAGCACTGCCGAGCCGCCCACAGTGCGGCGAAGAGCCTCACTCCACATATCGCTCCAGACGAACAGCGCTGCAAACAGCACCAGAGCGATGCCCGGCAGCCAGAGAAGAATCTTACCTGCGGTTTCTATGCGCTTTCGCAGTGCGAACCGCTTTGGCATGGCTCCTTCTCCTGCTTCGGTTATTACCTGTTGAAGATCGGCGCTGCTGTAGCCTCGTGTGCGTAGTTCGTCCTTGCAGGCTTCCACGTAGTCGAACGGATAACCATAGCGCTCCCGGTAGATGACGACATTCACAAGGCGTTCATCGGAGTAGGAGCGCAGTTTACGCAGCGAAAACCGCACGAGATCAGTACCGTGAAAGCGATTTTTTTACTACCTGCCACGTAATGGCAGTAACGCCTATAAAGAACAGAGCGCCTGCCCAGATACCGACTTCTTCGCCGATAACGACGAGGAAAATTGAAAAGGCAAAGGAGAGGACTGCAATGATAGCAATGTACAGGATAATCATCATAGGGATATAGAATAAATATTACTGTTGATCGGGTCGTTCAGAGCTGCGATTAGTCAGTTTCTCAAAAAAATCAGCATATCGCTTTTCTGCTTTTATTGTGAATTCGGCGCCATGCTCTTCGTCGCGCCGTTCGATAACCTCCCCATAGCGATACAGCGAGGGAACGAGGCTCATCGCTGTGTACGGCACGGTAAGATGGTATGTCTCGAACTGTTGTTCTTCCATTTCCATCATTTTTTGCTGTAGTTCGCCAATATTGATGCCGCGTGCTGCGGAAATAGCTACGCTGTGTTCGTAGAGCGTGTGCAATGTATGCACTTCTTCGAGCGATTCGAGAGCGTCAATTTTATTGAATACCAGCAACGTGGGTTTCTGATGTGCACCAAGTACCTCAAGGGTTTGGCGCACTACCTCGATATGGTCGCTGTAGCGGGGATGGGAAATATCCACCACGTGCAGGATCACATCGGCTTCTAATGTTTCTGCCAGCGTACTGCGGAAAGAAGCGATAAGGTGCGAGGGCAGCTTGCGAATAAACCCTACAGTATCCGAAAGCAGAGCCGGTTTGCCATCTGGCAGTTTGATATTGCGTACTGTTGTGTCGAGCGTAGCAAATAGTTTATCCTCCACCAGCACATCAGCGCCCGAGAGGATATTCATCAGCGTCGATTTTCCAGCATTTGTATAGCCGACAAGGGCAAATCGCGGCAGCGACTCGCGCCCTTTGCGCTGCTGTTCGCGCTGCACAGCAATTCTACCGAGCTTTTCTTTTAGCTGAGTAATACGCGTGCGCACCAGGCGGCGGTCGGTTTCGATCTGGGTTTCGCCAGGGCCTTTTGTGCCTATACCACCAAACTGCTTGGAAAGGTGGGTCCACATACGAGTAAGACGGGGCAGCATATACTGAAGCTGCGCGAGCTCTACCTGCGTTTTTGCTTCCATGCTGCGCGCATGCGAAGCAAAGATATCGAGAATGATACCGCTGCGATCCATCACCTTTACCTTGAGTTCGCGCTCTAAATTACGCACTTGCCCAGGGGAGAGGTCGTTGTCGAATATCACCAACGCGATGTCGTTGTCCTCAATTGTCTGCCGCAGTTCTTCCATCTTGCCACGGCCCACAGCAAAAGCGCTGTCTAATCCCGCTCGTTCCTGATATACTTTTTCCAGAACAAGGGCCCCGGCAGTTTCTACCAGAAATTCGAGCTCATCGAGGTGTTCGAGCGATTCTTCCCGATCCATCGACTTTAGGCCAACACCGACAACTATCGCCTTTTCTCGTGGTTTATCAGTTATTTCGTGTAGCGTTGTCTCTTTCTTCAAGGTTATTCTATCCGGATAATGAAGCCGTTGCTCGTTGTTGTGCATACATAAGTGCTGTGAACGCGCTAAAAGTATGCACGAGTACACAGCACAGCAGATAATGGCATTGCATTTGCGGGAATTCTCTGCGTATCTCCAAGCTGTACACGAGCATTGCAGAAATGCCGCCGTGCACATGTAAAAGCGTCGCCAAGTTAGCGATTTGACGAAATATAATCAATACAACACGAAGAAAGCTTGTGTTTCATCGCAGAACGGGCAATGTGGATAAGTTGAAAAAAAGATGAGAAAAAGATTTCACAGGCATGGACAAAACAGCTATCTTTGCTCCCCATTTTTCCCGGAGCTTAGCACGCAAAAAATTTAGTCGGGTGGAGTGTTTGCACAAAGCCAGGTGTTTTGTAAGTTGCTTCGCCCCTTGTTCGGTGTTTGTGGCAGTCGGTCGTGGTTAATAGAATATCTTATTCATTATATATTAAAGGCAGCAGATTTGGCATCCGGCTTTCTCAGTGAACAGGAGTACGGGAATTATCCCATCGACAAGATGACGGGTAGCAAGCAGCGGCGTTCTGCGAACGTTGTACCGCTTACCGCAATGGGGGATAAGGTTCCGCCGCATTCCGCAGAAGCCGAAATGGCGGTGCTCGGGTCGATTATGCTCGACAAGGCCGCTATTACCAAGGTGATTGAAGTATTAGACGCCGACAGCTTTTACCGCGAGGCCAACCGCCGTGTGTACGAAGTGATGCTCGGGATGTTCAACCGCAGTATTACTATCGATCTTGTCTCCCTCAGCGAAGAGCTTCGCAGGCGGGGATTGCTAGATGTGATCGGCGGTTCGTATTACCTTACCGAAATCAATGCCCGCACGCCCTCGGCAGCGAATGTAGAGCACTATGCGCGCATTGTGCAAGAGCACTACCTGAAACGCCGTCTTATCGAAACCGCAACGCATATCCTTGAACGCTGCTACGACGATGGCTCCGATGCGCTCGATGAGATAGATCGCGCTGAAAGCCAGATATTTGAGATTGCCGAAAAACGCCTTGGTAAGAGCTATCAGGAAATGAAGCATCTCGCTCACCAGACTTTCGAGATGATTCTCGGCCTTACAGAGCAGTCCGGCGAAAGCGGTGTAAGCGGCGTGCCCTCTGGCTATGTAAAGCTCGATGAAAAATTAGGTGGTCTGCAGCGTTCCGATCTTATTATTATTGCCGCGCGTCCCTCGATGGGTAAAACAGCGTTTGCTCTTTCTATTGCCCGCAATGCCGCTGTGGAAAGCCGTGTTCCCGTTGCTGTGTTTTCTATCGAGATGGCCGCTGTGCAGCTAGTAATCCGTTTGCTCAGTGCCGAAGCGCGTATTAATGCACATGCTATTCGTACAGGCCATATCAGCGATGAAATGCTGCCACGCTTAGCGCAGAATATTGGTATGCTGGCAGATGCTCCGATTTTTATCGACGACAGCGCTGCTCTTTCGGTAATGGAACTTCGCGCAAAATGCCGCCGCCTGAAAGCCGAGCACAATATCGGGCTGATTATTATCGACTACCTCCAGCTTATGCACGCGGCAAAAGCCGAAAGCCGTGAGCGCGAAATTTCGATGATATCCCGCTCGCTGAAGCAAATTGCCAAAGAGCTCGATGTGCCTATTATCGCGCTGTCGCAGCTCAATCGCTCGGTGGAATCCCGAAGCGATAAACGACCGATGCTTTCCGACCTTCGCGAGTCTGGCTCTATTGAGCAGGATGCCGACGTGGTGATGTTTATCAATAGGCCGGAACACTACGATATTACAACCTACGAAGACGGCTCGCCTACAGAGAATACAGCGGAAATTATCATTGGCAAGCAGCGGAACGGTCCTATCGGTACGGTGCGCTTGGCCTACCTGAAAGACTATGCCCGCTTTGAGAATCTGGCGTTCCAGCACGAAGAACCGCCCGACTACTCTACTAATATCGACTTTGAAGCTCCGGCGTTCTAAACCGAACAACAAAGAAAAACGAAAGGCGCTCTGTCCATGCACAGAAGCGCCTTTTTTCATGAATATTCGTTGTATCCCGAACTACACTGTGCAACTCTGTGCAGCAGCCGATTGCTGGCAGTCGCATCAGAAGTCGAACAGATCGTCCAGAAAACCACCGCGTTTTTTCTTTTTGTCGTGGCCGTGCTCGCCGTGGTAATGGTCGCGCTTGTGGTCGTTATCGCGTGAATAAGACGGCCTGTGCCCGCTGTTGAAATCGTCGTACTTGCTGCTATCGCTGTGTTTTTTACCGCCCTTGTCGGGCACCGATCGCTCGATGATTTTATCGAGCTCACCGCGATCCAGCCATACTCCACGGCAGCTCGGACAGTAGTCGATTTCAATTCCTTGCCGCTCGGACATCACGAGCTGTACATTGCTGCACACCGGACATTGCATAGATTCCTCGTATAAATGGTAAATAATTGTTCAGCCGGGTAATACCAGTATTGCGCGTTGCCTGCAATACATTCGGGCATTACACCGGAGTTATACTTCTACAGCCGTATTCGTGAACACAACACCCGCCGCCTCTGATGAGTTCCGGCGGCTAAACCGCTACTTTATTGGAGCAAAAGTGCTTCCGGGTTGTGGCGCTCTCCTT
Organism: Ignavibacteria bacterium UBA7675; assembly: GCA_002483085.1. Taxonomy (GTDB): domain Bacteria; phylum Bacteroidota; class Ignavibacteria; order Kapaibacteriales; family UB7675; genus UBA7675. The sequence goes on from DLHF01000080.1 coordinate 56,166, forward strand.
TTGTTCGCCTATAGAGAAATCTATTTTTGGAGTGATGGAAATTGAGTAGCTTTCACTCTTGAACAGTTTCGTTTTCTTTCCGGCGTCAGGCACGTTGTCATAGACAGTGGTTTGGTATCCGGAGGCGGGGAGAACAATCCTTATCTATTCCAACGAGTATGGACATCCAACAAAACACGCAGGCTTACCTACATAGGATCAACGAGCTTATCGCGGCTTACAACGACAAAAACGAAAACGGCGCAGATGCAGATGAGGACGAGACGATTGCCCTGCTGGTTGATGCGCGCAGCCTTGTGCGCGAAGCACTGAGCCACGACCATAACAGCGAAGAACTCATCGACCTGCACGTAGAGCTTGTCATTGTGCTTTCCCAGTATTTCTTTGCAAAAGTGCTTACAGAGGAAAGCTACACGCAGTCGCTTATCGAGTATCAGGAATTTGCTCGGCGCTGGGGAGCCTCCGAAGGCGAATTGTTTCGCATGGATGCCGAAGCGACAAAAGATTGGACTATTGGCGCGGACTCGGTGCAGTTTCTCACCGAAGTTGGCCTGCCTGTAAGCGCTGCACCGTTTGTTGGTTTTGGACAAGCTGGCAGGCTTTGGGAAGTGTGGAATTTTGCAGAAGATGCAGAGTATGCCCAGGAGCTGTTCTCGCAATATATTCAGATTGGCAGCGATGGGGCTGGCAATCCATTCTGCATAGACGAAGACCACAACGGTATTGTCGTGCTGCTCGACCACGACTTTGGCTTTCAGGCTATTACTTTTGTCAATTCCAGCGTGCAGCAGCTAGCCGAGTGCCTACTCGTGTACAAAGTAGCACTCGAAGAAGCGCAGCGGCTTCAGGGTAACGAGGACGAACTCAATTCCGAAGTGCTGGAAGGAATCGCAGAGTGGGTAGAGCAGGAAGTGATGCGCATCGACTCCCGCGCGATAGGGCGCGAATGTTTTTGGAATAATGAAGTAGCGCTGCTGCGGTCGAATAACGAAGAATAAATACTTGTCCTCTTTTCGCTGGCGCAGTAAGCAAATGTGCAGAGCCGTGAGCCTCCATGAAGTAAAACGCTTTGGCCATATGCGCGCGACCCGAATGGATGTTTGGGCTTGGTTTGTGGCACGGGCGTCGCTGCTCCGGCGCTTGGTCGCTGTCGCCGGTCGCACATCCGGCTTGCGGTTGGCCTCCGTTGTTCGCTTTCTTTTGCTGCGGCGGAGGCCGAACAGCCATGCGGTGTTTCACCGCGATTATAGCTGTAAGAACAGTTCGCGGGCGAGTTTACGATCATTGCTTCGCAGTGCGGAGACACAGAGGGAGGCAAAAGCTGAAGCGCTATCGCTATAGCCTCTGCACTCTTGGCTGCTCGCGCAACTATGGTCTACACCGGTTGGGATGATAGTTGAAAGTATGGAGCCGATTGAGCATCCTTATGTATATAGTAGCTGGACTGTATTCGATGAGTATGGTGAATCTTTTTTATAGGTGCCCATGACAAAGGACACAACGGAGATAGAGATACACCTGCTGTTGGAAGCACTGTACCGGAAATACGGCTACGACTTTCGGCAGTATTCCGAAGCGCACATTCGGCGTAGGCTGATGAACAGGCTTGCGCTTTGTGGCTTGCAGACAATCAGCGAGATGCAGAGCAGGGTGCTGCACGACAGAGAATTCGCCGCCGTGCTGTTGCAAGATTTATCCATCACTGTCACAGAGATGTTCCGCGATGCCGAGTTCTACCGAGCTATACGGCAGAGCGTAGTGCCTATCCTCAAAACCTATTCATTTGTCAAAATATGGCATGCTGGCTGTTCTACCGGACAGGAGGCGTATTCTATGGCGATTCTACTACAGGAAGAAGGGCTCTACGAGCGAACTACCATGTATGCCACAGACTTCAACCAGCGGGCACTCGACCAAGCGCGCGAGGGTATTTATGCCAATGAGCAGATGAAGGAGTACACAGCCAATTATCAGCGGTCTGGTGGCCGGGAAGCATTTTCTGATTATTATACTTCCAACTACAACATGGCGATCATGGAAGCCTCACTGAAGAAAAATATCGTGTGGGCTCATCATAATCTGGTGACCGACAGTGTTTTTGCGGAAGTACACATGATTATGTGCCGCAATGTATTGATTTATTTCAACAGCGACCTACAGAGCAAGGTACAACACCTTTTTCGGGATAGCTTGACTCACGGCGGCATCTTATGCCTCGGCTCAAAGGAAAGCCTGCGCTTTAGCGGGCTTGCCGAAGAGTACATAGAACTCGACAAGGTGCAAAAAATTTTCAAGAAGAAATACCCGGGTGGCGAATGATATATCGGGCGATTGTCATAGGAGCTTCCGCAGGGGGGCTACACGCTATCAAGACTATTGTGAGCGCTCTGCCGAGCGGTTTCCGGCTACCCATTGCTATTGTGCAGCATTTGAGCCCTCTTACAGACAATTACTGGATTAGTATGGTAGATAAGCTCAGTGCTATTGCCGTAAAAGAGGCCGACGAGAAAGAAAAGCTCGAAGCGGGCACAGTGTATATCGCTCCAGCCAATTACCACTTGTTAGTAGAGCGCGACGAAACATTGTCGCTAAGTATAGATCCGAAAGTAAATTATGCGCGGCCCGCCATCGACACCCTATTTGAATCGGCTGCCGACGTATTCAGGCAGCAATTGGTTGGGGTAGTGCTTACGGGTTCCAATAGCGATGGTGCTTTGGGGCTACGCCGGATAAAGGAATGTGGTGGGCTGGCAGTTGTGCAGGAACCAGGTACAGCAGAAGCAGGTTACATGCCCGAAGCTGCTATTGCCGCTACACAGGTGGACTATATCTTGCCTTTGGAAAAAATTGCCAGTTTGTTCATTTCTATACATCAACAGACGCTATGAACTCATCCATAAAAACAAAGTTGCTCGGGGGATATAGCATTCTGCTAGTACTATTGATTGCAGCAGTATTGGTGGGAGTGCGCGCGCTGTCGGAAACAAACGACCGGCTGGACTACTTGGTAAGTGTTTCGGCACACCGCAGATATCTTTCCCAAACAGTACTTATAAATGTCTTGCAAGCTGCGCGGCACGAAAAAAATATCATACTGGAAAGCGATCCGGCAAAGAAGAGCCGCTATCGTGAACTCATTGAGGCCAGCAAAGAGGCCGTTGATAAAAATATTAATGAGTTGCAGCATGTCGTGGACAAAGATGGTCGGACGACACTATACCGGGTCAGTACTTTGTGGAGTAATTACCAAGACGACTTGGAGAGCATTATTACTCTGGCAATGAAAAATGAAACTGATGCTGCATACCGTATATCGATAGAGACTGGTGCGCCGGTTCGCGAGTCGGTGGTCCGGCTGTTGGAGCAAATTGTTGCCGAGAGTGAGGATAGCATCGCCAAGGAGGTAGCGGCGAGCGACGCGGCTTATCAGTCGTCGCTTCAGTTGATCATTATAGTGATTCTCATTAGCTTGCTTGCTGCTGGTATCCTAGCCTACTGGATTGTACAAAGCATTGCAAAGAGAATTGCCTTTATTACGGAGCAGGGCGAAAGAATCGCCAGCCGGGAGTTTTTCGAAGAAATAAAAAATGATCGTATAAAAGACGAACTCTCTCCGGTGTTTTATGCCTTATCCAGCATCGTAAACAGTTTCAGGGACATTACAGCCAATGCGAACAAAGTAGCCGCAGGCAACTATTCAATTGAGATAGAGCCCAGATCGGACAAAGATATTCTCGGGCTTTCTCTGCGAAAAATGGTGACATCGCTGCGGGGTGCGACTGCTGAAAATCAGCGCCACAACTGGCTCACCCAGGGCCAGAACCAGCTCAACGAGCAGCTTCGTGGCGACAGGAGCGTGCAGAGCCTTGCCTCGGACGTCGTCTCTTTTTTGTGCAACTATTTGCAGGCTCCTCTTGGCGCGATTTATCTGGTGGAAGGGGCCATGCTCGAACTCGCTGGTGCCTTTGCTCTATCAGAGCAGAGTGCTCCCCGGAGATTTGCTCTTGGCGAAGGGCTGCCTGGCCAGGCTGCACGCGAGCAGAAACTACTGCTGCTCACCGATGTAGAGGATAGCTCTCTGCGCGTATCCTCCGCCCTTGTAGATGCTCGCCCAGCACATCTTACCGTGTCTCCCTTTACACTCGAAGGGACTACCATTGGCGTGGTTGAAATAGGACGGTTCACTCCGTTTACGACCACAGAACTAGAATTCTTGACGGCTGCTATGGAAAGCATTGCGATAAGCTGCAATTCGGCTGTTGCCAGAGTGCGTATCCAGGAGCTTTTAGAAGAAACCCAGAAACAGAGCGAAGAACTCCAAATCCAGCAAGAAGAGCTGCGGCAAGTCAACGAGGAATTGGAAGAACAAGCTCAGAGCCTGAAACAGCAGCAAGAGGAATTGCAGATTACCAACGAGGAATTAGAAGAACAAGCTCATACCCTTGAGACTAAAAACAGAGAATTAGAGTTCGCTCGTACCGATATCGAACGAAAGAGCCGACAGTTGGAAATAAGCAGCAAGTACAAGTCCGAATTCTTGGCGAATATGTCGCATGAGCTGCGTACTCCGCTGAACAGCCTGCTCATTTTGTCGAACCATTTGGCAGAGAATAAGCAGCAGAATCTATTGCAAGACCAAGTAGAGAGTGCCGAGATTATTTACAAGAGTGGCTGCGATCTTTTGGCTCTTATCAATGAAGTGCTCGATTTGTCCAAAATCGAAGCCGGCAAAATGGGTGTAAATCCAGAGAAAGTATGGCTGAAGAGCTTTGCCGACAACCTCTACCGCACATTCAGGCTTCAAGCCGAGGAACGAGGTATCGTGCTCGCTGTAAATCTCGCGGATGATCTTCCCGAGTTTATTGTGAGTGACAACCAAAGGCTGGAGCAGGTACTGAAAAATCTACTGTCTAATGCTTTGAAATTTACTCATCAGGGATCAGTTACTGTTGCTATTTCACGCCAAGCTGGCAGCGTGCTTTCTATTGCTGTACAGGATACGGGCATTGGCATACCTGATGACAAGCTACTGGCTGTGTTTGAAGCATTCCAGCAGGCCGATGGCAGTACCGCCCGAAAATACGGTGGTACCGGGCTTGGCCTTGCTATTTCGCGTGAACTCACCAAACTGCTCAACGGCGAAATATCTGTAGTGAGCGTTGTAAATGAAGGGTCGACATTTACACTTACCATTCCTTTCGAACTCACCGGAGTCCATCCTGTGATGCCCCTAAAGGAGTCTGCGCCTCCTTCCGTACTGCCTCCTCCTGCAAGCAGCGCAAAATTTCTGCACTATCCAGCAATTGACGACGATAGAGAAGATATACAAGGGGATGACAAAGTTGTCCTGGTTATCGAGGACGACCTGAAATTTGCGGAGATACTTCTGAAGCAAGCTCACACCAAAAAGTTTAAGTGTATTGCTGCTGCCACAGGCGAGGACGGCTTGGCGCTGGTAGCACAGTATCGAGTAGACGCTATTATCCTTGATTTAGACCTGCCTGGCATGAGTGGCCACGATGTGCTGGCCGAGCTCAAATCTACGCCCAGGCTCAGGCATATTCCTGTGCATATTATGTCGGTAAACGAGCGCACGCTGGGGCCCATAAAAGGGGGTGCTGTGGAATATCTCACAAAACCCGTCGATAAAGGGCTGCTCGAAGAAGCATTCAACAGAATAGAGAATTTTATCAGCAGAAAAATGAAAAATCTGCTGATAGTAGAGGACGATCCAAATTCCCGGACGGCGATAAGAAAGCTGATAGGCAATGGCGATGTTACATGTTTTGAGGCAGAGACAGGACAGCAGGCTTTGCAGATACTCGGCGAACAGCATATTGACTGTATTGTGCTTGATCTCGGGCTGTCGGATATGACGGGCTTTGATTTTATCTATACATTGGAAAATATGCGTGAGCGTGCTATTCCTCCTATTATTATTTACACAGGCCGGGAGCTTAGCAGAGAAGAAAACGAAGAATTGGAGAAATACGCCGAGACAGTTATTATCAAAGGCGTGAAGTCCGAAGAAAGGCTTTTGGACGAAACTGCTCTTTTCTTGCACAGGACTATTGGCAATATGCCTGCTGCCAAGCAGCAGATAATTACTGACCTGTACGACCGGGAGCTTCTGCTCCACGGGAAAACTGTACTGCTGGTGGACGACGACATGCGCAACGTGTTTGCTTTGTCTAGAGTGCTAAAGGAACGTGGGATGGAAGTTGTGAAGGCAGAGAACGGGGCAAAAGCTCTTGAAATGCTGGAAAGTCAGCCCGGAATTCATCTGGTGCTTATGGATATTATGATGCCAGTGATGGATGGGTATGAAGCAATGCGCCGCATCCGAACGCATGAAATCTTTCGGCATCTGCCGATCATTGCGCTAACGGCAAAGGCGATGAAGGACGACAGGCAGAAGTGCCTTGATGCCGGAGCAAATGATTATATTACAAAACCTGTAGACTTGGAACGATTGCTCTCCTTGTTGCGTGTGTGGCTGAGCAAATAACAACGAAACATGAGATTCATGGACAAAAAACCAAAAATACTTATTGTTGATGACAGGCCCGAAAACCTCGTGGCTTTGGAAGTGATTCTAGAGGATATGGACGTTGAATTGGTAAGAGCCACCAGCGGCAACGAAGCGCTGAAGCATACGCTCTACCATGATTTCGCTCTTGCTCTGCTCGATATTCAAATGCCCGAAATGGATGGCTACGAATTGGCGAGCATCCTGCGCGCAGAAGAGAAAACGAGCCGCCTGCCGTTTATCTTTATTTCTGCGGTGTACACCGATCATGTCGATGTGTTCAAAGGGTATGAAAAAGGTGCCTTCAGTTGTATTACCAAGCCTTTCCAACCTGAGATGCTGCTCAATAAGGTGAAGTTCTTTATTGAAAAACACCAGCAGGATATGGTGATGTATCAGCTCAGCAGGAATCTGAAAAAAAAAAATACCGATCTGGAAGAAATGAACCGCGAATTAGAGTCTTTTACCTACTCTGTTTCCCACGATTTGCGGGCGCCACTGCGGGCAATCAACGGATATACGGAGATTCTGCGGCGATCTTACGAACCGACTCTCGACGATAGAGGAAAAAGGCTTTTGGACAAGATTAGCCTGAATACAGAGCGCATGGGAGTGCTGATAGAAAATCTCTTGGCTTTTTCGCAGCTCGACAGGCGAAATGTGCATAAGGCACAGGTGGATATGAATGCTTTGGTTCGAGAAGTGCTTGACGAAGTACATGCGAGCATGCCGTATGTGAGGCCACAAGTACGTATAGCAGAGCTGCAATCCGCGATGGGAGACAGAGAGCTTCTGCGCCAAGTGCTCGTCAATCTGATTGGCAACGCGTTCAAGTATTCGGGTAAGAAAGAAGAGCCGGTAGTCGAGATTGGTCGTGATGTTGTCGGCGGTGAAGCGGTGTTTTATGTAAAAGACAATGGGGTAGGATTCGATATGGAGCAGGCCGGAAGAGTGTTCGGAGTATTTCAGCGGCTGCATGAAGCATCGGAATTCGAGGGCACGGGAATAGGTCTCGCCATTGTAGAGCGCATTATTTCTCACCACGGTGGGCGTGTCTGGGCGGAAGCAGAGGTGAACAAGGGTGCTTCATTCTATTTTACTGTTCCTGCCGAATAAATACCGAATATCTGACTTTTGTAATCCTTCTTTCTGTCATATTTTCGCACTTTCTTTTGAAGAGAACAGCACATGTGGATTGAAATATCCGCTTCGGTGAGAGAGCTACATTCCACAATTTTATGCCGCTGTTTAAGTTCTGTCAGTACGGTGCCGATAAGCAAATAATGTTGTAAATAAAAGAGCGATGAGCAGATATCCATACTGCACTGGTATAGAGTGTTGGTAGGCTGCACAACATACACCACTCAACAGCGAACTTTTCTTATAGGGTGGATACACTATATAGCGCTATTATGCGGATAGCAGATAGTGATATTGATACAGCGAGAGGAATACTGTAGCATATAACGAAAGCAGGACGGAACTATGAACACACGGCCAAAAATTCTCATAGTCGATGACAGACCAGAGAACCTCGTGGCACTTGAAGTAATTCTTCGCGACATGGATCTGCAATTAGTAAAAGCGACCAGCGGCAACGACGCTCTGATGCAAACGCTGTACCACGACTTTGCCCTTGCGCTGCTGGACATCCAAATGCCCGAGATGGACGGCTACGAACTGGCGGGCATTTTGCGAACGGAAGAGAAAACGGCACATCTTCCTTTTATTTTTATCTCCGCTATTTACACCGACCACATCAATGTCTTTAGAGGCTATGAGCGGGGAGCATTCAGCTATATTACCAAGCCCTTTCAGCCGGAGATACTTATCAATAAAGTAAGGTTTTTCATTGAAAAGTACCAGCAGGAAGTCGCTCTGTACACGCTTAATAAGCACTTGGAAGAGAAGAATTTGGCTCTGTACGAGCTCAACGAAAAGCTACAGGGAAAAAATTTAGCTCTGGAGATGATGAACAAAGAGCTGGAGTCGTTTACCTATTCGGTTTCCCACGATTTGCGCGCGCCGCTACGCGCCATTAACGGCTATGCGAACATCCTTACGGAGACCTGCGAACATCTTCTCGACGCCGATGCAGAGAATCTGCTGCGCCGGATATGCCTGAATGCTACGCAAATGGGGCATATGATAGATAGCCTTCTTAATCTGTCGCGGCTTGGCCGACAGAAGATGACAAAAGGCATGGTAGATATGAAAACTCTTGTGAATGAGGTCGTAGAAGTGGTGCAGCCGCTTTTTCCGCATAAGAACCCGCGTATTATTATAAAAGAACTGCATCCTGTGTGGGCCGATACCGAGCTTCTCCGCCAAGTGCTGATGAACCTGGTGTCCAATGCCTTCAAGTATTCGAGTAAGAAGGAATATCCAGTGCTGGAGATAGGCACCACTGTAAGCGATACGGAAACGGTCTGCTACATCAAGGACAATGGAGCAGGGTTCGACATGAAGTACATGGATAAAATGTTTGGAGTGTTCCAGCGATTGCATTCAACTACAGAATTTGAAGGCACGGGCGTGGGATTAGCAATTGTGCAGCGCATTCTTATGCATCACGGCGGGCGTATATGGGCAGAAGCCGAGGTGGATAAAGGGGCGTCGTTTTATTTTTCTCTTCCGGTGTCGTAGGTCCACTACAGCAACTCTTATACTACTATTACTGCCAGCGGCTAGTGTCGTACTCTGAGTTCCCAAACCGCCTGAAATTCTTCTTGCGTCACTTTCTTTTCTGATTGCACTTGCATAGCAGTTGCCAGTCTGTGGCATAGTAGCGAGAACTTATCAGTTGTGCTGTTCGTTCCATTCCCCAAATATCTGCGACGGCAGAATATCGGGGTTTTCATGGAGGCGTTGTGCAAAAAGCTGGCCTAACCTATTGGTGCGTACATCGCGGCTGTCGTAGTTTTCCTGCTCCACAAATCCACTTTCACTCAGCTCGACAACTATACCAAAAACATCGGGAAGAGCATCGCCGTCGGCTGTAATCGTAGCATATGCCGATCCAAAGAAGTGCTGAAGCTTATCGGCGTCGCCATAGGCTGGAGTATCGCAGAACACCATGTGCGGCAAGCGCACTGTGCGCTCTATGTAGAGTGAGTCGCTTTCGGTGGTAAGCGGGAAGCGTATGCCAAAGGAAAAAGGGATGTTCTTGTGGGTAAGCGTACCGAGTGTGCAGATAAAGAGAGCATCAGCGTAGTCGCCATTTGTCAGGCGCAGAGCGTGCAGATAGATTTGGTCTACGGTATGGAGTTCGTATTTGAGCAAATCGTCGTTGAAGGCGACACGTCCGAATAGAGTATGGGGCATACAGTTGCGAATGTATTCGCGCAGAGCATAGCTTTCGCTCATGATTGCAGGTAGAAACAGCGCTGTGATGTCAAAGCTGTCATAGCGGTTACTGCACGGAGTGCTGGTCGGTAGGCTGGATGTACTGCTACATGCTGTGCACAGCACCACAGTTATCAAGCCTGTATAAATCCTTTTGAACGCACCCATAGTTGCAACCTTGGAGCAATGTACAGTACCGCAAACGCGCATATCACGCCTGCAATAACGTCGACCACATAGTGGTAACGCAGATAAATTGTAGAGAAGATCAGGCTACCTCCTACGATGGCAAAGAACCAGCGCAGGCGCGAGCTGTATCGGAAGGCGAGCAAGATATTCATGAGGGTCATCATCGTGTGGCCGCTCGGCATGCAATCGCGGTTCACTACCGAAGCGGGATCAGGGATGCCAGCGGGCGCCGAACCTCCGGCATTGATAAGCTCTCGGAATGTTTTTGTAAGAAACAGGCCGGGCAATTCTTGGTTCGTTGCAAGAAAATTATGGAGCGTAAAGCGCGGGCCAATAGCTGGCATAAGAAAATACATTAGGTACGAGATAAGAAATCCGAAGGTCATAAAATAGACAAATGTTGTAAGCCGTTCGTAGTCGCCCTTCATGGTAAGCTCTACGCCGTGTAATACGGGCAGAAAATAGAACACTGTATAGGTGAGCTGTAAGTATTCGGTGAGCACAGGATGAGCGAACTGCTGTAGCCACTGTGTGGGGTTTAGCCCGAAAATGGCTTTATCCCAGCCGATCAGCACGTCGTCGTACAGCACAGGATGCACAACAGGGACGTAGGAATGTACCTGCTGGTACATTAGATAAATAATTGGGATGGCGTAGTATCTCCGGGCTATACGGAATATCGTGCCGCCGTGAAGCTTATCGCCAATGCCGAGCGCAATGATAAGCAGAACAATGACGGCATTCAGGAGAATATTGGCCGAGGCTTTGGGTACATGGGAGTAAAAGATAACAGCGAGAGCCGTGTACACAACCAGCACGGCCAGTAGAGACAAATCGGCCATACTGAGAATTTCCCGCAGGTTGAAGGCTATAAGCGGTTCTCCGGTTGTGCGTTTTCCTTGTTTATTCTGTCGGGCCATCGGCTGCTCTTGTATGATGGTATAATGTCGGGTCAGAGGGAGTCGATAAATTCCAGCATGCGAATGAAGTCATCCGGGGTCAACTCTTCTGCTCGGCTGCGAAAATACGAAATTCCGTGCGATTCTGCCTTTTGCATGATGTCGGCATAAGGCATTGATGTACGCGATGAGAGGTAGGTTTTTAGCGCATTGCCCAGCACTTTTCGCCGCTGGCTAAATGCGGCATTGATAAGCGGACGCAATTTGCTGTAGGGAGGTTGCTGTTTGTCTGCCTCGCGAAAGCGAATTTCCACAACCGACGACGTTACTGCGGGGCGTGGAAAAAAGCAGCCGGGAGCCACGTCAAACAGAATTTTTGCCTGAGCTGCAAATAATGTGGCTACGGTGAGAATACCGTAGTCTTTTGTTCGCGGTTTGGCCATCAGGCGCTGGGCTACTTCTTTTTGCATCATGATGATAGCGCGCTCTACAACTGGGGCTGCGTCGTAGAGCCAGAACAGAATGTCGCTGGTAATATTGTAGGGAATATTTCCTATTATTTTCAGCTTTCGTCCTGTGCGCTGGAGCTCTGCTTCGGCATAGGAGCGCAAGGGAATGTCGCGTATGTCCCCGTGCTGTAAGCGGAAGTGCGGATAGCGTGCTTGGGGCAGCTTGTTTCCGAGCCTGTGCACTGCGCGTTGGTCGTATTCAACAGCGAGAAAAACATCGAGCGGATATTCGACAAGAGAAAGAGTAAGCGCTCCTTCGCCCGGCCCAATCTCAATCAGGCTATCGCCCTGGCTAAGCTCCAATGCCTCGACAATTTTACGGATGATATTTTTATCGACGAGGAAGTTTTGTCCCAGCGATTTCTTGGGCGCCAGATGGCGCTGATCGGATAAGCCCATAAATTATAATTGTGAACAGACCGAGGTTGAAAAATTATTGCCGTGCAAAAGCGCGTATGAGTTTCTCGCGTCCGTCTTCCATTGCAGAAGAGATAACTTTTACATCCGCAAGTGTGGCCATAAAGTTCGTATCGCCATTCCAACGGGGAACAAGGTGGAAGTGGAGATGATCAGGCACGCCCGCACCTGCTGCACGACCGAGATTTGCACCGATATTAATACCGTCGGGCGAGAATACATCGGTGAGCACCTGTGACGATTCCCGAACGGTCTGCATGATACAGAACAGGATGTCTTCGTCGAGCTCGGTGATATTGCCGATGTGTTGCACTGGTGCCACAAGAATATGCCCGGCGTTATAGGGATAGCGATTCATAATCACAAAGCAGGGACCACGCCTTGCTACTACGAGGTTTTGAGCATCTTCGTGCGGGGTACTAGCTGCATCGCACAGAAAACACGTGTTTTTTTTCGTGTCGTCGCTGAACGAATCAATATACTGCGAGCGCCACGGCGACCAAAGCTGGTTCATACGGCGAGGAATAAGAAGATGGGCAAATACACTGTCCGGGCTGGGATATCCGAGGAGAATTATCAGATACAGTTACGAGCATAAGAATAAAAAGAGCGTTGCACTTTTTGCTATTTCTCTTGCTCTGCAATCGCACCCGGCAGTACGGTTTTGAGGCTGATAGTCCGAAATGGCAATAAAAAAAGCGTCCGTTTTTAAAACGGACGCTTCACACGAAAAGAGTTCAATTAGAAAAGGCCAACAGCATAACGGAAATCGACACCGGCTTGCAGAGCGTTGACGCGCCAGCTTTCATTGGGCGTTACTTTGGTAAGAGCGAAGTCGTACCATACTGCCGGGACAATGAGTAGTTTCTTAACCGGGATTTCGTACTGAATACCGAGCTTCACACCGAGGCGAATCTGGCTCAGATCCGGAATGTCGCCATCGCGGACAATGATTGTGCGGTCGAAGTTTTCGTACTTGAAGCTGGTATTATTGGTATCGCGAATAAACTGAACATCAAGAGGTTGCAGAAGGTTAAACCTCTGGTCGATGGTGCCCTGGAGGACATAACCGATTGAGGGCCCTGCCGTAACCGCGATGCGCGTATTGCCGATCATGTATTTGTACAGAATGTCGAGGTTGATCATTGAGAATTTGATCTCCGCAACGTGTTCTGTTGTGGACGTGAGAATGGTATCCTCGGTGTCGTTGATTTTCACACGGGAAGGATACTCATCACCACCTTGGTAAAACTGAGCGGGGCGTACATCATAAGCAAGGCGAGCAATAATAGATGATTTCGCATCTTTTGGGCCGCCGATCAAGTACTCGGCGCTCAAACCTATGTAGTAGCCCGTTGCATCGCCTGTGCCAAACGTAGGACAATCCACTTGGTTGACAAAAGATTGAAAGCCGCCTGTGTGGTAGTTCTGATTGAAGCCGCCGATTGGACCGATAAGAATACGGGGAGGCTCGGCAGCAGGAGCCAAGGGGTCAGACAGGTCAATGTCGCCTGACTGACAAAAGGCCGATACTGTTAGTACAGAAAAACACGCACACAGCGCGAAAAACAGTCGAGCTAAATTCATTGTTAAATCCTATTTGTTGATGAGGAAATGATGTAGGCTCACGGAATCAGACAATATGACCACAAGGCTGTATAAACCGCTGTTCAAATCGGCGACAGATAATTTATAGGAATATTTCCCTTTTTTCAAGTACATTTTTTCCGCTACGGTGAAAGTACGTCCAAGCTGATCAACAATATTGATTGCGACGACTTCATCTTCGGGCAGGGAAATATCTACAAATGCGTTTTCAGCCACCGGATTAGGGCGTATATCAACGGCTGCAACAGGGCGATAACGAATATTGCGATAAGCGAACGAACACACGCCGGTAAGCCGAAATGCCAGTGAGGTCGAGTCGCCAAGCAGACATGCGCCGGTGGGTACCACTACTGTAATTTCGGGGGCTTGTACTGTATCGAGAAAAACAAACAGAGGCAGCAGTACCGACCACCGAGCCGGAAGGGCGATATTGCGTAGAAGCTCGGGGGTAATAACAATGCCTAAACGATTTTCCGCTACCTGTGCTGGAATTTCTATCGTGCCGCCATTGCTCTGTACAAGGACAAGAGTTGTTGTGTCGTACATGGGACGGAAGGACTGAAAATTATAGCCAACATGAATGGCAAACGATCCGCTGAAGGTTTCTCCTTCTGTAATCTCGCCTTGCATGTGCAGCGATGGTATGTCCCATGGCACAACGTCTTGATCTTTTATGGGTACAATTGTCAACTGTGAGCGCTGGATAATCAATGGTTGTTCTAATGTGCTTGTTCGCGGGGACGCATCTTCGTTGTCGGCCAGATGATAGTGTACGCGCATAAGCATAACTGCGGATCCACTCTCGGCAAGAGTGAGCGCAAACGCCGGTAGTTCAATCTGCTTTCCGGCTTCTGCAACTACTCCCGGCGGCAGGATGATAGTGGTGTCGGCGCCAAATAGCTCTACAACGAGGGAATCGACGGCGAAGGAAAGGGTGCTTCCTGTGTTGTCGAATACGGGGGTGAACTGATGTTCATGGCAGGCAAAAAGGGCACTCGTATTCTGAATCGACAGAGCCACTGCTACAACGTCGTTCAGAACAGCAAAACCAGCGAGCTCAAAATAGGCTGTATCGCGCTTGTAGTTATCTTGTGCGTCGTGTACCACGGCTACACGTGCCCGATGCCATCCGGCGCGCTGTGGCGCAAATCGAGCGGTAAATAGAGAGGCCGACCCAACTGCAAGCATACGAGAACGCCACGAATTTTCGGGAACAATAAACGATGCTTTGTCGCCTCCGGCAAAAAACAGCGAATCAACAGTTAGCAGCTCATTGCCTCCGGCAGTAATCGCTGTCGTCGTCGTGTCGGCATGGTCATCTACGGCTATGGTATCGAACAAAATATCAGTAGTCGCAATTGACGGAAGTGTCCCAGAACCCGTGAGAATAGCTTCCACCGGTGGATGTAATTTCCAGTCGACCGCGACAGACACTATCGTGCGATAGTCTACGGTATGAGTGGGGAGGAACCGCACAGGCAATGTCACCGAAGAGCTCGGTGGCAGCACCATCGGGAAAAGTTTTTCCGGTTCGTAAAAGAATGCTGTATCAGAGCTTGATGGCAAAGGCATAGTAAGTACGGCTGTGCATGTACCGAGGTTTGCTATGGTCATCACAGAATCATTTGCCGTGCCCGTGCGCCTTTGTTTCCAGTCTATGCCTGCCACGACGATCTCCGGGGCAATACCGTACCCTGTAAGCGAAATTAGGTTTGGCAGGCGATACACCGTAGTCGCGGTTGGGCTGTCTTCGTATGGCTGCAAAGCTGGGGGAGTAAAGCACACCTGAAGCCACAGCGTATCGCCTATAGCGAGTTCGTGCGGAAATACACCGGCTGTGTCGATCAGGAAAATTTCCGGCAGAGTAATGTCGCTCAGTTGCGTGATTAAAAGCGGTGTTTTACCTACATTGACTACGGCAATTTGCGCGCAGGTTGTATCGCCTACACGCACTCCGCCAAAATCATGGCCGAGAACAGCGATGGCTGGTTGTTCTGCTGTGTGGCTCACTGGCACCCACCATTGCAGATCGCAGCCGTATCGCACCAAAACCTGCGCTCTGATAGATGTCGTATCGTCGGTCGCTGTATAGCACACTTCTACAGTGATGGATTCCCCGGGCTCCAGTATGAGAGGAAAAGCGGGCTTGCCGTTTATCGTAGCCCGTGTGTCGCTCATAATATACATACCGGTAACGGCAAACGAGGAATCGCCATTGTTGGTAAATACCATTGGAGCGCAGATAGTTGAGCCTGCTTCTACCTTGGGTAGACTCACCAATGTGCTGCCTGCAGCAACAGGAGCTTTATAGCGATAGCTTGTTTGCGATTGATTGCCCGCATGGTCGACGGCTGTAAGAAGGATATAAGCATCGCTGTACAGATCGATTGGCGAAGCCGTAAACTCCACCGATGTCGAGGTGTCCGTCAGCGGGGCGATGTGCACGCCGTAGTTGTAGGAAATCGCTTCTTCGACGTACACTTCAAAAATTCCCGAACCGGGATTCTGCTCCTGTACCACTCCTTTCAGCGAGCCGCATTTGCCCGAAGCCGTGATCAGCGGTGCCAACGTATCGGTCTGCGCCGTATCTATCGACATTCCAAGCGGTACGCTGTAGGAATCGAAGTGCCCATATGCAAAGATGATCCCCGAAAAGCTGCCCGTAGATGTTGTAAGGCGATACACCTGGTCGGGCGAGACATCAATGATTGCCCAATACAGCCCTGTAGACCGGATGCTCTGAGTCTGAATCTCCGGAGCGATGTCGGCGATGGGAATTCCGTTCATCTGCAAGCTGCCGAGTGCGTCGGCTGTGCAGATAAGCTGCACGCTGAAGACATTGAACTGGGTTTGGTCGACAGTGGAAGGGGCTTGGAAGAGCAGCCGCTTTGTAAAACGGTTTACGGGCGGCAGGGTGACAAACGATGGATCGGCGTTTGTGGTGGGGTCTAAAAAATCGGAATACATGTATTGCCCGATCAACACAGGTTGGTCGGCCTTCCACAATGCTGGAGAAATGACATTCTCAAACTCAGCAAATTCACCTTTGTTCAGCGCTACAGTATAGAAATCTGTGTCGCTTTCCATGGTAAGCGTTGTGTTGTCTTGGGAAGCTACTACGCGGAAATAATCGCCTTCGGAGCAGACGCCATAGGGAACTGATACGTACTGGCTGCCCCAGAGCGGCACCGGTGGTATCATTTCCACAAGGTGGTTTTTTGTGTCGTACCGCCCGTCCATTGCATCGGGCAGATGGGGAATCGACGTGCGCATATGCCCCGACAGAAAGCCAACAGGTTTGTCCGCTATGATATAGCTGCCAGTCAGGTCGTTGAAATTTTTGGGCGCGGGAGCCGATTTTACGAGTAAACACTCTCCCTTGTTCAGCACTATAGCATTGCCCGAGCCCGGAGCAATACCCGCCAGAGTAGGCGCCGTAGGCTCGTAATACACTGTTGTGCTGTCTTCGGAGGCTATTACCATAAATTCGCCAAGGCGCGGCATCTTATTGCGAAGAGAGTCGGGGGCTTGGTCCAGTACTGAAGGATTGTACTGGTCGTTGCTCATGCAAAGCGCAAAGTATTCGGTGCCCCACGCTGTGGTGGGCAGCACCGCATAGGCATCGCTCGACAGCGAAATACTGCTAAACGCGTAGACGGCTATTGGTTCGTCCGACGCCAACTCAACGGCTGCTCTTTGCGGCACTTCCGACAGCGACATTTCCAATGTGGGGTCCAGTGCCACTGTCAGCACGGAATCGCCTTTGAGTGCGTAGGTCTTGTATGTGCCCCAGGGCATTGTAACACGCACATTGGTAGGGCGCTTTGTTGCGATGTACATGCGCAGTTGTAAATTGCTGGACACCGCAGTATAAATTTCATTCTTCATAAAGCCCAGCAGAAAATGCCTGCCTTCGTATAGCGAAAGCGTGCCAGCCGCCTGTGCATTGGCAAAGAATGCACACATAGCCAGAAGCAGGATACAGGCATGTGTAATTCTGCGTATCATTGCTTTTTGAAGAAGTGGAAGTTGTTTCACAATAGCTGCTGCGGAATCGACTGTTGTTATGCGGCGGGAAAATCGCAATTATTTCGTCCAATGTCAATTCATGAATTGAGTAGGATCACGCCACTTGAGTAAAAATTGTAAGCCCACTGAGCAGAAACAGGAGAGAACAGGCTAAAAGAGGTCTGCTCGGTGTCCTCTATGATAAAGAATTTCTGTGATATGAGACTCATTCCTGTGCTGTGAGAACAGTGGTAACAACTATTATGGAGGTGGCGCTCCGGATACACTGCTGCCAGGCTCTGCTCTGGTTGTAGGGTTGATCGGCGCTGTAGGCGGCTGCAATATCTGCGGATGGGGTGGAAAAGCCACGCGGTGGATGTGCAGCGCGGTGCGGAGACAGAACGGCGCGCCGAAGACTGAAGCGCACAACGGATCGACCGATGGCTTCGGGCAAAGGAGTGAGTATGGAGTTGGATGGGAAAGCCGCGTTATTTTTTGCGTTTTTGTTCGCCGGGATTTTCTAACCGCACAGGTGCTCGTTCTGTGGGAATGCGCAGGCCTGCCAGCGAGAAGGAAGGGCGATTTGTAAGCCAGCGGAAGTTGCGCAGGTTGAACTCGTTCAGGTGATTGGAGATGATTGCTTCGGGCAGGTATTCGCCGTCGACCTTGCCGGTCCAGTGCACATTGCTCGCTTGGCCATGTTCGAGGTCGATGGTAATCATATCGGCGCTACTGCGCGATACGCCATCGGGCGTTCCCTCTTTGTAGAGAAAATACAGGCTAAACGCCTTATTCTCGGCTGTAATACGGCGCAGCGTGTCCTTCGAGACGGCTATAAAAATATTATCGCCGGTAATTTGATGTATTCTGTCGCCCTGTACAGTATCGCTTTTCGTAGCTGCGAAGGCATTGCGGAAAGCAGCAATTCTTTCCAGCCCTTGATTTCGCAGCGAAATAGCGATGGAGTCGCCGCTGAGCTGTGTGGAGTCCATCCATATAACCGGAGCACCCTGTAGCTGGATATTTTCAAAAGAGTGGCTGTAGGTGCCGATTGTGCTTCGCGCTGCCAGCGAGCCGCGAGTAAGGCGCATATTGCCAGTTGCTATGTATCGTTCATTGCCCACATCGCGAAATGCTTCCAGTACGGTGCCCGAAATGCACAGAGTATCGAATGCCAATGCTGCTGCTGTATCTGTTGTTTGTTTCTTTACGGTATCAATGCGGCAGAACAGCGGCGTTCCTCCTGCCACGCGCATATAGCGCTGCGAAGGAAAATTAGAAAGAGAATCGCCGTACAAACGGACAGACTCATATTTACCAAAGGCAGATACGGAACCATTTGCAAAACTATTCTGCGAGTCGCGAAGGTATTTCAGAGTGTCGGAGTACACGAGCATGGAATCGTTTTCTACAACGACATTGCGGTAGAAATCCGCAATACGGTCGGCTGTGGAATAGAATCCTTCGATGGCTGATAGTTTGGTATCGCGGTCTGTAAGAGTCACTCCTGAGCGCCCAAAGGCTGTTCGTGTATTGCCATTGTATTCGCCGTGAGGCGTGCGAAGAGTAACGGTACCTTGATTGATGACCACATTGCCACTGAGCTCCACGCGATTTTGATCCAGATATTGGATTGCTTCGCTACAGGTGACAGTTACATTGCCCTGAAGGAATGTGACATTGCCTTTTACACGGCGCACAGCTCCTGCTTCGGATGTTGTACCGAGCAGACTATCGGCGTGCTTCAGGATGATAGGCTCAGAGCCAAACGTCGATTTGTCGAGCTGTGCCCGGACTGAACCAAGCGAGACCAGCAGGCAAATACAGAGAAAAGCGGGCAGTTTCATAGGTCTATCTATACGCAGCAGGAGTGGGCGGTATCCCGATTGTAACGCTCCACTGCTGCAAATGGCCGATGAACGAATAGGAGGCAACTGTGGGTACAAATATACGCAGTTGTCCTCAAAGAGCTTCCTAATACTTCGCCCGAACTGTCAGGCCGCCTGGAATTTGTGCTTTTTGTCTCGTATTTGTAGCCACACTACCATACACGACGACAGCACCAGTGTTGCAAGCGAGATAAGGCCACCCGTAGCAAAAGTTCCGGAACGATATTCCATGCTTATTGTATGCCGTCCTGCGGGCACTGCTACTCCGCGCAAGCTGTAGTTGATGCGCAGCAGTTCCGCTGGCTTGCCGTCGATTGTCACCTGCCATGCCGGGTACCAGATTTCGCTCAGGGCAAGAATACCGTTTTCGGCAGTAGATACCTCGTAAGCAAGAGCATTATCTGTGTAGAGCACAGAGTGAACCGAATGCTGTACTTCTTGCGGAGCCTTGCCGGGCAACTGTATCGGCGACGTTTTTTCGAGCAATACGGTGCCTGCAAACTCTACACCTCCACTGCGCATTACTGTGGCTGCCTGTTCGGGTGTCGTTGTCACAGCCCGGTAGATCATGCGCGCTCGCGGATATTTTGTTGGGCGTTCTACGAAGCCCGCCGATCCCGTTGTCTTATCTACTGCGATATCATAGCGCATATTCAGCAGGTCGAGGCTTGTTGCAAGCGAAGCGGTAGGGGGGACACGTCGCGCCAGTAGCAGCGGGTTGTATCCCTCGTAGAGCATTACTCTGCCGACCATTCCCTGATTGCGCGCCATTGCCATATAGCCCCCTTCGCGCATCTTTGTCCGAAAGAGCGAATCGGGGTTGTTCGAGGTCATCATTTGCTTTAGAGCGGGGTCTAGGCGAAATATGTCTTCGGGATTGCGTTGGCCCTGGTTAAAATCTGCTCCTGCCAAGTAAAGGTCAATAAAGATCAGAACCACGAGCAGCATGCCTGCCGGAACAGCCTTGAGGATGCCACGGTGAAGCAAAAAGATAAGAGCTGCTGCTACAAGCGTGATCATCAAAGCTTGTACGCCGAATTCGCGAACAGCGGGTAGCAGTTGTTCTGGAGCTCCTGCCAAGCCCGGCACGATGCCGGTAACGACGCCAAAAGCGATGAGTAGAGGAATACCAGAGGCAATTGCCAGAATACGGAACGCATTGCTGCGCACGCGCTGCGCCAGTGCATCGAAGCCAAAGCCAGCCAAGACCGTGCATGCCAGAATTGCGTAAAACAGCATACGTCCCGGCAGCCTAAAGGAGCCAAATAGGGGGAGATGGTAGAACAGATCGTATAAAAAGCCATTAGAACCGAGAGCAAAAAGACCGCTTACAACCGCAGCAAACAGTAAAAAACCTCCTATGCGGGTGCGAAACATGGTAATGGCCCCGACAATTCCGAGTATCAGCGCCGCTATGCCAAAGTAGAAAGCTGTTTCCCAGTAGTAATAATACTGTGTTCCTGCGAGGTAAAACGGCACAGACTGGTCGGCTTCTGTGGACCGGCCATAGAGGTGGGGAACAACCGCTGTGAGATATTGGCTGAACTGGAGCGAGCCCTCTGTAGCTTTTTCATATGTGAATTCGCTGCGTTCCGAGAGCGCTGCAAGCTCGCCAGACGGCAAATACTGCACCATGAAAAGACCGGCGGCAATAGCAATTGGCAGGGCGGCCAGAAGAGCGGTCGACAGAAGTGCTCGGGCACTTGCCGTACCGGACATCAGGCGGTACACCACGTGCCAGATCGTACACAGCAGCAGTAGCAGAGCGATGTACAGTGTGGTTTGCGGATGCCCCGCCAGCATTACCATGCCAAAGAGCATGCCGCTGAATAACGAATTTTTCAGACTCGACTCACTTATACCTTTGTCGAAATGCAGCAAAATTAGTGGCAACCACGCCAGATGATACAGCATCATAGGGTGGAACACATGGCAGACCGCCATGCCGGAAAAGCCGTAGGAAACCGCAGCAATAGTAGCCCCAATCGAACTGATACCCCAGTGTCGTGCCAAGAGGTACATGGCTACTTGAGCGAGGAAAAAATGGAGGATAATAATACATTCTAATGCCAGTACCGGCAGATGACCATCGCTTGCAAACAGCGACAGTACCATATTGCCCGGATAGAAAAAACCTACCTGGGCATCGGCGAGAAAAGGCATGCCATTGAAAGAAAACGGGTTCCAGAACGGCAGTGTACCTTGGGAAAGATGGTTAGCGGCAAATGTTTGTACCGGGTACACATATTCAATAAAATCTTCCCAGAAATACGTATTGCTCAGGAGTTGGGAATGGAAGAAGAGTATAGTTGTCAGTGCAAAAAGGACATAGGGCAGCCATCCGGGAAGAGCTGGAATAGGAATTGGCGCCGATATCCGTCCGGCTTTGGCCGATGCGCGTTTGCCTTGCTGGTCTGTCATTGTTCTGTTGATAAGATCATGGAAAATAGGGGCAGCGGTTGCTTATACAGGTTGTCGGTAGTATTGCAAACCGGCATCTCATCGTTTGGGTTTCTGAGCAATTACTAATATTGATAAGCCAAAGGGCAGGCTCATGTGTGGAAGCAAAGAAGCCTCCATACTAAATATCCTGTGCAATAGCTTGTTCATTTCCGGCGGCACGCGGTCGACCACATCGGCAGACGACGTATATTGTTTGTTCTTTTCGGTTACGCGTTTCAGAACGGCTGCGGGGAAGAGTAGCGTGTTGAAATACGTGGATTTCACAATGGAAAATCCCGCATTGCCGAGTAGCTTGCCGAACTGCGAGCGTGTATAGCGCCGTTTGTGCATATGGATTTCGTCGTGATTACTCCACAGCCAGTTGTAAGCGGGCACTGATGCTATCATGTAGCCGCCCGGTGCCAAGAGCCGATACGCCTGTTGTACAACGCTGCTATCGTCGTCGATATGTTCAATAACATCGAGCATTGCTACGGCTTTTACGGTCATATTCGCAGGAGCAAAATCTTCTAATGTTGTAAGATACAATTGGTTTAGCCCCCGCTTTCGGCAGAAAGAAATAGCTGTTTCGGAAATATCCAGCCCTACGGCTGTATATTTATCGGCAAGAGTAGAGAGGAAACCGCCGGTGCCGCAGCCAACATCCACGACCGTATCGCCTGGATTCAGATCTGTGCAGTAGGTTTCGATCATCGTTCCGATAATAGCTGCTCTGGCTGTAAACCACCAGTAGGAACTTTCAAGTTCAAAATTAGACTGGTAAACTATTTCTTCCATGAGAGTATATTTTCTCTGATAACCTTATATCGTCGCAGGGCACCCAGTATCTTTTGGTGTCGCTACGGAAACGGAGCTCATATTGGGCATAATATGCGGTATGAATAATCCGAACGGGCAAATTACAAAAAAAAAAGACAAGAGGAAGAGGCGTTACTATCCCGTGTTTGCCGCAGTGTAATTGGTAGTTTGGCAAACCTTTCGTAATTTTAGTGCTGCATTGCCGAAGAGTATGGTCCCGGCAATGTTGTACCGGGATAGAGTGCCGCAGATTTGTGCCTTCAACAGTGTTTCAGCGACCGACGGTACCAGGCTTTCAACTATATTAACCGGAGCTGCCTTATGGCGTATAAGCAAACTTCCAATTCAGTTTCACGATGGTCGAAGATCCTGTTGCGGTACAGGCCTCATCCGGGTGAGTGGGCGTGGTTGCTGCACAGAGTATCGGGCATAGCACTGACAGGTTATCTGTTCCTGCATATCTGGGCTTTGCGTGGGCTTACCACTGGCAGGTCGGCATTTGAAGCTGAGATGAATCTGTTTACGACTCCCTTCTTCAAGTTTCTTGAGTGGGCACTTTTTGCCTTTGTCATTTTCCACTCTATGAATGGGCTACGCGTAGCTATTGTCGATCTGGCTTCTAAGAATGCCAGTAAGCAAAAAGCCCTGCTGCGTATTGTCTATACCGTTGGTATTGCAGCTATGATATTTATGGGAGTGCTGATTTTCCTCAATCCTTTTGGGGAGAAAACAGTAGAGAACCCGAGCACGACAAGTACCGGACAGGTTCAACCGCAGTAAGCAGGACTCTTCATCTTATCTTTTCATCGTATGGAAAAGCTTTCAAAACAATCGGCCTTCGCGTGGTACTTTCAGCGTATCACCGGTATTTTGCTCGTTGTTTTTGCCGTAGGCCATTATTTAATGGTGCACTGGAATGAACGAGCTGGCCACTCTTTCGACATCTCTGTGGATCGTCTTTCCAGCCCTATATTCGTGTTCCTCTATTTGGGATTTATTGTGCTGGGGATGTATCACGGTGTACAAGGATTGTGGAATGTTATCCGCGATTTCAATCTTCCCCGGCCAGTGTATCTCACAACGATGGCACTTCTTGTGCTGGCGGCACTGTATTTTACGTATCTCGGCTTCGACACTGTGCTGACAGTCGATACGTGGAAGCTGCGGCCCTAATTTGCAATTTGCTGGGCTTTGCTGCGGCAGTCGGTTAGGCGCGTGTGTTGTGCATCCGCTGCGAAGGGCTTCTACTTTAGAATTTTTTCCGTTTATCATCGGGTAATTATGGTACATCAATTTGACGTTGTGATTGTAGGTGCCGGGGGAGCGGGCTTGCGCGCTGCCGTGGAAATACAGGCGCCTTATACCTGTGCTGTCCTGACAAAAGTTCATCCTCTGCGGTCGCACACAGGTGCAGCTCAGGGCGGAGTCTGTGCGGCTCTTGCCAATGAAGATGAAGACTCTTGGGAATGGCATGCGTTCGATACCGTAAAAGGTTCGGATTATCTCGGCGATCAGGATTCTATCGAGATCATGTGCCGGGATGCTATCCGGGCTGTCATTGAGCTCGAACACATGGGGATGCCTTTTTCGCGTACTAAAGAAGGTAAAATCGCCCAGCGCCCCTTTGGTGGCCATACCAAACCCGAAAATCCGTCTGATCCCACATCCAAACGCATTCCTGTGCGCCGTGCTTGCTATTCGGCTGACCGTACTGGCCACGTAATGCTGCATACGCTGTACGAAAATGCGCTGAAAAATGGTGTGCGATTCTTTTCGGAATTTCATGTTACTGATCTGATTATCAACAATGGTGTGTGCTGCGGAGTGGTGGCAATTGAAGTTGCAACCTCCGAAATTCACGTGTTTCACGCTAAAGCCGTGCTGTTTGCTACCGGTGGCTATGGCCGCGTGTACCAAATTACGTCGAATGCTCATGCTGGAACAGGCGATGGATTTGCTATTTCCTATCGCCACGGGATTCCGCTCCAGGATATGGAGTTTGTTCAGTTCCATCCCACCGGGTTGTATAAACTCGGAATTCTTGTATCAGAAGCTGCGCGCGGAGAGGGCGGGATTCTCCGCAATAAGTCAGGCGAACGATTTATGGAGCGCTATGCTCCTACAGTAAAAGACCTGGCGCCGCGCGATATGGTGAGCCGGGCGATTATTACGGAAATTCGAGAAGGACGTGGTATCACGGGATCGGATGGTACGAGCTATGTCGGTCTGGATCTCACGCATCTCGATCCTCGGGTAGTCGACGAAAAACTGCCCGAAATCACGGGTTTTGCTCGCACGTATCTCGGCGTAGAGCCCAAAGACGAGCCCATTCCTATCCAGCCGACCTGCCATTATGCGATGGGCGGTATTCCCACTAATTCCAATGGCGAAGTGGTGGTCGACGAAAATAATACGCCGATGGTAGGGTTTTATGCCGCAGGTGAGTCGGCCTGTGTAAGCGTACACGGCGGTAATCGCCTCGGCACAAACTCGCTGCTCGACCTTATCGTCTTCGGGCGTCGCTCAGGCAAGGCCATTATGGACTTTCTCAAAAACGGAGCATCGTATGCTGCTTTGCCTGCAAAATCGGAGGAATGGACGAAACAGCGGATGAATTGGGTGCTTGCAGCCAATGGTACGGAGCGTCCTGCTGCTATCCGAAAAGATTTGCAGCGCGAGATGATGGATAGAGTAGGTGTCTTCCGCAATGATGGCGAGCTGAAGGCTATGATGCAACTCCTTGCAGATTTCCGTGCGCGATATCAGAAAATTTATATTGACGATAAGGGCAAGCAATTCAACACGGATTTGTTAGAAGCTCTGGAGCTTGAAAACCTTCTTGATACGGCTGAGGCTATCGCCTATGGTGCCTTACTTCGTCAGGAATCCCGTGGCGCTCATGCCCGTGAGGATTATCCCAAGCGCGACGACCAGAACTGGATGAAGCATACACTTTTGTTTTATACAGGGACAGGCACACCTCGGGATACCTACAAAGCTGTGCGGGTAACAAAATATCAGCCGCAAGAACGCAAATATTGATGAAACTTGCCCATAGTTCTTCTGCGAAAGAGAAGTATGGGCATGGCGGTCATTTTCGGCTTCGTATTGCCTTGCGATGATTTCTGCTGCGAAACTCGGATAGTGTGCGGGAATTTATCGTAGGAACGATGCGCGGACGTGTGCAGAGCGGCGCAGAGACTGAGCGCGAGGGCAGACGCTGTAGCAAAATAGGCTCGAAGCGAGTTGTATTAGCCTGTGACTCGTTGTAAAGTATAAATATCGGATGGGCGGGCAGGAGGAAGAGCTGGTTACTGGTGATTTCTACTGCCCCAAACCACGAGAGCTTCTTGTGGGGGTATTTAAAAAAAACAAAATGCCATGTAGTGAATCATGGCATTTTGCGTGTATGGTATCCTAACAAGGAGAAGGTATGGTTCGCTTTCCAAAAGACCGGTCCTTTTCAGTGGCAAGTGGTCCGGCTGTCCCCTTACAATGCGCTGTTTACCCAACTTTCATATACGCCTGATCTACTGTATGCCCTGTGTCGCTGATTGAAAAAGCGACTTTGAGAGTGGGAGAGAGCTGGCGTTGCTTCTCCGCACGACAGTAGATAAAGAACATTGCGAGATCGCAGGCGTCAAAATCAGTTCTTATTTCCTCGAAAATCGAGGGTAGAACACGGAAATTTTGTATGTCACCCATCAGAAACAAATGCCAACCTGTTGTCGCATGGCTTCCTGAAGGAGTTGTGACGATATAGACCCGAAGCGCTTCTTGACCTGTCCAGACCTTGCCATAACAATAGGGTTCTGCAAGGTATGTATTGCCATTAGAGGTAATCTCAACCAGTTTCTGTGCCAGAACCGCTTCTTTAAGAAGAATATTCATAGAAATCAGGGATTGGCTGAACCTTCGGAAATTCGTTAATTGCTTTATTCCGCTCTTATTATTAGCTTACAGAAATGTAAGCCTTACAACCTCCAGAATATCAGTTGACCCGGCTTTGCCAGATGTATGATAATCTGTTGTTGGCAATAGGAAGCTTGTTAGCTTTTTTCAACGAACTGAAGGGTTTCTCTACACGGCTGAAAATGAAGTACATAGCTGCATCATGCGGATCGAAATCCGGGCGCTGGCCGTCGAAGAAGCCATTCACTTCTGAGAATTCTTTGATATCGGACAAAGAGATGAGATTCCAACCCGACGGAAGTTCAGTGTCGCCGATTTTGGAGACAACGTACACCCGAAGCGCTTCTTCTCCTGTCCACAGTCGTCCGTAGCAATACGGCTCGACAATATATGTCGCGTTGTTAACGCGTATTCTCATCAGTTTCTGCGACTGGATCATTTCACTTAGTACTTCTCTCATGGCTACACCCTATCTGTCAAAAGTGCTCTTGTTTCATCGTTGTCTTTCTCTCACATATGCAATTTACCACGACACGTTTCGGATATATGAACACTTGAAAGGGTGCTGTGACATAAAAAATCAATATACAGGAGGAGCCAAATCTATGAAATTTTACGAAAAAGCCTGTGTCCGACGTATCGAAACTGATAATCCCTGCTCTGCAATGTACTTATTGTGACCTTTTAGGGCCGAAATCGCAAAAAATTCTTGCAAAAAAACAGTACGACAGTGTATTTTCCACTCCAAGTCCTTGATTTTCTGCGCTGATTACCGAACCTATCACCGATAAGAACAACAACAATACCCTGGTATTACAGATACCTCTATAAGGAGAGATATGTTAATTACTATAGCTGTGCGGAGTAGCTCCTACTCCAGTTCATCGTTGCCCATAAGGATAATATATCCCTGTCTGTCGTAGCCGGTCGGATTGTACGGCGTGTCCTGGAGCAATTTCAGATCCGACTGTACCATATTGGTCAGTTGCTGGGAGCCGTGAATGTACGCGCTGATATCGGGCTGGGTACGGGATGTATTCAACATGGAAGTAAAAATTAGAAGTTGGAATAACCTGTTGATAGAATTTTGGTTGTCAGACTTCTGTCGTCTTATGCTGAATGATTAGTTGTCGTCGATGTCTTCGCGGTCGATGATCACGATGCGGCCAAGGTTGTCCTGTTTGGTTTTATAGAGAGTAATAGTTGACATGGTTGCTTCATCGTTTTGAACCGCATGAATTGCCTGTTGGTTTGCTTGGATCTGAGCGTCGATAAATTCTGGGCTGTAAGGAGTGTACAACAGCAGTTTGCCGAGGAATACCAGGATTGAGAGTACGATGTCCATGACGATGTCCTTCCGAAAAAGTTAAAAACAAGAAGAATTGATTGTTAACACATACGCAACTTACCGCTCGATTATCATGTTCGATGAACAGATTGTGGGATTTTGTGACGGTAGTAATAGTTGCGATGTTTTGTATGGTAAGTACTGATGGCACAGGTTCTATATAGAGTAAACTCTTGGTGCACCGCGATAGTGATTGTGCAGAAGCACACGAAAGTCTTTGGGCTGGCAAGGTCTCCGGCTTATAGAAGAGGGCGTAGCATTGTCCACCAGCTATCGACTGTCTGCTACGCAATATAAATTCCTTCTGTTCATTGGGTCGCAAAAAAATACATCGATATATGAAATTCCTGAATGAATTGAGTAGGGTTGTGACACGTCACAATGGAAAACCTGCGAACTTACGTACTGCTGCGAAGCGAAAAGGGACAAATCGGTTTGTGTATATGCTGACTTCTGTGCTTGAAGCCAAGTACCGAACTGATGCCGAGGCTGCTGCGGATATCTATGGAGTAGAGCCTACACATCCTAAATATCGCAAGCTGAAATCTCGGGTTAAAGAGCATCTTGTTCGTTCGCTGTTCTCTCTGCAAATCCAAAGTCCCCGCAATAGCACTGTTGTTGTGAGCTTTTACAACTGTATTACCAATGCAACCTGCGCCAGAATTCTCGTTCTGCTCGGAGCTCGTAATATGGGAGTGGCACTGGCTCACAAAACATTATTGAAAGCACAAGAAGCTCATCTGTTCGATATCGTATTGCAGTGTGCAAAGTTGCTGCGGAGCCATTACAGTCTTGTGGGGTTGGAAAAACAGTTCTTGCAGTACAATGATATAGTGATGGCTATGATTCGCATACAGGAAGCTGAGCTGGAATCCGAAAGGCTCTTGGAACATCTGATGGTAAAATACGCGCGGTCGACTTCGAAAAAAGGTGAGTTTGAAGGGCTTGCAGCAAGCTCTCTTACTCTGCTCGGGCAGATTAAAGAGCAGTATCCCACCTACACTGTGATGATGAATTATTTTCGCGTAAAATCGTTGTACTACCAAATCGCGCGAGATTTTTATGCTACGATTTCCGCCTGCGAAGAAGCCGAAGAGTATTATCAAAAATATCCACAGTTCGCCACTAAACAACGCCTTGCCGAACTCGCTTTAGTAAAAATGGTGGCCTTCCTGCATCTGCGGGATTACGCCAGAGGTTCGCAGAATGCACAGCGTTGCCTTGAGCTCTATACGCCGGGAAGCAACAATTGGTTGGCGTTTATGGAGTATTACTTTTTGCTCGCTCTGCACTCTCATAATTTCAAAGAAGCTGTTGGTATCTTTCGCGATGTTAGCATGCACCCTCGCTTTCAAATTATTCCGGAATTTAAACAAGAAATATGGAGGGTGAACGAAGGCTATCTCAACTATATCTTTGAAAGTGGGTGGGAAGAAACTCTGTCCGATGAAGTTGATATGCTGCGCAAGCGATTTAATGTACACAAGTTCCTCAACGAAGTTCCTGTGTTCTCTAAAGACAAGCGCGGGATGAATGTCTCTATCCTTATTTTGCAAATATTGTTCCTGCTCGAACGCGGACAGCTTGATGCTATTGCCAGCCGCACCGATGCTTTGCGCGTGTATTCGTCGCGCTATCTGCGCCGCGATGAAAACTACCGAAGCGAACTTTTTATACGTATGCTGCTTACAATGGAATCGAAAAGCTTCGATTATAAAAAAACACTCGTCGCTACTCAGGGCTATCATACTCGTCTGCTGGCTACAGCACAAGGCAAACACGGCAGCCTTGATGGTACGGAGGTGATTCCGTTCGAGCTGTTGTGGGATAGAATTCTTCTCAAGCTGAAGAAGGGCGTGGGAATGTATATCGCGTAGATTGGTTGTTCTCGTGATGTTGAAGTGGTCTGCTGTTTGTGGTGCAGATGTCGTTACAGGCACACGGTGATCATAAAAATGGCGAGTGCGTCAGTTGTACATCCGGCTTGTGGCTGGCCAGTGTTGCTCGCTTTTTTCTTGTGGATAGGGGAGAATTACCAAACCGGAGCTCCACTTGCAGCCCCGGTCTTTATTTTTTACGCTGTAGTTGTTATCGCTTTCCCGAGTAGAGGTGTAGCAGTTCGGCCATATCGCGCACGGCTCGATCCAGCCCAGTGAACATCGCGCGTGCTATAAGTGCGTGGCCGATACTTACTTCTTCAATTTCTGGAATGGAACAGATCGGGCGGATGTTGACGTAGTTCAGCCCGTGCCCAGCGGTTACTTTTAGCCCAAGAGAGTGGGCGTACACGGCTGCTTCACGCAGGCGCTGCAATTCTTGTCGTTCTTCGGCTACTGATCGCGCATTGGCAAAGGTGCCTGTGTGCAGCTCGATGATTTCAGCCCCAGTACCGGCTGCTGCGTCGATTTGCTCAATGCCGGGCTCGATAAAGAAACTCACAGCGATATCATGCTCGTGCATATGCGCGGTGATATCGGTAAAATAATGAAGATTATCTGCCACGTTCAGCCCGCCTTCGGTAGTGAGCTCCTCGCGTTTTTCGGGAACAAACGTCACGAGATCAGGCAGAATTTCTATGGCTATATCGATGATTTCTTCGGTAGCTGCCATTTCCAGGTCCAGCTTTGTTTTGACCACTTCGCGCAGAGTTCGTACATCGCGGTCGTTGATATGTCGGCGATCTTCGCGCAGGTGGCATACAATGCCAACAGCTCCGGCGAGTTCTGCAATGGATGCCGCCGCTACAGGGTCGGGCTCGACGCCGCCTCGTGCTTCGCGCACGGTAGCGATATGGTCGACGTTGACAGCAAGCTGAATCATGGTTATGCTACAGCAGAAGTACAACAATACGGTTAGAGCGCAAATATACGCATTTTTGGTTTGTTGCCGGAAGGTACTTCTGCCGCAGATATTCCGCGAGCCTGTAGCCTACCGCGCCGCTTCCGATCTCTCTGCCATACTGCGTATTGGCTCTGCGATTGGTGTTGCGCGTATCACAGAGGAATGCCCGAAGTTTTCTCTGTGATGATGCCGCGCTGGCCGGTGGGGCTGTGTTTTGTCTTCGCTCAAAATTGCAAACCTCCGGACGAGATTCTGGAGATTCTCGGTCAGGTTGTGCAGTTCTACCGTCGAGTGTGCAATGTCGTCGATGGTTGCAGCCGTATGCGATGTCGTTGAGCGTATGTGGTCGAGGCTGATGGCGATGTCGGCTGTTGCGCGCGATTGCTCTCTGCTGGCGTTTGTAATGTCGGCAACAATGTGCAGTGTTTCGTCTGATGTCGCCATAATGTGTGCCAATGCAGTACCGGCTTTATCAGCCAGAGCCAGACCTTCGGTTACTTCGGCTTCTCCGTATTGCATACCGCGCACGGCGGTGTCGGCTTCCGACTGGATATCGCGTATCATAGCAGAAATACTTTTAGTGGCAGCAGCGGTGCGTACCGCGAGCTTACCTACTTCGTCGGCCACAACAGAGAAGCCCCGGCCATGAGCACCGGCGCGTGCCGCTTCAATAGCTGCGTTGAGCGCCAGTAAATTGGTTTGGTCGGCAATTTCGTTGATCACATCTATAATCTCGTTAATACGGGTACTGGCTGAGTTGAGATTATTAATTGTATGCACCGACGTGTGCACTACTTCCGCAATACTTCCAATTTTGTCCATTGTGTGCCGAATAACTATTTCGCCTTCTTCGGCTGTTGTGCGGTATTGCCGGGCAAGCTCAGCGGCACGCCCGGAAGTGCGGGCGTTGGCAGCGCTCGAAGCCGCCATTTTTTCTACAGTAAGAGCCACCTGTAGCGTTTGTTCCTTTTGCTGGATGGCGTCTTTGCTAAGCTGTTCTGTAGCACTGGTAATTTTTGCCGATGCCGATGCTGTTGTCGTGATAGTGTGGACGACATGTTGCAGAGTAGTGCGCATGGAGTCAACCGCAGTGTTGAAGCCTTCGTAAAGCCTGCCTACTTCGCTTGTAGTGTCGGCGTTGAGGTGAACAGTGAGATCGCCTTTTGAAAAATTGTCCATTGCGTGTAGCAGCTCTTCAATACACGACACCAGATAGAGGTGTTTTTCCTCTTCCGACTGCCGGAGTTTTTCTACCATGGTGTTGAATGTTCCAGCCAGATGCCCCAGCTCGTCGTTGGAGCGTACTAATAACGTCATGTCTAAATTTCCTTCTGCTACCTTGCCTGCTGCTTTTTGCAGTTCCTTTACCGGCTTGGTGATCGAGCCGCTCATGCGCACAGCGAGAATAACGCTTGTGCATATCGACAGTGCTATTGCGGCGATCATAATTGTCTGCCAGTCTCTTGCCCGATGTTTGCCTGTTTGTACTATTGATTCGATACGGCTTCCAATTGCTACGGAGTTTGCCATGAGCGAGTCCGACAGCGATGAAACCTGCTTAATATGGGTAGCAGCTTGGTGGAAGTCGCGTAGGTAGTTGTCGGCCAAATTTACAATGTGTTGCTGAAGAGTATCCGGCAGGCGCGACGCTTGTGTTTGTGCGATAAGTTTGCTGGTTTCCTGCTCTACTTTCTCGATGTATTTATCCTTTTCGCGCAGGAAAAAATCTTTCTCACTGCGCCGCATTGAGAGCATCAGGACTTGAAGCTGATCCATTTTTGCTTGTTTGACAATGCCTTCGATGGAGTGTACACTCTGGCGGAGAGCGCCTTCGCTGCCCGAGTTTTCGTCGAGCCCCCGTTCTCGCAATTTTTGTTCTACTGAAGAAAAAAGTGTGCTGTGGAGCGAAAAGCTCTGAAGCAGCGTATCGACTTCTGTACTGCCTGTGTACGACTGGAGTATGGTAGATGCAGCGGCCAGCCGGATATGGGCGGAATCGGCATAGCAGGAGTCGCGCTGTTCAATAAAGGTCAGCTCGCAGCGTGATGCGTGAGCCAGAGCTGCCTGTGCTCTGCTCATGTCTTCTACGGTTGTAAGTACCGAATTTTGCAGCAAAGCAAAACCGGTTCCGATACTGCTAAGACATACGACGATTAATGCTAACCCGAGAACTTTGCGATAGAGGGATATGTTGAGTTTTACAAATGAACGAGCAGCTTTCATACTATACCTTCCTACAGCATTTATAAAGTAGACCTCGTTGCCTTTTCTCCTGTGCAAAGGTCGCGGTAAAGCGCATAGGAGAGAAGAACGAAGAGCGGTGTTATGAAATCTTTATGCTGTTGGTGGCAGGAAGTGGGATGTTTTGCAGGCCGCTTCTAGTACACAGAATGCGGCCTGATAGGTAAAAGATTATACGCTATCGCAGGATGGTAAAAGGAGTGCTGTAGATGCCGCTTGTGGTGCTCGCACGCATGATGTATATACCTGAGGCAAGGCGGCGAGAAATAGGCAGAGTATAGCGACTGTCCGGCATTGTTCCTGTCCATACTTCTGTTTCGATACCTGTGATATCAATGATCGACAGGCGAACTGCCGTGCCCGCTGGCAGCCTGAGGTCGATACATGCTTCTTCACGGATGGGTTGTGGATGTACGGCCAGTATTTGCTCTTCGGCAAATTGATGCACAGGAATATCTGTTGTACTTTTTTTCTGCTCTATGCGGAACCACAAGGATGGGTGCTGCTTCTGGTCTATGATAAGTCGGAATTTGCCTTGATTCTTTACTGCTGCTATTACTTCGCCTGTGGGCATGCCTGTAGCATCAAGAGGATAGGCCAGCAGAGAGTCTGCGTTGCCCGGTAGTGTCAGTGCTATGCTCATCGGTTCAACAACCGTAGGCGCTGTGCCGGGATTGCTGCGCACTGTGCTGTCGCCCTGCCAGACTGCACCGGAGTTCAGTGCCCGCGAGCTCAGGGTAAGCAGCGAATATTGCGCCGAGGCCACTGGCGTGGTGTCGGCAGATATCCAGGTAAATGTTCCTGTGCGACCGCCGCTGATTCGCTCGGCCAGAATAGAACCAAATCGAAACACCGGCCCCCCGATGTTTCCGGTGGCAGCTACATAGCAAGGTGTATTGATGGTGAATAATGTGTCGTCCGCATTCCAGAGTAACTCTCCGGAGTCCGACAGCAGCTCGGAGGTGTTTACTTCGTCGCCCGAAAGCTGGAAGACATCTGTGTGGGGAGCTATCGACTGGGCTGCGGCGTTGAAACGCGCTACCGACACACGGCGGAAGAGAGGTAAGCGGTTGTCGGTGCGGCTTTCCAACCAGAAAGCATCGTACCACAGCGCATACGGATACAGCAGTGCTTCTTGTGTTTGGTCGAGCAGAATGCGTTTTTGTGCAAGAGATATAAGCTCGCGTCTGAATGCTCCAGCCGCAGAAGGTACGAGGCTCATCAGCGCGGGGTTATTGCCGTCGTTGTAAAAATTGCCGGGCGCTATGGAGTCGGCAGCAAACTGCATGCGGTCGGTGCTGTAGGCTCCGATGTAGACAGCATCCCATCCCTGATAGGCGGCATATGCCGGGAGCAGTGTAAGCATTTCGTTGGCATAAGCGGAGGGATAAGGCATGACGAACTGCGTGACAACTGTAGGCTTGCCATCAATGGCTTGACGTGCAATGAATGGAATGCGGCCTGCGTAGATATTGCCTACCATGCCATCGTTGCCGATGTACCAGTTATCTTGTTGGTTTCGCACATAATCCCAGCTCTCACTCGCTGCGGTAAAGTCCATATTGCGGATGCTGTACAGGTCGTTGAGCATGATGCCCGATGTGCCACCTCCTACAAGCGCTTGGCATCCCAGCGTATCGCGGATGAATGAGCGCATATCTGTGTTGTAGCCGGAAGCAAGATTTGTGTAAAACTCCATAAGATCGCGTGTGCGCTGTGGCGAGAACGCAGGCCCTTCGGCAAAAGTTGGTCGGTGGATGGTAGCTGTTGTAAGATGCTCTCCCGGCAGCAGGCCCGGTTCGTCGATCATGGTAATGTGCACGTCGTCCAGAAATATATCGCCCGTTGTCTCGCCGCAGAAGAAACTGAGCCGCGCTCCGTTGTTGTCGGTTTCGGTAGCGCGAAAGGGAATTGTGTACTCTTGCCACTGGTCGGTAAAAGTTGCGGCTTGGTAATTAATTCCCAGATTGGCAAATGGCGCATAGCTCATTTGTAGGTGCAGCCGAACTCCGCGCGAGGGAAGAGATGTCTTAGCCCAAAACCGGAGTTGATACAGCCGTTGTTTCTCGATTTTTGCCGATACATTGCTCAGCATAATAGACACTGGTGTACCATTGGCTTTGTTGATGCGCAGGCGCAGCGAACGGCTACCCTCCTTTTTGTCAGTTTCACTTGGTTCGATAAGCGCTTGCACATTGTCCGCGAGGTCGAGTGCCCACACCGAGCTAAATGGGTCTTCATAGCCGGGATTGGCGAGCAGATTCGCTGTCGTAGAAGCCTTGCTATTCCACGTATGGTCGAGGTTCATATCGCTGCTGTATTTGCCGTGAAGATAGGTAGCAAATAATGTATCGAGCATGCGCGAGTGATACACCGAAAGCAGCGCGCCTTCGCCTTCGTGCGAAAGCCAGCCCGCTAGCCAGCCGAGAAACAGCGAGTTGTTGTCGGTGATGTCTACCCATGCGAGCGCCGCTTCGTCTTTGTAGGCCGTACCTGTGTAGGGATTGGTATGCTCCATGAGCCTGCGGATGAACAGTCTGTGCTGGTGTTGCAGCGCAGAGTCGAAAAATGTAACAGCTCTGCCGCCGTATGGGATAGAGTCCCAAGCGGTAATGCCGTCGTTCTGCCGCGCTGTGCGCGCTGCCAGAAGCGGTAGGTGGATGTAGAGACCGTTCTTTTTTAGCTGGTAGACCAACCAGTCGAATCTTTGTAGCTGTTCGGGGTCGAAACCGTTGGAAGAGCCAGTGGAAAACGACTGAAGTAGGCTGGATTCGTTCCAGTAGGAGTAGTCGTAGTTCATAAAGCGTACAGCGTTGAATCCGAGCGCCCGGAGGCGCTGTGCAAGTGCCGTAGCTGCGGTGCTGTCGGGAAAACAGGCCGTATTGTACAACACGGTGCCCAGAAAGCGGGCGGGGGAGCCATCTGGATAGACAAAGCGGCCATTGGCCATGCCGATGCGACCCTGCTGCCCAGCGGGTGTGGCTACAGGCAGAAGCAGCGAGGCCGAGCTCATCGTGTCGAGAGGGGAATGTGTATATGGAAATGCGTCGATCAGAGGCTGGGCTCGTAGTGCTGCGGCACAGGCGAACAAGACAAGTAGTGTCCATAGCTTCATGATATCTCCGGATAGGGTCAGCAATCATTGCGCGAAATAGTATTTACAAAAAATCGTATTGGGATTCAACGGCCTTCTGGCAAAGAAGCGTATTTTGAAGCGCTGTGTTGTTTGGTTCGTAGCAAATCGGCGGAAGGTGCTCCGGCTGGTATATTCTGTGGCACGGGCATCGCTCGGGCGCCCGTCGCGGCGCTGTCACCGGTCGCACATCCGCTTTTCGATTGGCCAGTGGCTGCTCGCAGTGGGGGATGGTGGCATCGCTCCTCGCAGAGCGCGAAGGCATGAGCGGAGAGTGCACTGATGAACAGAGAATGGGTGTATTGAAAACAATGATGGAAGATTGTATGGCGATAGATGATCCATTGATTAAGCTGCATCCGTGGCTGGCATTACAGCCGGATTTTTACAACCGCGCGACGCAGCAGGTAGCTCGCGATCTGCTTGGGAAGCTCATGGTGCGCTGCGTGGACGGTGTCGTGCTGTCGGGTATAATTGTAGAAACCGAAGCGTATTTGCCCGAGGGTGATGCCGCCAGCCATGCGTATAGAGGAGCAACACAGCGCAACGCTGCGATGTTCGAGCCGGGAGGAGTGCTGTACGTGTACATGATTTACGGCATTCATCACTGCCTGAACTTTGTCACCGAAGAGTGCGGAGTAGGTAGTGCCGTGCTTATCCGCGCGGTAGAGCCTGTGCACGGCATCGACCAGATGCGCATGCGCAGGGGAGTGCAGAAAGCGGAGCAACTTTGCAACGGTCCCGGCAAGATCGCCATAGCCTTTGGCCTGACCACTGCCAACAGCTTTGCAACGGTCTGCGGGCCGGACATGTATGTACAGCCCGGAAAAGACCTTGGTGAAGCAGATATCATCACCACACCGAGAATAGGCATTACCAAGGCAGCCAACTTGCCATTGCGTTTTTATATAAAAAATTCGCCATTTGTATCAAAAGCGAAACCAGCCGGGGAGAAGCCGGAGCAATAGCGAGCAAAAAGAGGTGTTGTTGTGGTATCTGGCCGAGAAAAGAAGGCGTAATACTTCTGCCGGAGGAGTAGCCGGGGTATTGGAATTATTTTGTTTCCTTGCACAAACGTGGTAGATTTGCGCCCATATGAACGGCATACCGTCTTCGGCATCAACCATGATTGAACATTGGCAGACCCTTTCCTCGAAAACAGTTGCGGAATGTCGTATCTTTTCCGTCGAGATGGTGGCGAAAAGCCATCCATCGCGCGGTTCGGCAAGTGAATTTGCCTTTATTCGCACATCCGACTGGGTAAATATCATCCCGCTGACAGATGCTGGCACGGTGATACTGGTGCGCCAGTATCGCCACGGTATAGAAGATATATCGCTGGAACTGCCGGGCGGCATTATCGACGAGGGGGAAGACCCCCGCGAAGCTGCCCAGCGCGAGTGTGTGGAAGAAACTGGCTACAGAGGGACGGCAGAAGCAGAGCTGATCGGCGTCAACGACCCGAATCCAGCTTTGCAAGGAAATCGGTGTTATTCATTCTTATGGCGCGGCTGTAGAGCTGTTGATATACAACATTTAGACGAACACGAAGAAATAGAAGTAGTGGAAGTGCCGTTTGGCGATATTCCCGCGCTTATTCGCGAAGGGAAAATTCGCCATTCGCTTGTGCTGGCGGCGTTTTTGTTCCACTTCCTGCAAGCCAGGTAGCCATTGCGCTTCAGTCGTGGTCATTATTCTGCGGTGAGAATACATGGGAAAAGTGATTGCAGTAGCAAACCAGAAAGGCGGCGTGGGAAAAACCACGACTGCCGTCAATCTGGCGGCTTCGCTTGCGGCTGCCGAGCAGCCTACGCTGCTCATAGACATAGACCCCCAGGCAAATGCCTCCAATGGACTGGGCATCAATTCCCGTATGCTCGATAAGTCGATCTATGAAGTTCTCGTAGGAAGAATGCCTCCGCAAGAGGCCATTGTTCCTTCGGATATGCCCTTTCTGGATGTGCTTCCCTCGCATATCAACCTCGTAGGTGCGGAGATTGAGATTGTCGATCTTCACGAGCGGGAGAAAGTGCTGCTGAATGTCCTCGTTTCGCTGCGGAAAAAGTATAATTTTATTGTGATCGACTGTCCGCCATCGCTCGGACTTCTTACGCTCAATGCGCTAACCGCTGCGGATTCCATCCTTGTACCTGTGCAATGCGAGTATTACGCATTGGAGGGATTAGGGCAGCTTCTGAACACGATATCTATTGTTCGCAAGCATCTGAACCCGCGATTAGACATCGAAGGGATTCTGCTGACAATGTACGACGGGCGGCTGCGGCTGTCCAACCAAGTAGTGGAAGAAGTAACGCGGCATTTGGGCGATAAAGTATGCAAGACGATTATAGCCCGCAATGTGCGCCTGTCCGAAGCACCAAGCCACGGCAAGCCCGTGCTGCTGTACGATGCGCTTTCGATTGGAGCAAAAAATTATTTAGATCTGGCGCGGGAAATACTCGACCGCGCAAATGGAACCGAAGTAGAGAGCAAAGCCGTTGCCGTATAAGCAGCGGATATTGTTCAACTGTCATTTATACGAAGAGATATCGCAGCTATGGCGAAAATGAAGAATGCGCTCGGTAAGGGACTGGGTGCTCTCATACCCTCACAGGTGGCTGTACGATCAACAGCGTCATCTGAAACGTCGGTCTCGCACGACGACGGGCAGTCCGTGGGGGTGATCGCCCTTATTGATATCACCCGTATTCGCCCCAATCCGTTGCAGCCTCGGGAGGATTTTGATCCCCAAGCTCTTGATGATTTAAAGAAATCTATCAAGGAAAAGGGGGTTATTCAGCCGATTACCGTGCGGCGCACTGAATACGGTTATGAGATTATCGCAGGTGAACGCCGTGTGCGCGCCTCGATGGAGATCGGAATGGCGGCTATTCCCGCTTATATTCTCGATATCACAACTGATGCGGAAATGCTGGAACTGGCGCTTATCGAAAACGTACAGCGCGAACATCTCAATCCCGTGGAGATTGCTCTTGGCTACCAGCGATTGATCGAAGAATGTAGACTTACCCAAGAAGAAGTATCGCAAAAAGTGGGCAAGGATCGCACAACAGTTACCAATTTTCTGCGATTGCTGCGCCTGCCACGCGAAATACAGTACGCCTTGCGCCAGAAGCGCATATCGATGGGACACGCCCGCGCCATGCTCGCTATTACCGATGCAGAAACACAGGTCGATGTCTTCCGCCGTGTGGTACAGGACGATCTATCAGTGCGGCGTACCGAGGAGCTTGTAAAGCTCGTAGCCGGTGGGCGTCCTGCCGACGTACCGCTCGGGCCGAAAAAAAACGCACCCTCTCCTTTTGCGCCAGTGCCTGAGCCCGCAGAACCCAGAACCGAAACAAAATTCTATGCAGATAGCGCTATGCCGGTGCCGGAACTTCCCGAAGTGGAAGATGATCCCCGGGTAGTGTCTACTCTCGACGAGATCGAGAATCGGCTGCGCCAGCTTCTTGCTACGCAGGTTCATCTGCGCATGAAAAAGGAAGGAAGTGGTTCGTTAGAAATCCGATTCTTCTCGCCCGAAGAATTAGAGCGCCTGCTGGACCTCTTTGCTATTATTGAGCGCAGCGAATACGCGCAGTAACAGGAGCACGGGTACATGTCCGGACAGATCGTAGAAAAACTGATCGTGCACACAACAGCGCTACGCGTGCGCTATGCCGATACCGATAAAATGCAGGTTGTTTACAACGGCGTGTACTTGGAGTACTTTGAAGTTGGGCGGACGGAAATGCTGCGCGCTTGTGGCGTACCTTATGTCGGACTGGAAAAGCAGGGCTATTTGCTGCCAGTGCTCGAAGCCTCGGTGCTGTATAAGCAGCCAGCGTTGTACGACGACATACTT
Organism: Ignavibacteria bacterium UBA7675; assembly: GCA_002483085.1. Taxonomy (GTDB): domain Bacteria; phylum Bacteroidota; class Ignavibacteria; order Kapaibacteriales; family UB7675; genus UBA7675. The sequence continues at coordinate 96,163 of DLHF01000080.1, forward strand.
ACGATTGAAGCGCGATACGATGCCACGCCCCGGCCATTAGTGCGCATCGAGTACACGATACGCCGCGACGACACGTTGATAGCCACGGGATTTACAGTCCACAGCTTTGTGCGTGCCGAAACAATGAAGGCGATTAAGCCGCCGAAAATCTATACAGAGGCTATTGAACGCTATTTACAGACTGCGTATGCCGCTTCTTCACAGGTCGGAGAGCCGATGATACGATAGGTACACATTACGCAGAGGGCTATCGGTCCGCTAATCCTCCGGGGGCTGGCAGGCGCTTTTGCACTTTGTTTTTTCTTAACCACATCGTATGTTTGGCCTCATGAAAACAGTCATTCTTGTGCTTGTTCTGGCGTGTACCGCCGCCTGTGCCACCGTGTCGGCCCAGACAACATCTCTATACCGATTTCTGCACAACGACGCCAGCGCGCGTTCGGCTGCTCTTGCAGGTGCTTTTGTTTCCATGCCCGAGGACCCCACAGCTTTATTCTACAATCCTGCTTCCGTTGCCACTCTGAAAGAGTCCAGAATATCTGCTACATTTCTGAAGCACGTATTAGACATTAACTCCGGTTTCCTTTCGTACAACAGTACGCTGGAAGGGCTCGGCGATAACGGTAAATTTGCTGTAGGTGTTAATTATATTAACTACGGCAGTTTCGACCGCGCCGACCGCAATGGCGTTGTGTCGGGTACTTTTGGTGGCTACGACTTGGCCGTGAGCGGTGTGTATTCGAATATGCTCGACTCCAACCTGTACTACGGTGTTGGGATCGGGCTGGTAGCGAACTCGCTCGAATCCAGCAGCTCTATGGCCTTTACCGTCGACGCGGGCATCTTGTACCGCTTGATTGCTGCGCGCACTAATATCGGGCTTTCGGTACTGCACGCCGGTTCGCAATTTTCCACTCTTGGCGGGGTACGCGAACGGTTGCCGCTCGACATCCGATTGGGCGTTAATCATCGTTTGCGCGGGCTTCCGCTGTTGCTCAATGTGTCGTTTCAGCGCCTGGCCGACGAAGACGAGTCGTTTTTCCGCCGGTTCGAAAATTTTTCCATCGGTGGGGAATTATACCTGAGCACGGCATTGCAAGTACGCCTTGGCTATGATAATCAGCGCCGGTCGGGTTTGGCTCCAGAGTCGCAGAGAAAGCTCGCGGGGCTTTCCGCCGGTGTAGGCATTCTTATCAAAGAAAAAATCAATGTCGACTACGGTATCAGTTCGCTTGGCAATGCCGGGACTCTGCACCGTTTTAGCGTCTCCGCGCCGCTGTAATACCTCCCCGCTTTTGTTTTCATCAGTGTTTCCGTAAGTTTGCAGGTTCGGTGCACGGCATCGCTCCGGTAGCAATTCCTGTCGATAGTTTTCATTCCTTCGCTTTTTATGGCGCATACATTGTTAGTAACAGGTGGGGCGGGTTTTATCGGTAGCAATTTTATCCGCTACGCCCTTGCTCATACGGATTGCCGCATTGTCAATCTGGATGCGCTTACCTACGCGGGAAATCTCGAAAATCTGGCTGGCTGTGCCGATGACCCGCGCTATGTGTTTGTGCACGATTCGATTGAGAACCGCGAGCTGGTTGTGCAGGTATGCCGCAAATACGCTGTAGACGGTATTATCAACTTTGCCGCTGAGACCCATGTAGACCGCTCGATCATGGGTGCAGAACAATTTATCACGACTAATGTGCTGGGCACGCTGTCGCTCTTGGATGCTGTGCGCGAACTGGGCATCGGGCGATATCTCCAGATTTCTACCGACGAGGTATATGGCTCGCTGGGCGACGAAGGATTGTTTACAGAAGAAAGCCCGCTTGCGCCCAATTCCCCATATGCCGCTTCAAAAGCATCTGCCGATATGCTGGTGCGCTCGTATGTGCATACCCACGGAATTCCCGCTGTGACGACGCGCTGTTCGAACAACTACGGTCCGTATCATTTTCCCGAAAAGCTCATTCCGCTGATGATTCTGAACGCTATGGACGACCAGCCGCTGCCAGTATATGGCACAGGGCTGAACGTGCGCGACTGGGTATATGTGGAAGACCACTGCGCGGCAGTGTGGGCTGTGTACGAGCGCGGAACAGTGGGCGGCGTGTACAACATCGGCGGCAACAGCGAGAGAACAAATCTCGATGTCGTCCGTTCTATCCTCGGCGCGATAGAAAAACCGGAATCGCTTGTTCGCTATGTACAGGACAGACCGGGGCACGACTGGCGCTATGCCATCGACGCTTCGAAGATACGCAGAGAACTCGGCTGGGAGCCGCGCTACACGTTCGAAGAGGGCTTGGAGAAAACAATAGCATGGTATCGCGAGCATCCCGATTGGTGCCGCAACGTGCGCTCCGGAGCCTATAAGGATTACTACTCCAAACAATATGTCATCAATTAACGGTATGGCTGCAATGGCAAAAAGCAGGAGCAGAAACAACAATTCGCAGACACTGCTGAATTCCCTCCTTTCAAAGACTGAATCCGGCACGCTTACTATTGGCGTCGTAGGGCTTGGCTATGTAGGGCTTCCTCTGGCTGTAGAATTTGCCCGCAAGGGAATACGTGTACACGGGATCGATGTCGACGCCAAAAAGGTGGCAAGCATCAACCGTGGAAAAAATTATATCCAGGACGTTAACTCCGAATGGCTGCGCGAAGGCTTCAAAGCTGGCCTGCTAACGGCATCGACGGACTTTTCGGTCTGTGCTGAATGCGATGCGGTATTTATCTGCGTGCCGACGCCGTTTACCGTCAACAAGGATCCGGATATTTCCTATATCATCAGTGCTACCGAAGGTGTTGCTGCAAGCCTGAAGCCGGGCCAGGTGATTATTCTAAAAAGTACAACTTTTCCCAATACGACCGAAGGCTATGTGCAGCCTATACTCGAACGCAGCGGTATGAAAGCAGGGCGTGATTACTTCCTGGCTTTTTCGCCAGAGCGTATCGATCCCGGGAACCAGAAATGGCATACGGGCAATACGCCTATCGTTGTCGGCGGTGTTACAAAAGAATGCACTGAAGCTGCCTGTGCAGTCAATAAGCTGATTATCGACAAGGTTATTCCTGTTTCTTCGCCCAAAGTAGGCGAGATGGAAAAACTGCTCGAAAATATTTTCCGCAGCGTGAATATCGCTCTTGTAAACGAGTTGGCACAGTTGTGCGACCGTATTGGTGGAATTAATATCTGGGAAGTCGTAGAAGCGGCTTCTACAAAGCCGTTTGGCTTTATGCCCTTTTATCCGGGCCCGGGCATTGGTGGGCACTGTATTCTGATTGATCCATATTACTTGTCGTGGGCGGCTCGCGAATACGACTTCGTGACGAATTTTATCACGCTGGCAGCCGAGGTCAACGAGTCGATGCCATTCTATGTGCGCGCAATGATCGAGCGCGAAATTGCCCGCCAGCCGATTCGCCTTGAAGACGCTACGGTGTTGCTTCTGGGAGTGGCCTTCAAGCGAGATGTAGACGATCTGCGCCATTCGCCAGCGCTGAAAGTGGCCGAACTGCTTATGCAGGACAACGTGCGGAACATCGAATATTACGACCCGTTTATTTCGTCGTTTGTAATTAATGGCAGAAAATTCACCTCGAAAAAAGAGCTGACGCCCGAAGTGCTTCGCGCAGCCGATGTTGTGGTGATTACTACCGATCACAGTGCTTTCGACTACGAGATGATTGTAGCAGAAAGCAAAGTAGTAGTAGATACCCGCAACGCCTGCAAGCCTGTCTCTGGCGAAAAATCTAATGTGGTGCTGCTCGGGGATGGCCGATGAAGCGTATCATTTCGGTAGTAGGAGCACGCCCGAACTTTATGAAAGTAGCGCCCATTCACCGGGCGTTTGTGCAATACAGCGATAGTATTGAACACCTGATCGTGCACACAGGCCAGCACTATGATGCTGCGATGTCCGACGCGTTCTTTCGCGATTTGGATATGCCGGAGCCCGCAGTATTTCTCGGCATTGGCTCGGGTAGCCATGCAGAACAAACGGCGCGTGTGATGGTGGAATTTGAGAAAATATGCCTCGATTTGGAGCCGAGCATGGTCATTGTGGTAGGAGATGTAAATTCTACTATTGCTTGCACCCTGAGCGCTGTAAAGGCTGGCATACCTGTCGCGCATGTGGAAGCGGGGCTGCGGAGTTTCGACCGGTCTATGCCCGAGGAAATTAACCGCATTGCCACCGATGCAATTTGCGATTACTACTTTGTCACCGAGCAAAGTGGGGCGGATAATTTGCTGCGGGAAAACAAGCCGGAGAGCCGCATATTTTTCGCAGGTAATACTATGATCGACTCGTTGCAGTACGCCTTGCCGCGTGCCAGAGAGTCGGCTGTGCGCGAATCGCTTGGGCTTGAAGCTGGGCGATATGTGCTTGTAACGCTGCATCGACCGTCCAATGTCGACGACGCTGTACAACTACGCCAACTGCTCGAACTGCTGGTGGACCTCTCTAAAGAGCGTGCAATTGTGATGCCGCTGCATCCTCGCACGCGAAAAAATATAGAGCAGTTTGGGCTACAGGACGTAATTGCAGATGCACCTAACTTGCTTTTACTGGAACCGCAGGGATATGTGAATTTTCTCGCACTGATGATGCACGCAGATTTTGTGCTTACGGATTCAGGAGGCATTCAGGAAGAAACGACGACACTCGGCATTCCGTGCATTACCATGCGAACCACAACCGAGCGACCGATTACTTGCCAACTCGGCACGAATGTTCTTGTAGAGCCAGAGCCAGAACTATTGCGCGTAGCGCTTGAAACGATGCTTACACAGCCCCGCAAGCCCGGTGTAGTGCCCCCGCTGTGGGATGGCCATGCCGCTGAAAGAATTGCCTCTGTTATTGTCGACCTTGTTTCACATCAATAGGATACTAGTGATATATTCAGTTCACATACTGCGAGTAGCTGTTGTCTGCCTATGCCTGCTGGCAGCAGAGCGCACTATGGCTCAGACTCCTGGCCTGAGCATAGGAAAGGAATCCGAAGCGCTGCTCGAACAGTCGCTGAAATCCTCGGCGTCGTCGCTTGCGAGCGATCAGGCGCGGACGGGATTTCCCGTCGATAATGTTGTCTCTGCCGAGCATTACTACCTCGGCCCAGGTGATGTCCTGCTGCTGCAAAGAATCGACGCTATATCCAGCCCGGGCGAGCCGCTGGTCGTAACACCAGAAAATACTCTTATTCTTCCTCGTTATGGTGAACTCGACCTGCGCAACAAAACGCTGGCACAGGTGCGGCAGGAGATACGCGACAGTGTGGCACGGCGCCTACCGGGCGTCCGCGTGTTTGTATCGTTGCAAAGGCCGCGAACGGTCTATGTCACGATTAAAGGCGGGGTGCAGAAGCCCGGACTCTACGCTTTTCCGGCGTCGATGACTGTATCCACAGCAGTGCGGATTGCCGATGGTAAGCTGGTCAACACTACACAAGAGCAATTAGTGCAGGGCAGTAAGCTACCTACGCCCGAACAGATAGAGGCCGCTGCTATGTCCTCCATCGACAACCAGTATGTGGGGGGCTATAGCGAGCGCAACATTCAGGTATTGCACAGGGATGGCTCGACCGATATTGCCGACGGGATTCGCGCTCAGGTTATGGGCGATCCCTCTTCCGATAAGCTACTGCGCGAGGGCGATGATATCTATGTGCCACGCGCTGGGCAGCAGGCATCTCTTATTTCTATCTCCGGAGCAGTCCGTCGCTCGGTTGTTGTACCTTTTCGCTCTGGCGACCGCACATCGTTTTTGCTCAGATTATCCTATGGGCTTGCTGATAACGCGGATAGCTCGCGCGTGCTTCTCATCGACCGGTCCGGGGGCCGCACACCTATTGATGTTGCAGCCGCTATGAATGGTACCAACGACCGCGAGCTTATGCCTGGCAGCAGTATTATCGTAGAAGAGAAAGTACAGACCGCAGATGCACAGTCTACTGTGGCTATTACCGGCCAGGTGCAGTCGCCCGGTACGTATGTGATCTCTCTGGGTACCACACGCTTGCGCGATATCATTGGCCAAGCTGGTGGCTTTACGTCGCGTGCTTCGCTGCCTCTGTCCTATGTCCTGCGCAATGATCAGGCCGACGGACAGAACCAACGAACATTAGACTATTACTTGAATATCCAGAAGACATCGCTTACCATACTTGATACAATGCGGTATAAACTCGATATGCAAATGCGCCGCCCGGTTGTATCCACTGATTTTGTAGCTGCCTTCGAGCGCAATTCTGAAGTCGATAATGTAGTGCTGCAAAATGGCGATGTGATTGTTGTGCCGGAAACTCCAAAAAATGTGTTTGTATTCGGGCAGGTGATCAAGCCGGGCTACATAGCTTTTGAACCCGGTAAAACGATGGACTGGTATATAGCGCGCGCAGGTGGCTATGCGTCGGATGCCGATGAGGAGCGCACGCGTATTGTCAAAGCGAGAACAAAGCTCTGGATAGAGGGCGAAGATTATGTGTTTGTAGAAGCTGGCGACGAAATCTACGTGCCGCGTCCGATGGAGTTACCACCAGGCCTTACAGAACAGCGCTATAGTACTATTGCTGCTTTCGGTGGTATACTCGTAGGTCTGGCAGGCATTATTGCTAATATTTTCATCTTCAGTAAGTAATTGCCAATGAATGCTCTCCGCGCCTCTGCTGTGTCGCTGTGCTTGATGGCTTCTTCTTCTGTTGTAGCCCAGACGCATAGTAGCCATATCACGCCCCTGCATTTCGAGGGCGATGCACCGGCAGCAGAGATGCGCGTTCGGTACGACCAGGTAGAGCATGTACCGGTCGTCCATCCTGTCTATGATTTTCTCGCACGTGCTTCAGTGCGCGGCATGCTCGGCGATTTCTCGCTTGCTTCCTTGCCTTTACAGCGCAAGGAGATAGCCAAAGCACTGGCCATGCTTGCAAAGGTCGGGGAAGAGCAGTTAGGGCATGCCGATATGGTATTGCTCAAGAAATACTGTCGAGAATTCTTGGAATATCAGACGCCCTCGGCTGCGGTTGTGCTCAGCCCGTCGGACAGCACTCAGATATTGTTCGATTATTTGCTGAGCGACAATGTCGAAAAATACCTTTACCACTACGAGGATTCTACAGATGCCGTGAGCGTAGTTCCCCTTGGCTCGCTTGAATACCGAAAGCTACAGTCCGACAGTGCTGGCTCGGCTGTGCTCGGGCAAGTAGGTTTTCGGCTGTACGGTACAATCTCTGGTCATGTAGGTTATCTGCTTCAGCTCACGAACGGTTCAGTGCTCGGCGGCGAACGCAGAGTAGCTCTCCACGACCCGACACTTCGGCGCAATGTGAAATTTGGAGAACTCAACAGCGATTTCGACTTTACGGAATCACATGTGAGAGTGGACTACGACAGATTTTACGCTATTATCGGGCGCGAGACACGGCTGGCCGGGGCTGGATATTTCAATCACATGTTGCTTTCCAATGGTGCTCCTACTTTCGACGCTGTGACTGTAGGTGCACGCTTTGAGCGCTTCGACTATAGGTTCATGCACGGCGGCCTGCTTGCACAGCCGCTAAGCGGAGCCACAAGTGGAGCCACTGTGGTGATCCCTTCAAAATATTTTGCAATGCATCGCTTTGCGTTTCACGATACGTGGGGGGAACTGGCGATTACCGAAAGCGTTGTGTACAGCGAACGCGGAGCCGACCTTGCATATCTGAATCCCCTGAGCTTTTTCAAATCGATAGAGCATGCGCAGCGCGACCGCGATAATCCCGCTCTCGCTTTTGATGCAACGGTGCGCCCGGTAAATGGAGTAGAGATTCGCGGTAGCTTTTACCTTGATGACTTGCGCTTTGAGAAAATTGGCACCGACTATTGGGGGAATAAATCTGCGTGGAATATTGGCGCAATGTACGCCAGCGACAACAACGTGGATTTTGCAGCCGAATACGCTGTAGTATATCCCTATACGTTTTCCCATTTCAACTCGCAGAATGCAGTTACCAACGACGGGCTACAGATGTCGGGCTCAATTCCGCCGAATTCAGACCGCCTGAGCGCCATGCTGCGCTGGTGGTGGGGCCAGCGATATCCAATTGTGCTCACTGTGTCGTCGTTGCGCCACGGACGCAATATGTACGACAGCGAAGGTGCACTGCTGCACAATGTTGGTGGCGATATACACCAGACACGGCGATGGGAAGACTCCGAAAATGCGCCTTTTCTGGATGGCGATCTTGAACATCGCTTTGCAGTAGAACTACAGGGTGGAGTAGAACTCGTGCGCGGGTTTTCCATGCGCGTGTACTATGGCCTCATGAATACAAACGGTGTGCAGGAACACGAAGGGCGGGTTGGCCTATTCTATGAACATTTTTGACAGAAATACGATGGCGCCGGATTATACCCAACTTCGGATTGGATTTGCCGCCGAATGGCTGAAAGACCGTAGCCGCACTTGGTCCGGCACGCCGTATTCACTGTTGGTTGCCATGCAGCGAACGCTCTCCGTACCGGTGTATGATATTGATCTTTCCCTTTCTTCTTATCGGCTTCTGGTGCATAAAATCCTGACCAGCCACCGCTATCAGGGGAAAATTGTGAGCAATTACCGCTTCGCACCTCTGCATCTACAATCCATTGAAAAGAAACTAAGGGCTAAAGTGCATGAGGCCGCAGAAAAGCTTGATGCCATCCTGATGATAGGTGATGTTGGCACTGTTGATAATCGCTGCCCTTTTTATTTGTACCAGGATATGAACACAGATTATGTCCTGGAGAACTATGGTAAATTCCCCCCGGGCGAGATCATGTTTAGCATCTATAGCTATGATGAAATTGTCCGCCGGAAAACATGGCAGGACAGAGTGTACAGCCAATGCGCGGGAATTTTTGTGATGAGCCGCTGGATGGCTGATTACATTATACATCATTCAGGAGTGGACAGCAGCAAAGTGCATGTTGTACACGCTGGGAACAACATGGCACTTTCCTCTCATGCTTTGCATAATAAAAGCGCAAAAGAGCAGGGACGGGAAAAGACAATTCTCTTTATTGGTCGCGACTTTCTGCGCAAGGGTGGTGATCTTGTTCTCGCTGCATTTCGCGAACTCCGAAAGAGCTATGGTCATCCGATTCGGTTGATAGTGATCGGGCCTGCTACATGGCCAGTGGATGGCGATATACCTGATGGGGTGGAATTTATTGGCGATATACCCTATGAGGAAGTGCGCCGTTATTACTTCCGTGCCGACGTATTCTGCATGCCATCCCGCTATGAGGGATTTGGGCTCGTTTTTGCCGAAGCACTTTCGCATGGAGTTCCGTGTATTGGCCGCAATGCTTTTGCTATGCCGGAGATCATTGCCTCGGGCGACAACGGATACCTTGTAGACAACGATGATCCTACAGGGCTTGCTGGTTTGCTGGCTCGCGTGCTGGACGACGACGTTATGCAACAGCGCGTGCGCATGGATGCAGATCGCTATCGTGAGTATTATTCGTGGGATCGAGTGGCGCGCGATATGCTACACATCATTTCCAGAAATACCCAGTTGTAGCTGCAATGTGGTAAGCCGTTCTGGTAAAGACTGGACGACTACACGGCGGGAAGTTCGCGCAACAACGATACACAGGCGATGTGCGATACGGCACAGAGACCAAACGCCAGAGCAAAAGCAGAGGCGTAGAGCTTCGTGGAATCTTTATGATGAAGAAGCTGTACCCATAAAAAACAAGAGGATCACTTTCACAACTATATTATACCTATGCGCTCACTTGCCAGAATTATAGTCAGAACCTGCGAGGTTTTTCTTGTTCCGTTTGTTGCTCTGAGTGCCTTACTTCTTCGAGCTATCCGTCGTATTTCTGTTGAACGGCTGCCTGTGTTGCGTGCGGTATTGGAGTGGATAGGAGTAATGCCAGTGACACGCCAGTACTACGACCCCATGATTCTCAAACAGGACTTGCGCCGCCCGCTTCATGAAGAGCGTTCTCTTCCGGGACTCGACCTGCGTGTAGAAGAGCAATTGGAGTTCGTGCGCCGTTTTAATGTTGCCGATGAACTGCGGTCTCTGTCTGGAGAACGCAGGGAGGGCGAGTATTATGTTGATAATAATTTTTTTGGAGCAGGCGATGCCGAGTATTATTACAGTATGATTCGCCTTGTAAAACCCCGGCGAATTGTGGAAGTGGGCAGCGGATTCTCTACATTGGTAGCACTTCGAGCTATCGAAAAAAACAAGAAAGAAGATGCTGGTTACAACTGCGAACTATACTGCATAGAGCCTTACGAGAACCATTGGCTTGAGAAAACACAAGCGATTATTATTCGCAAGAAAGTGGAAGAGGTCGAGATTAGTTTTTTCAGCCAGTTACAGCAGAAGGATATTTTATTTATTGATTCTTCTCACGTGATCCGGCCACAGGGCGATGTGGTTACTGAAATTTTTGAGATACTGCCGAGAGTGAATCCCGGTGTGTATATCCATATTCACGATATGTTCACGCCGCGCGATTATCCGGAACGGTGGATCACGAAGTGGTATATTTACTGGGATGAGCAGTATCTTGTAGAAGCATTTCTAATGTATAATGCGTCGTTTAAGATTATCGGCGCTGTTAATTATCTGAAACACAACCACTTTGCTGTTGTTTCGCAGTGCTTCCCTTTGCTGGCTGCTCACCCGAAAAGCGAACCCGCTTCGCTGTGGATTGTGCGGACGGATCAGTAAGGTTCTGATATACCTATCGTCCATCGAAAGGCAGGGCTGCACAGGTTCCTTTAGTGTTTTCTTTATCTACGCCGTGCGCAGCCTGCTGTACAACCGCATGGCTGTTTCAATCACCTTTTCCCAACTGTACAGCTTGCGGACGGTGGACAGTGCTTGCCGTTGCAGTTGTTCTTTTAGTGTATTGTTGTTTAGGCACAGAGTAATAGCATCGAGAAATTCCCGTGGACTTTCGGCCAAGAGGATGTTATCGCTGTGCTGCACTGCAATGCCCTCTGCGCCGATGGGTGTAGAGATGATTGCTTTGCCCATCGCCATTGCTTCTACGATCTTTAACCGCATACCGCCACCGCTGAGCAATGGCACGATCATAATATCATAGCTCTGCATAAACCCCGGAGCCGACGGTACATTGGGATGGACAAATACACCGGGCTGCTCTGCATAGGCGAGAATATCGTTCGGCGGATTCTTCCCACCGATGTGTAGTTCTACATCGGGAAAAGCGCGCCTGAAGTCCGGAAATACTTTGCTCATGAACCAATGCACGGCCTCGATATTAGGAGCCCATTCCAATCCTCCGAAAAAGAACACAGTCCGCGCCTTTGTCGTGATCTGCGGTTGCGGCGAGAACATCGCAAGGTCGACGCCACCCGGCATAATTTCCATTGGCCCGGTGTAGCCCAGCGAGCGAATACTGCCGAAGTCTTCGGGTGTGATAGCCAGAATGCCGTCGAAGCGCTGGAAATACTTCTGCTCGAAGCGCTTTAGGCGCGCAGCCATGTTGCCCATATACAATTTTTTGGCGCTGGGTTTCATATTGCTTGCAAGGCGTTGCAAAATCTGGTACTCTACATTGTGTGCCCGGAGTATAACTGGGGCGCTGGTGGCTTGCTTGATAGCGCCGATATAGGGAGCGACATAGATAGAATCCATATGAACAACATCGAACTGCTTTTCGGCCAGCGTGCTGGCGATCAGCCTGCTGAAGTCTTTAGAAATGAATCGCTCCACGATGTATGTGCCGCCAGTAAGCAAATGGTACAGCGCATCAAGCGGCTTCACCGTTGTGTCGATGTCCACAGTGCGTACATCGGCGCACACGCTGCTCATTACCGACGGAGGCTGGTGGTGCTTTTGGGTGTTGAGCGCGAGCAAGGTGACTTCATGGCCTGCCAAATGCAGATGCCGGGTAATATTGTAGACCCCGATGGCACTGCCGTCGTTGAGCGGGTAGGGAATGCGAGGAGCTATTTGCAGTATATTCACAGTAAGGATGAATTTCCGGTGCCGAGGAGCACAGGATTGAATAATGAAGTACAGTGTTGTGCTATGAATATCTCTGTGGCACGGGCGTCTTCGCAGCGCCCGGTTTGTCGCTGTCGCCGGTCGCAATACCGTTGCGTTTGGGGTTGAACGACCACGCGGCGGGGAGTGCAGCGCGGTGCAGAGGCCACAAGCGTGGTCGGAGACCGAAGCGCCAGAGCGACTCCAATTATGATAGCCTGAGTATTTCGCCAAACTTTAACACCGCCGTAAAAATACTACGACAGGTGCTGCAAATAAAGTAAATTTGCTGTTATGATTGATCTGAACAGACTCACAGGACTCCAACGGCCTGTTGTTCTTGCTTCGGCTTCTCCGAGGCGCAAACAGTTGCTTGAGCAACTCGGCATGACCTTTACGATTCAGCCTTCGGCAGTGCAGGAGGAGGCTGTTTCCCTGTCGCTTCATCCGGCGCTATATGTGCAGACGCTGGCAGCGCACAAGGCGCGAGATATAGCTCAGCACGCCGGGCTACCGGAATCGGTGGTGATTGGTGCCGACACGATAGTGGTGCACAACAGCCGGATACTCAACAAGCCTGTATCGCCGGAGCATGCACGCGAAATGCTGCTTGCGCTCAGCGGGCAGACGCACACGGTGTACACAGGTATTGCCCTTGTCGACAGCGCTACCAAGCGCGAATTGACCGATGTGCAGCAGACGGAGGTTGTATTTCGGGCGCTGATGGACGAAGAAATCGACGCATACATCGCTACAGGCTCTCCGCTCGACAAAGCGGGTGCTTATGGCATACAGGACGACTTCGGTGCGGTATTTGTAGAGCGGATCAACGGTTGTTACTACAATGTGGTGGGTCTGCCGCTGCCCTTGCTGTACCAGAGGCTACGAGAATTTTCCCGGCAGGAACACAGCCAGGCACGGATATGAAACGCTTTTCCGGCAGAGGTATGCAGCTCAACACCAGCTTGCTTTTGCTGCCGTGGGGGCTAGTCTTTGCTGTATTTTGGCTGTATCCACTGTTGTTTACGTTTGGGCTGAGCTTTACAAAATACTCGACACTTAGTGGCGAAGTAGCGTGGGCGGGAGTAGACAACTACCTTCGGCTATGGCACGACCCTTTGTTCTGGAAGGCACTTGCCAATACATCAGTTTTTACCGTAGGCACCATACCATTTACGACGGCTTTTGCGCTGCTGCTGGCTGTGGTGCTGAATCGCAACCTGCGCGGGCGAGAGATATTTCGATCGGCGTACTTTCTGCCGTCGGTGACTTCGCTGGTCGTGATTTCGCTGATCTTTACCAATCTGTTTGCGGGCAATGGCTATATCAACACCTTGCTCGGCATACTGGGGCTGCCGTATCCAGAGCGGGGATGGCTGCTCGAACCCGGTCTTGCGCTGTACTCTATTATGGCAATGGAAGTGTGGATTGCCTCTGGATACTACATGGTGTTGTTTCTCGCAGCGCTGCAGGCTGTACCCGCCGACCTGTACGAAGCTGCGGAACTGACCGGAGCTTCTGCTTGGCAGCAGTTCAGCCGCATTACGTTGCCGATGTTGCGCCCTACACTACTATTTGTACTGGTGATTAACACGATCAAGTCATTTCAAGTATTCGTAGAGATATATGTAATGACTCGTGGAGGGCCGCTGTCGTCTACGACAACCCTGACGTATTTAGTCTATACCAATGCTTTTGAAAAATCCGACATGATGGGATATGCTTCGGCACTCGCATATGTTGTCTTCCTCATTATTCTTGTATTCTCCATTGTGCAGATGAAGCTGCTGCGCATTGACAAAACGGTAGGGGAGTAACTGTCGTATGCTCATTTCTCTGATTGGCTCTGCTATTGTGGGGTATCTGCTCGGGGCTATTCCATTTGCTTATCTGCTTCTTCGCTCTACGCAAGGGCGCGACATACGCCACGAGGGTTCGGGTAATGTGGGCGCAATGAACGCCTATGAAGTAACGGGGCGGAAACGCATTGGCCTTCTGGTAGGCGTGCTGGATGTACTCAAAGGAGCCGCTGCCGTTGGCATTGGGATACTCATAGGCCAGGGACATTTTGCTCCGGCTGGTGTAGCAGCTCTGTTTGCCGTAGTCGGGCACAATTACAATATATTTCTCGGCATGCGCGGTGGGCGTGGCCTTGCCGTAGCCGCAGGTGCAATGTCGGTAATTAGCCCATTGCCCATTATTCTGTTTTGCCTGATGTGGGCTACTGGGTATTTTGTTGTTCGCCGCAATATTCACGTTGCTAATGTAGCTGGTGTGCTGGGCGCATCTGTGCTCATGTTCAGCGCTCCGAAGCTCCTGCTGGCAAAGCTCACCTTCGTGGCCTACGACGACCCTATGCAGATACGTTTTTTAGTAATGATGATTTGTTTGCAGATATTAGTGCGCCACATCGAGCCGATGCGCGCATTCTTCATGCCCGGTGGAAATGATAGCAACGAATAGTCCCGGGCAGGAGGCTAATATATATCAGGTACGAGAACAATAAATTGCAAGTGGATCCGGCCTACAATCCAGTCCATAATCAGTTGTCCTGCTCTTTATCCATGCACAGTAATAGTATGGCTTTTGCTTTAGCAATTCGCAGGTTCCTTCTGGTAGTAGCTTTTTCGTTTGCTGTAGCGGTCGAAAGCATAGAAGGCGGAACAACGCCAGCACTGCGCGTGCGCCCTGCAATTAGCCGAGCCTATATAGCGCCGGGCTACAGGCGAAGAAGAGATATGAAAGATCATCGAGGACTGTACTTGGCCGGACTACGGCAGGCGGAAGACACAATGAACAGATTTAATTATCGTTGAGCGGCGGTACTCTTGAACGAACAGAATCCATCGCAGTCCGCCTCGTATCGTGCTATGTCTGGTGCAGGATCGCAATTTATACTGCAACTTGTCGGGCAGCTCATTGCGCTGTTTATTACCCGCGAACTGCTTTCCACATTTTCAATAGCCGAAAACGGTGTTTTTGCATTTATCCAGAAGAGCGGTACACTGGTGTTCACCCTGTTGGTCGATGCCGGAATGATCAACTTTGCTATACGTTATGTGGTCGAGTCCCCTGGCGAAACAAAGAGCATTGTAGCTACATTATTTAAGCTTAGGCTTGCTCTGTGGGCAATCGTTACTACGGTGCTGTTGGCCTGTAGCTCGATAATTGCTCCAGAGTACACCATGCCGCTGTTCTTGTGGTCGGTGTTCTTCCTGCTGGCAGGTAAGCTCGGGCTGCTTCGCACAGCATTAGAAACTGTATACCGTGTAAACGCGCACTTTGTGCTTATCTCTGTGCTTGCGTTGGTCGACACGATTATTCTTATGGCTTTGCTGCTGGCGGATTTGCGAGAGCTCAATATCCACAATGTAATGGTGTGGTATCTGCTTTCTTCCATTCCTGGCTTTCTCATTCTGTTTGTAAAAGCTCGCGGCTGGGAAATCCTTGCAGAGCCCTTTTCAAAAGTAAGAGCTCGGCAGCTTATTATCGATATTTTGCCCTTTGTAGGTACTACTGTACTGCTGCATATCAACAGCTATTCAGAGACTCTGTTGCTGTCGCTGTTTGGCACAATGGAAGACGTCGGTGTTTTTGAAGCGCTTGGCCGTATTGTCATCCCGATGTTTATGATTATTAATTCACTACTGAACGGAATCTATCCGTTCGTTGTACAGTTCCAAAAGGATGATATCGAGCGGTGCAAACAGTATGTGTTTTATGGCTTTAAGATATCAACTGTTGTGAGCTTGCTGATAGCTTTGTGCATTATTACGACTATACCATGGATTATCAGCTTTTTCACAGGTGGCCGGTATGCCAACAGTGTGGATGAATTTGCTTTGTATTCATGGCTCATTATACCCAACTTCTCGTACAATTACGTGCTGGCCATCTGCCTGGCTATTGGGCTGCAGAAAAGAACGACGTCGATGGCCGCAGTCCTTACTATTGCAGAGCTCATAGTTGCTCCGATCTTGATCTCGCACTTTATGGTGGATGGGGCGGTGATCGCAAAGCTGTTTTCTAATGTACTCGGTTGGTGGGTGTCAATTAGAATTCTTACTGATTTCTTTCAGGATAATAGAATGTCGGTATTCCTGAAGAAATTTATTCCGGTCTCTATCGTATTGCTGGGAATTGGCACCTGTAGCTTGGTAATGCAACTGCCAGTACCAGCTTCGATTGCGCTGGTTCTGACTATTTTTGTAATTTTAATGATAGTGTCGCGAATAGTAGATGCCGACGATTACCGCCTTATGCAGTCTTTCACGCGTTCAGTAATGAACAAGTTTGGTATCCAACGACGTTGAGATAGAGCTATGGGTATTGCCTCTTTGCACAGTGCAGATTATGTCCAGCCATCAGGTAGCGGAGGGCGTTGGGGGAGTGTTCCCCCAAGTCTTTTCCAGATCATTGGCGACTTTATAGCACTGGCGCTGGTATTCTTTGTGTACTATATCGTTCGGTTCCACACTGGTTGGTTCCTGTTTTCTATTGAGCCCAATGCCGCGATTAATATTTTTGCACTCGTAGCGCTTTCTTGCTACTGGCTTCTCCTTTTCTGGTTTTCGGGGTTATATCGGAACTGGTACATTCGCTCTCCGTTGGACGAAGTGTTTACCCTTGTCCGTATTTCCTTCATTGGATGTTGCATCCTGGCCGTTGCTATTTTGTGGGACGATGCGGGGTCTGGTCCGTCTTCGTCGCGGTTTGTGATTGTTGTTTATTGGGTGCTCTTCGTGTTTATCATGTGCAGTGCCAGGCTCTTCATCCGCTCAATTCAGCGACATTTCCGTGAGAAAGGAGTAATTTCGCTGCCTGTTGTGCTCATCGGCACCGCAAACAAACTCATGGAGCTCGTGGAGTCGGTACAGCGGGCACCTGCGCTCGGCTATCGTCCGCTGGGTGTTGTGGTGCAGGATGCAGAGATCCAGAACGAGACACGACAGCATTTTACCTTTGGCGGCAATTTGCTCCCTGTACTGGGTTCTTTCGATGAGCTTCCCGAGATACTTCGGCGTGTGCGCCCACAAGAGGCGCTGGTAGCAATAGACAGGCCCGACCACGAAGAGCTTTTGCGTATGGCTGCGGAGTGCTCTGTGCACAATGTACAGATGAAAATTCTGCCCGACCTCTACGAGATATTTTCGGGCCAAGCACGCACGATGCAGATATATGGCACTCCTCTTATTGAAGTGAGCCCAGAACTGCTCAAACCCTGGGAGGAAGTAGCCAAGCGCATACTCGACATTGTCGTGAGCATTCTTGTACTAGTGATAGGATTTCCGTTTTGGCTTGCTGTTGCTCTTGTTGTCAAGTTCGATTCTTCTGGGCCAGTGTTATTCCGCCAGGAGCGTTGCGGCAAAAACGGACGGGCATTTATGATGTATAAATTTCGCTCCATGACAACCGACGCAGAGAAAAACGGGCCGCAGTGGGCAAAAGTCAACGATCCACGTGTAACGCGATCAGGGCGTATTCTGCGTAAGAGCCACATCGACGAGGTGCCACAGTTCTGGAATGTACTGCTGGGCGAGATGAGCCTTGTTGGACCGCGACCGGAGCGGCCATATTATGTTGAAAAATTTTCACGCGAAATTTCGTACTATGCCCGTCGCCTAAAAGTACGGCCTGGTATTACCGGCTGGTATCAGATAAAATACCGCGCTTATGAGGAAACTCTGGACGAAGTACGCAATCGGCTGAGATACGATTTTTTCTACATTGAAAATATGTCGTTTAAGCTCGATATTGAAATTCTGATTCGCACAATTATTCGCGTTTTCAAAGGCCACGGTCAAGCATAGGTGACATGTGAGAGCGTTAGTTGTTATACCGACTTATAACGAAATAGACAATATTACCGACATTATCGGCGATGTTCTTGCGTCGCATCCCTCGGTGGATGTGCTTGTCGTAGACGACAACTCGCCCGACGGTACGGGAGCTGCTGTCCGGCGGCTTCAGACAAACAATTCGCGCGTGCATTTGCTCGAACGCGAAGGAAAGATGGGGCTTGGTACAGCCTACTGCGCGGGCTTTTTATACGGCCTGAAGCACAACTACGATTTTATGCTCGAAATGGACGCCGATTTTTCGCATGATCCCAAGGAGATACCGAGGTTCCTGGACGAAATGCGCAATGCTGATGTGGTAATCGGATCCAGATACGTGAGTGGGATCAATGTTGTCAACTGGCCTATGACAAGGCTTTTGCTCAGCTACTTTGCCAACATCTATACCCGTTGGGTTACGGGAATGCCTATTATGGATGCGACTGGCGGGTTCAAGTGCTTTAGGACGGATGTTCTGCGTAAAATCGACCTTACGAAGATTCGCAGCAATGGATATGCCTTCCAGATTGAGATTAATTTTAAGGCATGGAGAGCTGGAGCGCGGATGAAGGAGCTGCCTATTATTTTTATTGATAGGCGGAGTGGAGTATCGAAAATGAGCAAAAATATTATTTATGAAGCTGCCTTTATGGTCTGGAAACTGAAATTCTCATCATTATTCTCCCGGGCATGAACACAGGCACCAACGGCATAGATGCTTTTCCACTCGATAAACTTTTCCCGCCGCTGCACTCGCTTCCTCTTCTATTCAAAGTGCTGCTGCTGCTGGGCTTAAGTGGATTTGTAGCACTGGCTCTATTTACCGAGCAATATCTGATAGCAGGAGGCTTTGTCGGAGTAGTGGTTGTTGGGGCTCTGATGGTGATGAACCCCAGGCTCTGGCTATACGGAGCTATACTATTATGGACAGTTTGGTTTCGCAGCTCTGATAAGGAGGTATCCCTTCTTGATGTTGGGATGGTTGGTTACTACATGGGGGGGCTGATAGCATGGTTTATCGGGATGGTCATATCGCGTAGAAAGCTCATACGCAATTTTGCAGACCAACTGATCCTTATCTTCTTCTCATTAGGGGTAGTTAACTTCGTAATTGCCTGGCTCAATGGAGTAGAACTTCTTCTGTGGCTTCGTGAATCCCTGCTGTTTGCCTTTTTGCTTTACTACTTTCCTATAAGAGAGCTTATATGTACGCGTAAGTATCTTATCCAATTTATGAGCCTCGCAGCTCTGGTGATATTTGTTCTTGGGATCACCAATCTGCGTATGTATATCGAAGCTGCGGGTAACGCAGTTTACGCATTCAACATCTTGAGTTCGCGCGTAAGCCTCAACGAGACCATTTTTCTCGGTGCAGCGTTGTGTAGTACAGTATTTCTTCTTTATAGCCGCCGCTGGCATCATAAGGTTTTCTTTCTCGGTCTTACTATCTTTTATTCGATGGTGCTTATTGCAAGCTTCACTCGTGGAGCATGGCTTACATTTATTATTGGGCTAGGTGTTATCTTTTTTTTAGTGAATCGGCAGAAACGTCTTGCCTTGGGAGCTTACATAGGAGTAGGGATAGTGTGCTTTGTCCTTGCTATATCGTTGTTTCTGGGTGGTATGAGTGACTTTATTTTTCGCAGTATCGAATCGCGTTTTTCTTCATCTGCGAAGGGAACCGGTGATATTTCTGTAAATGCAAGGGTGGTGGAGTCGGAAGCTGCAATCGAAGGAATATACAAGCATCCGCTGAGCGGAGCCGGGATGGGAGCACGGGTCACTTTTTATGATATCATCGATCGTTGGACTTCGTCTCCAACCTTTCTGCACAACGGCTATATATTTATTACCTACAAATTGGGCATTCCAATGGCCTTATTTTTTCTCCTCGGTCTCCTCTTGTACCAAACTAAAGGAGTGGTTGCGGCTTATCGTATCCGTGACCCATTGTACCAATGTATTGCTATTGGAGCCACAGCTTCTCTTTTGGCAGCGCTTATTATCTCGCTTACTTCAAATCAATTTATCCTACGGCATGGGCTTGCTCTCATCGCAGTGTATATAGCGCTTATCGCAATTGTAGATAATTTGTGGCAGGAACAGTTGCAGATCGGTGCTCTTACTCTGCCCGGAAGTAATAGCAAGTCGCCAGCCGATACAGTGCCCTTGCTGTAGATAGAACGTTTCTACGGGTTGAGGCTAAAATACGCTGGTGTGTAATCATTCTTCTTTGTCGACATGAATAATCAGCCGCTTGTAAGTATCATTACTGTTGTTCTGAACGACAGACACGGTTTGGAACAGACTCTTCGCAGTGTACAGAGCCAGACTTATCGCCACATCGAGTACATTGTCGTGGATGGAGGGTCGACCGATGGGACGCAAGAAGTGCTGCGGATGCATGGCGATAGTGTACAAAGGTGGATTAGCGAACCGGACAAGGGAATAGGCGATGCCTTTAATAAAGGGATTGCTATGGCAACCGGGGAAATCGTTGGCATTCTAAACGCTGGTGACCGCTATCAGTTCGATACAGTAGAAACCATCATACATGAGTATCTGAAATGTACAGATCGCAGCTCATTTTTTTGCTCGGGAAATATGCGTGTCAATGAGTGGGATGTGGTGCTTAAAGCCGATCCGGGGTATGCGCGTAAGATTCCTTTTATGATGCCTCTTATCAATCATCCTACGTGCTTTGTAGCTGCTGACATCTATCGCAGAGTAGGAGGTTTTGCTCTGAATATAGCTATTGCTATGGATTATGAGTTTCTCAAGCGCTGCCATAAGTCGGGAATATCTATCCAGTGCCTCGATAAGATATTAGTGGAAATTGATTCTTATGGAATAAGCGACCGTCGCTTTTGGACGGGGTATCGTGAGCTGCTAAAGTATTCAGATAATAAACTGTTTACGTTGCTTATAGGGCCGCTGATGTTGTACAATCGCTTACGGCTTGCAGAAAAGAAGAGACGGCGGCAGACTGTTCCTACCTCGAAGGCTGCCAGATAGTAGTGTGGCGCCCGCGTAAAAAACGCCATAAGCCCACCAATACGGCAATGTTTGTT
Source organism: Ignavibacteria bacterium UBA7675 (assembly GCA_002483085.1). Lineage (GTDB taxonomy): Bacteria > Bacteroidota > Ignavibacteria > Kapaibacteriales > UB7675 > UBA7675. The sequence goes on from DLHF01000080.1 coordinate 117,071, forward strand.
ACTACAAAATAGTAAGGCAGGGAGAACAGGATGAATCTGACGCCGATAAGCGATAGGCAGTAGCCGATCAGGGCGCTGCCGTATAATGCGAGTTGCAAGTACAGCGCGATGTTTATCACCGGGTGATAGCCATACACTCCAATGCTCAGTGCGAACACTACAATGAGCAAAGCGGGAATACTCCAGCGCATTACTTTATGCGACCACAGAGCATAGGAGAGCAAGATGTTGCGGCTGAATAACAGGTCGGTAAAAAAAGCAATGGTTTGAAAATTGGTAGCAGAGTACCGCACTTTGCGCTTGTATTCCTGCTCCATGCTGTGCGCGGATTCCTCATAAGCGATGGCCTGTGGCTTGTAGTACAGTTTGTGGCCTCCTGACAGCACAGAAAGGCTAATAAACAGATCGTCGGTGACAGCTCGGTCGAGCGGAATAGGGCGGTAGAGAGATTTGCGTATGGAAAAGAATCCGCCAAATGCTCCTATTAAAATGCCACAGTCTCCTTCGGCCTTTTTCAAGAAGCTGTCGTACTCGAAGTAATTACCTTCTTCTACTCCTGCGCGCCGTGCCTGCGCCGATTCGTAAAAATGTATTCTGCCTGATATGCCGCCGAGTTTCGGATCGGTGTAGCCCTCTGTAAGCTGATGTACTGCATCGGGGATAAACTCTGTGTTGGCGTCGGTAAAAATTAGAATGTCGTGTGCTGCTGCCCGCACCAGATCATTTATGACTGCTGCTTTGCCGCGCCTTTCAGTGAAAAGAAAAACGCGTACCTTTCCGGGGTGCTCGTCTGCCATCTGTTGTAGAATGGTATTCGTTTGGTCGCTGGAGCAGTCGGAACCTATGAGAATTTCCATGTTGCCGGAGTTGTAACACTGCCCGAGCAAATTCTCAATGCGCTGTTGTATTACTCTTTCTTCATTGTATGCCGAGATAAGAATGGATACAGGCGGCTCGCTTTTGCTAGACGGTGGCCGATATCGCACAAGGAAAGCGCTACACCAGATGATAACCGGGTAGAATACGTAGGAATGGAGGGGGATTGCGATTAGAATAATAAGAATAGTCGCAAGTAAAGAGTCGATTGCCATACACGGTGTCATTACAGTATCGAGTTTATCTGCCGCGCAAAGTTACTCAAAAGCAGGCTTCTTTTGTACTTTTTCTTGTCGCGTGCCGAAAACCCAGCCGTAGAGCGTATCTTTCACCTGTCGATTTCCGGGGATATTTCTATTTTTGCAGATGTTGGAGTTGTCTGAAGTTCGGCAAGCAGCGCCGAACCGCATGGCCGGAGTTCCCTTGAGCACTTTGGTCTTTGCACAGGTATTTGGTATGAGCCGATGCGAGGCCAGCGCCTAGTACATATCTACCGCGTGGCTGCTATGGCGCTTATTTTACGGCGGATAGCGGTTGGACATTGGATAATCGGTGTTGCGACCGGTGACAGCGACCAAGCCTGTGGACGAAGATGCCTGTGCCATAACAACGGGGCTGAAAAGAGCTTCCGGGTACATATGCCCTCCTTAACAGCAATTGTAGACAGCTTCATTATTACAGCAATATCGTGTCAACTATTGAACGACTCCATCTGGAACCGACAGCGCACACACAGCAACCGCTTGTCTCTGTTGTCATTGTAAACTACAATGTCCGGGATTTTCTGCACAATTGCCTCCAGTCGTTGCAACGCTCCCTGCACGGCATGGCCAGCGAGGTCATAGTAATCGACAACCATTCTACTGATGGCTCTGTAGAGTTTCTGACGCCGTTGTTTCCTGAAGTACGATTTATAGCGCTCAAAGAGAATCTCGGCTTCGGCAAGGCCAATAACATCGGGTTTTCTATGTCGAAAGGCCGGTATGTATTGTGTCTTAATCCTGATACGCTTTTGAGCGAAGACACTATGGAGGTGATGTTCGACTATATGGAGCAGCATCCGGATGTGGGGCTGAGTGGATGCCGGTTGCTCAATGGCGATGGAACCTTCCAACTCGCTTGCCGTCGTGGTTTTCCCACGCCGTGGGTTGCTTTTACTAGGTCGTTCGGACTGCAGAGCCTTTTCCCGAAATCGCCATTGTTTGGTCGTTATAACCAGACTTTTCGCGACGTGAACGAAACCTATAATGTAGATGCAGTGAGTGGTGCATTTATGCTAATCAGGCGGGAAGCTCTCGAACAGGTACAGGGATTTGACCCCGATTTTTTCATGTACGGCGAAGACCTCGACATCTGCTACCGCATTACGCAGCACGGCTGGAACGTGGCGTATGTTCACACTACGTCGGTGATTCACTTTAAAGGCGAGAGCACCAAGCGCAGTTCTCTCAATGAAGTTGGCGTATTCTACGACGCTATGGCGATTTTTGTGCGTAAGCATTTTGCGTCTTCGCAGCTTTTTCTGCTGTTCCTCCGCACTGGTATTATGGTGCGAACAGCAGTAGCTTATATTAACTTTTATCGACCGCAGATTCTTCTGCTTTTGTTCGACATAGTGTGTGTAAACATTGCACTGCTATTGAGCACGCAGTTGCGCATGGGAGAGTTTTTTGGTTTCCCATCGATAGCTTATCCCACTGTGCAGATTGTGGTTTCGGTTGTGGTGGTTCTGGCTATGCTCTTTACGGGCGAGTATCTTTCGCGCACAGTCCCTTCTATTCGCCGTGCCTTTTCGGCGCTGATGATCAGCTTTTTCATTCTGTCGTCCATGACGTATTTTTTTCGCGACTATGCATTTAGCCGTGGAGTGCTGCTGATGACCATAGGATTTAGCTTGGTGCTGACGGCGCTTGTGCGAACTGTTCTGTTAGTATTCGACAAAATTTATGGTGCACAGGCTGACAGGCGGCTTGCCGTGATTGGCATCAACGACGCCACAGAGCAACTTTTGCAGGAGTTTGAGCGCGCAGATGCTCGCAACACAGCAATTGTAGGCATCATTGCAACAGAAGAGGGGGCGCCGGAGCGGTTTGGCAATAAGCCTGTGCTCGGCAACATTGAATATTTAGAAAAGATTTTACGCAGATATAGCATACGCGAAGTAATTATTACCGACAATACGATGCCGCGTATGGAGATGATGCGCCGGATTGCCACTGTTGCGGGGTCGTCTGCACATTTCCATTTTGCCGACATGTACGACGAAATTGTCGTGGCGCGAATCATCGAAAAGCTCACGGGTTTATCGCCTGCATTTCCCCAGTACAACATTACTTTACCCCGATATCGTATCATCAAAAGGAGCATTGATATTGTTGGAGCTCTTTTTCTTTTGACAATTGGGCTTCCCGTTGTATATTTGGCTTCAGTAAACCCCCATGGTGTATTGTGGAAAATCAAACAGGTCCTACGAGGCAGATTTAGTTTGTTCGGCGTGTATCCGACAACAGATTCTGGACCAGCTCTGGGGAAAGTAGGGTTAACTGGACTGGCTCATATAAGTGAGCCGGATCAACTCTCGCGGCAGGCGATTCGCAATTTAAATGAGTATTATGTGCGGCACTATACATTGTCGCTTGATCTAGAAATTTTTCTGAAATTTTTCTCCCGTAAGACCAGTGGCGTCAGATAAGAACACACGAATAATTCTGGACTTCGAGAAGCCGATCGTTGAATTGGAAAAGAAAATCGCTGAAATGCGCTCGATGGCCGACTCATTGGATATAGGACCGGAGATCGCGCGATTGGAGGAGAAGGTTGAAGAGCTGCGGGCTGAAGTCTATTCCAAGCTAACGAGATGGCAACGGGTACAGATAGCACGTCACCCTCAGCGTCCGTATACGCTGGACTATATTAGTAATGTTTTCACAGATTTTGTAGAACTGCACGGAGACCGCGCATTTCGGGACGACCCGGCAATCGTGGGTGGTTTTGCAAAATTCAACGGTGAATCAGTCCTTGTTCTCGGCCACCAGAAGGGGCGCGACACAAAATCCAATATTATGCGTAAGTTCGGTATGCCCGATCCCGAAGGCTACCGCAAGGCGCACCGACTATTTCTCTTGGCAGAGAAATTCAATCGTCCTGTTATTACTCTTATCGATACACAGGGAGCTTATCCCGGGCTTGAAGCAGAAGAACGAGGCCAGGCCGAAGCTATTGCTCGCAATCTCATGCTCATGTCGCGGCTGCGTGTGCCGATAATAGTGATTATTATTGGTGAAGGGGCTTCTGGGGGAGCTCTTGGTATTGGTGTCGGAGATCGTATCCTTATGCTTGAAAACTCATGGTATTCGGTTATTGCCCCTGAGTCTTGTTCGAGTATTTTATGGAGAAGCTGGGATTACAAGGAACAGGCGGCAGAAGCTCTACGCCTTACAGCTCCTGATCTTAAAAGCGTGGGAATTGTTGATACTATTATTTCGGAACCCGTTGGAGGAGCCCATCGCGATCCGGATACAATGTTTGGCATTTTCCATCGTGTAGTCACCTCGGAGCTACAGGAACTTAAACGCATACCTACCGACCGGCTTTTGGAGATGCGATTAGAAAAATTTAGTAATATGGGAGTATGGCGAGAGGCCACTCCCGAAGAAACTGAAACAAGTGCGCTGTAACAGGTGTTATACGGACAGCGGGGAATTCGCCTAATTCACACACAATGTATCTGAGTTGGAGTCGATAAGAGGCGAGACCCTCCTTGCATACTGTAAAGACAGATGGTAGAATGCATTCCCGCGATTATGTCCCTTACTCCTGTGGTGTTAGCCTGATAATACGTGTAGACAATGAATAACACCTTATTCCCATAACCATATTAGGGAGTTTTTTTCCATGAGTTACGACAAAGACAGAAACAAGGACTACCCAACCCGTACATTCAAGAAGCGTTCCTATGGCAACGACGATGAATCGTATAGCCCGCGGTATAATGACTACAGCGGCGACAGGGGAGACACTCGCGGCGATAGGGGAGATGCTCGCGGCGACAGGGGTAGTGGCGATCGTGGTGGCGATTACCGCGAACGCAGCAACGACCGAGGCGGTGACTACCGCGAACGCAGCAACGACCGAGGTGATTATCCTCGCAACGACTCTCGCGAGCGCAACAATACCCGAGGTGATTATCCTCGCAACGACCGCAATGATTACCAGCGCAACGACTCTCGTGAGCGCAATAATAATGATCGTGGTGATTACCAGCGCAATAACAATGATCGTGGTGATTACCAGCGCAATGACTATCGCGAGCGCAACAACAATAATGATCGCGGCGACCGTGGTGACTACCAGCAGCGCAATGATTACCGACGTGAACGTCCGGCGCAAGAAGACAATGAATATCGCTGGAACCGCGAAGGCGCCAATTTGGGCAACGCCAGCGGATATCCGAACAACAGCCAGCAGCGGTACTATAGTCGCCAGCCTCGTCCGTATCAGCAGCCGAACAATAATCCGTATCAGCAACGCCCCTCCTATCAGCCGCGCCCCTATCAACCGCGCCCCTATCAGCAGGGTGGTGGCGGTGGCTACCAGCAGGGTGGTGGCGGTGGCGGACACTACCAGCAGGGTGGTGGCGGTGGCGGACACTACCAGCAGGGTGGTGGTGGTGGCTACCAGCAGCGCAACTACGACAATGGCGGCAGCAAAAATAATGCGTTTGTACGCCGTCAACCCCCGATGCAGCGCGATAACCAGTACGATCGCCCGCAGCAATATGTGAAACGACCCAGTGGTCCGGGCGGTAAAATGCCTATCCTAAAGAAGAAGGCTCCTGCCCGCTTCATGAAAAAGTCGCCTGTAAGCCCGAAACACTTTATTTCTCTGCCGCGCGCTTTGCGTTCGCATCAGTTCGCATCCCGGCAGATTGCTATCGACTTTATTAAAAATGCCCGCGTCCTAGTGAATAATGCGGTGATGAGCGACCCAAATGCACGGGTAAACGCCAAGCGAGATAGGCTGATGGTAGATGCGATGCCACTGGCTGCCAACCGCCTTACCTATATTGTGGTGAATAAGCCCAAAGGTCTCGTTCCGTCTAAAGAGATCAATGTGGAAACTATGCATTCATTAGTGCCGCATACCGAGCATTGGCACTTTCCTGCAGGGCGCCTCAATAAGGCTGCAACTGGTTTGGTGATCCTTACCAATGACCCGGCGCAGAACAACTATCTCAACTCGCCGTTCAAGCAGCTCGAAAAAGAGTATCATGTAAAAGTACATCGCGCTCCCAAAAAGACTGAAATAACGGCGATTACCAAAGCGTTGCGCCTGTTGCAGAGCGATGAGTACCAAAAAGAAGTTCGTGTAGAAATCCTCCAGAAAAATGCACGTAGCTGCTGGTTGGCTATCACTTTGCACGAAGGTAAACTCACCGAAATGCGCTCTGCTCTGAAAGAAGTTGGCCTGGAAGTGCTTTCGTTCCATCGCTACCGTATCGGTGGTATTACGACCCATATCATATCGGCTGGCTCGTGGAAGCAAATGAACGAACTGGAAATTGCTCAGCTTACCGATGGCGATACTCTCGTCGCGTCCTTCTTGTTCAAAAAGCTGGAGCGTGTGAACAGTCGTCATAAGCTGGAAGATAATGCTAACGATATCGACGAAAATGCCGACCTCGATGACGATGATGACGACAAGGGTGAAGGCGAGGACGAAGTAGAACAGACACAGGAGTAATGGCTTCGGTCGTTACAACAATGGTGCAAATTCATATTGCCATTCCCGGGCTTGTGCCCGGTGAATGGCAATTTTTGTTTTTAAAGCGCTCTCCCGCCGAAACGCGGTATCCCAATATCTGGCAGGTTGTTACTGGAGGTATTGAGGAAGGGGAAACTGCGATAGAAGCAGCTTTTCGGGAAGTGGGCGAGGAAACAGGCCTTGCGCCAGATCGCTTTTGGGTGCTGCCATATGTGGGCAGTTTTTTTGATGCCGAGCGCGATGAAGTGCATATGGTGCCAGCTTTTGGTTGTGTTGCCCCTATCCGTGATGTCCGTTTGTCTGAAGAACATTGCGAGTGTGGCTGGTTCTCTGCCGAGCAAGCGCATGTACTGCTCGCCATGCCGTCGCACCGCGAGGGCACTGATGTATTCCTTCGCTCAATACTCCGCAATTCCTCTCCGGTTTTTCCTTCGTATGCGGCAAAGCCTGTATAGTTGGGGACGCGGAAAGACGGTACATGCAATGACTGTTGATGCTTATGTGTATTCTTGCTTTAGCAATGAGATGTAGTGCAGATGGTTTCTGCCGGGGGAATCGTCGCCTTGTTTGTACACCGTATCCCTGTGATGCTCGTTCGTAGCGAAGTCCGAACCGCCAGGAGGGTTCGTCCACGCATCATGAGAACAGTGTGTGGATGAGCTTATGATAATTGCAGCGCGCGGCGCAGAGACTGAACGGCGCACAGAGAAGGAGAGCAGCTTTAGAGCAACTTTGTTTTTTCGTTGCACGGCTATTTTATGCCGATGTTTTATTTGGAGCAGGGACGCCGTTGTGTCCAGAAGAATTACCATTGTTGTGCTCAGCGAACTGCTCTCTGTACTGAAGGCGATAGAGCCGTGCATACAGGCCATTGCGCGCCAGAAGTTCCTGGTGGGTACCTTGTTCGCGCACTTCGCCGTGGTGCAGCACAATGATTTTATCTGCGCGCTGCACTGTGGACAGGCGGTGAGCAATCACGATAGAAGTCCGGCCTACTAAGAGCCGCTGGATCGCTTGTTCGATGAGCTTTTCGGTTGCGGTGTCTACGCTCGAAGTCGCTTCATCGAGAATAAGAATATCTGGATCGGTAGCGAGGGCGCGGGCGAAAGATATAAGCTGTTTTTGGCCTACGGACAAAGTCGAGCCACGTTCCATCACCGGGGTATCGTACTTCATCGGCAAGCGGTCGATAAAGCTCCCTGCACCTACGGCATGAGCTGCCTGCTCGATGCGTTCTGGAGAGATCGCTTCATTGCCAAGCGCGATATTGTGGCCAATGCTGCCCGAAAAGAGGAAGACGTCTTGCAATACTAAAGCGATACGCGAGCGGAGCGACTGCTGCTGTATGGTGCGTATATCTTCGCCGTCGATAAGGATCGAGCCGCCTTGGAATTCGTAGAATCGCGTAAGCAGATTGATAATCGAGCTTTTGCCGGCACCCGTAGCGCCCACGATGGCCACGGTCTCGCCTTTATTGACGGTAAAAGATACATCCTTCAGGATTGGGATGGAAGGCGTGTAGCCAAAGTCTACATTGCGGAATTCGATGCTTTGTTTCAGCTCCCTGATAGGTCTGGCACCCGGAGCATCTTCTACAAATGATGTTTCATCTAATAGCACAAAAATGCGTTCCGACGACGCCATCGCGTTCTGAAGCGTATCGTATTTTTCCGAGAGCTCGCGCACAGGCCGGAAGAACATCTCGAAATACTGGATAAAGGCGATAAGCGTGCCCACTTTCATTGCGCCCGACAGTACATCGCCAGCGGCATACCACAGCATAATAGCCGTAGCAATGCCTGCGAGCATTTCCACTATCGGAAAGAAAACAGCAAAGTAGAACACCGTGCGGATTTGGGCATCGGCATGAGAGCGGTTTATCGATTCGAATGTGTTGTACTGGCTTTTTTCTTGCTGGAATAGCTGTACAATACCGATACCCGAGATAAATTCATTGAGAAAAGCGTTCAAGCGGGCTACTTGCCTGCGTATATCGCGGTAGTTCGCCCGTACTTTTTTGCGGAAGACCGACGTAGCCCAGAGCAGCAGAGGAAGAATAGCAATAGTAACAAGTGTGAGCTCCCAGCTAATCTTGAGCATATACCCAACAATGCCGAGAATTACCAGCACATCGGAGATAATAATCACGAGGCCAGAGGAAAACACTTCGTTCAAAATTTCCACATCACTTGTAACACGGGTCACAAGCCTGCCTATGGGATTGGTATCGTAAAAGCGAAGTGACAACTTCTGGAGCCTGTCGAAAATCTGCATACGCAGGTCGTACACTGCTTGCTGGCCTACCCATTGCATCAGCAGTTGTGTGCCGTAGTTGATCACGCCTTGGGCAACCAACACCGACAAAATAAGCAGCAGCGTAGAGAGCAGCCCGTCCCAGTCCTTGTGAGCGATATTTTCATCGACGGCAATTTTAGTAAGGTAGGGGCGCATCGGCACGAGCACCGACGTTACAATCGTGAAGAGTACTGCAATGATCACATACGTTTGGTAAGGCTTCAGAAACTGCGTAAGGCGGCGCAGAAGCGAGACGTCAAGTGCCTTGCCTAATATTTCATCATCCTGTTGTGCTTTACTCATAGCGGAAGATCAGGTCGTATAATATACGTTGTTACTTGTTGTAACAACGATTCGCGCCAAAATACGAATAAATCCCATATAAATTTTATAGACTGTGAGTGGAATTACACTTGTTTTTTTCTGTTAAGCTATTTAAGTTCATAAATACCGTCTGATCAATATTTCATCAACTAAAAAACATCAAAAGGATAGAACGGGAACTCTACAAGTAGACTGCTGCGCCATATAAACACTTCCGCAACACTACTTTGAGGTATTTGTAGATATATGCTCTACTGAAGGAGCAATTGTAACAAATCTGCATTCCTTGAAATTGATAAAACTATCTACAGAGCCTAATAACCAAAGTCTTTGCATTTACCTTGTCGTAGTTAAGCTCCTTAAAAATGCCTCTGAGTAGCCATAGCTGTTAGATGGCTTACACCTTATCATATTATTTGCTCACTATCGAGGATACTTTATGAAAAATCAACGCTTTATCTTTGCTGCTATTCTTTGTGCCCTTTTATTCTTACCTACAGTATATGCCGCTACTATAAATGGTCCTAAAGAATGCACCCCTCCCTGTTGTATCTTTGTCGGTACTCCTGGTACAGGACCAGACAGGTATTACCGGTGCAAAGAGGCTGTTTTGACTTGTGCTTGCAGGTGCTATGCAGAATGCCTGCAACAGAATGGAGAGAGGGAACAACGCGGCGTATGTAGTACTATATATTTTAGCACATTGCTCTGTAAGAATGTTTCTTACAATGTATCAGAGTCTGAAGTTTGTTTGGATCCAACGACTATTACTTGTTCTGAATCTGGTGCTACAGGCTCAACTGTTGACCCGTGTTTGCAGTGTGAAAAATGGCAAGGTCTCGATTGCATTTATTGGAGTATTTGTCGGGAAGGGGGACTGCCTCCACTTTGATTAACTTACCACTTGTAAATACAGCCGAGAACTTCCTGTGTACAGGTTGTCTATAGCAGTTCTATTATACATACAGCTTGATTTGGAGTGTCTTATAAAGATCTACTGGTTCTATCGGATTGATTTCTGTTAACATACTCTAACTGCTGTTATTTACACATACCTATAAATCTTATACATATGAAAAATCATCCTAAAATAAGGCTGTTATTTCGTGCTCTGGTCATAATTATGTGGGTTTTGGTAGATGCTAATTCAGCATATGGACAACTATCAGAGCTTTTTTTTGGCATAAAGCCAGAAAATCGCCAATTCCTACGTTACAATTATTTTGAGAATGGATTTGATTCAGCCGCTATTTCATATCAGGTGGGTGAGTTTACTATAGTAAATGGCTCTAATAGCCAGAGAGTTAATCTAGATTACTTGCCAACTACAACGGTAATAACAGGAACGAGTGCTACAGGCGTATCTTATGACTTGGCTGCTGTCGCTAAAACTAATGAATTTGAATTGCCAACTACCTCTTTTGAGGTGAAATTTTATAGGGAGATGTCTGTGCACGCCTTACCCTGTGATTCTTGGTCGGGAGGTGGTGGAAGTGGTGGGAGCGGCGGGAATGCCTCCGACATATATTGGAATGTGGGTGCAGATAAGGTACTAGACCAAACGGAATTTATCATGGAACTTGTACTATCATCAACTAATACCGTGATTGCTACGATTGATAGCGTAGGTACAATGCCAAATACGACCAGTAATGTTGTCCCTTATTATGGAACGGAGCCCAATAAACTCGTTCCTTATAGGAGCGTTTTCGTCGGTGTGGGAAATATTGGAAAAAAGGCTTATATAAGGATATCTCCCAGACGCTATGGGGCAACGCCGCTCGGATTGCAATTGCGGCAAATATCTAGCTGGTTCAATTGGTCCGCCGCCTTTCAGAGAGATGGTGTGGGCTCATATTTTCTAATCTCTGCAACACATGCAGACAGCATTGCTAACTTGTATCTCGATGAGGTAATTGCCTACTGCGATAGTGTCAAAACTGCAACTGGCTCTTTACCGGAAAATATTAGTGGTGTTGTTATGGCTGAAGAACAAGACTCGATTTTCAAAGCTCGATATTTTGACCAACACGCAGATTCTTTAGGGAGAGTTTATTATACAGAAAAAGCTCCAACTCCCAAGCAAGGGCTACAAATGCCAAGGGTAGTGGGAGATACTAGAGTTGCAGAGAATGTTTCTGTCTCAATTGTTTCTGTCCGGCCACACCCTGTATCGCACAAAATTTTTGAAATTGTCATTAATAATCAGCACACACCATTACCGATAACCTTGAGACTTATGCCTATTTATGGAGGTAATCCTTTGCAAGTTTGGGAAGGCCTTGTATCGAGCGGTCAACAGCGGATTAATATTAATCGAAGCGAATTTGCTGCTGGGGTATACTATCTAGTAGTATATGATGTTGTTGGTAACTATCTCTCTGCTGCAAAAATTGCTTTACAGTAAAATAAAGATTTATAGATAGCCTTATAGATGAGAGATCTATCTCTATAGCTACTAATAGAGGAACCCCAAGTATTATGATAAGTGCTTGGGGTTCTTGATAACGATATCTTTATAAGAAAGAGATATTGATGTGTAACTATCGGATGATGTTTGGAGTGCGTGGAGCATATATGGAGATATTTCCAAAAGTTGTGG
>DLHF01000014.1 GCA_002483085.1 Ignavibacteria bacterium UBA7675
TTGATCTTTTCTTGATAGTTCATCTAGAACTACACGGTTGTACGGAAATTTAATTTGAAATTAGTATAAGTACATCCCCCATATCAGCAGCAGTGAGCTGATATGGATTGTGAGCAGGGCAATGAGTAGTATTGACAGAGTTTTTTTCACAAGCAAATACAATCCGTGCTACAGTATTGTTCGCTGATATGCAGGCGATTGTCAGCCAGAGGAAAGAGCTGCAAGCGCAAGGTCTGATGCGGTTGTGCAGCTTTTGCAGGTGTATCAGGGAGGCATTATTTTCCCGTCGAAAAACACGAAAGGGAGAACAGCAATACACGCTGCACAAATCTACGAAAATGTGTTCTTTTCGCGAAAGAAATTCAGAGGCTGTTGGAAGATCGGCGCCATTGCCAGGGTACAGGGGGCTGCCCTTTGGAACAGCTCTACCGTATGGTCGCTGTCGCCGGTTGCACGAGCCGCCTCACGAGGCGGCTTTACCGTTTTGTGGTTGTCCGGGCGCAGGGCGCAGAAGGTTGGACGGCACACAGCGGAGAGGCGGCGCGGGAGCAGAGGCCGAAGCGCCTATCACCTCTTCTTGTGTTGCCGAGGAACTTCGATGGTGAGGGGGAACATATCGCGATACGATTGGTTTGGTGCCATACGCATGGTACTGGTAAATACATCGCTGATAGAAATTCGGAGAAGTTTGCTTTTTGTCCAGAATAGTAGTTCGGGTAATCCCGGTGGCTCTGGTTCGGTGGTATTGTGGAGCAATGTAGCCAGATCGGTGTACAGTGTGCGAAAAATAGCCTGCGACGACTGTGCCGTGATAGATGAGAGCAGCGACCGGATAGCTTTGAGCACGATGTGTTTGAGTGCGCCCTGTGTTTCGCGCTGTTTGAGAACTCGTTTTGTAGAGCGGATCATGTTGTCGAGAATGTCGGTGTTGTTCAACTCGTAGTGGGTGATGATACTCAGCACATGAGTGAACTCCCAGAGGTCGTGTTTGAGATCGACAATTCGCTCGTTTAAAAGTAAGTTCAGCCGGTCGAGAGTGCGGCGATAGTTGCCCGCGAGAAAATAGAACACAGTGCAGTTGTAGTACAGCGTTGTAAGTGCCACACGGGAGAACTGTTTGGCATAGTGTGCAATATCTCGCTCCATTTCGCCGATGACAAGAGCTGCTTTCTCCATATCACCGTGGTTGAGGTGATAGAGAATCTCGATATTCCAGATAGTGACACGTGTGGTGTTTTCTGGTTCGGAAAGGGACACGGGAAGATTTTTCAGGTCGTTGATTACTGCTGTAAATTCCTGTTCGTCGGTACCGTCGAGCAGGCAGTTGAGATAGTTCAGCAAGTAGCGTTTATAGAGCGAAGGTCGTTCACTAATCATGTCCGGCAAGGATTTCCACAACTGTGCAGCACGCCGGTAGTGTTCGCGGGCTTGTTCGATCTGGCCTGTGAGAATACAATAAGTGCCAAGCGTATTCGCACGCGCTAATTGTGCTTCGATGGAGTCGGCAGGCGATCCGTCGAGCAGCAGAGAATGTTCGGCAATAGCGTGCAGTTTTTCCTGGTCTCCCGGCAAAGGGATAGCCGCGTACCGTGCGGCGAGCACTTGCATAGTGTCCATGAGTTTCAGACACTGATTTGTATGCATAGTCATAGAGAGATCAGATTCGATCTGCTGGTACAACTGTTCAATATGTGTTTCGGAGGTATGCGCCAGTTGGCGCATCAGGATATTGCGCTTGCGGAATGCTATCTCCAACAAAAATTCGCTGTGGTGTGTGTCGCGTGCCTTTTTCTCTGCGCGGTCTATAAGCTTTTTGCTGTGTTCGTACAGCCCCCTGTTTTTGAGTACTTCTGCATGGGTGAGCAGGCGTCGTATCTGGAAGCTAGATTGTTTGGCAGCATGATACGCAGCCAGGCTATCGAGTAATAGCTCCGAAAGTTGGTTCTTGAGCACTGCCACCTGGTGTCTAAAGGGTTTGTCCTGTACTGCCTTGTGCAAAGTCGGTTCGGTTTGTGGCTTTTCTTTGTCGATTATCTCAAAAAGCTGTAGGCAGGCATTGTCCTTGTTGTAAAATGCTGCGTAGAGCTTGAAATATCTTTTCTCCTGTTTGGTCATGGAAGTGATAAGGTGCAGTAGATGATTGGAGGTATTCATGTTCTTTTGTGAATCTTGTGAGCAATAGTAGCCCATATCCGTGTCGCGACGACGCCAATATAGATTTTTTTCATTTTTTCTGAAAAACAAAGACTCCTGGCAGCATTCGGGGGATAGATGCCTGCCAAAATCCCCATAGCGCAATGTGGTTGCCGTAGCAGCGCGGAGATACCCGTACTTCTGAAAAGTAAATTTAAGCCGGAATATGGTTTATCAACAACGGTGTTTATATCGCATATTTGGTCTGTGATTAACTAATGAAGATTTCCATTGCGTTTTTACAGGAGGCCAATATGTTCACATCTTCCAAACAACACTCTGCACACGCAAGCGCGACACGTGAAGCACATAACCAAATTATACCGATTGATGGTTTTGTTCCGTTTGAATGGGCAATATTTGAATGGGCAATAATAGCTGACTTAACTCCGATGGCGAACGGGTTGTATACGCTCGTGCTTAAGATCCTGGATGCAGAAGATACTGTATGTACCTCGAACACCGTGCTGGCTAAGATTGATATCCCAGTTGCGGTGTTGTTTCCACCCATAAGCGAAAAGACAATCTCCCAGAATTCCTATGGTATAAGCCGTATTGAGATGGAGTACACGGACGAAAATAATGCGGTGATACCATCGGCAATGGGTGTCTGCCTGACTAACACCGCAAACGGGCTTGTTTTGAACCTCATAAACACAGAGATTAAACCCGTCTGGATTATAGGTGCACGGGACATTACTGCGGTTGTCGAACCTATTGGCACTTTGGCGAGCGAAGAAGAGACTGCTGCTGTTCATTGATAAATTTTTTCCCCGGAGCAGGCAATGTGTAGAAACATGATGTAACCACTGCTGGTAGTAGGCCGCCGGTGATATGAGTTCCTATCATAACCTATCGTATTTTTCTGGGATGTGAACACTCTGTGCCGCGCAGTGGCGGGCTTTGCCAGCGTACTGTGCGGCGCAGTGAATTGTGGCGTACAGGCCCGAGCACATGGCAAGTGTACAAGTCGATTATTTCTTCTAAAACACCCATCGAATTTCTTCTGTAATCTCCTGCTATCTATAAAGAACTGACAAGGATAAACTATGAGCAGCTTCTATCCAGAGCGAAGCGTTCTGAACTGCGTTGTGATGATCGACGCAGACTATATCGTGAATAGCTACCCAAACCCTTCTACCAATCCTGCGGCTCCCACCATCATTGATGCTGATGCAGCCTCTGTGGTTGCTATGAATGGCAGTTGTTTATCCTCATTTGGTTCTCGTGGGTTGATTGTTCCCGCCCAGCCTGGGGACTCCATCAACTGGTTCTTTCTTTCCAGATCGAATAATACTGACAGCGAGATCATCCTGTACGACATTCTCACCAGTGGTACTGCATCGATGTTCAGCGAGGTGTCTTTTGCCCGGCTCGATGCATTAGCTGTAGAGTCTTTTGCTCGCTGTCCGGCTATTGCACCCGCGCTGCCAAACTTTCCACTGTGGTATATGACGGCAGTCGTACAGCAGGTGGGGCAAGCGGACTGCCAGATGAAATTCACCCTGTATACTTCTGATCCATCGAGTAAGCTGACTCCTTGGGGCTGTTTCCAATGGGAACCTCTGATAGCGATTGCCAGCAGGGAAATACACTCGTTGATAGCAGCCTGATCGGTCGCCTCTACAAACAGCGGATCATCGTGCGCTTCAAAGGCGACAGTACCCTCCAGTTTATATCCTATCCTTCTTTATACTTCTTATAGGTCTGTATCAGGCCATTCGTAGAGCCATCGTGCGATGTAATGCGCTCATCGCCAGCGAGCTCAGGCAGGATTGCTGCTGCGAGCTGTTTGCCGAGCTCAACACCCCACTGGTCGAATGAGTAAATGTCCCATACTACACCCTGCACAAATATTTTGTGCTCGTACATCGCCACAAGGCTACCGAATGTTCGCGGCGACACTTGTTTACACAAAATTGAAGTCGTGGGCTTATTTCCTTCAAACACTTTGTGCGGTAACAGCGCCTGTATTTCCTCTTCGCTTTTCCCTGCTTTTTCCAGCTCTACACGCGCTTCAGTTTCTGTTTTGCCGCACATCAGCGCTTCGGTCTGGGCAAAGAAATTCGCCAGCAGTTTATCATGGTGATCGCCAAGAGGGTTGTGCGACCGAGCCGGTGCAATAAAATCGCAGGGAATGAGCTTTGTCCCCTGATGAATGAGCTGATAAAATGCGTGTTGCCCATTTGTACCGGGTTCGCCCCATATCACAGGCCCTGTCTGCCAGCGTACTTTTTCGCCGTTGCGGCGCACGTATTTACCATTGCTCTCCATATCGGCTTGTTGCAAATAGGAAGGAAGCAGCGATAGATACTGGTCGTAGGGCAACACGGCGTGAGTTTCGGCACCAAAGAAATTTCCATACCACACTCCGAGCATTGCCAGCACGATGGGAATATTGCATTCGAGCGGCGCAGTGCGGAAATGCTCATCCATCGCATAAGCTCCTTCCAACATCGCCGTAAAGTTGGCGGCGCCAATGCTGATATACACAGACAGGCCTATAGCCGACCACAGCGAGTATCGCCCTCCAACCCAGTCCCAGAAGCCAAACATGTTTTCGCTGCTAATGCCGAACTCTCGCACAGCTTTTTCATTGGTAGAAAGAGCGACAAAATGCTGTGCTATGGCGTCCTCGCTTGCTCCATGTTCAATAAACCATTGCCGAGCCGTGTGGGCATTGGTCATGGTTTCCTGCGTAGTAAATGTTTTGGAAGCTATAATAAAAAGCGTCGTCTCCGGGTGGCACTGCCTCAGTGTTTCTGCGATATGCGAGCCATCGACATTCGATACAAAGTGCATTCTGATATGCCGGGCACTGTACGGCTTCAGCGCTTCGCACGCCATTTTGGGGCCGAGGTCTGAGCCCCCAATACCGATATTCACAACATCGGTAAAGCGCTTGCCCGTGTAGCCGCACCACTGGCCAGAGCGCACGCGTTCGCTGAAGTCGGCCATGTGCGCCAGCACTTGTCTGACACCGGGCATCACGTCCTCGCCGTCGGCATACACAGGTTTGCCTGACTGGTTGCGCAGAGCAGTGTGAAGCACGGCGCGCCCCTCAGTCCTGTTGATCTTCTCTCCAGCAAACATAGCATCCCGCTCTTCTTCCACACGGCACCGCTGTGCAAGCTGCATCAGCAGCCCGAGTGTTTCATCGGTAGTCCTGTGTTTGGAGAAGTCGACAAGCACATCCTCGAAGTGCAGCGAGAACTGCTCGAATCGCTTGGGATTATTGGCAAATAAATCGCGCATATGCAGATGCTGCACACATAGGTAATGCGCTTCGAGCGCGACCCATTCGGGCGTAAGAATTAGCTCCATGCTATGCCTTGATATCAACTATACAATCCTGTGACTAATGTATCGCTGAATTTACGAACTTTGCCCCTCCGTTTCCAATTACCAAGCGGTATTCCTGCCCACTGCTGTCGTTTTTTAGATTGCTTTCTCTTCTCCTGTTGTATATTATCGCTTGGCAATCCTCTGTAATTTCCTCGTAGTTTCCTCAACTACTGCACATACGCTATGCAACAATGCGACTGTTGTTATCGAATCCATTACGCTCTTCTGCTTTTGCTGCTGGCAATGGCTCCCGTGTGCACTCGTGCACAGCAGCCAGATACAACAGCACAACAGCCAGACACAACTGCGCGTGCACCCCGGTATTACAAATCGCAGGCGCTGTATCCCAATGGCAGATTAGAAATTGGTCTGCTCGGCTTTGGGACAAAGTATTTTGGTGAGTACACCGATAGAAATACTGGATGGGGCGCTGGCTTTATGACGCGCTACTTCTTGCCATTCCTACCGGAAGTTGGTATTGGTGCCCGTGTAACACATGGACGCTTGCTGTACGAACGGCGCTACAAAGAGCGCTTCGGCGATGACTTTTTTCGGCAATTCCCGGAAGAAGATTTTCCAGATGCGCGCTTGCAACAAGTGTTGCGCTCCACTAAAATCACCACAGGCGAAGCGTTTCTTATCCTGAACCTGTTCCCGTATCACCGGCTGAACTACTACGCTTTTGGCGGTGGTGGAGTCCTGTCGTTTCAGGTGCAGGATATTACTGAGAATCCGCTTAATGGCAATGGCAACAAGGTAAACTACCCGGACTTCAAGGACGAAAGCGAAATTGATTTTCACTTGCTCGGCGGAATTGGGATCGACTACTACATTACGAAAAATATTTCTGTGGGCGTGCAGGGTGTGTACCACAAGTTGTGTACCGATATTCTCGATGGCTATGCACAACTGCGCGATAGTGTGACACTTACGAACCCCGATGCTTATGCAGAGTTTGGCTTTAAGCTCTCCTACTATTTGTTCGACGATGAAGACATCGACGGCGATGGCATTCCCAATAGCCGCGAAGAAGAGCTGGGCACCAATCCCTATGAGAGCGATACCGACGAGGACGGAGTAGACGACTACGCCGAGGTAGAAACTTACCGCAGCAATCCGCTGAATAGCGACAGCGATGGCGACGGGCTAAGCGATTCCGAAGAAACAACAAAGTACGGTACGAATCCTTTTAGTCCAGATACCGATGGCGACGGCCTGCCCGATATTGCCGAAATTACTCTGCATCATACCGATCCGCGCAAAGCCGATAGCGACGACGACGGACTCGACGACCCCGAGGAAATTACTCGCGGTACCGATCCGCTCAAAGGTGATACCGATGGCGATGGCACCGGCGACCTCGAAGATAAGTGTCCCGGTGTGCCCGGCCCACCCGAAACGTATGGCTGTCCGCAAGCTCCCAAAGCAGCAAAGCCCGAAGTCCAGGTCGTGCGCGATACAGTAGAGGTTATTCGCGAAGTGCGGACAATTGAAAAAGGCGAGTCGTACACGCCCTACGGTATTAATTTTAAGCGCGGTAAAGCTATTATTGAAGTAGAGTCGGAAATTATTCTCGACGATGTGGCAAAGTGGCTGCGCGACAATACAACGCTCATGGTGGAAATTCGAGGCCACACGGATGCCGAAGGCTCCGAAGAAGCAAATATGCTGCTCTCTAAACAGCGAGCGGAGTCCGTGCGCGACTATCTGATACTTCAGGGAATAGACCCCAATAGGCTCGGCACAAAGGGCTATGGAGAATCGTGGCCGCTTGGCACAAACGACACAGAAAAAGGCCGTGCTCGCAACAGGCGCATAGAATTCTACGTGACGGAAAAGTAGGGGAAGTGGCTCGGCTGTCGACGCAAAGTAATGCGGCTTTAGAAAGATGTTCGCTTCTGTCTCCGTCCCCGCGCCTTGTCTCTGCACCGCGCTGCACCCGGCGGCGCGTGGAGTTCGGCCTTCATCGCTGTTGTGCGGCATGTAGCGGTGCGGTCAAGGCTTTCCCATTGGCGGCTTGCCTGTGGCCAATCAAGAGGCGGATGTTGCGACCGGTGACAGCGACGAACCGGGCGCCGAGCCACGCCCGTGCTACACCATTCTTTTCGCAGCAGAACCGGAGAATACCGCCGTCATTGCAAAGCCTAATCAGCCTGCACACCGATTGTAATACCGGGCTGTGTAGCTCCATCTTCTGCTACAACAACGGGAACAGACACCGTGCTATCGCGGAAATAGCACAGCGCTTCGCTCCCCTTCTTGCAGTAATACACCGACAAATCAATCTCCGTTGTAGTTGCAATGCTGAGTACATCGGCATTTTGCGACCGAACAACCATAGAGAAAGGAGCAGCAGAGTTGAACTCCGTCCCTTCAGGCAATGCAATTGCGATAGTAAACTCGTGCGCTATGCTGATACGGTTGTCTACAATCAGAGTCTTAACAATAGTCGCACAGCCGGAGGCAGATGACGACAGATATGCTACACCGTAAAGACTAATAGCTGCAACTTACACGTTAAAAAGAGACTTCCAACCCGCCCGAAAAGACATTGAACTTACCGATGCTGTAGTCTACAAAAATGGACAGAGGGCCGAACTGGGCAGCCCCACCGAGCGTCCATTTTACACTTGTTTCGGTAAGTGATACCGAGCTTGTCTGGGGTTCTGTATCGCCGGGGTACCCCTGTCCGGGAGCGTATTCAAATTCATCGACCTGGCGCAGGCCATCTTCGTTTTTATCCACCCAGACATGATCCGGATCGGCGACAAATTCATCGTCCTGCTGCTGCCCGTCGTTGTTGAAATCCTTCCATGTAATCAGGTTCAGACTTGCTTGTAGGCTGCGCGGCAGCGTGTAGGTATAGTCTGCTTGGATAGACAGATTATCCACCGAGATACCGGAGAACGCCGTAAACCAGTCGAAGCGCTTGCTGGCATGGACATTGGCGTTCCAGATGGTAGCGGATGACTTCAGCCGCGACGACGTAACGCCCACTACGTTTTCCAGCGTTGTGCCCTGATACACAATCTGCGCGGCAATATCGAGCGCGGGGTCGTCGAAGTACTGCGAGATGCTGTGCTTTATCCCGATACCCCAGAAAGAGAAATCGCCAATGGTTGTGTCGAGCTCAATAGGGGGAATAAAGCGAATAAGCAACTCTGTACCATACAGCGCACCTATTTCCAATTGTGGAATAGCAGCCATGATCCTGTCGATATTCCCGCCCGGGGGAAGGCTGAGAGCATTAGGCAGGTTGCCCAGGGCATTGTCGATCGTCTTCTTTGTCGTGTCGGGAAGCAGATTGTAGTATGGGTTCTTCTGCATTTCCTGCTGTAGATAGGCAACGGGAATATAGAATGTGTCGATTCCATAGCCGAGTACGGTAGGCGAACGCTCAGGCGGGACAATATTACCAGTTTCAAGTCCGGTCTTGAATATTGTTTTAATCTGATTATAGATAAAATCCGCCTCATTTGTAATATTAGACTGCTCCGTAGGAATGGTTGCTTTGTACCATTTTTGATCATCGCGTACAAAACCCATCATGCCGTGCACCCCAAATCGGAAGTACAGCGTATCGTTTTTGGGCACATAGGCCGAGTGGTAGAAGCTCGCATTCGATGTCGCATTAACGGCCTCTACCATCGGTTCCAGGTACGGAATACTGTTCAGTTCAAAAAAATCGCGGCTCAGCAACCTGACGAGTTTTACTGTTGTGGGATCATAGGGTGTCTGAGCCGTTACCACGACGGGCAGCACGATCAGAAGCAGAGTGAATATGGAACGTCTCATAAAATTCGCACAAAAAATGAATGTGGAAATAGAAGAACCCACTACGCGGACAAGATGGGTATTGTTACGATGGGCGGCTTTTGCCCGACTGAGGCGGTCGCGCCGTTGCGATAGCCACTGGCACTGCTTCCATCACATGCGACACCGGAATTACTTCTAACCCTTCGGTAATATGTGGATTCATCTCGCGCAAATCCATTTCGTTTTCTCTTGGTATGAGCACTGTACGCATACCAGCAGCTTTGGCAGCCACGAGCTTTTCGTTGAGCCCGCCAATAGCGAGGATATTGCCGCGCAGAGTCACTTCGCCTGTCATGGCTACATCACCGCGCACAGGGCGCTTCGACGCTGCGGAGATAAGGGCGATAGTCATGGTAATACCTGCGGAAGGGCCATCTTTGGGAATAGCACCTTCGGGCACGTGCAAGTGAATCTCGCGTTCCTTGTAGAAATCCTCTGGCACGCCCAGCAAGCTTGCATTTGTACGCACAAAGGAGAATGCCGCCATTGCCGATTCCTTCATCACATCGCCGAGCTTGCCAGTAAGAGTCACTTTTTCTTGTCCGGGCATGATGGTCACCTCTACCGGCAAGATATCGCCGCCCACGCTTGTCCACGCCAGCCCTGTAGCCACGCCGATTTGGTCTTCGAGATTGCCTCGGCGCTTGCGGAACAGCGGTACTCTCAGGAAATCGTGGATAGTATCGACGTCGATCATATGACTGCGCTTGCGTACTACTGCCACTGCTTTGTCGTGGTCTTCTGTTTCCGATTTTTTCTTTTTCAGCTTTTTGGCCGCGAGATTTTTTTCTTCCTGGCGAATCTCTTGCACGATATTCTTCCCTGCTTTTCGCAGCACTGAAGCGATCTGGCGCTCCAGATTACGCACACCGGCTTCCTTTGTGTATTCCTGCACCATTGTGCGCAGTGCTTCAATGGTGAACGTAATAGTATAATTGCTCAGTCCGTTCTTTTCGAGCTGTTTGGGCAAAATATGCCTGCGGGCAATTTCGATCTTCTCGTGTTCGAGATAGCTGTTGAGGTCTATCACTTCCATGCGGTCCAGCAGCGGCGCTGGTATTTCGTATTTCACATTGGCTGTGGTAATAAACAGCACTTTTGAAAGATCGTAGTCCACTTCTAAATAGTGGTCATTAAAGCTGTGATTTTGCTCCGGGTCGAGCACTTCGAGCAGTGCAGAGGACGGATCGCCCCGGAAATCCATCGACATTTTATCGACCTCATCCAGCAGAATGACTGGATTCACTGTACCAGCGCGCTTCATGCTCTGAATAATTTTGCCCGGCATAGAGCCGATATACGTGCGGCGGTGGCCCCGGATTTCTGCCTCGTCGCGCACGCCGCCAAGGGAAATTCGCACAAATTTGCGGCCCAGAGCGCGGGCGATAGAGCGCGCCAGCGATGTTTTACCCACACCGGGAGGCCCGGAGAAGCACAGCACTTGACCACGGACATTATTTGTAAGATTGAGCACCGCGATATACTCCAGGATGCGCTCTTTTACTTTATCGAGTCCGTAATGATCTTCGTCGAGAATTATTCGAGCGTGTTCTACATCGAGATTGTCGGCTGTTTCTTCGCTCCACGGCACTGCGGTAAGCCAGTCTAAATAATTGCGCAGCACACCGAACTCTGGCGACATCACCGGGATTTTCTTCAGCTTGTCGAATTCTTCAACTGCCTTGGTGCGTACTTCTTCTTTCATCCCGCTGTTATCGATCTTCTCGCGCACTTTGGCCAGCTCGGGGAATGCTTCATCATCGTCGCCGAGTTCCTGCTGGAGGGCTCGTATCTGCTCCAGCACATAGAAGCGTTTTTGGGCTTTTTGGATTGTTTCGTGCACTCGTGCATCAATATCCTGTTCGAGATTGAGCACTTCGAGCTCTGATGTCAGAATAGAAACGAGCTCAAAATACTGTTCGTTCAGCGCTGTGCGTTCGAGAATACGCTGCTTAACAGCTACATCCTGTTGGAGATTTGCCGCTGCGTAGTAGAGCTTGCGTACTGGATCGGCGATATTCTCAAATGCCGCCATGACTTCGGGTGGAACATTGCGGTTCATTTTTACATAGTCGTTAAAAAGCTCACCTGCGTGGCGCACCATTGCCTTAAACTCAGCGTCTTCTTCGTCGTAGGTTTGCAGAGAATTCACTTCTACATCGGCTTCGATACATTCCTTGTTGCTATAAAATTTTTTGATCTGGCCCTGTGTAACGCCATCTACGAGGATTTTCATCAGGTTGAGATTATTGGGCAGGCGCAGGAGCTGGATAATTTTTGCAACGGTGCCATGGCGATAGATATCATCTTTTGTGGGCTCATCGACTGTAGAATCGCGCTGGGCAGCCAGAAAGATAAACTTATCGCGGTCGAGTGCTTCACCTACGGCTTTCAGCGACGACTCGCGCCCGATAAGCACAGGGAAAATCATGTATGGGTAGATAACAATATCGCGCAGAGGCAGGACGGTGAGCCGCCTTGGGATCGCTTCACTTTGGGTTTTGCGGGATGTTTTAGCAGGGGCGGGCAGTTTGGTACGGGATTTTTTCATCAGATGTCACACCTAAGAATATCGGAACAACGAAAGCATTAAAAGGAAAAAATAACAAAGATGGGCGACGCGGCAAAATAAATCAGCCAGTAAATAAACGCTGAGCGATTGCGTGAAGTTTATTAAATTTGCAGGTTCTGTTTCCGGAAATTCCTTCCCGGATTGTGTTCGTAGTGCATTTATGCCGATATTGCACGCAATGGGCGGAAAAAACCGATAACTTGAGCGCATCTGAACGCTAATGCTAATACCTCAATAATATAGTAAGGAGAGTACAGTGGACCTGTTTGAAAAATGCCGGCAGTTCTCTCGTGCCGATCAGGTAAAGGAGCTGGGCTTGTATCCCTACTTCAGGCCTGTAGAGCAAAACGAAGGGCCTGTTGTGTATATGGAAGGCAGAGAAGTGATCATGGCTGGCTCCAACAACTACCTTGGGCTTACAGCCCATCCCCGGGTAAAGGAAGCGGCCATCGAGGCTATTCACCGCTACGGAACAGGCTGCTCGGGATCGCGATATCTTACAGGTACAATCGACCTGCATATCAAGCTCGAACAGCGCCTTGCCGAATTTCTTGGCTACGAGGCAGTTCTGTTGTTCAGTACCGGCTACCAGACAGCTTTGGGCGTCATTGCTGGTTTGGTAGGCAAAGGCGAATACGTGGTGTCTGATAAAGAAAATCACGCCTGTATTATCGGTGGTGCCATGCTTGCCAAAGGAGCTTTTGCTGAATTTGTGCGCTATAAGCACAATGACATGGTAGACCTTGAGAAAGTGCTGTCGCGCCTGCCTGCGGACGTGCCTAAGCTCATTGTCACCGACGGCGTGTTCTCTGTGAGCGGCGAGTTGGTACACTTACCGGAGATGATCGAGGTTGCCCACCGATACAACGCCCGAGTGCTTGTTGATGATGCCCATGGAGTAGGGGTGATTGGCGAAGGCGGACGCGGTACAGCCAGCCACTTTGGTGTCACCGACAAAACCGACCTGACCATTGGCACATTTTCCAAGACATTTGCGTCGCTTGGTGGCTTTGTGGCCGGGCCGGAGCGTGTTATCAATTACCTGAAGCATCATTCGCCAGCGCTTATTTTTAGCGCGAGCCCAACTCCTTCTTCGTGTGCTGCGGCTTTGGCAGCATTAGAGATTTTACAGGAAGAGCCGGAGCGCGTGACAAGGCTGATCCGCAATGCCGACAAGATGCGCGAGGGATTTAGCGATCTCGGTTTCCAGATTATTGACAGCAGAACAGGTATTGTTCCTGTTATTGTAGGTGATGTAGAAAAATCGCTGGTCTTCTGGCGAAAACTCTACGACGAAGGGGTCTTTGTCAATGCGTTTATTCCTCCGGGCGTGCCGCCTACCATGAGCATGATGCGCACGAGCTATATGGCTACCCATGAGGACGAGCAGTTGGAAAGAATTCTGGATGTCTTCAAAAAAGTAGGTACTGAGCTTGGCATGATTGGCAACGAGCAGCCGCAGGAACTCGCAGCTGAGTAATCGGCATGCTGTGCTGAAAAATGCCTGGCATGGTAGTTGCTAATTATCATGCCAGGCATTTTTGTCCATAGTCCGTTGACTCATATATACGGGTCAATGTTTGTTACAGAATCGTAGCGGGTTATATCACGATGGCTTCTAAAGAGACTCATTCGGGATTAAAGGGAAGTAACGCAGCTTTTTTTTCTTGCAAATGTTTACGGCAAACATGTAAATTACTGATTGTCGAAGCGATTGCAGCTCGTTTAGACGCGCAACAGGTAGAAGGTTCCCGGTATCTGTTGTGTTTCCCAAACCCAATCTATGCACACACACCCAAAATTCGCGCAGCGGTCCCAGCCGTCTGTGTGCCTTTTCCTATACACTTTAAACATACATCTTTGACATGTTTATAGTCGCGGGAGGAAGAGCTTTGTCTGCTATTTCCGCGCCTGTGAAATGTCGGTTGCGGCAAAATGTGCTCCTGACTTCGCAGTGTCCTGATGAAAAGGGAACGCAGGGAATACAGGGGAAGTTAAAGTCGCCCTTATTGTTCCGGAGAAAAAGCTGTCAAAAAAACGGCGATTTTTTGCTGTAAAGACAGAAAATTACAAAACAGAAACGCAATACCTTTTGTACATTTTTTTCTTTGGAATAAAAATGAGGTGCATTAAATTTGCCGTCAATTCTTTCGTGCGCTTGAAGTGCTCTTGTTAACTTTTTGCCTGAAGCTTTTATTTTTCAACGACTTACCAAAACTGCAAAGCTCCTGGCTTCCGGGGGTTAAGAGAGGTATCGCTGAACATCAGACCTGAGGACAGAGGCCGATGAGCGGCTAACCGTCTTGTTTTGGTGCCGGAGAGATTGTGAGACTACAGAAAAACTTTAACTTATTTGCAACATCCTGTATGGAACAGTCTGCTTTGTTGAGACAAGGTGAACAAGGAACATCTTCCTGCGCAAAGAACGCAAAAAAAATACTCCGCAACGGGAGTTCTCCCTGCTGGCAGGCTTCTCTTCCTGCCGGAAAGAGCATGTATATATTCCATTCCTATATTTTCTCATTCACAGGTAACAGCGAATGTAACAGTGAAAAAAATACATTACCGTATCCATCATTTATGGGAGTACAAAGTCCTATGACTGCATTTCTACTCGACGTGATCCGCATGATAAGCATGACGGTGATCAACGCTCTCGGGATGGCGAAAGGCAGGGAATTGCCTCTTCGCGTTCCAGAAACAACAAACAGATTCCTGCGGGTATCGGCGAAACCTCGTCTGATGCCCGTATCGGCAGGTAGTGCGTCCCGTCCGCCAAGCCTGCTTCCACGCGGTGACGACAGCGATGAGTTCATTGCTCGTGCGAGTGGAATTTTCCGTGGTAAGCGCCCGGCCATCGGCCTGGCATTTGCTGCGTTGTGTTCTTTATTTGTGCTTTCCAGTGCATCCTCGTTTGCACAAGGCACCATGAACTTCGGCGCATCGCTGTTCGAAAGCCGCTCGTGTGACCTCATACGCGTGGACGACGGCATCACGAATTCATGGGTCGGTGCAACAAACTGGAACACAAGCGCCAATCCGCTTTTTGCAACTGGCGCTACAGTTTCTCTTACGTCGTCGGGGGGATCGCTTATGTTCTCCTTCGACGGTATTACGTATACCTCTTCTATTACTACCGCCAGTGCAACCGGCGGTACGGTGTCGTTCCAGTCTGTATATGTACGCGGTGCTGCCGGTTCATATACGCTGGTGCTCTCATCGACGGGGTATTTTAATACCACAGCGTCTCTTACCATTTCTGCGGGTATCGCAGCGCAAATCCGTTTTACGGAAGATATCGCTGCTGTAAACACAGCTGGTGCGGATCTGCAAACGACGACAGCAAGCACAAACATTGTTGTGGAGCTGCTCGACTGCTCTGGCAACCATGTAAACTCTACCGGTAATGTGCTGACGATCTCGTCGACAGCTCCCGGTGTGACGACGGCAAACTTCTTGGTAACGACAGCCACCGGCGGGTATGCTACGTTCAACGGTCTGCGCCTGAATACATCGGGCACATACACGCTGACAGCTACAGGCGCATCGGTTGGCAGCACGACATCGAATGTGTTCGCAATCGTGCCTGCTGCTCCGGCTGAAGCTTTCATCGTTTCAGGTCCGTCGATCATGGGCGCTTGTACTACAAACGCTACACCTTTTGTAGCGAATGTGTACGACGGCTTTGGCAACCTTGCAACTAATGCGAGCATAACGCTGACACTGACGACATCTGCTTCAGTTGTGTCTATAGGCGGTAACACAGCGGCTGCGGTGAGCGGGGTTTCGACATTTACGAACTTCGCCATTGGTAGCACTGCTGGTAACGTGTACTATATGCAAGTTACCGAGGCGTCGATTCATGGCAACACGACGACATCCTCGCTGACCGTTATAGCAGGTCAGCCAACAAGCAATACTGGCCTGGTCTTCCTTACGCAGCCGACAACGACTGCTGTGGGTGGCATCGTTGCAGGTACCAACGGCAGTGTGTCGGTAAGACTGACGGACTGCGCGGGCAACCTCGCAACATCAGCTTCTTACCTTGTGTACATAGATGAGTTTTCCGGTACGATGTTCTTCGGTACGGATGGCGATTGTAGCAGCTTCACTTCGAAGATTTCTACAACGTTGAGTGTAAACGGTATTGCCGAGTTCCCGAATATGGCTGCTTCAGCTCAGTCGGGCTTCTCGTACTTCCTGTTTGCACACATGACAACGGCGAGCGGTTCTACGCTGACCTCGCAGTTCTCATCGATTTCTTTCCCGCTGATAACCGGTACTTCTTCGACGATTCGCTTCGTTCCGGCCAACTCTCCGAATACTTCGGAGATTGTTGGAATCGACAACATCGCCGATCCGAGCAACATTGTTGAAGTGCGTATTACCGACTGCTTCGGCAATCTGGTGACAACCACCGGCTCGTTTACTGTCACCATGTCGTCTGTACCCACAGGCATCACTGGTCTTACAGTAACAACTGGCTCGGCTGGTATCGCAACCTTCACAAACCTGACAATCACAACTGCTTCCGTTAATGGTACAGAATACACCCTGACGGCTACACCGTCGACACCGGGCACCAACACGACAAGTGCTGTTGTTACAGTGTATCCGGGTGCTCCCAACCATCTGCATTTCACAGTTCAGCCAAGCACAACGCCTTCGGGCAGCCATGTGCCGGGTACAACTGGTCCGGATGTAGTCGTAACGGTGCAGGATGAATTCCACAATACAACGGCTACGGGTAACCCGTCGATCACGCTGTCGACAACAGCAGCGCTGACACTGTCGGGCAACACCCTCAATGCAACTGGTGGTTATGCTACCTTTACAGGCCTGACAGCAACAGGTACAACTGGCACTTACCAACTGTTCGCTACGAGCGCTTCGGTACTGACAGGTGAAGTATCTGCTCAATTCCAGCTTGTTGCCGGTACGCCGGTCGCGCTGAGATTTAACATTCAGCCTTCGACCACATGCGTGGGCGGTGCGCTGAATAACTTCTCGCTGTCGCCTGTGGATGCACAGGGCAACGTTGTTACCACAAGTGGTTCATTTACGGTGAACTTCTCGGTGCTGAGCTCCACGACTGCTAGTGGCTCTATCAGCCCGAACACAGCTTTTGGCAACACCGGTACAACCGGCTCAATCTCCGGCTATACGTTCACGCCATCGCATGCAGGATACTATAATATCCAGGCAACAACTGGTAACCTGTCGAACTTCCCCGGTCTTACCCTCGCTGGTACGTCGGCTACGTTCGTGATGGATAACAGAATCCTCGATATTAACGATCCTACGATTCCCGCAGTAGTTTGTGTGAATCCGATGGGTGCGATCCAATATGGTGTGTTCGATGTATGTGTCCAGCCGCTTGTTAGGACCTCTGCTACGATTACCGCAACACTGAATGGTCCGACAACGGGTGTAACAGGTAACGTAACAACAGCGACAAACAACTGGACCGGCTTTTTTACCAACCTGGTGATTACTGATCCGGTTCCGGGTAATTACTCAATTACTTTCGCAACCCTTTCTGTAACAGGCGCAACGCTTACAACATCATCGTCGTTTATCGTTGATGCTCAGCAAATTGCGTTTGCAACACAGCCCTCGACGACATGTGTGTCGACTGTTCTCAACGACTTCACACTTGCTCTTCGCGATGCTTGTAACAGCGCTATCAACATCAGCACAACGGTAACGCTCAGCGTTTCCGGTGGTGCGACGCTGACACCTAATACGATGATGTCGACGGGTGGTATGGCTACATTCTCTGGTGTCACCTTCATGACGTCGACGGCTGGTACGTACACAATTACGGCAACAGCAGTCAACTTCCAGGGCAACACTCTGACAATAATGTCTGCGCCATTTACAGTTGACGCAAATCATATCGACTTTGCAGGTCCGATGCCTTCGGCTATCCCCTGCGGTACGACAACGAACTTCGTGGCAACCTTCCGCGATAACTGCGAGAACGTAGTGCCTTCGATTACCAACAACGTAACAGTATCGATCGACAACGGCGGCCAGCTCAACGGCAGCACGTCGGTAACGGTTGCGGCTGTTAATGGTACGGCTACCTTCACAGGTATTACGGTGAATGGTCTTGTGGGTACCACCTATACGCTGACAGCTACTGGCCTCAGCGCAACGGGTGCTACAGTAATGGGCACGACAACGATCACGGTTACGCCGGGTGTTCCCTCCGAAATCGTGTTCTCGGTTCAGCCCAGCACAACTGGTATCGCAGGTGTAAACCTCTCGACAACCCCGCAAATCTCGGTACTCGATATGTGCGGCAACGTTGTTCCGACCGCAGTGTATCAGATTTCTTACAGCGTTGCTCCGGCGAGCACGAACACGGGCGCTACGCTCAATGTTCAGCCGACCAACGGTCTCGTAACAGTAAACGGTAACTCGACATTCACAGGTGTGAATCTCGAACAAACCGGTACATACATGCTGAACGCAGTAGCTAACTTTGTAAGCTACACGCCGCCGGTTGGTTACGGTCCCGCTCCGACGCAACTGTCTGTAACATCTGCTTCGTTTGTGATTCTGCCGAACGTCGCTTATCGCCTTGGTCTTATCCAGCAACCGCCCGCTACCAACCTGGCCAACACGCTCTTCACAACGGCTACCGTTGTTGAAGTTCAGGATCAGTTTGGCAACCGTGTAACAACGGAAAGCGGTCGCACAATATCCATGGCAATTGTTTCGGGTACGCCCGGTGCAGTATTAAGCGGTACGACATCGACAACAACAGTGAACGGTCTTGCGACCTTCTCTTCGCTGAAAATCAACAAAGTTGGCACGTACACGCTTGCAGCTAACTCCTCCGGTATCACATCGGCAACAACAATTGCTTTCGATGTGATTTCTGGTCCGGCAGTTCAGCTCGGCTATACGATTCAGCCGGTATTCAACCAAAACATAACCGCCGCATCGCTCTTCACCGTAACGGTTGAGACACAAGATGCTGGTGGCAACTATGTAAATACTAACGCAACAGTCGGCATTCAGATTGGCACCAACGGCGGCACCTATACTACGGGTACGCTTACGATTAGCACATCGAATCCGGTTGTTTCGACCAACGGTATTGCTAGCTTCACAGTAAGCATCGACAAAATCGGTGTCTACACACTGGTTGTAACTGGTGCTTCGGCAACATCGACTGGCACGCAAACACTCGTTAGCACAACCTCGAACCTGTTCAACATCGTTGCAGGTACGCCGGTGAAACTGACGCTTATCAACCAGCCCAGCAATGGTACAGCAGGTGTGGCTCTTGCTACACAGCCGTACATCCAGATTCAGGATGCTGGTGGTAACCCGGTATCGGGTGGTGCAGCCGACGGTAACGGTACAATTATTGGCAACGAAGATGTAACGATCAACACAACAGTGTCCTTTACACCGACGCCGCCGTACACAACCGTTTCTACGCCGATTACATTCACAGTAAATGCCAACCCCATATTCACGGGTGTAACTGGCGAAGCACAATATGCTGGTCTGACATTCTACACGGCTGGTATTTACCAGATCACTGTAAATCATACCAACATCGACGGTGGTCCGACATTCACATCGACTACTTCCGCTTCGTTTACGATTGTTCCAAACACAGCTTCGTCGACAACATCTTATGTGATTCAGCCGACGACACAAGTAACAGTAGGTACAGCAACAACATTTAGCACGTACCTGCGCGATGCTTGGAACAACAGAACGACAACCGGTACGATCAACATTGCTCGCACCTATGGCGACGGTACACTTTCTACGACAAACGTAACAGGTGTTACCGACGCAACAATTACCTACACGGCTGGTACCGATGCTACCATCGATCCTCCGGTAGGTATCAACGATGTTCAGATCAATCTGACCGTTGGTGGTGTTGACATCAGTGGCCCGCTGGGTACAAGCTCCTCGCCGATCTTCTACGATCAGCTTCCGAGCACCTCGGCTGCCATCAACTCGTACATTGCTGCTTCGGCTGCTTCGGCAATCGTAGGTGGCAATCCGGTTACGCTCACAGTAAACGCAGTTGACCAGTATGGCAACCCGACGACAACAGGTACGATCTACGTAGAAGTTGTTGACGGTGGTGGTACACTTGCAACGGGCAGCGCTGGCGTTACCTTCAACGGTTCGACACAGGCTACGCTCGTAGGTCAGTTCTCCTACACGCTGAACTACCTGACAGGTACCAACGCTTCGCTGAATGGCGTGATCAACGCTTCGGTTAACAACTATGTAACTGCTGGTGGTACGCACATCACGGGTTCGCCGGTCATCATCGACCAGGTGCCCTCGACGGTGGCGATTATCTCTACGCTGAGCTCGAACTTCTCGTCGATCATGGTTGGCGGTATCGTAGGCAACACAAATACTTGCGGTACACCGACAACTGCTACTCTTACAGTAGCTACAGTTGACCAGTATGGCAACCCGACAACAACCGGTACAGTAACACTTACCTTCACACAAGG
Organism: Ignavibacteria bacterium UBA7675; assembly: GCA_002483085.1. Lineage (GTDB taxonomy): Bacteria > Bacteroidota > Ignavibacteria > Kapaibacteriales > UB7675 > UBA7675. Next base: position 20,437 of record DLHF01000014.1, read on the forward strand.
CGGCGGCATGCTGGCTAACCCCAGCGCAGGCGCAATGATCGCAGGTAATCAGGTGACAATGACCGGCCAAACCAGCTACACAGTACAGTATGTTTCGAGCATCGATGCTTCTATCGACGCTATGTTTACGGCTGTTACAAGCACGGGTGGTACATTAGTTGGCTCGCCGCTGACAATCGATCAGGCTCCGGGTGTTGCAACGACGGCTACGTCGACAATTGCAACCACCTCGACCGAACTCGAAGCCAACGGTACAGCGACAGCGTTCATTACAATGCAACTGAGCGACATCTATAACAACACAACGTCTACACTCTGCGCTCAAACGCCGGGTCTGACGTTCGTGCCTTCGACGGCTGGTACGCTGGTAAGCACAACTGCTACCAACGTAGGCTTTGGCCAATATCGTTGGCAGTTTGTTGCTGGCACAGTAGCTGGCATCACAGTTGAATTTACCGGCAGACTGAACGGCTTGGCTCTGCAAACGAGCACAGCTTCGATCCGTCTGGTACCGGGTCCTGCTTCGATCACGACTTCGACTGTTTCGGCAAGCCCGAACACAATCACGGTTGGTGGTTCGACCTCGACAATCACAGTTCAACTCCGCGATGCATTTGGCAACACTATCATTGATGATGCAGACTGTGTGCGTCTGTTTGTAACATCGGGCCCCGGTTCGGTGACACAATCCCCGACCTATGCCGGTTTCGGTACAGGAACATGGACAGGCACATACACATCCAGTGGTACACCGGGACAGGTAGTAATCTCTGCCTTCCTCAAGGCTGATGGTCAACCGACCTGTACGTTCCCGGGTCCTGGCTACTTCGCTATTCTCGACACAGCTCAAATCAACGTGATTCCTGGTCCGGCTGTAGCCGCTACCTCGACCATCGTTGGCTCGACATCGTCGGTAGTAGTTGGCCAGACAATGGACTTCACAGTAACACTGCGCGACCAGTTTGGCAACCTCACGACCAACGGTACAGTAAATGTATCGCTTGAAAATGGTGGTGGCTCGCTGACAGCTACAGTTGGTGGCACAATTGACAACTCGACAACAGGTACGGTAACGGGCGTAACAACCGCTTCCTTCACGTACACGGCTGGTACTAATGCTTCTCTGAATGCAGAGATCGCAGCTCGTATCGCTGGTTCGCATATTGTTAACTCGCCGCTGATCATCGACCAAGTACCGGCTGTGGCTGTTACAAGCAATTCGTTTGTGCTCGCAAGCGCAACGACACTGCAAGTAGCATGCCCCGCGCCGACAGCTTCGGTGACAGTTCAGCTCCGCGACCAGTATGGTAACAACACAGGTAATCTCGGTGGTCAGCCTTTCGTTCTTACATCGTCCGGTCCGCTGGGCTTTGGTTCGATTGGTGGCCAACCGATTACATCGGTAGACATGAATGGCGCTACAACAGCTACATTCACAGCAGGAACAACCGCTACAATCAGCGGTTCGATTACGGCTCAACTGAACAGTGCTGACATCGGTGGTTCGCCGATCGGTATCACACAGGTTCCGGGCGTGCCTTATGCAGTAGCAATTATGACACAACCAGGTAACGGTACCGGCGGTTCGCCGATCGCTCCGCAGCCTGTTGTTCGCATTGTAGACTGCAACGGCAACACGGTGACCGGTACATCCGGTACCGTAATCATGGCCGTTATCAACAGCCAAACATCGCCCTCGACACCTGTCGGTACGATCTTGGCTAATACCTCGGCTACCGTAGTAAATGGTGTTGCTACTTACACCAATCTGAAGATCGACAAAATCGGTACCTATACCTTGCGCTTTGAAACTCCGGGTCTGATTACGGCTACATCGAGCACCTTTGTGATCTCGGTTGGCCCGGCTGCTCAACTTGCGTTCCTCGTTAACCCGAGCGACACACGTGCAGGCGACATTATGAGCCCGAACGTTCAAGTAGAAGTACAGGATCTTGGTGGTAACCACGTAACGACATCGGCCAGCATCAACCTTGCAATTGGTATCAACCCGACACCGGGTGCTCCGGGCATGAACATCGGCGGTGGCGCAACAGTCCCGACGACAACAGGCACGGCAGTATTCACAGACCTGAGCATCAACAAAGCAGCTAACGGCTACACGCTGTATGCAACAGGCTTTACGCTCGGTTCGGCTTCGGTTGTACTGACACCTGCTACATCGGCTACCTTTAACATCATTGCGAATGTGGCTGCACAAGTTGCATTCCGTGTACATCCGCCGCTGCAATCAACGGTTGGTACAATTCTCAACCCGGCTCCGGTTGTGGAAGTACAAGATGCTTATGGTAACTATGTAAATACAGTTGCTACTATCTCGGTAACAATCGGCAATAACTCTGGCGGTTCGGTACTGAGCGGTACGCAAACAATCACATCGGCAACAGGCGTTGCTACCTTCAGCAACCTCTCGCTCGACAAAGTGGGCCTTGGTTATACACTGTCTGCAAGCTCGCCGGGTCTTCTCCCGGGCAGCTCGAATGCGTTCGACATCGTAAGCGGTCCTCCCGTGCGCGTTGTCTTTATCGCAGAGCCGAGCGGCAACAACATCGCTGCTGAATCCTTCACGACCCAACCGGTTGTGGAAATTCAAGACATCGGTGGCAACCGTGTGAATACAAACGCTACGGTGACAGTATCGATCGCCCTCAACGGCGGTACGTTTACTACGGGCACGCTTTCGGGTGTAACAACACTGATGGCAAGCAATGGCCGCGCTACTTTCTCGGGTCTGTCGATCGACAAGATCGGCAACTACACGCTGCAAGTAACGTCTGCTTCGCTGGCAAGTGATACAACAGGTATCTTCACAATTATCACAGGTGCTCCGTACCGCCTCGGCTTCTATACAGAACCGGGTAATGGTATGGCTGGCGATCCGCTGAACCAACAACCCGTTGTTCAAGTTCAGGATAAAGGTGGAAACTACATCAGCAACAACATCAATACGCCGGTAACGCTGTCGATAGGTTCTGGTCCGGGTGTTATCACCTCGATCACACAAAATCCTCTGAATACATTTGCAGGCTTTGCAAACTTCACAGGCATGACCTTCAACACGGCTGGCTGCTATACGATCGTAGCTTCGGCTCCGGGTCTGATCGGCGCTACTACGGGTACATTCTGTATTGTCCCGAACACAGCTAACGCTACGACCTCCACGATTGCTGCTTCGGCTTCGGTTATTGCAGGCGACAACACGACGCTGACAATCACACGTCGCGACCGCTTCAACAACCTGACCACGACTGGTACAGTAGACCTCGCAATTGCTCAGGGCGGCGGTAGCCTCTCTGCAACGATGGTGAACGGCAGCATGGTGACAACAAACGTTGTCTACACGGCAGGCACAAACGCATCGGTGGATGCAGTAATTACTGCTCAAATCACAGGTGCAAACATTGTTGGTTCGCCGGCGATGATCGACATCATTGCTGGTCCGGCTATTCCGATCGCTTCCCACATCACATCGGCTTCCCCGACAGTGGTTGCAGGACAATCGGTTAACCTGACTGTTATGATGGCTGATCGCTTCTACAATCCGACGACGAATGGCACAGTGAGCCTCGCAATCCTCCAGGGTGGTGGCAGCCTGAGTTCGAGCACGGTAACGGGCACGACAATGGCAACAGTATCCTACACGGCTGGCACGAACGCAGCAGTAGATGCAATCATTACAGCACAGATCACAGGTGCAAACATTGTAGGTTCGCCGCTTGTACTCGACATCATTCCTGGTGTGATTGCAGCAACAACCTCGACGGTGACACCGACGACTCTTACTGTAACGGTTGGCAGCACAGCAAGCGTGACTGTCTTCAAACGCGACCAGTACGGCAACCCGACAACCAATGGCACTGTAACGGCTAACGTTCTCAATGCAGTTGCTGCCGGTAATGCTTCTATCGCTGGTATCGTTGACAATGGCACAACAGCAACAGTAACCTATCAGGCTGGTACGATCGCAGGCGCTAACATCGCCCAGATCCAAACGCTTGCTAATGGTGTTGCAATTGCACCGAATGTACAAGTGACACAAATCCCCGGCCCGTCTGTGGCTGCTCAGTCGACGATTACGCCGACAAGCGCTTCGGTTGTGGTTGGTGGAAACACGACGCTCTTTACAGTGAACAAACGCGACATTTACGGCAACCCGACGACTATCGGTACGGTATCGGTAACAATTACCGACAACGGTACAGGTGGCGCAATGATCGGCAGTGTTGACAATGGCACGACCGCAACGATTACCTACACTTCGGGTACAACCGCTGGTGTAAACATCGCTCAGGTAAATGCTCTTATCAACGGTACGCACGTTCAAGGTTCGCCTGCTAACGTTACGCAAGTGGCTGCTACGGTATCGGCTCTTACGTCGACTATCACACCGGCTGGTCCTGCAACAGTAACAGTTGGCGGTAACTCGCTTGTCTTCACAGTAACCAAACGCGACGTTTACGGCAACCTGACCACAACTGGTACAGTCACCGTAACAGGCACAGACTTCGGCAGCAATGGTGGTGCGATCAGCACAGTAACAACTGGTTCGACAATGACTGTCACCTACGTATCGGGCACAATGGCTGGAAACAATCGCTTCCAGATCAACGCTCGTGTAGGCGGTACCGACATTATCAACTCGCCTGTGCTTATCCATCAGGTAGCAGATGTTCCGGCTCGTCTGGTAGTGCTCGCAGCTGGCAACCCGAACTCTCCGCTCTTCGATGTCTTCTCGACACCGCCTCCGGTGCTTGCTGAAGCTTCGCAAGGTGTAGCGTTCCCGGTTACTCTCGGCCTGACCGACATGTACGGAAATGCAACCAACGCCAATGCAACACTCACAATTACGGTTGGTGGTTCTGCTGGTGCAACTGGCATGGTCACCTTCACGAATGGTGCTACATCGGCTACGACAAACGTAACGCCGATGACTGGTGGCAGCAACCTGACCGTCACCTTTACCGATGGTGGTTCCATCTCTTCGACAACGCTGACAATCACAACGGTTCACGATGCTCTTGCTCTGTCCTATGCGACACCGCAAGTGCTGACAGTAAATCAGCCGTCTGTGACAATCAATCCGACAAGAACAGGTGGACGCGCTCCGTTCACATACTCTGTAGTTGCTGGCGCTCTGCCTCCGGGCCTGAGCCTCAATACCTCGACAGGTGTGATCACGGGTATTCCGACCGACACGGTATTGGCAGCTGATACGACAATCATCCGCGTGGTGGATGTCAATGGCTCGCTTGATCAGGCTCGCATCCAATGGAAAGTCAATGCAGCTCTGACGATTTACTATGCAACAACCAATACACTGGTAATCAACCAGAACTACGCGATTGATCCGGTGGTCATCGGTGGTACAGCTCCGTACACGTTTAGCACAATCGCAGGCGCTCTGCCCGCAGGTCTGTCGCTCAATACGTCGACCGGTCGTATCAGTGGTGCTCCGACAACAACGGGTACGTTCTCTGTAACGGTTCATGCAGTAGATGTCAATGGTGCAGCAGACAACGCAAGCCTCCAGATCATTGTAGTAACTTCCAGCACTCAGCCCACGGCTGTGAACCTGAAAGTGGTTCTCCAGGGCGCCCATGTAGGTGGTGGTACGATGAGCACGTCGCTTAACACGCAAGGTCTCATCCCGACAACCGACCCGTATGGTCAGAATGTAACGGTTGCTACAGTTCCGGCTGGTGCAGTAGACTGGGTAGAACTCGAATTCCGCCCGTCTACCGACAACACCATGACAATCGCAGACACAGTAGGCTTTGTGATGAGCAACGGAAGCGTTGTTGCTCCTGATGGATCGGCTCAGATCCAAATGGGCTCCGCAAGCCTGCCCTCCGGTAGCTACTATGTGGTGGTAAGACACCGCAACCATCTGGCAGTTATGAGTTCTGTTCCGGTGGTTCTCTCGCCGAACAGCAGTACTCAGTACAACTTCACAACGGCTCAGGGACAAGCGTTTACCTCGTTCCAACTGCCGATGATTCAGGTGGATACTGCTCCGGATGTCTATGCAATGGTTGCCGGTGATCAAAACCAAGATGGCATCGTAAATGCTACCGACCGCGTGAATGTCCGTAACGATTCCGGCCAGCTCGGCTACAGGTCTACCGACCTCAGCCTCGACGGTATCGTAAATGCTGTTGACCGCGTTATCTCTCGTAACAACACGTTCCGAGCAACGCAAGTACCGTAAATCAAATGAACCAGGTCTTCCCGGCACTCCGCCGGGAAGACCTGTTATAAACCTTAAATAAGGGATTAGTCCATGAAACGAATGTTGGGTTTACTATTTCTTCTCCTGGTAGGTGGAGTAATAACTGCTTCCGCTGCAACAGGTGAATTAACAGTTGTAAATCCGCAGGTGAGCGGCAATCAAGTTTCATTTGATGTCTACTTGCGGAGCACAACAACGTCGACACTGTACCTTACAGATGTCTCGTTGTATTTTTCTTTCGATGGATCGAAATTTACTAATCCGTCTTCTTCGTTTACTTCGAACCTTTCAGCTACCTATGATCCGGGTTCAATTATTTATAATACGAATCCTAAGAGAGTTGGTGTAGAGATTGTTTTTACGTCTTCGCCAACAACTACAAATACTCAGATCATTGCTGCATCTGGTAATGGTACCAAGCTCGGCACAGTAACTCTGACCGGTCTTACCAATCTGAGCGGCAATCTTGGTTTAGCTTGGGGGTTAGTAGATCCTTTCTCGACAAAAGCTTTTTCTTGGGATCCGCAATCAAATATGGAATCCGAGATTATTACAAATCCGGTTGCTCCTCCCACGATCTCTCTGGCTCCGGTTTTTGAGGCTATTATTGTCAACCAACAGCTTCTGAACAACGAGTACACATATGATGTGTATCTCCGCCGCACGGGTGGTTCTGCTTTCTATCTTGATGATATGGACTTCATCTCCACCTTCAACAATGTTGCGTTTAGCGGTGGTGCAGCCCATTCATTAGTAAGTGCAGGAACAACGAAGATCAATGACTTCTATACGTTCCAGAACTTCAGCATTGTTGGCAACGAGATTCGCTGGTCGGTCTCTGGTCCTACAGTGTCTACACAGGGAGAATTCAACCAACGTGTTCAGCAGATTGCTGGCCCTGGTGATAGCACATATGTCGGTCGCTTTAAAATTTCCAACGCTCTCCCGGCAACAACTGTATCGGATGTAACTCCTTCTTGGAAAACAGCAGGTACACCTCCGCGCACTGTTGTTTACAGCCGTCAAAGTTCGACCCCTTGGAGTAGCGATGATGTTTCTGCTAATGGTACATATATTGTTCGTGCTCCCGAGTTTACGATTACTCTTACAGCGCCTGTGGGCGGTGAGGTAATTTGCCCGGGTACAAACACAGGTATTACTTGGACAAGCATGAACATTGCAAATGTAAGCATTGTTCTGCTTCAGAGTGGCAGCACAGTTGCTACGCTTACTGCAAGCACGTCTGCCGCTACTGGCTCATTTACATGGGCAGTCCCCGGCAATCTCGCTTCTGGTAGCAACTACCGCATTCGCATCAGCGATGCGTCGGATGCAGGCCATTCTAGCGAAAGTGCAGATTTTACAGTTGGCAGTGCTCCGGCCATTACTGGCCAGCCCTCGCCACTCACAGTGGTCAGCGGTAGCACAGCTACACTGACTGTAATGGCAACAGGCACCAACCTGACCTATCAATGGCAGGTAGAAACAACAGGCGGTACATTTGTGAATGTTGGTTCGGCTTCTACGTCAAACACACTTACATTCAACCCCGCTGCTGTAAATAACAGCGGAAACTACCGTGCCGTTGTGTCGGGTTCATGCGCTCCGGCTGCTACTTCTGCTACAGCACTTCTCACAGTGCTTCCGCAAGGTGTAAGCGTTACGGTGACAGCTTACTTACAGGGTATGTGGAATGGCACATCGCACATTTCTTCGCCTGTAGCTGTTGAACTGCGCTCGGGTGCAACCCTCCCAGCTTCGACACTTGTTTCCCGCACAACTGGAATGCTGAGCACAGTAGGTACAATTACAGCCGACTTCTCGGGTGTAGTTGCAGGTGATTACTGGGTTGTGGTTCGCAGCGGCGGTTATCTGCCCGTTGGTTCTTCGACTGTAGTAGCACTGACACCAGGTTCAACGGCAACCTACAACTTTACCGATGATGCTTCTAAAGCTGCCGGTAATGGAACTACTGCCGTGACCATTGGTTCAACGACCTATTATGTACTCAAAGCAGGCGATTTCAATGGTGACAGAGCAGCAAATCCGACGGATATTCCGATCATGCTGTTCGGTTATCCGAAAACAAATGCAAGCAGTGTTCCTGCTGTAGACTAATATATTCAGGAATTTGGCCCTTTTCTTGTTATGAGAAGAGGGCCGACTTTCCTGGGTCGATTAATTCTTCACGGAAGAATTTTCTTATTTATCAAAGGAGGGAAAAATGAAAAAAATGCTATGCCTCTTGCTCTTAACGGTGACAGCGTGTGTGCTTTGCAGTGTAGAAGGAAAAGCCCAGACGCCGACGACCGTACAGGTTAGAGCCCTGGTTCAGGGATTATGGAGTGGCACCGTACACAAGACCTCACCTGTGTCTGTAGAACTGCGCGCAGGTGGAGCGACACCCCTTACCTCAACACTTGTAAGCCGTTTGACCGGAATGCTGTCCTCTACTGGTACAGTATCTGTTACTTTTCCGAACATTGTCAGCGGTAACTACTGGATCATTGTTCGTCACGGTGGCTCACTTCCGGTAAGCTCGGGTGCTCAGCAGGCCATTACTGCTGGTTCTACATTCTCTTATGATTTTTCCGATGCAGCCAACAAAGCTTTTGGAAACGGAACGCTGGCAGTAACGATCAATAGCACAACCTACTATGTACTGAAGGCTGGCGATATTACCGGCGATCGTGCTGTAAACCCCAGCGATATTCCTGTTTTTCTTTTTGGCTATCCTAAAACGAATGCAAGTACAGTTCCCTCTGCGGAATAGTCCCGCATATTTACTCAGGATAACTACGATACAACGGAACAGATGCGAAGCTGTTATATTTCATCATATCTCAAGGAAGGTACAATGAACAATTGTCTACGCCGATTATCCCGACTCGTACTGGCATTCATTGTCGGTATTGTGGCGCTGGGTAGTGTGGGCGAGATGTACGCCCAGAACAGAGTGACGTTTTCACTCCAGAATCGCCGGGCTGTAGGAACAACATACTATGCCGAATTATGGGCATCGGTTGCTTCCAATCAGACCTGGCATGTTGGAGGAACAACTGTCAATGTTTACTACAACTCGGCTGCTCTCACTGCTGCAAATCAGTCGGCAGTATTCGACGCACATCCCGATCTCCACAACAGTGGCTCCTACCAGTCCATGACACAGTCGGACTATGGTACGGGTACTGCAATTACAATTGTCAATCTCAGCCTTACCAGCTTTGCGAACAAAACAGGTTCGTTCAAAGTTGGTACGTTCATGTGGACAGTGGGCAACCCCAGTGCCACAGATGACTTGGCTCTGGCCGTTCCCCCGGCTGCTGATGCCAGCGTTATATTGGACTCGAACAATACCCTTGGCTACAATTGTGCGGACAGCACCTGCTATGGCACAAGCCAGCCGGTATCGCGCATTATCGGCCTTCCGGTAATTACCGGCCAGCCGGGTAATGTTACCGCATGCGCTGGCCAAATGGCAGCTTTTACTGTGACAGCAACCGGTAGCTCGTTGACCTATGTATGGGAATACTCGGCAACGACCAATGGTACGTTTACGACTATTTCCGGCCAGAGCGGTTCTACGCTGACAATTAATCCGGTAGCAACAGGAAATGCTGGTGCTTATCGTGTTATTGTTTCTACAACAACAGGAAGCGTGACGTCTAACGTCGTAACGCTCGATGTGAACACGACTCCCGTTATTACTTCGCAACCCGCTAACTTCACAGCTTGTGCAGGTAGTTCGGCGGCATTTAACGTAGGCTTTACAAGCACAACGCCTGCTACTATTCAGTGGCAGATGTTCGATGACCTCTCTTCGAACTATACGAATATTTCTGGCGAGACCTCTGCAACGCTGACCCTGACCAATGTCGGTACAGCGCAGAATGGTAGCCAATACCGTGCATTGTTGACAAATACCTGTGGCGTATCGACTACAGGTGTGGTGACACTTTCTGTGAACACGGCTCCGGTTGTGAACCTCAGCCCTGTAAACCAGGCTGCATGTTCTGGTGCAAGCGTTAGCTTTACAGCTAATGCTAATGGCACACCGACCCCGAAGATTCAATGGGAAGTTGCCGCAAACGGCGGTAATCTGTTTTCAATGATGGCAGGCGAAACAAATGCAACACTGACACTTTCGAACATTCAGTCGTCGCAGAACAACAATGTGTATCGCGCAGTATTTACTAATAGCTGTGGCACCGCTACAAGTGGTACCGCAATGCTTACAGTCTATACAGCTCCTATTGTTACGGCTCAGCCGGGCAACCAGACAGCTTGCGAAAACACAACAGTTTCCTTTACCGCAACTGCTGTTGGTACCCCCAATCCGGCAGTTCAGTGGGAAGTAAGCATTAATGGTGGTTCTGCATGGACAACCGTAACAGGCGCCAACACAAGCACGCTGACACTTGCAGCTATTACGGCATCGCAAAATGGCTACCAGTATCGCGCTGTATTTAACAATACATGTGCTACTGTTACATCCAACCCCGTTACGCTTAATGTCAATACAGCTCCGGTTGTTACTACCCAGCCTGCAAGCCAGTCTGTGTGCGAAAACGGTACTGTCACCTTTACGGCATCTGCAAGCTCTACGCCCGTTCCGACCATCCAATGGCAGGTAAATACAACCGGCACATGGGTGGATATGACGGGTGAGACTGCTGGCAGCCTGACAGTAAGCAACATTACATTTGCACAAAGTGGTACGCAGTACCGCGCTATGTTCACAAATGTATGTAATACAGCAAACTCGAATGCAGCAGTTCTTACTGTAAATAGAGTAGCTCAGACAGCAGTAGTAGCACCGACGACTTCGACGGTATGCTCTGGCTCGTCGGTTACCTTTACAGCATCGTCGACCGGTGGTACACCGACCCCGACGGTACAATGGCAGAGCCGCCCGGTAAGTGGTTCGTTTACTGATATTGCCGGTGCAACAAACCTTGTACTGACATTTACAGCAGTAAGTGGCGACAATGGTAAAGAATATCGCGCAGTATTTACCAATACCTGCGGTAGTGTGAACTCCAATGCAGCAATGCTTACAGTGAACACTCTTGCTGTTGTATCTACACAGCCGTCGAACCAAACACAGTGTGCTGGTGGTTCCGTATCCTTTACGGCTACGGCTACAGGCAGCCCGGTTCCGACAATCCAGTGGGAAGTAAGCACCAATGGTGGTGGCAACTATACAGCTCTTGCTGATGGTGGCTCTATCAGCGGTTCGCAAACGAACACATTGACCATTTCCAACGTAGCTGCTAACCAAACAAACAACCTCTATCGCGCAGCCTTTACCAACACATGCGGTGTGGTAAACTCGAACAGCGGTCTTCTGACTGTAAATGTTGCGCCGGTTGTTACAACCAGCCCTGTATCGATTGATACTTGTGCAGGTAGCACTGTAATGTTTACAGCAGCAGCTACGGCTACGCCCGCAGCTACAACCCAATGGCAGGTAATGGCCGGTACCACAGGTACATGGACTGATATCAATGGCGAAACAGGTTCGGTGCTGACACTGAACAACATTACGCTTGCTCAAAACGGTACTCGCTACCGTGCACTCTTTACGAATGCTTGCGGTACATCCGCAACTGCTGTAGCTACGCTTACTATCAACCTCGGTCCTTCGGTCGCAGTTAACCCGACCAATGAAACCGTATGCGAAGGCAACAGCGTAACCTTTACCTCCGGTGCTATCGGCTCGCCGACCCCGTCGGTTCAGTGGGAAGTAAGTGCAGATGGCCAGACCTATAGCCAGATCCCGAATGCTACATCCGTCAGCTTTACTATCAACAGCACGACATTCACTCAAAACGGTCGCTTCTACCGCGCCGTGTACTCGAATGTTTGCGGTACGGTTGCAACCGATGCTGCAATGCTGACAGTAAACACAGTTCCGGTTGTAACACTTGATCCGACCAACCAGACAGTGTGTGCAGGTAATAATGCCACATTTATGGCTAATGCAGTTGGCTCGCCGGCTCCCGCAGTTCAGTGGGAAGTAAGTATTGCTGGTGGCGCTTTCACAGCAATTCCCGGTGCTAACAGCACCACCTATACATTTGTTGCTGGTCCGAACGACAACGGCAACGTGTACCGCGCAGTCTTCACAAATGTATGCGGTAGCGATGTATCGGGTGAGGCTATGCTGAACTTCTATGCGCTGCCCGCAATCACGCAGCAGCCCACGGCTGTCGCAGTATGCCAAGGCAATAGCTTTACGCTCACAGTAGGTGCAGTTGGCACAGGCCTTACCTACCAATGGCGCAAAGACGGTATTGACATCCCGAGCGGCACATCCCGCGACTACACAGTTGCAGCCGCTTCGGCTAACGATGCTGGTTTCTATACAGTAGTGGTTTCCAACATCTGTAACCAGCCTGTTGAATCCAACCCCGTAAACGTTGTTGTGAATGCAACCCCGGTTATTACAGTACAGCCAATCCCGGTTACTGTTTGCCAAGGTGCTTTTGCTCAGTTCTCGGTACAAGCTGCTGGTACAGGACTCAGCTTCCAGTGGAGAAGAAACAATACTGATATCGCAGGCGCTACCAACACATTCTACACCATTCCGGCAGCTCAGCTTTCGGATGCAGGCAGCTACACAGTTGCTATTACAGGTGCATGTGGTACACCGGTAGTTTCCGATGCAGCTCAGCTCACAGTTGAAACTGCTCCGGTTATTGCTCAACAGCCGACAAACGTTGTTGTTTGTGCAGGTAACTCGGCCAGCTTCACAGTCGGAGCTAATGGCTCGAACCTTACCTATCAGTGGCAGCTTAACGGTGCCGATATTGCAGCTACAGGCTCTACCCTTACGCTCAATAATGTATCGGCTGCCAACGCAGGTTCCTACCGCGTTATCGTTACTGGCTCTTGCGGTACCCCGGTTATTTCTGCTGTAGCTACGCTCACAGTAAACGAAGCTCCGATGATCGCAACCGATGTTCAGAACCAAACAGTATGCGAAGGCCGCGACGTAACATTCACAGTGAATGCTACTGGCACAGGTCTGACCTATCAGTGGACATTCAACGGTTCGCCGATCCCCGGTGCTAACGCAGCTTCCTACACAGTATTCAATGCTAACATCAATAACGCTGGCGATTATCAGGTGACGGTTACGGGTACATGCCCGACCAACCAGCCGGTTCGCTCGCGTGTTGCTTCGCTTACAGTGTACAACAATGTTGTGATCACAGTACAGCCGCAATCAGTGTCGACATGTCTTGGATATAACTTCCTTCTGAGCGTATCCGCAAGCGGTACAGGCTTCCCGGGTCTGACCTATCAGTGGTACAAAGATGGTGTTGCAATCCCGACAGGCACAGGTAGCCAGCTTACGTTCTTCAATGCTCAGTATGTAATGAGTGGTAACTACACAGTTACAGTTACAGGCATTTGTGGTTCGGTGACATCGAACGCTGCTGTGGTGGTTGTTAACCGCCCGACAAGCGCTCTTCTGAAAGACAGCGATATCAATGCCGCTGTTGGCGATACGGTGATCTTTGAAGTCTCCGACATCTCTGGTTCCGGTACGACATTCCAGTGGTACAAAGACGGTGTTGAACTTGTCGACGTCCCGGGTGAAGTATTTGGCTCGAAATCGTCGAAACTGTTCCTCTTTGGTGTGAACCAAGGCGATGTAAGCAACAACTACTACGTGATTGTAAATGGCCCCTGCGGTCAGGCTCAGTCTGATGTTGCTTCGCTGAACCTCTTCAACCCGAGCGTTCAAACCTCGAATCCTGAAGATGTAACTCTTTGTGAAGGCAGCATGCTCACACTGAATGTTACAGCAACAACGAACGTCGAGGGCGGAAGCCTCCGCTATCAGTGGTACAAAGATGGCGTTGCTATCACAGGTGCTACACAGCCTACCTACATGGTGACAACTGCTACGCTTGCAAATACTGGTAACTATTATGTTGTTGTGACCGAAATCACGAAGTCGATCACTGTCACCTCGGGTAATGGTATCGTTACAGTGCTTACGGCTCCTGCTATTGCAGCACAACCGGCAGATATCAGCGCTTGCGAAGGTGAAAATGCTGCTCTTACAGTAGCAGTAAACGCCGAAGCTGGTGTTGTAAGCTATCAATGGTACAAAGATGGTCTGCCGATTGATGCAGCCCTGAACCCGACAGCTACAACAGCTACACTCGTTGGTCCGGTAAATGCCTTTACCGTTGGTAACTACTCTGTAATGGTATCCAACCAGTGCGGTACCAAAACCAGCTCGGCTGCAACAGTGAGCATGAAAAACAAAACAGTTATCACACAACAACCGCCGGCAGTAGTGGATCTCGATACGCTTGGCGTAAGCGAACTCCGCCTTATGGTAGTTGCTGCTGGCGATAACTGCTCGTACCAATGGATGCGCAATGGCAATCCGATTGCCGGTGCTACCTCCGATGAGTATGTTGTTACAGTGCCGACTTCTTCCGACCTCGGTGACTATACGGTTGTTATTACCTGCGATTGCGGTGTAACTACATCCACAGTCACTGCTGTTAATGGCTTTACTACAGATGTTAACGAACCGGTTGCAGGCGAAGGCTTCCACCTGTTCCAGAACTATCCGAACCCGTTCACAGGCCTGACATCAATTATGTATCAGGTTCCGACGGCTACAGATGTTCGCATCTCGGTGACAGACATGTACGGTCGTGAAGTAGCCGTTATCGTAAACGGTGTTATCCCGGCTGGCCAGCACACAGTGAAATACGATGCTTCGCAGCTCCCGTCTGGTACGTACTTCTATACCATGACGGCTTCGGGCTTCAACACATCGCGCCGTATGCTGCTCGTCAAGTAAGCGACCCAAAAGGTCAGATATAAAAAGCCGGAGCGGTTTCGCTCCGGCTTTTTTTTGTCCTGTCCCGTCCTGAAAAAGTTGACTCATTGGCTGTTCCGTCCTGGAAAAAGGCGCCAGATGTTCTTTTCTTTGTCGGCCTTTCTTATTTTAGTCAACCTATTCTATGACAGGACATTATATTGCACATTCTGCTGTCCGTTGCGGCGATGATGTGGCACGGGCACCGTTGCGGCGTCCGATAGGTCGCTGTCACCGGTCGCAAAACCGCTTTTCCGGTAGCCAACCGGCAGCCGCCAAAAAGACAAGGGCGCGCAGTGCGTACTACCCGTTTACTGAGTAACATCAGTAGTTATCGTAAAGATAATACGCGGAGGACGGAGTGGGCAACCACGCGGCGGCTGGAAGTTATCATCGGCTCGTCCGCGCACCGTTCTTACGGTAACTGATGCGCGGACGCCAGCGCGGTGCAGAGGCCAATGGTAGGGCGAAGACTGAAGCGCACAGTAGTTCCCATATTCTTTTATTTCATTTCGGTATCATCGTGCAAACAAAACGTATTGTTGCCGTGTTCGGCTTGCTGCTGCTGGCCTTTTCCCTGTATAACTGTTCAGAAGAAACAAAACAAGAGACTGCTGCTCAACTGTCGGGAGGAAAGTACGCTGGGGGCATCTATCGCATTAATATGGTGCGGGGAAACCCAAATGGGTTGGACCCAGTGCTGATCAACAGCAAACTCGCCGACGACATTGCTCTGCAACTCTACGACCGCTTGCTCTCGCTCGACTCTAACCTCAATATCGTTCCCGAACTGGCTACGGAATGGGATATTTCCCCCGATGGATTAGTGTACACATTCCACCTGCGCAGCGATGTGTTTTTCCACGATAATGCCTGTTTTCCGGGTGGAAAAGGCCGCAAGATGACAGCAAAGGACGTGGTGTACTCCTTAGAGCGGTGCTGCGATCCCGGAACGCGCAGCGTGCAGTTCTGGGCGTTTAAGGACAAGGTTGCGGGAGCGACAGAATATTACCAATCGCGCATCGAAGGAAAGAGCGATGTTGGCTCTATCAAAGGGTTGGAAGCGCCGAACGACTCGACATTTCGCATTACTCTGCTGGCGCCGTATGCTCCCTTTGTGTACTACCTTGTCAACTCGCTTGGCTGTGTAGTACCGCATGAAGCTGTAGAGAAATATGGGAAGGACTATTTCCAGCACCCAGTGGGGACTGGTCCCTTTGAATTTACAGAATGGGAGCCAGATAGATTTATCAAACTGAAGCGCAACGCGAACTATTGGCAGCGCGACGAGCGAGGCAACCAGCTTCCGCTGCTGGACAATGTAGAAATTACTTTTATCCAAGACGACAAGATTCAGTTTGCTGAATTCAGCAAAGGCAACCTCGAAGAGAGCTTTGGCATACCCACCGAATTGTTTCCTTTGGTTGTGGATGCCAATACGAGAGGGCTACTTCCTGAGTACCGCAACTATGTGTTGCAAGCCGAGCCCGCGCTGCTTTCGTGGTTCTTCGACTTCCTGAACACAACGCCGCCCTTTGACAACGCAGATGTGCGCCGGGCGTTCTCGTATGCTGTAGACCGAGAAAAGATCGTGCGGTATGTACTGCGGAGTGCGCCTTATGCGCCCGCAGAGCACGGCCTGACGCCGCCAGTGATGCCCGGGTATGATATCACCAGCATAGCGGGATACAGCGCAGACGAGGGCAAAGCACGTGAGTTCATGGCAAAAGCCGGTTATCCGGGAGGCAAAGGTTTCCCGACGGTAACGCTCACTGTGTATCCTGAGCCGAAATTAGTGCAGGTAGCAGAGGCTATACAGGATATGCTCTCGAAGACGCTGAATATTTCCGTGAAGATTCAAATTGTCCAGTTTGCTCAGCTCATGGAGCTGTCCGAGGCTGGCAAGCTCCAGTTTTGGGGCACCCGCTGGTACGGAGATTATCCCGATCCAGAGAACTATCTCAATCTTTTGTACGGCAAGCTTGTTCCCACCGATGCGGGGCAGCCCAGCTATCCGAACAGCACGCGCTACAACAACCCGCAGTTCAATGAGCTTTTTGAAAAAGCCGTAGCGACAAATAACCTCGCCGAGCGGCTGGCTCTCTACCGGCAGGCAGAGGCGATTGCGATGCAAGATGCACCTGCCATTGTGCTCTTCTACGAAATGCACTACCGCTTGCTACAGCCTTATGTACGGGGCAACGCGCTCGACCCAATGAACCGCGTTTTGCTAAAACATGTGTGGTTTGACCGCAATCAGAAGCAATGAGGCGGGTGTACAACACAGAGCTGCTCGACGCGCTACGGGATGAGCACGCAGTGCAGCGCGCCGCAGAGCTTTTGCGTCGGGGGGAGCCTGTTGCCTTTCCTACGGAAACTGTGTACGGGCTTGGAGCTTGTGTCTTTAACGAAGGAGCTGTGCGCGGTATTTTCCACGCCAAAGGCCGTCCTTCTGACAATCCACTCATTGTACACATAGCGGATATACACGAGGTTCGGCGTGTAGCTGTTCAGATTCCTCCGCTGTTTGGAGTTTTGGCTACGGCTTTTTTTCCTGGCCCTCTTACTATTGTCCTCGACAAGCATCCTGCAGTACCGAACAGCGTAACAGCCGGGCTATCTGGCGTGGCTGTGCGTATGCCCGCACACCTTATTGCTTTATCGATTATTCGAGCTGTGGGGGAGCCGCTTGTAGCACCGTCGGCTAATCGTTCGGGCAGGCCAAGTCCAACATCGGCTCGGCATGTGCTCGACGACTTAGACGGTCGCATTGCGGCTGTCGTAGACGGGGGAGAGTGCGAAATAGGCATAGAATCGACAGTGGTATCCATACGAGAGGGCAGGCGTGTCATCCTGCGGCCTGGAGCTATCACGCAATTGCAATTAGAACAGGCGACAGGTGAGCACTTTGAAACGGTGGGGCTACAGGAGCACGAAGCTCCGGCTTCGCCCGGCATGAAATACCGGCACTACGCGCCACAGGCTCGCGTTGTAGTTGCTTATACAGCAGAAGAAGTGTGCGTGCGAGCACAAAAGCAGGGCAGGATACGCGTATTGGCAAATGAGCGGGTAGAATGCAGCGCAGATGTAAGGCCGTTGGCGGCGCAGACGCTCTACGCCGAATTCCGTCGGGCGGACGCCGATGGTATCGACGAGATTATCGTGCTATGCGATGCCGAAATTCAGGAAAGCGCTGTAATGAACCGCATTAGGAAGGCAGCAGAGGGGTAGTTATTCTTCGTCGAGCTCGTCTATGGCAGCTCTGATTTCCGACAGCGTGTGCATATCATTTGCCCTTTGTGCTGTAGAAATCCCTTCTTCGTATATCGTTCTGGCCATATTCGGCTTGCCGAGCTTTGCGTAGAGGCCGCCGAGCATGTAGTAGGTGGGGAGATAATCGGGTGTGTCCGAGCGCAAGCGTTCGAACCATTCCGCAGCGCTGTCGTGCTGCTGGAGCGAAGAATATTCGAGAGCGATCCCATAGCGGATAAAAGCATCCGACGGGTCTTTTTCGTAGAGTTCTAAAAGTTTTTGCAGACGAGACATCATGAGTATTGTCGAACGTGCTTTTGTGAAATACGGGTATTAGTTGCGGCGCGTGTGATATCGTAGGGACATAGCGCGGGAACAGGCTGAACGACCACGCAGCGATAAATGCAGCGCGGTGCAGAGGCCAAGCGCGAGGGCAGAGACCGTAGCGCTCTCCTTTTTGCCAGCATTACCCGAGAGTTGTTGTGTGCACAGAGGCAAGAGTGCTGCAATAAAAAAGTGCGAAAAGAACGATAAGCCGAATTCAGTCTTCCCGAAGGGAGGCGATCATTTATCTGGGAGCGGTGTTGCCACTGCCCTCAAGCAGCCAACCCGAGCGACCTGCCGAAGCAACCGGACGAACAACCCGGCCATAGAGCCGCTCCTATTTGGCCTTGCTCCGCACGGGGTTTACCCTGCCTCCGATGTTGCCATCAGAGCGGTGAGCTCTTACCTCACCATTTCACCCTTACCCCGCGCATCGTAAAGACTGCGGGGCGGTATCTTTTCTGTGGCACTTTCCGTCAGCCTACCGGTACACCGATACGCTGCCCGGCTGTTAGCCGGCGTACTGTTCTGTGGAGTTCGGACTTTCCTCGGCCCGCTGCCGGAGCAGCCAACCGCGACCGCCTGTTCTTTTCGCACTCATAGATATTCGGATACAGTTGGATTATGCAGGCAGGGCTTGCATATCTTCCGGGTACAGCAACCGGCCGCAGTGTTCGCAGAAATCCATCCTTTTATAGGTGCGCATTTCCACTACTTTTTGCGGAGGAATCGTATTAAAGCAGCCGGAGCAGCTTCCTTTGCGAATAGGCACCACGACGTCTTTATGATATTCCCGGATACGCTCGTAGTTTGTGAGCACATCGCCATCAATACGCGAAGCCAGATCACTTCGCTGGCGGATCAGTGCGGTAGCTTCTTCGTTTTGATCGCTGGACAGATCCTGAAGTTCTTTTTCTTTGTCTGCGAGCCGTTCTTTGGCTTCGGCGAGGTCTTTCGACTGCTGATCCAGAATGCGGCGCACATTTTCTTCCTTCAGGTGTGTATTGGCCATATCGCGGTCTATCGTCCGCTGTTCCTGCTGGCTGTCCTCAATCTCTTTGGTAATCGCATCGAACTCGCGGTTATTACGCACTTGGAACTGTTGTTCGGTAACCCGAACTTCCCGGTCTTTCAGCTCTTGAATGCGGATACGGCTATCGGCGCGATACTTCAGCAGTTCGTCGAGCTGCTGTTGTGTATCGTCGACCTGCCTTTGCCGATCGCGGACGATCTTCTCCATATCCTCGACTTCATAGGGCAAATCGCCGAGTTCCTCGCGTAGTTCTTCTAATTGTACATCCACTTCTGACAATTTTGCCAGTATTTGCAATTGGGAAAGAAGCATAGAGCGTTCCTGCGAAAAAGTTCAGACAGTTAAATATTCCAGTTGAGCCTGTTGGTAACCACCCGTATCAGGATAATACTGTACAGGGTTCGGAAGAACCTGTGAGCGCCGTACAACAGAGATGCCGCCGTAGCGAGCAATCGTGTTGATTACTGCAAACAGCCCTTCGGCGACGAATTGTTCCATTTCATAATGTCCCGGATCGACAAGCCACAACGCGCCGCGCACCCGGTGAAAATCGTGATATTTGACGTCGGCTGTAATAAATGCGTCCACTTGTGCTGCGAGCGCCTTGCCGATAAAAGAGGTTCCGCTACCACCTACTATGGCTATGCGCTCGATGTTTGTGCTCTTGCCTGCTGTATAGCGCAGCGGAGAGCGGCATACACTGGCTATACACTCCAAAAACTCCCGGGGAGCAAGTGCCGATGGCGGATAGGCCACAATACCCATGCCGAAACCGGACCTTTTGGGGTCATCGACCAATCTTTTTTCTACAGAAAAGCCCAAGCGCTCGGCAAGCAGCGTGCTGGTGCCCCGGGGAAAAGCGTCGAAGTTCGTATGAGCTACAACGAGAGCAATGCCATTGCGTATGAGCTTGGTACACAAACGTCCGACGCGTTCTGTCTCGCACAACGAGGTCAGGGGGGCAAAAATCAGCGGATGGAACGCAACTATACAGTCGCAACCGAGATCGACGGCCTCCTGCACAACTTCATCAGTTACTTCCATTGCTATCAGAACCGCCGAGATATCATCTCTGCTGCTCTGCAATTGCAGGCCAATGCGGTCGCCCTCCATTGCTGTATCCGGGGGAAGAACCTCTTCTACAGCGTGCACGAACTGAAAAAGGTTCATAGACAGTTGTTGATTAGGAGGGTTGACAATGCAGATTTGCACCTAAAACGTATCCGGAACTCTCTAAAAACCTGACGAAGATGCCCACAGTCCCGCACTATCCAAACACGTACTATGCCGCCGTAGAGGCATGCAAGCTGCCGGGGCTGTATCCGTGAATCCTGCTCAACAGGGCTCCGGATGGACTCTGTAAAAGTGTTTTTCCAATAAAGCGAAAACAACCGACTTCAATTTAACAAAGTTTCCCCTGACGGCAAAATACGTGCCAGCCCTGGAAAAAAATTTGCCAAGTTCACCAATCCGTTGTAAATTTGCATTCGTATGTTTACAGATGGCGAGCGTAGCTCAGTTGGCAGAGCACCAGTTTGTGGCATTGGGTGTCGCGGGTTCAAGCCCCGTCGCTCGCCCCACAAAAAAAGCGGTAGAATTATCTACCGCTTTTTTTATTTCTATACCCTTATCATCACTTGGTTCGCTTGGGGTTTTTGCGACCACCTGTACCATTCGTGCGAGAAGGCGGTTGCTGGCCCGGAAGGGTTTTGCCCTGTGAGGCTGCTATTTCCTGAGCTTCACGCATCTTTTTCTGAATCCATCCTTCTTTTTTCGGCATTCTTTTGAGGTCTTCGAGTGTCAGTCTGCTTTTCGAGAAGTTTGTGATGTAGAGCTGTTGTGTAATGCCCAACAGGTTGAACACAAAATAGTAGAGGTTCAGGCCCGCTGGCAGATTCGAGAACATGAACAAGAACATCACAGGCATAAGGTACACCATACTTTTTTGCCGAGGATCGGTAATTGTCTGCTTTTGCTGGATGAACATCGTAATG
Source organism: Ignavibacteria bacterium UBA7675 (assembly GCA_002483085.1). Classification (GTDB taxonomy): domain Bacteria; phylum Bacteroidota; class Ignavibacteria; order Kapaibacteriales; family UB7675; genus UBA7675. Next base: position 42,141 of record DLHF01000014.1, read on the forward strand.
CCCATAAGCAGAGCCAAGCCGGAAAGATGGTCGATAAACAGCAGTTTGAACGGCAGATGTACGAGTACATCAGGAACCGAAAGATCGGCTATCCACAGGCCGAACGGGGCTTGCCTCAGGTTGATCGAAGAGCTCAGCACCGAGTACAGCGCATACATAATAGGCATCTGTAACAGCAACGGTAAACAGCCCCCAGCGGGATTTAGACCGTATTCTGAGTATAAGCGCATCGTTTCCTGCTGCTGGACTGCCATGTCGTCCTTGTACTTTTCGCGGATACGGTTCATCTCCGGTGCGAGAAGTTTCATTTTGGCAGCCGACTTCATCTGGGGAAGCGACAGCGGGTACAGCAACAGCTTCATAATAATCGAGAACACGATAATTGCGAAGCCGTAGTTGGGGATAAATTTGTGCACGAAATTGAGGACGGGGAGCATGAGGTACTCGCCAATCTGCCTGATAACCGGCCAGCCGAGCTCAACAGTAGCTTGCAGGCCGTACTGCTTGACAATATCGTAGTCGATTGGCCCGATGTACATCAGGAATTGCTCTTCGGCAGCAGTGGGGCGCAGCGGAAGGCGGTAGCTCATCGAATAGGTCTCGACTTTTCCGTCGTTCTTAGCTTTTGAAGCATTACCTTCTAAGTACACATCGGCTTCTTCGCTGATCTTTTGTGGGATGATAGCAGCCGTAAAGTACTTTGTCTTAATTGCTGTGTAGTCGATAGCGCCCGACATACCCGGAACACTTACTTTCACATTGGGTTCGGCTGCATCGAGATGCTCGATATCACCGCTGACAGAAGCCATCACCTGAGCAGCCCCCGACTCATCGATACTATTGCGCTCTTGGTACTGAAGCCCACTAGTCCATCTGATTTCATAACGGCGATTTGCTATTAATTCTTCCAGATTATTCATCCGCACGCCAAAACCAGCTATATAGCGGTCGCCGTAGAGCGTATAGGTTTTTACTATAGAAGCGCCACCATCGAGCAGCAGGCGCGCTGTCAGCTTGAGCGAATCGGAACCTTTAATCTGAATTGTGGAGCCTGCGGGGCTGCCATTCGCCTCTAAAGCAAAGGACAGCAGGCGTGTATCCACTGCTTTGCCTTCGTGGGTAGAAAAGAAAATGCCCATCTCACCGGGATTGTTCGCCTGGGAGAGCAGTTGCACTGGTTGCCCGCGCCACGATTTGTACTTTTTAAGTTCCCATCGTTTGATGACGCCACCCTTGGAGCTAATCACAGCGCGCAGGAGGTCGGTTTCCACCGTTACTAATTGCTCTGCACCGTTTGCTGCACTGCTAAATACTTGGCCATAAGAAGCAGCCGAGGGCGCTTCTGCCATTGCAGCCTGAGGGGGGGGGGGAGCTTGTACTGTTGCTGTGTTGCCGGTGGAGTCCTTGGCTTGTGTCGGGACATCGCGCGTAGACATCGAGCCGTTGTACGCTAACCAGGCAACTGTGAGAAGGCCGATGAGGACCAATCCTATTATCGGGCGTTTATCCATAGGAAGAGCTCAGTAATGAAGTATCAGTAATGAAAGTATAAAAGGACTGTATTTGTTGCTACAGCACAGGAAGAGGTGGATCGTCCACCTGTCCCGGTATTATTTGTCGTGTTTGTGCATTTCTGCACCTGGGCTGCCCGGCACGGGGTCGTATCCGCCGGGATGCAATGGATTGCATCTCAAAATCCGCGCTGCCCCCAGCCTGCTGCCTTTCAGAAAACCGTGGAGGGCGATTGCTTCGGCTGTGTAGGCAGAACAGGTGGGATAAAACCGGCAGGACGACGGAAGCATCGGCGAAATGAAACGCTTGTAACCACGAATCAAAAAAAGGGCAAACTGTTTCATAGAGGGTTGTCGTCGCCGTGTTCTTTCCTGTAGTGCCGTGTCGCTCTGTCCAATGTATCGCGAACGGCGGGCAATACCATGCGAAGACGAAGAAGGGAAGATTTTCGCGGAATAGCGTTCCACACAAGTACGAGTTCCCGAAAGGGAGGTACTTTCCCGGCTTGGCTGTATTCCTCGATAATCTGCCGCAGGCTCTCGCGAAGAAGGCGCTTTATCCTATTGCGAAGCACAGCAGGTCGCGTTCGTTTCCTCGCTGTAACGCCGAAGCGAAGAATTTGTTGTTCAGCCTGTGTGGAATCCGGGTCGTGAAACACGACGAGAGCAGTTACACTGCCATTGGCAAAACGCCTGCCTGCCTCAAATACATGGCCAAAGGCGTTATATCCTTTTAGTGGGTGCAGGCGCATGAGGTCGGTACTACCCGAATTACTACAAACAAAAAACTCCACACAATGCTCCGAAAGGAGCATAATGCGGAGTTACCACATTGTCGACATATTAATAGCGCGATGTCTCATCGCTGACGGTCAGCTTCCAGCGGCCTTTGGCACGACGGCGCGACAGAACCTTCCGTCCATTTTTGGTAGCCATGCGCGTGCGAAAACCATGCTTGTTGCTGCGCTTCCTGCGGCTCGGCTGAAACGTGCGTTTCATTGTATTCTCCCGGAAAAGTACATGAGAATATTCGGATACAAAAAATAAGAACTGCAAAGATAGGCATTCTTTGGAAATGTGAAAAACTTTTTCTTGCCGATTTCTGAAGAACTCAAGCGGTGTGGTGTGGCGAGCGTAGCCAGAAACGAGAGCAGAAGGCGGAAAAGGATGCAAAATGCGCTGTTGTGGGGGCGGCGTTCTCCCGGGCAATAAACTTTTGGGTTGCTGGTTTCGGAGCGGCGTTTTTGGGATTGGTAGCCCCGCCAATAGCATGGGTGTCTTGTCGCGGCCTTTATTATCAGGTGGTCACTATGCTGTGCAGTGCTTTATTAGGGCACGCGAAAAATCTGGGAACGTAAAAATGCGCTATTGGATGGGTGGCTAATTGGTGATTATTGGCCAAAGGCGACTATTGCACAGAGGTGTAAAAGTGAGAACGCGGAATTGAGCGTGAAAGCGGGCTGTATAATCTGGCATATTTATTGGGGTTGTTGGAAGGTTGTCTTTGTCATGTATCTGGAGTGTTCTATGTCTGTACGCGATCTTATGTTTCGAGGGCGTCTTCCACTGCTCAACCGGGCAATGGACACGTATGCACTTCGCCAGAAGACTATTGCGGAGAACATTGCCAACGCAACAACGCCGAACTACAGGCCCGAGCGCGTGCGCTTTGAGGAAGAGTTCCAGAGGTTGCAGGGGGTAGTAGCTCAGGGAGAAACGACTAACGACAAGCATATCCCGATGGGAGCACCGGCTCTGGGCTCTATAGAGGGGACGGCAGAAGATGCGGCCATACCGAAACCGGAGGTGTTTTTCTCCGGTGAATCGCATGTTAACGTCGACAAGGAGATGTCGGCACTTGCGGAGAACCAGATTCGCTTTCGCTTTGCCTCCCGCATGACCGCACGCTACTTTAAAGGAATACAGAGCGCAATCAAGGGAGTTAACGAATAATACGTCCGCTGGGCGTTGTCAATATCATTTACTTGGGAGCTATCATGGCAGAAAATATTTTTTCCAGTTTTGATATCAGTGGCGCTGGTATGAGCGTGCAGCGTCGTCGCCTGAGTGCTGTTGCCAACAATATTGCCAATGCCGACACAACCCGGGGCGCCGATGGCAAGCCCTATGTTCGCGAGGTTATTGTTGTACGAGCCGACAAGCAAACAAAATTTCAGAAAGAGCTCACAGAAGAGATTGCACTTGGGGGCACGAGCCAGACGCATATCGGCAATGCCTATGGGCTGCCGGGCGCTGAAAAAAGCACAGTGCTGAAAGCTGTGTCAGCCCGCGACAACTCCGGGCCGCGGATGGTGCACGACCCATCGCATCCAGATGCCAATGCAGAAGGCTATGTGGCAATGCCTAATGTGAATGTCGTTACCGAGATGGTAGAGATGATTTCCGCACAGCGCGCTTTTGAAGCTAATACCTCCGTAATTGCGTCTGCAAAAAATGTGGCACGAGATTCGCTGGATATTTAATAGCGCTGTAAGCGAGTATTAATAGACAAGATTTGGACTTTTGACTGATAGGTAATCGCTGGCGGATGGGTAATCGGGTGTTATTAGACGGATTTTTGAACTTTCAACAGTAATTATCGAATAAACTATACACGATATGAGAGTCTCCGGTATCAGCACATACGTGCAACAGGCTTCGTCAGTCCGCTCCGCTCCGGCTACCCGCGAAACGCAGCGAGCACAGACAAGCGAAACGGCGTCCCCCGTTCGGCAGAGGCAGTCGCCGACGCCGCAATCGGTACTCTCTCAGGACGAACAACGTTTTTTCGCACAGCTTTTCCCTGAATACGCTTCGCAGATGCGCAGCGGTGTTCAGTTCAATAGCCAAGGGCAGTTACAGCAAATGCGGAGCAGCATTGGCGTACTGTTCGACGGACGCGCATAGCGTCCAAAAATCTTCCTTCCCTTCCTTTATGCTGTACAAACGATCCTCTCTCTTCGATCCTACCTTTTCGAAGAGAGGGGTTTTTTTAACTCTTACAGAAGCACAACCGGAAAGGGCATACGACTATGGTAGTAGGCGATATACTGAAAGCGCGTGGGTATCTGCCCATCGAGCAGCAGCGCAATGTGCAGATAGCCGATAAAATCGGTGAGACCCCTTCGTTTTCCGACACGCTCGGCGAATACGTACAAGATGTGAACGCCCTCCAGAAAGATTCATCCGCACAGGTAGAAAAGCTCGTTACGGGCGAACCGGTGGATATACACGACGTTATGATAGCCGCCGAAAAAGCAAAGACAAGTTTTGGTCTGCTTATGGAATTGCGTAATAAAGCCCTGGATATGTACCGCGAGGTTGTGCGCATCCAAGTGTGATGCCTACAGCCTTTGCTGGCTATAAACGATTTCCCGACTCCAACTTTTTGCACGCGTTATGGCAGAACAACCTGTACCACGGCAGTCGCCCGCAGGACAGCAGATACGACAGCTACTTGCGAAGCTCTCGCGCGCGCAAAAAATCATTGTAGCTTCCGTTGTACTCGCTTCCATTGTGGGTATTATCCTGATCGCCACATCCACATCCAAGCCGCAAATGGGTGTGCTTTTTAGTGATCTTCAGGAAAAAGACGTAGCGCTGATTACCGAAAAATTGCGCGATCGCCAAGTGCCCTACGAATTAGGCGACAAGGGCAAGACCGTACTGGTGCCCGCCGATGTTCTCTACGAAACCCGTATTAATCTCGCAAGTGAAGGCCTGCCGCAGACAAGTGTGGTGGGCTATGAGCTTTTTGATAAAGCGAATCTCGGTATGTCGGATTTCATGCAGAAGCTGAATTACCGTCGCGCTCTTGAAGGCGAGCTCTCTCGCACGATTACGACACTCGAAGAAGTAGCAAAAGCACGGGTGCACGTTGTTGTGCCGGAAAAAGCGCTGTTTGAAGAAGACCAAAAGCACCCTACAGCCTCGGTGTTGTTGCAGATCAAACCAGGCAGGCGCGTTAATAAAGTAAATATCGAAGGTATTCAGAACCTGATAGCCAGCAGTGTAGAGGGAATGGAGCCCGGCTCTGTGACGGTGATTGACCAGCGGGGTAAAATTCTTTCAGAACCCAGCAAGGACGATAAATCGCTTGCTGGCCTGAGCTCTACACAGTACGAGCTCAAACAAAAAGTAGACGAATACTATACAGCGCGCGTTCAGTCGCTGCTCGATGAAGTAATTGGTGCGAATAATACTGTGGTGCGTGTAAATACCGAGCTCGATTTTACACAGAACGAAAAGACGATTGAAGATTTTGATCCCGACCGGCAGGTAGTGCGTAGCGAACAGACACTATCATCCCAGAGCAACTCGCAGGACTCGCTGAGCTATCCGGCTGTAAACCAGCAGGCGCAGAGCGGTAATACGATTACCAACTACGAGATAAGCAAGACAGTGCAAAAAATCGTAGGCGAGGTGGGCAGCCTGAAGCGCATCTCGGTTGCGGCAATGGTCAATGGCAAAACAAAGATGGCCGCTGGTGCCGATGGCGCGCCAAAAGTAGAGTACACACCGCGCACGGCTGATGAGCTCGAACAGATTAAACAGATTGTTCGCAATGCTGTGGGCTACGATCCTGCGCGCAACGACCAGATATCTGTGGTCAATCTGGAGTTCGATACATCGCTGCTCGACCAAGAGCTTCCGGAGCCCGGTTTTCAGTGGACTCCTCAGGAAATTGCAGAAAAGGTCGTTATTGTCCTTGTTATGTTGCTCGCAGTGCTGATGATACGCAAATTGATCGCATCGCCGCAGGTGCGCCGCCGTATCGAGCAGGTGTTTGCTCCGTCGGAATTGGAGAAACATCGCGTAGAACTGGCTCGTGCAACTGCCGAACGACAGCAGCTCCTGCTGAAAGGGCTAGCCGAAGAAACAATGAGCGGTCTGCCCGAGCCTATGAATATGACAGAACTGGCAGCGCGAAAAGCGCAGTTTGAGCTGCCTGAAGCCGAGACGTCGCAGGAAGCACTGCTCAAGCAGGAAATGAAGCAACGCGTGCAGCGCTACCTGAGCGAAAAGCCCGAAGAAGCGTCGCGTTTGCTGAAATCGTTCCTGCGACAGAATGCCTTCAACGATACAATGCGCCGCAAATAATAGCAGTAAAACGCTGCCAGTGCATAATGCACGGCATATTGCAGTACACAATTTCATGAATATATCATGTCGGGATCTGGAGCTTCTCTAACATACGACAAACTGGCAGGCAAGCAGAAGGTTGCGCTGCTCCTGATGTCGCTCGATGTCGATACAGCGGCTAAAGTTTTCCGCCAGATCGAGCCTCACGAAGTGGAAAGTATTGCCATTGAAATTGCAAACCTCCAGGGGGTGCGCTCGCAGGTGATCGACCAGGTAATAGAAGAATTTTACGAGCTGATGACCGCTCAAGAATTCTATATCGAGGGCGGTGTAGACTATGCACATACGCTGTTAGAGAAAACTTTTGGCTCCGATCGCGCCCGGGAGATTATCGAAAAAATTAATCTTCTAACTACTGTGCGCGGATTCGATATTTTGAAGCAATCGGATTCGCCCCAGCTCGCCAACTTTCTCGCCAAGGAGCATCCCCAGATTATCGCGCTTATCTTGTCGCACCTTATGCCGGAGCAGACTGCCGAAGTGCTCGAAGAATTCGACGAAGAGCTGCGCACCGATGTTCTGATGCGTATTGCTTCGCTCGGCAAGGTATCGCCCCAACTTGTTGTAGAAATTGAAAACGTGGTGGATCGCATTGCCGAAGCTACTATTTCGCAGAACATGGCGGCTACAGGCGGCGCCCAAATTGTTGCTTCTATTCTCAACAAAAGTACCAATGCTCATGCAAAGCTGTTGCTAGAAAGCATTGAAATGAAAAATCCGGACCTAGCAGGCGATATAAAGCGGCGCATGTTCCTGTTTGAAGATATTATTCTTGTCGACGATAAGGGTGTACAGCGTATTCTACGCGAAGTAGACAAACGCGACCTTGCGCTGTCGCTCAAAGTGGCCGAGGACAAACTGCGAACAAAGATATTCAGGAATATGTCCGAGCGCGCTGCGGCGGTTATTCGCGAAGAGCTGGAATTTATGGGGCCAGTAAAGCTGAAAGAAGTAGAGGCGGCGCAGATGCGTATTGTAGAGATTATCAAGCGCTTGGAAGCAAACGAGGAAATCTCTGTTGGCGGACGCGGCAAGGCCGAAGATGTATTTGTATAATAGATGTACTGTGGCGCCCTGCGGGTGTTGCAGGGAAGCCTGTCGGCGGCGGACGGCGGGCAAAACAGCGGCAAAGCGCCGTTTTAGAGTAACCGCGTATAGTACCAAGGGTGAACTACGATGAATGAAGTTGTAATACGCGTTCCGCAGAAACTACAGCGCATACAGATTATTCGGTCGCGCCAGGCAGTTGATGCTCATGCTATGCAGTTCGAGGAGTTCGACGGTGGCATGGAGTACGCGGAGCACATTGCCGCGCCGGAAGAGACTGTACCGCGCTCGCAGGTAGAGCTCGAACTCAAGAATGCTTATGATCGCGGATTCGAGGATGGGCGCGAGGTGACATCGGCCATGCTGGAGCGCGAAATGGGGCGCCACGAAGAATGGCTGCAGAACTTCGATACTATTGTAGGGGAACTGCACAGGGAATTCTCCGGCGCAATTACGCGGTTGGAAGAATGTGCAGTATCGCTGGGTGTAGAAGTAGCGCGGTTTTTGCTTCAGCGCGAAGTACAGACCGACCCAACTGTGGTGGTCGAGCAGGTACGGCGTGCTTTTGCGCGAGTAAGCGGGATCGATACGGTGACTGTACGCCTGCATCCGTCCAATGTAGAGGCTTTAGAACAGGTGAAAAGCGTGCTGATTGCGATGTCCGACGGTGTGCGTTCTGTTCATGTTCAGCCCGATATTTCGGTAGATCCGGGTGGATGTGTGCTCGAAACTGCTATTGGCACTATCGACGCGCAGATCAGTACACAGCTCGAACAGATCAAAAATGAGATGCTGGAAACAGCGCGTTCTACACGGCTTCCACGCTTGGAAGACCTCGATTTTTCTGCCGATTCCGACGTCGGTAATTTTGTCTAATTATGCTTTTCTATGAATACTTCATTCAGTCCTGAGAAGATATTAGATAAGTACACCGGTATACTTCAGCAAACCGACACGCTGCGTGTGAGCGGGCGTGTAACGCAGGTGGTGGGGTTAGTGATTGAAAGCGAGGGGCCGCAGGCGCCCATTGGCGAAGTATGTACACTGATAGACCGCACTGGTCGCGAGCTCTGCAAATCGGAGATCGTGGGCTTTCGTGGACCTAAAATTTTATCGATGGTATTGGGCGAGCTTCGGGATATTGCGCCCGGTACGCGGATTATCGCCTCGGGCCACACGCTGAAGGTGCCGATGAGCAATGGCCTGCTCGGTCGTATTCTCGACGGGCTTGGCAATCCTATCGACGGCAAAGGGAGCATTCCCGTAGAGGAAAAGCGCTCTATTTATGCTCAGCCACCCAATCCGCTGCTGCGGAAGCGCATCCGCGAGGTGCTGCCCACCGGCATTCGCGCCATCGACGGCTTGCTGACGCTTGGTAAAGGCCAGCGCGTAGGGATATTTGCAGGCTCCGGCGTAGGGAAGTCGACAACGCTTGGCATGATTGCACGGAATACCGCTGCTGATGTGAACGTGATTGCGCTGGTAGGTGAGCGCGGTCGCGAGCTGAAAGAATTTATCGAAAAAGACCTCGGCGAGGAAGGCTTAGCCCGGTCGGTGGTGGTGGTCGCAACAAGCGATCAGCCAGCACTTGTCCGTATCAAAGCGGGGCTTGTAGCTACTACGATTGCCGAATATTTCCGCGATCAGGGATTAGATGTCATGCTGATGCTCGACTCGGTAACGCGCCTTGCTATGGCGCAACGCGAAGTAGGGCTTGCAGTGGGCGAACCGCCTACAACGAAAGGCTATACGCCGTCGGTGTTTGCGTTGATGCCGAAGCTCATGGAGCGTGCTGGAACATCCGAAGAAGGAACTATTACCGGCATGTACACAGTGCTTGTAGAGGGCGACGATATGAACGAACCTATTGCTGATACTGCGCGCGGTATTCTCGATGGCCACATTGTGCTTTCCAGGCGCCTTGCCGCACGCGGCCACTATCCGGCTGTTGAAGTGCTGGATAGCATTAGCCGCCTTGTAAGCGATATTACAATGCCCGACCAGAAACGCTCTGCTGCCGATATCCGGGAAATGCTCGCCACTTACCGCGAAGCCGAGGACCTTATCAGCGTAGGCGCCTACCAGAAACGCAGCAATCCCAAAATTGATCGAGCACTCGCCCTTATCGACCGTATTAATGGCTTCCTCCGCCAGCGCGTCGACGAAAGCTCGACATTCCATGAGTGCGTGAACTATATGCACGTTCTTTCGTCCAGCCAGTAAGCTCAGGGAAGCGTTGTATAGATGGGGGCAGCATAGCAAGGTAGAAGAAGTATAAGAGCAGCCTCGCCCGCAAGCATTGTTTCGGAAGTATTTGTGGCACGGGCGTCTCTGCGGCGTCCGCCCGGTCGCTGTCACCGGTCGCACGAGCCGGTTGTCGGTTGTTCGGCTGCCAGCCGCCGGTATGATGCCGTGCCGCGATGATCCACGCAGAATAAACGAAATATCCGAAGCAATCCGTCGAAGTGGTGTTGTCTGTGCATATTACTATGCCAGTAAGGTATTGCAGGAACGATATGCAGAGATGGAAGCCTCGCGGATCGTCTGCACATGATGCTTGCAAGCACAATGCACAGACGAGCTCATGATAAATGTAGCGTGGTGCAGAGACCGAGAGAGAGGACTGATATTGAAGCGCTCATGCTTGATGCGTAGGCTGCTGCCGAAACTTGACAACTCTTTATGTTGCAACAGTTATGGCTAAAAAATTTCGCTTCCGACTGGAACAAGTGCTCGACCTTCGCAAAGGCGAAGCGGATACCGCACGTGCACAATTCGGCGAAGCGCAATATGCGCGGAGAAAGAAGGAGGATGAAGTGGAAGAGAAGCGGCGTTACTACGAGCATGTGCTCGCCGCAGACCGCCAGGGAATTATCTCGGTGCGCACGCTCGAATCGCAGTGGTATCACGCTCGTGCAGTGCAATCGGAAATAGTTGTATTAGAGCGGCAGCTCGTGCAGCTTCTCGAAATTGAAGAAGTAAAGCGCGGAGAACTGGCCGAAGCGATGAAAAAACAGAAAATTCTTGAGAAACTGAAGGAAAACAAGCGCCAAGAATACACGCGCGAAATCGACCGGGAGGAACAGAACCAGATGGATGAAATAGCGCAACACACAGGGAAAATGCCTTTTTAGACAATAATGACAACTGTACACGGCTATGTCGCTTAAACAAATTCTGCTTATACTTGGCGTCCTGACCATGACACTGCTTTCGTCGGTAGTCGTGTTTCTGTGGTTGTACAAGACAAAGCCGGAAATGCTTGGGATGAAACCTCCTGTTATCAAAGTCGACTCAACAGCGGTTGTACTCTCCGACAGCGCCAGAGTATTTCAGGAGCAGCAAAAAAAGCTAAAGGCGGAAGAAGCGCGCTGGAAAAAGCAGGTCGACTCGCTGAATACGGCGCTTTCGCAAACCCGTACATCGCTCTCTACAGCAAGTACATCCTATGATAGCCTAAAGCAGCAAATGCAGGTAGTAACGCAGAAGCAAGAGCGGGAGGACGAGGCTTTTACTATCAAAATGGACTCGATCAGCCGGGCGAACTACCAGACTTTTGCAAAAATTTACGACAACGCCAATCCTCCGGACGTGGCGCGTATTCTTCAGAACCTTGATGGCAGGGAGGCCGCAGTAATTTTGAAGATGATGAAGAAAAAACAGGCCGGAAAAGTGCTGGAAGCAATGGCTCCCGAGCGAGCTGCTGATATTTTACGCTTAAGCTCTTACCAGTTCTGACGATAGTACACCGAGTACAGGATGTACACCCGTTGCCGGAGTGCACGGGACTCATAACCGTTGATGCATGGATGCACTATGACGGATCCGCTTTTTTCCATTGGAAACACAGTCCCGACCCCGGTTGCGGTTTCCTCTCCTTACCCGACAAGCCCTCCTCCAGAAGGCTCTGATTTTAGTGCTGTTCTACGGCGTATTGCCGGTAAAATGCAGAATTCTGGCACTTATCAGCCCTTTTCTCATACTGCCAATCAAACAGTTTCCGATCTTTTTTCTTCTGTCCATAGCACTGTGGTTGATGCTTTTGCTTTGCCGGGCAAAGACGGTACTGTACAGGGATATTCAGGTGATATTGCAGTATTATTGCAGCAGCTTTCTACTGGTGTACCAGCCGATAGCGGACTCCCTGGTGATAAAAAAATTCACGATCTGATCTCGGAAATTGCATCTGCGTGGCAGGAATCTGGAAAAAATACTGTTTCTGCGAGTTTTTATAGTCCTGCTAAAGAATTATCTGGCCTTTCTGAAAAAAAAGCGTCTGCTGGACTTTCTACGGTCATTTCCGAGCCCGATCTTACGCAGCTTTATGATGTACTTTCTGCGTTGGCAGCCTCCCTTGTGCTCGTTCCCAGCTCTGCGATTCCTTCGGAAGCCATAGGGGAAGGTGTTCTGGCAGAAGCTGGACCAGGAGGAGAAGGAACAAGGAAAGGGGGAATACAATTCATTGAAGTTCTGGAAGCACCTATCGACGCTGGTACCCATACCGGCGAAATATCCGCTGCCGCACCCGGACAACCCATTCCTGCAAAAGTAGCGGTGCAACCGGAGTATCTACAGCCTGTACTCGGACAAGCTGCTGGGCAAATTGATGGAGAGCAGCAGGTATTGGGCAAACCAGTATCAGAGCTACCGAGCAAACCAGCGGCACCGGAAAATCCTATTGCCGAAAAGCCAGTACAACAACAAGTTAGCGCGGAACACGTGATTGAGGGAACGCTGGAGGAGCCGGTTATCGCTGGGCAACCGAAGGGCGCATTCGCTGTCCCGAGTGATGTTGCTCAAGCGGCAGTGAGCAGCGAGCCGCTGGGAGAATTGCCGAATGCTTCTGTAGCGGCGATTCCAGTGGAAATTTCTGCTGGTAGTGCACAGCCGGAGAAGCCAGTGGCAACGCTACCGTCCCCTGATACAAAAACCGCTTCGCCTAATGCCAACCGACAGCAGTTCGCAGTGTTGAGCGCTGATCTTCCAGGTCTTGGTCCGGTTACTGTGCGGCTGCGCCCCGTCGCTAATGCAATACAGGCTGATATTATTCTACCTGATGCACCCCATATACCTGTTGCCGATATGATGCCCGCTCTTATCGAAGGGCTGAATAATATTATAAGCGAGCAGACAGGTGGTAATACTAATCCGCATCTCAATATAGTTTCTGCGCCGATTGCAGTTGATACACCGATTGCAGTTGATACACCGATTGCAGTTGATACACCGATTGTATCAATAATGAGCGGCACACAGAGTAGTAAAAACGTTGTTGCCGAGCAAACCTCCGAAAAAAGTGCACCTCCTTCGGTTGTAGTACCGGTTTCTAACGGGGCAATTGCGTCGGGTACGACTACAGACACCGGAACAGTTCTTCTCCCTACCAACGACAAACCCATAGCTCATGCCGATTCCGTACCAAAGAGCGAGGGCCGCAGTAGTTCATTTGCTGTGCATTCTCCTTTTTTAATTCCTACAGAGCCCACCGACTATACTATCGCGAAGCCGGATGTTGCCGTGCAATTGGAGCCAAGGCAGGGCCGTTCTTCACTGGGTACACAATCCTTGCCGGTAGATTCCGCTACCTTTATTTCTGGCAATTCTGTCGCGGGTACTGCCGAGACTATCCAGTTGCCGAAAGAGGGCAGCTATGTTCAACAGCCTATTCCTGCACCCGACAGTACTGCCGAAAATCTTGAAATTTCGTCTATTGTTTTCTTCATGCCTATTCCGGATGAGGCGACTGCCGAAGAAATCGGTTCGGCGGAAGTTAACCCTATGCGTAGCGAGCCAGCGGAGAAAAGAGCTGTATTTGTTCCCATGCAGGTGGTACAACACGGGGTCATAACACTACCGGAGCAGTCGCAGGTTGATGGAAGTGAATTGGATCAGGAGGTTGTGCAGCTCAGCGCTCCAGAACAGGAACAACAGTTGGCTCGGGTTGATATTGTACGCACAAGTGAGAGTGTTCACTTTATTATGCATAGGGACGGCGCTGGCCAAGATAAGGGACCGGCTCATTTAGTTGGAGTTTCTTCTCCTTCCACCGCCGACACTGCTCCCATAATTAATAATGATATTGCTCCTGTGCGGGAATCTACTCTGGCAAACAGTGAGATGACTGCAACTGAACCGGCAAATATCATTCAGCAGAGGAGTGATTCTGTGCACGATGTACAGCCAGATAGCTTTGTCATTGGTCGTAATAGGACCACACAAACACAGCAAACAGCAGGCGAGCTCCAAACTGATGTCCTGCGTGCAACTATTCAGCCCGCACAGAGGCCGATACATGAACAACAGAGCTCTACAGGTAATGAGCCAGTATTACACCCAAACAAGGATGGCGGTGAATTCGCCCAACTAAGTCCCATAGAGTCTATTCCTGTTCGCGAACACGTTGCAACGAAACATGCTACTGGCATAGAACCGAAACTTGGTACTCCTACAGAATATGTTGCGAGTCAGGCTCGTTTTTTCCGGGGAGAGTCGGCACCTATCAGTGTCACAGAAGCCCAAGTACCTACACAAATAGTAGACAAGTCTGTGGCACCACCCGAACATAGTGCTGCAAAAATGGCGAGCGAATTTGTCCGTAGGCAACCACTTTCCCAGCCAGAGTTGATTATTGAGCAACCCGTTCATCCCTTGGGCATGCAGAATGCGGATGTTGTTCCGAAGGCGGCACAACCGGAAATCGCTCTGGGCACAGGTGGCAGCTATGTTCCGGGAGTGCAAAACCGCACTTCCGAACCAATTGTTGCCAATCCAATCTCTATTCCGCAGAATACAAAAGATATAGCTGTCACAGCACTTGTAGGCGATAGTCGGCGGGTCTTCCTTACACAGCCGGAACAGAATAGCATATCAGATGCTGCTGGGTTGGCTACTACTCCCGCCCTGCCAGATAGCCCCGACAAAGTACAGCAGACATTGAACACCGTACCGGAAGCTGTGGATAATACTGTACTGGTGGTGAATAAAATACCATCCAACAACACAAAGGTAGCCAACAATGTATTTCCTGCGCCAGAATATACAGAGACAGTAGATAGTGCACCCATAATAGGTGCCCGTAGTGGCGAGCCGGACGAGTCTTCGAGTGCACTCATTGCCGACGAAGAAGAGCCGCTGGTCGCTCCTATTCGGTCTTTTTCGCAGACACAAACTCCTATCTATTCGGCGGCACAGACACTAAAGGCTGATGGTATAGGCGCTGAAGTACAAGAGTCGGGGGGCTTTATCAGCAGGAGTAGCCTGCAAGAGAAGATGCAGGTTCATACACCGCCTATAGCTGATCTACCTCATCATACAACGGATGATGTGTCAGATGCGGTATTTGAACCCGAAGAAAAGCAGTCTGTGAATACGATTGCCCAATGGGGACAGGAAGTAGAAGAGGAGGGTGGTATTACGCAAGCTGATAAATATTCTTCTCCGGTAATCGCTGGCAATAATACTGGCACATTGATTGAGGCAGCTACAGAGACCGAGCAATCTGCTCCGGTAGTGCACAGTAAAGGAAATTCTGATGAACCGATGGTTCAGACGCCAGAAAAGTTTGTATCTACAGATCGCAGCAATGAAGAGCGTTTTGGAGAAGTGTCTGTCTCTGATAAACAGGTAGAGCATAGACAGGAAAAAAGTAGTCATACAGTTATACACGAGGCGTCTGCTCATCAGGCCAAGCCAGATGATATGGCCGCGAAATCGGCGCCTGTGGCAAAACCGGAACAAGTGGCA
>DLHF01000025.1 GCA_002483085.1 Ignavibacteria bacterium UBA7675
GCGACCGGTGACAGCGACCGAGCGAATGCCACAACGACGCCCGTGCCATAAGATTAGAGCCATTCTACCGGCACTTACAGCGATGGGAGCTCGACGATCTCAAACCAAAACTTGCCAAGCGTGCGAGTTACTTCAATCAGTTCATTGAACGACACGGGTTTGGTAATAAAACAATTTACTCCCAGATCGTATGTGCGGATAATATCCTGATGAGCCTTTGAGGTCGTAAGAATAATCACAGGAATCTTGCGAAAGACAGGATGCGACTTAATCTCTTTCAGAGCCTCGCGACCGTCTTTTCGCGGCATATTGAGATCGAGCAAAATAATACCCGGCAGCGTGTGGTTCTCCACATTAGCGTATTTGCCTTCCTTGTGCAGATAGTCCATCAGCTCCTGGCCGTCCTCGACAAATTCCAGATCGTTCAGCAAGAAACTTTCCTCGAATGCTTCCTTGGTTAGAATCCTGTCCTCCGCGTCGTCGTCGGCCATAAGGATTTTAACTCTCTTGATCGGTTTGGGATTTTGATTCATTGTTTTGCTTTACTGGTATTGTGATAACAAATGTCGAGCCTTCGTCTTCTTTGCTTATAGCTGTAATAAAACCGTGGTGATTATCCACGATTTTTTTGCATACAGCCAGCCCGATACCTGTGCCTTGGTATTCCTTTCTGCCGTGCAGACGCTGAAACACCACGAAAATCCTTTCCGCGTATTGCTCTTTAAATCCAATGCCATTATCGCGGATATAAATCCGGCAAAAGCTGGAAGCTGCGCGCAAAGGGGAAAGTCCGGGCAATGAACGCCCGGGCAAAATCTCTGCGTTGATTTCCACAACCGGAGGCACATCCGGGCGGTGGAACTTCAGCGCATTGCTGATAATATTCTGAAACAATTGCCGCATCTGGCCGGGAATAACATCGACTGATGGCAGCTTGCCTACGCGAACCACCGCTTGTGTCTGGTCGATGCTAATTTCCAAATCGCTCAGGCTGTCGTCTACGATACTGTTCAGAGGCGAACAGGTAAACACTTCTTTGTCTTTAGACAAACGCGAGAACTTCAGCAAGTCGTTGATAAGCACGTGCATACGCGATGCTGCGTTTTGCATAATGCTAATATACATTCTTCCGTCGTCGCCAAGCGTCTGGCTGTATTTATCTGCCAGGCGGTCGCCAAAAGCGCGAATTTTCCGAAGAGGTTCCTGCAAATCATGCGAAGACACATAGGCGAACTGTTCAAGCTCGGTATTCGAACGCAGCAGTTCATCATTTTTCTGCTTTAGCTCTTCGCTGTATATTTTGATCATCGTGTGGAAAGCCATATTCTGCACTTGTGTGTAGTAGTGTTCGAGCTCGGCCACAATAGCAATTGCTTCGGTGACATCGGATGTGAAATACGGCAGGAAGTGCAGAACGGTTTGTTTCTGGCCTGCATACACATATACAAGGTCGGACACATCCACATTACTACGGGAAAGCCCGGGGAGTTCATCTCGTTCCCACTGTTCTATGGATTCTTCTGCTTTGCGTATGTGGGCACCGTGTTCCACCAGAGTAAAGAACTCGCGCAATCCCTCGTTGCTCATCGCCTGAAGCTGCTCTTCGGGAAGGTGTGCAAACAGTTGCAGGAGCGGTGTATTCATCTCCCGAGCCAACTGCAAATTAATGTTGCCAGCCTCCTCCAGATAATGATCGCGAATAAAAACAGCTAATTCCTTTAGGGATTTCATACACACTACCAATAATCACAGCACACCATGTGGCACCGGATTCTCCGGCTGCTGCACGGGAAGAAAAAGCGAAAATTCGGCTCCCTCACCCGGCTGGCTGCGAACGATGATAAATCCATGATGGTTTTCAGCCACCTTTTTGCAAATCGCCAGCCCGATACCCGTACCCTGATATTTATCGCGGCTGTGCAGCCTCTGAAAAGGTGCAAATATCTGCTCGCTGTAGCTTTCGTCGAACCCTATGCCGTGATCGCGCACAGTAATACGATAGTAGTTCGACACCAATAGCATTGTCCCGACGGCCTGTACCTCGGACTGCACCTGCTCGGCAGAGACCTCCTGCGATGTAATAGAAACAACAGGACACTCGTTTTCCCTGTGGAATTTCAGCGCATTACCAATGAGGTTCTGGAACAATTGCCGCATCTGGCCGGGCACAACGGGCACGCGAACCGGAAGCGAGCTCACAGTAATAACTGCTTCTTGCCGCTCGATGCTGACCTGCAGATCGCTGAGCACTTCATCCACCACTTTGTTCAGGTTGGTCGGCTGGTACGATTCTGTCACAGTAGCTAATCGCGAATACTGTAGTAAGTCGTCGATAAGCGTTTGCATACGCACCGATGCGTTCACCACTACACCCAGCTTTTCTTGTCCATCTGCACCCAGCGAATCACTATATCGGGTAGCCAGCCTGTCGCCAAATGTGCGTATCTTACGCAGTGGCTCCTGAAGATCATGTGAAGCCACAAACGCAAATCGTTCTAACTCCGCATTCGACCTTTCAAGTTCCATGGCCTTGCGTTGAAGCTCCAGCTCTGCCCGTTTAATTGCTGTTACATCCTGCGATGTTCCCACTAACCGCACTGCTTTACCTTGGCCATCGCACACTACTTCACCGCGCGAGTGCACGATACGCTCTTCGCCACTGTGGAGCACGATACGCAGATACAACTGGTATGGCTCGCAGTCGCGAATCGCTGTCTCTACCGCCTGCTTCAGCCGCTCCCGGTCTTCTTCAGGATGGTGCAAAAGCACTTTGGCGTAGTCGATTACAGACTTCCCGGGCTCCAAGCCAAACAAACGGTACTGCTCATCGGACCACACGACTATATCACTTTGAATATCCCATTCCCAACTGCCAATATGGGCGAGAGCCTGAGCATCGGCAAGCTGTTGATTTTTCACCATAAGCTGCTCTTCTACCTCGATACGATGCTGCACCTCGCGCTCAAGATCCTGTGGGCTTCGCAGCGAAAGCGCACGTGGAATAACGAAGTAGAGCGCGCCCACTGTAGCCCACGAAGCAATAGCCGTAACGAACCGCACAAGTGCATTGAGCCGATAGGCAGGCCACCAGAAGGCAAGAGCGTCGAGAAGATGGGTAGAGCCACAGGCGAGAATAAAAACACCAAACAGCCAGAATACATTGTGGAATGGTAAGTCCTTGCGCCGCAATACAATCACGCCAATAAAGACCGGAATAGTAAAATAAGCTGCCCAGATGGCGAGATCGGAAGTAAGATACAGCCAGCCGTGAAAAGGTGTCCAGGTACCGCAGAACCACCGGGCTGGCCAGCTTTCTGTTCCAAACAGACGGCTGAAAAAATCGACAAGTTGCTCCATAAGTATATCAAGAACACGAGGCGGTGGAATGATTAAAGAACTGCCACGGGCTACAAGTACAACAAGCACAATAGAATAGCCAACTGCCAAACGACCGCCGATTAGAGCCTGTGCAGACACCTATGGACAGCAAGCGGCTCGCGAGATACAGCGGGGAAACCGTATTATACAGGCAAACATAGACTTATTGGGGTCTCTATGAGATTGCGGACAGAACCTGATACGACACTCTCCCTAACTGCCCCACTGATCTTCCCACTCATAGTACAACCTACGCCGTCGTGTTCAGGTTTCACCAGCAGTGAGTCGTGCCACATACGACACACGGGCTGCACACCAGTGCGATTCTACCATCGACAGATAGGAAATTTACAGTTCTCCGGCTTTTGAACCAAGTGTTTTGTATCCCTCTTCTCCACCGGAAAGTTTTGCCTTTACAGCGGTTTTGCCGCCGAATCTGTCCATCCTTCTCCTGCGCTACATTGTGATGAAAACACTATCATCTTACAGCTTCATAGCGGCCTTATCACAGCGCGGCTCTATCCCTGCCTTATGGCTTGGCATGTGCGTATTTCCGGCACGTTATTCTTGCTGGCGGCCAGCTTTTGGCCAACCGGCAGGCAGCTCGGCAGCGACTACGCCCTTTTGCCCCAACGACGCCCGCGCCACCCACAGCCGATGTAGAAATCGCGTACTTATCGCAACGGAATAGGCGGCAATAATTATCCATTTGTTTTTTTTTGCAGAAAATTGCAGATATTTTCTTTTTTTAGCCCACAGCAACTTTCGGTACGGCTGCTTTGCGCCTCAATTCTGAGCGCCAGCGGGCGTGTACAACTTATAGACAACAAGCTATGCCCTATTGCACATCCTTCGACGATTCTTCTCTCTATTACGAAGAGCATGGCTCTTCGGACCTTCCGACCCTGCTTCTGCTGCCCGGTTTATTGGGCTCGATAAGTGCACAATGGCATACGTACATCGCTCCGCTGTCGGAGCACTACCACATTGTGATTACTGATTTGCGCGGCCACGGGCGCTCGGGCAATAATGCAGGCAGGCTACAGATTGGCGACATGGTAGCCGACACATTGCTGCTTTTAGAACATCTAGACATTACGGCAGCTCACATCGGCGGGTATAGCCTTGGCGGCTATATCGGGCTACAACTGCACTTGGAGCAGCCGGAGCGCGTACAGACACTGCTTATGCACGCTACAAAATTCTACTGGAGCAACGACGTAGTGGCGAACATGAAAAAACAAATGAATCCCGACAGTATTCAAGCAAAGGTGCCGAAATACGCTGATCAGCTAGCGAAAGAGCACGGCGAAGACCGGTGGCAGCAATTGCTCCAGGAAGCATCTGGCATGGTGGAAAGCCTGCCTCATGTCGGTATCCAGGAAACTGATGCAATACACGCCACATGCCCGATACTTATAGGCACGGGCGACCGCGACGAACTTATCCCAGCAGAAGAGTCTCTGCGCCTGAGCCGTGCGATTCCGTCTGCACAGCTCATGGTGCTCCCTGGGGTGCGGCATCCGTTTTATAGTATTCCGCCCTCGCTGATGATAGAAGCAATGCGGTTGTTCCACCGTACTGCGTAATAGACCGGTGTAGAGAGCGATCCAGATAGCGCAAGGCTGCCTATATTCTACTACATAAATAGTGAACAGTGCCGATAGTACGGCCACATGCGCTTTAACTTTGCTGCAGATAGCACAGACGTCTTTTCCGATCGCAACTTCCCCGGTCGGAGCCGCAGAAATATTTCGCTTCTCTGTGGAATGTTTCGCTTCTCTGTGGAAAGATATCATAGCACTTACAGTATATCCCATATTGGCTTCCTGTTGCAAGATACTTGCCTTTACGCACTATTTGCAGAGCCGGGACAAATGTTGTTGCTCCTTGGGCTTTGCAAAATCCTTGGCAATCCCTGTCGTGCAAGTGGAACAAGTATCTCACAAAAACATTTGCTGTGTAGCGGTTATACCATCGGCACTTTTTCCCAATGGAAGGGTCGGGCATGAAGGGCATCAAGATACTTATTGCGGAAGATGAAACCGTTGTAGCAGCCAGCTTACAGTCGGTACTGGTTCAGGCTGGGTTTGATGTGGTAGCTACAGTCGTCTCGGGTTGGGAGGCTGTTTCTACAGCTATTACATCCCAGCCAGATATTATTCTTATGGATATTGGTCTGTGCCAAGATATCGACGGAGTAGAAGCCTCGCGTCAAATCCACGCCCATACCGACATCCCAATTGTCTATCTCACAGCAGGTTTTGACAGGACAACATTGGATCGGGTACAATCGACTAATCCCTACGGCTATATTCTCAAGCCGTTCAACACAGAAGAAATCCAGCCTGCCATAGAAATGGCGCTGTACAGGTATCGCACAGACCGCGAAATTAGCGAGAGCCGACTGCAATTGGCGCGATATCGTAGGATTGTGGAAAGCCAGTCGGACTTCATTATGGGCTGGCTCCCTAGCGGCATGTACACCTATACCAACGAGAGCCATGGCCGATACTTTAGCCGCCGTGCTGGCGACATTACCGATACCGTGTTTTCGCTATTTGTGCCCGACGACCAAGAGCAGCTACGCGCTCTTGTGGCAAGGCTTACACCAGAGAATCCAGAATCGACCGGAGAATTTCGCATTGTAAGGGGCGATGGTGTTGTGCGGCGGTCGCAGTGGATCAATCGCGCGTTTTTCGATGAGCAGAACAGGCTTACAGAGATGTTGTCGATAGGCCGCGATGTCACCGAACAACGCCAAGTAGAAGAAGCGTTCCGCGAATCGGAAAAGCGCTACCGCCAAGTAGTAGAGAACGCCGTCGACTTTATTTACACCACCGATAAAAACGGCTACTTCACCTATGGCAATCCGGCAGCTCTTCAGCTTTCCGGCTACACATTGGAAGAATTTCGCACATACCGCTATATCGACTTGATACGCTCCGATTACCGACCCCGGCTCGCCTTGATGTACGTGCGCCAGTTCAAAGAACGGCGACCGACCATGTATGCAGAATTTCCGTTTATTACCAAGTCGGGTGTAGTAGAATGGTTTGGCCAGACATCCTCGCTCATCATCGAAAACGATGAAGTTATCGGTTTCCATGTGATAGGACGCAAGATTACAGAATCGGTGATGAAAGAGCAAAAGCTGGTAGAGAGCCACAATCGCATACATTCCGTCCTAGAAGCTTCGCCTGTTCCGCTGATACTTAGCAATGTTCGGAGCCAAACAACACTTTACGCTAACAAACGCACAGCCGAGCTATTTTGCATTCCGCACGAACAATCGGCCAACAAGTTTGCTCCTAATTTTTATGTCCATCCCGAAGATCGCGAATATCTGCGCCAGCGGGCTTTGCACGAAGGATTTGTACGCGATTTTGAAGTACAGCTTCAGGACTACAACGGGCGTATGTTCTGGGGCCTGCTGTCGGCGCAAATGATTGACTACGACGGAGAGCATGCACTGTTAGTAGCATGCAACGACATTACATCGCGCAAACAAGCGGAAGAAGAAATCCGGCGCCTGAACTCCACGCTTGAAGAGCGCGTAGCCCATCGCACCGAGCAACTGCTGAATAGCAATAGAGAAAAGGATGAGATTCTCGCAATTGTAGCACACGACCTCAAGAACCCGCTTACGGGCATTGCAATGGGTGCAGACCTGCTCAACAGGCACTACCATCAACTCCCAATAGAAGAAATTAAAAAACAACTTGGCATGATCCTTCAAGCCTCCGAACACATCGGGCATATCATTGCCAATCTTTTAGACAGCCACAAGCTAGATTCCGGCATCATACCTTTAGAGATACAGCATTTCCCGCTGGCTCATGTCCTGCACTCCCTGCTTCAGCGCTATGTACAACGCGCAATAGCAAAAAATATAGGCTTGGATATCCACATGCGCGAAGACCTTTTTATCTACGCCGACCAAACTGCTGTCAGCCAGATTGTAGATAATCTGATTTCCAACGCACTTAAATTTTCTCCCCGAGGTTCTACTGTCCGCCTTATGGCCGCCGAAACTGATAAAACTGTAATAATAGAAGTACTCGACAACGGTCCGGGTCTTGACCAGGAGGATATGGGGAAACTATTTACTAAATTTGCAAGGCTCTCGGCAAAACCTACTGGAGGCGAGCATTCAACTGGGCTGGGGCTTTCTATTGTCAAAAAGCTGACCGACTCTATGAATGGTCGTATAAGGTGTGTGAGTAAGCCGGGGGAAGGTGCTAGATTCATCGTAGAATTTCCAAAGAACCGACAAGCGCAATGACCCAATCCGACCAATCGTCGACGCCAGATGAGAACAAGCTACCCGAAGCGGCAGTTCAAGTACAGGAGCTCATAGAGAAAACAAAGTTTCAGCTTCTGACAGAACCAGCTATGGCTTTGGATATAGCATTAGAGAACTGCAAAGTCGCAGCAGAAATAAATACTCCCGACCTTATAGCGCTCAGCCTGCTTATGCTCGGCTTAGTCTATACGGCAATCGACGACCCGGCTTCTGCACGCGCTAGCTTTGAGCATGCAGAAAAGCATTATACGGTGATCCAGCCCGCACGGGCTGCGGATGTCCTGATGGAGTTTGCCAGAAATTGCAGCATAGCCGGGGACTACGATACAGCACTGGAATACCTCGACCGCGCAATGGATTACTGCCACAGATACGGCCTGCGTGCAAAAGAAGCCGACTGCCTCAATAGGAGCGGTATAGTCCATGCTCAGCACCAAAATTACGACCTCGCTTTTAAGTGCTTCCACACTGCCATTGTTATAGCCGATGAGGAAAATAAGCCAATAGCTCGTGCTAATGCTTGGATAAACCTCGGTAATTTATACCGGCTCCTCGGCGAATTCTCGAAGGCGCTTGGATATTCGTCCAAAGCGCTCGCGCTGTCTACAAGCATAGATATGCCGAAGCTGATCATGCTCTGCCTGAATAATATTGGTATTATCTACACAGAACTCGGCGAGCACAGCGATGCTCTCGAATATTTCCTGCGCTGCGAAATGTATCTCAACAACGAGATGCCTGACAATGACAAGAACTATTCAAACACAATCAGCAATATTGGCAATCTCTACGAAAAGCTCGGTAATTTTGAGAAAGCATTAGAATACCATGAACGCGCTCTGAATAATCGCCGCAAGATCGGAGACCGGCAAGGCGAAGCTTCATCGCTGCATAATCTCGGGGTGATGTATGTAGCAATGGGCGAGTACGAGACAGGGCTCGAATACGCTACCCAAAGCCTTGCTATTCGCGAGATATTAGACGACCCCCTCGACCTCGCACTATCGCTTAATTGTACCGGCAATGCCCTTGATTATCTCGGCAGATTCGACGAGGCTATTAGCCACCACCTGCGAAGTATTGCGCTTGCCGACAAGGCCGGCGACCGTATCAACAAAGCCTACTACCTGCTCGGCCTCGGCTCGGCTTATCTCCATAAAGGCACCTGCGACCAGGCAATGGAATGTCTGCGAAAAGCGCTCGCCTTAGCCGAAGATATAGGAGCACGCCCCATTGTCTCGGAAATTTTCCATGAAATGGCTAATACTTATCGCGCCCTTGGCGATCTCCAATCAGCTTTAGAATACTTTGAGAGGTATCACCAGACTGAAAAAGATACATACAAGGTTATTAATTCGCAGAAGATGCGGAATCTGCAAATACTGCACGAGGTGGAGCAAACACGAAAAGAAACAGAAATTTATCGTCTGAAAAACGTCGAACTCGCATCTGCGTTTAATGAGCTTGAAGAGACTAACCGGCAGCTCCAGGCAGTAAATACCGAAAAGAATGAGCTGATGAATATTGTAGCACACGACCTCAAGAACCCGCTGAGCAGTATCATGATGCTCGCCGATATTCTCCGCAACGACAATACGCTCACACCTGAAGAAGTCATGGATTTTAGCGATAATATCCTTACGTCCTCCGAGCGTATGTTCAACCTTATCACCAATCTGCTGGATGTCAATGCGATAGAGAATCGCCTCGACGACCTCATAGTATTCCCATTCGATGTGGTGCCAATCGTGCAATACACAGCCCGGCAGTTCCAGTCGCGCGCGGCAAAAAAAGATATTATTCTGCACGAAATCTACGAGCAGCCGAGCATACATGTAGTAGCGGAAGAAGACTCGATGCTACAGATATTGGACAATCTTGTGTCCAATGCCATTAAATTCTCGCCGACTGGAAAAAACATCTGGCTGGCTGTTCGCTATTCTATAGACCCCTCTGCACCTGAAGCCCAAATGGTACGCATTGAAGTGCGCGACGAAGGTCCTGGCCTGAGCGAAGATGATAAGTCCAAGCTCTTTCAGAAATTCACACCGCTGTCGGCGCAGCCCACAGCGGGCGAGCACTCCACAGGGCTGGGACTCTCCATTGTAAAACGCCTTATTGAATCAATGAAAGGTAAAGTATGGTGCGAAAGCGAAGCGGGCTCTGGTGCGACTTTTATTATTGAGCTTCCCCCCCCTGCGCCCGATACACCCGAAGCCTAATACTTCTGCGCCCGATAGCTACCCCCCACGTGGCGCACCGGGCTGCGTGGGATCGAGCACGAGTTCCTTATACTGGTATTCGCCTTCTGTATTCAAACTAATTACCCCTATGACCGCCCCATCCTTTAGCAGTGGCAGGAAACTGCATTGTAATGCCTGATACTGCGTGTCGTAAGCGGTAAAATCGAGCTTATTCATCCTGGCAAAACGCAGCGCTCCTTCCAGGAACACAGCCGGGTCCATCGATTGCTTTGATTTATAACGTGCAGCTCTCATAAGAATCCGCTCTAAAGTTACACCCTGTATCACTGCGGTGACGCAGCTCTTCTTCATCCGTATCTGCGCCTGTAGGGGCGCAGCCTGTATCGCCAATATGGCTACCGGCGGCACAACATGTTTACAGGATATAGGAAGTACAACACAATGCTCCATTGTGTTCCTTTCCAAGTAAAGAATTTGTAATGGTCCGGGGTAAATCCCGGCTCATAGAGGCGTGCGGCGCATCATGAGATTGCATGCGGTATTTGGTTCGCAACATGTTGCGGCGCGTATGCCGCCCTTATCACATGCTCGTCTTCGGCATCGCTACTACAGCAATGGCACTGTAGCTATGCGTGTGTAGATGAATCGACGGGAAAGGCAAGTATGATGCTCGTGCGCTTTTTCTTTCGCTCATATCGCAGAGTGCCACGTACCGCTGCGGCAAATGACCGTGCTATGTACAGGCCAGACCCTGGTGGAAACGACTGATCAGCACCAACACTCGCCAAAGGGGTCGCGAATTTCTGAGCGAGATTGCGTGGCAAGCCCGGACCACTGTCGCCTATCCGCACTATGGCCATATCACTCTGAAGAGCCACATCTGCCCACACACGACATCCCCGGGGCGAGTACAGCACCGCATTCGATACCAGCACATTCAGAATTTGCCTAATGATACCAGAATCGCCGACCACAACAGAACGTTCTTGAACGTGGAGCCGAAGCCCAATATCCGAGCGCGCGGCTGTATCGCGAAAGTCATCCAAAACCTTCTCGACAAGATCGGCTACATCAAAAGGCTCGGGTTCGGGCACAAATTTTCCGGCTTCGAGTACATGAGCCTGTAGCAGCATATCGACAGTCCTCGACGCTTGCCGGGTTTCCAGCTCCATGCTGCCAAGCAATAGCGAGATCGACTTGTCATCTTCCCCATCAATACTCTCGCGCATATGCCGCGCGGCCTCGCCAATGCGAGCAAGCGGGGCATGGAGTTTGCGGGTCACTGAGTCGACAAGCAGCGTATTTTGCATATTGAGCGCTTCGTAGTGCGAAGACAGTGCCTGCACTTTTTCCAATGTACCTGCCAGCTCAGTATTCTTAATACGCTGAATTTCTTTTTCGCGTGAAGCGCCTTCCACTTCGCTGCACAGCCGCACTCGGTCGGCCACACTCGCTTTATTTGCATGCATAAATATACGGCGCAACTTCATGTAGTTCTGGTACTCTCCAAGCGCCGCTTTGTAGTTGCCCTGCTGTTCATACGACAATGAGAGCTGTTTACTCACCTTGCTCTGCAGGTGTTCCGAGCCAATATCTATGGCCGTTTGCCCTGCTGCAAGCAGTAGCTCAATACCACGACATGGCTCTCCCATTCTGCGGTACAGTACCCCTAATCGTATCTGCACTTTTACGAGATCCTGCTTGTCGAGGTGAGTTGCCAGCATCTGCACGGCCTCCTGCTGGTACTGCAACGCTTCCGGGAGTTTTCCTTTTTTTTCGAATAGGCGCCCCATATTGGAAAGTAGCACACCCTCGAAATGTGTGTAGCCGAGCGTGCGAAACAGCTCAAGCGCTCGGCTCTGGTGTTCCAGTGCTTCTGCAAAGTGCGATTTTAGCTGTAAAAGCTCGCCGATATTCACTCGCGACATAGCTTCGCGGTATAGGTCTTTGCGAGTGAGAGCTTTTGCGAGATTGCGCTCAAAGTACTCAAGTGCCCGATCGTGCTCGCCGAGCTCCACATAAATGCCAGCAATATTGTTGCTTATCGTGCTTTGTAGCTCTTCGCTGCCGAGGCGCTCTGCTATCGCAAGACCACGCTGCCAGTACAGCAATGCCTGCGGCTGGTTCTCAAGCCGCCGCCATAGATATCCCATTCTGTTGAGCGAATACACCATTGCCGTATCTGATCCCAGCTCTTCGGCAAGGGCAAGTCCCTTGGAGAGCACATCAAATGCTCTGGTGTAGTCGCTGAGACTAATCAGCGACGAACCGCTGTCGGAAAGGGCGTGTGCAGCGTTCAGCCTGTCGCCCTGCTCCTCAAAAAGCCGATAAGCCTTTTCGGATGCAGCCAACCCCTCGATATAACGAGCCAGAACAGTAAACACACGCCCCATCAGCAGCCAGCTCATCGCAAACGACCAAGCCTCGCCATACTGCTCCGCCAGCTCTACAGACTCGTGAGCCGCAGAGAGAGCGCGCTGTGGATCGCGGTTGATTGCCACCATGATAGCATTGTGCAAAAGCGGAATCTTAGAGCGTTTGTCTGGTTCGTCGGCAATACGCCGAAACAATACATCGAGATTTACTTCCATACTTCGGATCGGAAACCGCAGGACATAGTTCGAGAGTTATTGGCAATGCTACTGCCTGCCTTTATGCTTGGATGCGAGAACCTGTACAATGGCGCTGACTGTAGCCGCTGCCGTGTTCTCTACGGCTGTACATACCTGATGCTATGCGTAAGTAATCTGTACAAACACTATCTCTATCTTCTATATCCGACACCGGCACATTCACAACACAGGCCAGCGAGACTGGTAAAGGTAATACAACACGAGCGTCATGCCAACATTTTTTCGATAACGGCTTCAGCATAGCAAAATTATGTCGATTCCTACGGAGTAAATTTCATGCTCTCAAGCTATCCGGAATTAATGCGTTGTAAACCGGGGCCGCAACAGTAAGAGCATAGAGCCCGCATAGCATATACAATTTTTGTGAAAGAAGTTGTTGCAAGTTCAGTCGTTGCCCGCGCGTTTAGTCGCTGCTCCACGCTGCACATCCGCTGCGTGCTACAAACTTTCAACAACTTCCGTATCCTACTCAAGACCGAACTCTGTAGCGGCATAGTATGAGCGCTTTTTCTCGGGATGATACAATGGTGTTGTCGGAAACATATAACGCAGAACAGCTAAGGCTGCTCAACAACAAAGCGTTTCAGTTGTACGACACTGATACCAGCCAAGCCCTTGCTCTGTTAGAAGAAGGGATCGGGCAGACACGTGCTTGGTACGACAAGGCCGATGACTGGGCTACATACCCAACTCTGGCTGCCGAATTCGCTCATTCTCTGCGCCTTCTTACGCGCATCCGCTATAGACTTGCCGACTACAAAGCAGCAGAAGAGCCTGCTACCGAAGCGCTATGCCTATACACAATGCTGCAGCGGGAAGCAGAGCAGCTTGAACTTCACAATGCGCTTGCACTGTTGTACTGGAAAACGGGCAGATACAATGAAGCGCTTCAGCAGCTATTTACGAATCTCGACCAAGATCAGAAGAACGGCAATAGATCGGGCAAAAGCCGGGCACTGAATAATATTGGATTAGTCTACGACAAGCTCGGTGATTACTCCACTGCTCTGGACTACCTGCTACAGAGCCTTGAGATTGAACGCGAACTCGGCGATAAGAAAGCAGAATACAGAACAATAGGCAACATCGGTACTATCTATTCACAGATGGGTGACTTTGCGAACGCACTGGAACAGCATCAGCAATGCCTGGAATACGAAGAGAGTGAAAATAATATAGAAGCCCAAGGCAATTCCCTGAACAATATTGGTGTCGTGTACGGGCGCATGAACCACTGTGAAACATCGCTTGTCTATCTTGAGCGTTGCCTGAAACTCCGCCGCGAGCGCGGTGATAAAGCAGGTGAAGCAATCGCGCTCTACAATACCGGCGATATGTACAGTGCTCTTGGCCAGCACGAAGAAGCACTACGCGCTCTGCAAACCAGCCTTGAGCTGTATGGCAGCCAAGGCAACAGCGATGGTATGGCGCGCGCGCTTACCAGCCTCGGCACATTGTACTGGAAATTGCGAGATGATGCACAGGCAATTGCATGCCTACAGGAAGCTCTTGCGCTTGCAGAAGGAATGGGCGCAAAAACACTCATGTATACCGCTCATGAACACCTGTACACGATCTATCGCCAGCAAGGCAACACCGAGTTGGCTTTGGCACATCACGAGCAGTTCCATAATGTGCGCGAGCATGTGTTCGGCGAAGCAAATAGCAAACGCATCGCCGCGCTGCAAACACGCCATCAGGTGGAGAATTCGAGAAAAGAAACTGAAATCTACAGGCTGAAAAACGTAGAGCTCGCCAATGCAAATAAGCAGCTACAAATATTCAATCTGGAAAAGAACGAAATGCTTGGAATCGTTGCCCACGATCTGAAAAACCCACTCAACAATATACGGCTGATTGCAAGAATTATACATTCGGATATCGACCTTCTCGATAAGAATGAAATCCGCGACTATTCTACCGATATTGATACTATGGTGGGCAGAATGTTCGAGCTTATCGACAACCTATTGGATATCAACAAAATTGAAACCCACGGCATTACGGTGCACAACACCGAGTGCAATATTGGCGTAGTTATCCAAGCCGTAGTCAATAACTACTCGCGGCACGCTTCCGAAAAAGACATTAACATTAGATTTTCTGCGAGCCCCAGCGGCACACTTGTTGTCACCGATCCTACATTAGTGCGACAAGTCGTAGACAATCTACTTTCCAATGCTGTCAAGTTCTCGCCCTTCCACTCTACGGTACACGTTAGATATTCGGCCAATCAAACTGTATGGCGTGTAGAAATAGAAGACGAAGGCCCCGGAATGACCGCCGAAGACCAGTGCCAGCTCTTCACGAAGTTTGCCAAGCTTTCGGCAAGGCCCACAGGCAACGAAAACTCTACAGGACTCGGCCTTTCTATTGTCAAAAAGATGGTTGAAGCGCTCATGGGCAACATACGCTGTATAAGCGCACCCGGCAAGGGGACGCTCTTTGCCGCCGAGTTTCCTGTTTCGCTTACTGAATCTCGCGGATAGCAACTACAGGATAAGAAATTGGTTATTTCTTCCGGCGACAAGCGACAGGACAACCGATAACCGGCCAGCGCGACCGGTGACAACGACAGAAACCCTGCGCAACAATGCCCGTGCCCATAGTGTTCTAATCAAGAGCAACGAGAGATAATTCCAGCAACAACATTGATCGCAATTTCGCTATTTACCCGCTTCCAACATACTCAACAGGAGTAGATTTGCGCTTTTCCGACAGCACTTTCGGGGACTTGTGCTGCATTGTATCCCGGTGGATTACCTACCGACTGATACCGGCAGTAGCGGTGTTCCTGTTCTCCGCCTTCGCTATACAGGCAAATATCTTTGCACAGCCTGAAGAGTGGCGATGGCTGCGCTTTTCCACTGACAACGGACTGCCTTCGACAGAGATTAACTCTTTGTGCGAGACACCTGCCGGTACAGCATGGGCGGGCACAAAGGCTGGTCCTGCATGGTACAACGGCTTTTTCTGGCAACACGCAGACAGCACACTCGGCCTCCCTGCTGCCCCCGCATCGGCGCTATTTCCATTAGGGCACGACTCTGTCGTAGTCCTCACTGGTGGCCTTCCGTATATTGGGAACAGCCGGGGATTTCACCACCTGCTCACCCCTGCCTACTCCATGCTCCTACCGGTTCTGGCAGCAGTACCATGTGGCAGCGACAGTGTATTTTTCATCAGCTCCGACAACGGCAGGCCCGGCAAACTGTACTTGTACTATCGCAATACGGTGACACTCGTTCCTTTGCCTGCCCCCTTAAAGATTGCATTCATGGCACCGGAGCGCGAGAACTACGGGCTATTTCACACCCGAAATAATCGCATCTGGCTGAATACAGAAAAGGGGCTATACAGGCTTGACAGAAGCGGCTGGCAGCTCATGTACAAGCACCAGTCGTTCTCGCCTATATCCACAGTCGTGGAAGACAGCAGTGGCAACGGATTTTTCTTCCTTGCGCTTGGAGCTCATCCGGGCTTTTGGAAATTCGGCAACGACGGCACGCAACATTATACGGGTG
The DNA here is from genome assembly GCA_002483085.1 of Ignavibacteria bacterium UBA7675. Taxonomy (GTDB): domain Bacteria; phylum Bacteroidota; class Ignavibacteria; order Kapaibacteriales; family UB7675; genus UBA7675. Next base: position 16,046 of record DLHF01000025.1, read on the forward strand.
TCGGCAGCAATTTTGCTCTGCTTTCGGCAGACATAGCACCGAACGGTGAAATTATCGCTGTGTATTCCAATGGCGTTATAAGCTATTTCCACAAGGGCTCGTGGCAGTTAGTGACCTCCGACCAGATGGAAACTATTGGCGCAACACTGGTGTACTACCGTCCGAACGGCGACCTCTGGCTACAAAACCGCTCGACTCTTTCGCTGTATCGTTCATCTCTTCAGCGTTGGCAATACTACAACTACGGCTACGATCGTTCGCGCAGCCATATCAACGAAGTGTTGCGGGCACGCGATGGCGCGCTATGGGTGGCTACAGGCAACGGCTTACAGGTCCATCGCCCGGGGCGAGCAGTGCAGTCGTTTACGTCGATCAACGGCCAGAAGCTCGGAGGTATTACAGCATTAGCAGAAGACCGCGACGGCGGCATCTGGATTGGAAGCGGCGGAACATTTGCAGGTGCTTACAGGTGGAATGGCTCGTCCTGGCGCCATATATCAAAGGCTGAGGGATTAGACGCCCCTCGCATTCACAAAATACGACGCGACCGCAGCGGTAGGCTGTGGTTCCTTACTCTCTACGCTCCTCCTGCTACTGGCGGCAACGGAGCATTTGTATATGAGAATGGACACTTTCAGCAGTGGGGGGTACCGCAGGGCCTGCCCAATGGACGAGTGTACTCCTTTGCCGAGGACAAAAGCGGCAGCCTGTGGTTTGGAACACTAGCAGGCATCAGCCGGTATCGCAATGGTGAGTGGAAACACTGGACTTTTACCCCGGAATGGGTAGACAAACTGTTCGCCATAGCTGTCGACAGTTCAAATAAAGTGTGGTTCTCGCGCTTTCAGAAAGGCTTTGGCTACATCGAGAACGACAGCCTGCATATGGTACCTATTCCCTCTAACCACAGCAATTTTAATAGTCATAACCTTATTGTCGTCGACCTCCAAGTAGATAGCCGAAACCGCCTGTGGATAGCTACACAGGGCAATGGCTTGTACTGCTACAACAACGGCCATTTCAGCAATATCAATCTGACAATGGGACTGGGCAGCATGAACCTGTGGCCTATACTGCCAGCAGGCGACCGCCTTTACATCGGCACTATCGGCAGGGGGGTGAATATACTTTCGCTCAGCGAACAGGACAACCCGCCGCCCGTTGTGATGTTCTCCAAGACAGCAGTTGAAGGGCACACTGCCGCAGTAAGCTGGAAGCCATATTCCTATTGGGGGCAAGTTTCTCCAGAAGAACTTCAGACGCGGTATCAACTCGACAATGGCTCGTGGTCGGAGTGGTCGTTTAATCATACCCCTCTATTTTACGATCTATCCGCAGGAACCCACACCGTAACAGTAGAGGTCAAGGACATGTTCGCAGCGGTAAACAAGCAACGATTTACCACGTCGTTCAGGCTACCTACGCCCTTTTATATTGATCCCTGGTTCATTATACCTATAAGCTTGCTGCTGGCGATAACCCTGGCTTTGGCAGGCGACGTTGTCATACGCAGGCGGCACTATACCGCCGAGCTACAGAGCATCAACGCACAACTAGAGAACAGGATACGCGAACGCACGGCGGCGCTGGTGACAACCAATACCCATCTTCGCAGCGAAATCAAGCACCGCTTGCAGATCGAGGACGAACTCCGGCTCGCGTTGTCAAAAGAAAAAGAGCTGAGCGAACTCAAGACACGATTTGTAGGCATGGTATCTCACGAGTTTCGCACTCCCTTAAGCGCTATTCTGGCAAGCGCAGATGTGCTCGATCGCTATTACAATAGGCTTACCGACGACGAAAAAATTAAATACTACAGTCGCATTCGCAATTCGGTAGCTCGCATCACAACTCTGATGGAAGACGTTCTGTTTATCGGCAATGCCAATTCTGGCAAGATCGCTATTTTTCCGATGAAAGTAGATCTAAACGCATATTGCTGTAGCTTGCTATCGTCCATGCCGCCAGAGCAAACGGAGCGTATATCCTATTCTTTTGAGGGAACCGCCGAGGCTGTGCTCGACAGCAAGCTGCTCAGGCTCATGCTGCTTAATATTTTATCGAATGCCATGACTTATTCTCCGGCATCGCTCCCCGTTGAACTTCATGTACACAATGCCCACGGGGAAGTAACCTTTTTGATTATCGATAAGGGCATAGGTATTCCCCCGGAAGACATTGACCACATATTCGAGGCTTTCCACAGAGGCACGAATATCGGCACAGTGCCCGGTAGCGGTTTGGGATTATCAATCGCGAAAGAATGTATCGACCTGCATCGGGGCACAATCGCAGTACAAAGCAGTGAACATGGAACGGAAATAAAAGTAACTCTTCCCGCTACTACAGGAGAACGAAGTTAACCGAATGTAAAAAAACGGGTGTAAATTCTCTGGCGATTCTCTAAATTATTCTACCCGGGTTTTCTGGGTGGCTCATATTTTCATTATTCGCCGGGTACATATATGCAACCAGTTCGTGTACTGTGTTCTCTCCTTTTCTTTGCACTGCTGCTCGCTATATGTATTCCCCTTACTGCACGCGCCCAAGATTCGCGCGATTTTGCCGTGATGCTCCAAGCGACAACTCAAAGAGAACCTGCTTATAGTATTACTCTGCACTGGAATACCGACCCCTATGCAACCTACTATTCGGTAGAGCGCAAATTAGTGTCGGAAAATGTATGGGAATACCTCGGCGACACAGACCCGACAGGTACATCATTTACCGATAGCGCGGTAGAGCTGGGAAAAGGCTACGAATACGCCGTGCGAAAACTTTGCAAACAGCCAATTACCGACGACTCTATCCTAACCTACCAAGGTACAGGCTACATATACGCGGGTATCGACATCTTGCCACCTGACAAAGACAGGCATGTGCTTATCATAGTCGACAATACAATGGCTGATCCCCTTGCTTCTGAACTCGAACGCTTGGAACAGGATTTACAACGCGAAGGCTGGTCGACAACACGGAGCGATGTACCGCGAACAGAACTCTTTAGCAGCACCGCAGTCCAGCAGGTAAAATCGATCATTACAGACGCCTACACCACTACCCCAAACAAGCTCACAAGTGTGCTGATCATTGGCAGGGTAGCCGTGCCCTATTCTGGCAGAATAGCTCCCGATGGCCATCCCGATCATCTCGGCGCTTGGCCAGCCGACTCTTACTATGCCGATGTTGATGGTGTTTGGACGGACAATACGGTAAACGACGATACGACAGAACTGGGCCGCCCGATTACCCGCAATGTAATCGGCGATGGAAAATTTGACCAGTCCTCCTTCCCATCGCAACTTGATATCCAGGTAGGCAGGGTGGATTTCTACGATATGAGCGATTTCTCGGTATCTGAGACGGAACTACTGCGGCGCTATCTCAACAAAGACCATCGTTACCGCACCGGGCAGATCGTTGTGCAGGAAGGTGGTATTATCGACGACAACTTCCCGGCATCGTCTCTTGCAGAAACATTTTCCTCCAGCGGCTGGCGCAATATCGCGCTGTTCGGTGGAGAACAGGCTGTGCGCGCGGCAGATTTTTTTACAACGCTCGACACTGCCTCCTATCTATGGGCTTACGGCTGTGGGCCAGGCTCTTATTCAAGCTCGCAGGGCGTTGGCTCTACAATCCAATGTAGCATGCTCCCCGTGAATGCCGTATTTACAATGCTATTTGGCAGTTACTTTGGCGATTGGGATAGCCCGAATAATTTCTTGCGCGCGGCTATAGCCTCCGATCCCTCGGTACTTACCTGTGTGTGGGCTGCACGACCACACTGGTATTTCCATCATATGCTGATGGGCGAGCCAATCGGGTTCTCCACCCTTGTATCACAGAACAATAGCACAACCTATATCCCGAATTACAACTACAATGTACCGGGCTACCCCAATGGCGTGATCTACACTACAGGCAACCGGCAAGCTCATATCGCCTTGATGGGCGACCCAACTTTGCGGGTGTACAAAGGGCCGGTGGCGGCAGCTCCGGTGTCTCTTGTCGTAAATCAGCTATCCTCAACACGCATATATCTGCAATGGACGGCACCGGCGCAACCGGTAAGTGGATACCAGGTATTTCGAGCTCTATCGCCTGATGATCCATTCCAGAGAATAACAAGCGACGTGATAACCGGCACGGAGTTTGTCGATGATACTCCCGCCGAAAAAAAACAATGGACGTACATGGTGCGCGCTGTCATACGCAGGGAATCGGGTGGGGGAACGTACTTGGAGCCCGGCCCCGGAACGCAGCAAAGCGTAGCAGTCACAGTTGCCGACCAACAGAAAACTATGAGTTCTTCGCTATTGTGCTTTCCCAACCCCGCAGCCCGAACAACAGTTCTATCGTTCCCAGTGGAGCACTACGCACAAATCAACATTGATGTTTTTAATGCAACCGGCGTGCATATTGCCAGCATTTTTTCCGCGAAACGCGCTCCGGGCCAGCAGACTATTGAGTGGAACCTGACTGATATACAGGGGAACCGTGTCGCTCCGGGCCTGTACCTCGTGCGATGCAATGTCGGTGGTACAATCCATACAACACGCGTTGTTGTACAGCCCTGACATATAATACAGCCTGCTACATCGTCAATATTCCGACGATAGCTGCCCGATATAGAGTGAAAAAGGGGAGTGTTTTGCCACTTTGCCACTTTGCCGCATATAGAGTGAAAAAGGGGAGTATTTTGCCATTCTGCCGCTTTAGTGGCTATACACTGTAGAAGCTGTAGTAGTTTTGCAGTAGTGGTTAAAAATTAGCCCCTGCGTAAATTACAGTATAATAACTGAACAACTGAATGTATTCTCTTTCTTTTATTACGGAGTTTGTATGATGCGAAAGTTACTTCTTTCCGCTTTGCTGTGCTCGTCGGTGTCTATAGCTCAGGCACAGCCTGTTACTCTCGATTACTCTAATTACGGTAGCTATGCTGTGGGCGACAGCGTTACCTGGGACTACGCGCAAACAGCCATCGTACCGGCAGAAGGCGTCGATAAAGAATGGGATTACTCCTATATCATGGGATTGGATTTTGACAATTCTGACAAACCGCTGCAGCCAAATACAGGTATATTCCCAAGCGCAAGCTATATGAGGGAAGCAACATATAGCATCAGCAATTATACTGTAAATGGCTGGGTGTACTTTGAAAAAAATGGCTCCGGTGTGTACGAGCTCGGCAACCAGTACATCGGCGCGACGTTCTATCTTCAGAGCGGCTTAGGTACACTTGTCATCCCCGATCAGACCAATTCGTATGCGCCCAAAATTACAGAAATGCAGCTCCCGGCTACCTATGGATCGAGCTGGTCTACTCAGACACGCCTTACGTTCGATGCAGTTCTTAATATAGAGGTGATGGGTCTGAATAATGCTCCGATACAGCTCGCACAGAACCATACACACTCCGATGAAGTTGTAGGCTGGGGTAAAGTGAAAATGCCCGGCAAGACTTTCTACGATGTATTATTAGTAAAGCACACAGTCGTTTTAGTAGATAGCTTCTATGTAGCAGGAGCTCCCGCCGACCCAACACTTTTAGCCGGATTAGGTCTCGTGCAGTCCGATACAAACCGCTACACAACATACCGCTTTCTGTCGCCGGGCGTAAAAGGCTCTCTGATAGAATTCTACCGCGAGGAGGGAAACACACAGTGGGTAGCATCGTTCCGCACAGGACTCGCAACTACAAGCGTAACTGATAAGCCCGCAGAGAAAACTATTTCCCACCTGTATCCTAATCCTGTGGTAGGCAATGCAACTCTGGCATTTGAAAAAACTTCGGCGGCAGCATGGAGCGTTACGCTGTACAACACGCCGGGACAAGTCGTGCAGAGCTATCGCGTAGACCAGCCAGCAGGCCAAGCACGTGTAGAACTCTCCATAGGCTCTACAGTGCCCGCAGGCTCGTACCGCTATGAAATCAGCAATGAATACGGCGTGCACGTTGGCAATGGGATGATGGTTGTTGTAAAATAAATGCGCGATAGAAATAGTATTACACACCGAAGCGCGGCCATTGGTCGCGCTTTTTTTTATGTGCACCATCCTCCTACAAACCGGCCAGAGAAGCGTGGAAATGCACTCGCCCAGACGCCTCCCGTGCGACAAATGGGAATCCCGGGTGTTTATTGCACAGAGAAGCAACCGATGTTCTCCTCCGAAAAAGCGCGGACTCCAAGCGGCTTCTGCTTCTATCCTGCGAATGGGCCAGAAAAACACGAGGCGGGCGTGCAGCGCGGTGCAGAGGCCGAAGCGAGGGCAGCAACTGAAGCGACAAACTGGCAAGGACACAGACAATCTGATGTAGACCCTAGAACTTTTGCTAACTTTGCTGCGAACACTGGTGATTGTGGTTATCTCTTATACCTCTTATACAAAAGGCATATCATGAAAATATTCTTAATTTTTTGTATGGCATTGGTTGTAGCTTCGGCTGCGCTTTCAGCCCAGCTTACGCTTACTGCCAACAACTACAGCACACTACAGCCCGGCGACGTGCTATCGTGGTCGTACCTCAATGGCAACCAGATTGGCGTGCCTGCTCGGGGCGATAATCGAATCTGGGACTACAGCACATTAGCAGTTACGAACCACTACACACAGACTGCCGAATCGTCGAGTAATGCAGCATTCCCCACTGCAGACGTTCGCATTCCTACGATCTACAGCTTTGCCGGGTACAACCTTGGATTGGATCAATACTTTGACTTCACTACCGAAGGATACTACAGCCTTGGCGACTCCTATGCGGCGGCCACGCTGCCGGGCGACACGGCTGGCGACACATTATTCCTACAGGCACAGGACATAGCTCTACAGCGCACCGAGCTGCTCTTCCCCGCCACCTATGCCTCTTCGTGGTCGAGCTCCGCTGTGCGATATGTGATCAATGCGGAGGTCAAAATCGGCATTTTTCCTAAAGCACCGGCCCAACTCGTGCAGAACTTCGCGATAACAACCGACACGATCATAGGCTGGGGCGAGCTCCGGCTGCCGGACAGCAAGAGGCTCGATGTTCTTCTGAAGAAACAAACCACTGTTCGTATCGACAGCTTTTATATAGCGGGTATAGCGGCTCCGGCCTCTGTTCTGAACCAGCTCGGCCTGAAGCAAGGCGAAGTAACGCGCGAAGAGAGGTATATTTTTTACGGCGAGAATCTCAAGGGCGAAGCCATGACAATTAACTTTCTCACCCGTGGCACGACCTCATTTACAACAGCCTACTTCAACGGCAGCATTCCCACATCAGTACAGGAGAACACACCTGCGGCGGCATCGCGACTGTATCCCAACCCAGTGCACCACGGCCAAGCTATGCTTTCCTTCCAAAAAACAACATCTCAACCCTGGAATGTGGTACTATGCGACATGCTCGGCAGAGAAGTTTTCCGCCGCACCGTTGAAGCTCCGCAGGGCGAGATACAGCTTCCGGTACAGTTTGGCAGCACCCCTGCCAGCGGCCTGTATATCTATAGTATTTATAGCGATACAGGAATCCGCACAGCCACAGGGACAGTGCACGTCAGGTAGGCATGGAATCAAATAGGCCTGTTCCTGCATATAACAGAGAGTCCCGTCCTCATCAGGCTATATTTTACAGCAGAAAGGCACTATGAATACGCTTAGATTCTCTCGATTTCTCGTGCGAACAGGAACACTTCTCGCGATCATAGCACTGTGTGGTTCCTGCACATTACAGGCTCCAGCACGCCCACAGACACGTATGGAGATGCTTACTGGCGGTTCGTCGAAGACATGGCGGATGGTAGAACACTCGCGCTCGGGAGCCATCACCGGCCTTGATAGCTGCCTGCTCGACAACACATTTGTGTTTTCTCTGTCGGGCGAATTCATCAACAACGACGGCGAGGTGCTATGCCTACCACGTGATAATGTGCGCGAACTGCGCGGCAACTGGAAATTTGCACGCGATTCTACACGCATCATCATCAGCGGTGCAGGAATGAACATGACAGCGCGTATAGCCACTCTTTCCAGCTCGACTCTTGTGCTGGAAGAACTCGCCGAAAAAAGCGGCACTGTTGCCAGTACCAGCACATTTGAGGCAAGGTAATGGAATAAGACTGGTCGGAAAACATTGTCTACACCTGATACAAACTGCGTCCTTGTGTATCATTGGCAGTACGAGCCGCTGGTGAACGATAGAACCAACAATTGTTGTAGCTCTTCTGTCTCTGGCCTCGCATCAAGTTTCGGTGCATATTCCCCTGCCACATATCAGGATTACTATGCTTTCGGCCTATAGCTCCACAATATACCGCAACAACAATACACTGTTGCCAAGACGACTGTGGCTATATGCCATACTTCTGCTGTGGTGCAGCACTGCGCTGCTGCACGCCCACTCAACTGAAATAAACGACTATTCCCCGATATCTCTGGGGTTGAGATACGACTATATAGAGCAAACACATGGCAGGCAAGTTATCGGCGATTGCACCCTACTCTTACTACAGCGCGAAACAAAACCCGGCATTGGAGATTTCCAGCTATTTCGCGTGGGTGCCGGGCAATTCATCGATTCGAGCGGAGCAGCAATAGGGCGCTGGAAGCTCAATATCGCAAGTGTAAATCTCGACGAATTCATGTGGATCGCCCAACCCGACACCTCGGATTCAACATCCAAGCACTATAATCTCAAAAGTATAGGAAGAGCACCCGACAACAATTTGGGAGCAGGAGCCACAGGAGGAATCACACTGATTGATATAGACCGGACACAAAAAGCCGATATTCTCCTCCACTGGCTCCAACTGCGTGCGGGAGCTTTTATGCAGATCAATTCGGGTATTACCATCGACATGCGCGTAGTGCCCGCACTCGGGCTTACATCCTATAGGCTTGGCGATCTGGTGTATGGCAAACTTGGCTCGCAGGTATTTACATCGTATTTTGGTGTGGAAGCGGGAGCAACAGGAACTCTGCGATGCAGTTATCGCGGTATAAGTTTGATGCTCCAGACAGAATCCTCCAATATTTTTGCAGGCGAAGCTGTACATTTTCTCGCAATAGGTGCTAGGGCAGCACTCGTGCTCCCTCCCTTACCGATTGTACAATCTCTGATGTTTACAGCAGAAGTCAAACGCGAGCAAACGTGCTTCGATAAGCGTCTCTGCATACTCAACAGCATGAGCCTCGGCTTAACGGTATCGCTTTCGGATAAATTAAATCCTTGGAAATAACTACCGGCAGAATGATGCGAACAATGAACCGTTTATTTTTTCGATTGATGATGCCCTTAGCACTCTGCATGGGCATGGCTGTAGCACTCTGTTCATGCAGCAACGACACATCTGGCGCGTCACGCCTTGCCATGCTTACCGGAGGCTCATCCAAGACCTGGTATATGATAAGCGATTCCTCTTACACAGGATTGGCTTCTAACCCATGCCTGCTCGACAACGACTACGTGTTCGACACCGCTGGAAATTTCACAAACCGCGATAATGGTATTCGTTGCAATGCGGACGAAGACCGCGAACTCCGTGCACAGTGGACACTCGACGACGACTCGGTAATGCTGTCGTTTGGCCCCGGTATGCGAATGCACATCACCCAGTTGAGCGATACTCTGATGATCATCGAAGAGCTCGCACCTCCCCATGGAAAACCAGAGCGGAAGAGCGTTTTTGTGGCAAAGAAATAGAAGTAGATAAAAGACAGAAGAATGCTCTTTTTTGTTCAGAAAAACCCCATTTCTGCGTGTTTGGGCACTCTGATAAAAAGTATCTATGCTATGAGTACAAAGCGCCCACTTCCCTTCTGCTTGCGGTAGTACAAACCAACCTTTGCGATGTGCAAAAGATTTGCCCCAGTGCGTCGCTATGGTACACAGCCACACCACCCCTCTGAAATAAGCGCTACACTTTCGCCATATTCTGCTACTTTATTTTGCTACAACATCATCATAGAGCTGTGATGAATACGCATTTGTAACACGAAAGAAAACTTCTGCATAAGACGAAGATTCACATTACAGATGTACAGGAACCCGCCGATACTTTGCTGGTACAATGCCTGTGATACAACCCGGATTTGTTTCGCGTCTTACATGAGAACGTATAAACAACATTTACCGCAGCATATACAAATATTTTACCAATACACTCCCCTACTATTTCGCTTCAGTGTATCGCATAGCGCTATACTGGCACGAAAAACACAGGCGGCTACAGCAGTGAGCATACTGCTATAGCCGTCTGTTCGGTAAAATACATGGTTATCCGATCGGCTATATAAATACCGAGGAGCATAACCCGTCGGATAACCGAGCGCCCGCTGTAATGGCGGGCGTTGTATTTTAAAAGGCAGTGTAACAATTTCCCCGTTATATCGCTCGTTGCCCCTACACAACAATAGCTATGAAATATTTTATTCTGTTCCTTTGCATCGTGCTGCACGGCGCCGCTTTTGCACAGACCCGCAAAGACAGCTCATCGTGGAATGGACAGCCAGGAGGAAAATACCTGCCGTCGACAGGAGCTCTCCGCACGCTGATTGTCTTTGCAGAATTTCCCGATGACAGCTTGGACCCGGGCAATGCAGAATGGCCCAAAGGCATACCCCCGCGCCGTATGGCTGGCTGGGTAGATTCCGCATGGAGCGATATTCCAACTCCATGGTCGCTCACCGACTACTTCGGCCAGATGTCGCTCGGCACCTTCCGCCTTACCGGAATCACGCGCCATGTCATAACACCCAAAACGCGATCTGCATATCGAGCACTACGTAAAACACGTAAAGATATTCATCGCGACATCATCGAACAACTTGATTCGACAATAAATTTTGCTGAGTTCGACAACTGGACGCTTACTGGCGAATATAATCACAAAGAACAGCCCGACGGCATTGTGGATCTGATCATTATTATATGGCGTAATATCGACGACGACATAGATGCGGCAGCCCAGAAACCGCCAGGTATGCGCAGCTCTTTTGGCTTCATCGGCGATGAGGCCGACCTCGGTTTTGGCATGCCCGTACTGGTAGACGAAGGTCGACGCATGGTAAAAATGAGCTATGGCATTGAGCACACTACTGGCAATACGGAAACAGCGGGCTCCGGCGTTACGCTGAGCAAAGCATACACACATGTTGCACACGAGTCCATGCTGCAAACCACTATTCACGAAATAGGCCACTACCTGATGGGTGGCATGGAATACCATACAGGTTTCGGATGCTGGGGTATGGTGTCGACCTACGGTATCCGTATGTTTGTGCCCAATTCTTTTGAACGGTACAGATTAGGTTGGATCAAGCTGATCACGCTCTCTGGCGATACTGCAACGCTGCGCGATATTCCCCTGCCCGACTATGTGACGACAGGTGTTGCAGTGCGATTTATTATCGACTCAATGACCGGACAATATTTTTATCTGGAAAATCACCAAGGAATCTCGCGGTGGGATAGAACGATGTACCTCGACTCCATCGAACGCGGTATATATGTGCTGCGGCAGGATCGCGCAACTGATAGCGCATCGGGACCAGGCCATCAGTTGCGGCTTGTTCCAGCGGATGGGTTGCACCGATGGGATGTATCTCGCATGGAACCACACTCATGCTGCGGCTCGGTTTTACTCCCCGTTTTCCGGCAGGGTGTGGCCGACCGAGACAGCGGCTTTCACGACTGCGATCATGTACCCTATACCAATCCTTCAACCGGCAAAAAACAGGTGGCCGAAATAATACTGGAAGAAAATGAAAAAGGTGAAACGGTACATGCCAACCGCAAAGGAGGTGATGGCAAAGACGCTTTCAGACAGGGTTATGCCACTGTGTTTTCACCTTGGAGCAATCCGGGATCGCAAGATAAACACCGGCAGCCAACGGGCTTTGGTTTTGAAATCATCGGAGCTGATACGAACAATGGCAGCATAGTGTATCGCTTGTCACTTTTTTCGCACACAGCAGCCGGGGCAACCCCGGGTATCGTGCAAAACGTCACGGCGAAAAAGAAAGGGCAGACTGCCATTATCACCTGGCAGGCTAATGCCGAGCCGGATATCGTTTCGTATAAGATTTACAAAACAAATCAGCAGCAGAAGGCAAATACCGCACCTACATTCCTCGCCAAAGTAAACCATAAGAAAGATACCACAATGCTGTCCTGGACAGACCGCAAGACGCCTACTGGCGCGCGCTATACTGTAACGGCTGTGGATCGTCAGGGTAGAGAATCGTTGTATTCTATCAGGACATCGGCGCTACAACAACTACAGAAGTAAACTGGCAACAACCATGGATTCAGAACATAAGAACACAATGACAATACTCTATCGCCCTGTTGGGGCTAAAGAACTCGCCCTTATAGAAGCATCAGGCTGGAAAGAATTCCCACCCCGGCTTCCCGAGCAGCCTATTTTCTACCCTGTACTTACCGAAGAATACGCCGTGCAGATTGCGCGCGACTGGAATGCGCGCTTGGACGGTGCGGGCTATGTAACAAAGTTTCATGTCCACGCTGAATCTTTAGAGAGATACCCCGTGCAAATCGCCGGTACTGCCCGCCATCAAGAGTTATGGATACCAGCAGAAGAGTTGGCAATTTTCAATAAGAACATTATTGGCAACATCGTAGTTATTGCTGAATATCGGATGAGAGACATACAATAAAAAATACAGTTGACACATCAACTGTTTATTTCTATATTTGCATCTGTTATTCTCATTGTACAGGAAAGCAGTATGAGTGCGCAGCAGGAACAAGCAAGAACGAGCCTCCCCATTGAGTTTCAGAGCAAACCTCACGAAGCTCTGATGAGCGTTTGGTGGACGGCCACACTCTTGCGAAAAGTTTCGTCGAAATTTTTCCATGAGTTCCACACATCCGATGCACAATTCAACATTCTCGTCCTGCTTAAGGACAGCACAACTCCGCTCACGCAAAACGACCTAAGCAGAAAATTGCTTGTCGATAAGTCGAATATCACTGGCCTGCTGGACAGGCTACAGAAACAGGATCTAATCCAGCGAATACCCGTAGAAGGAGACCGGCGCAGCTATCATATCGCCCTGACGAAAAATGGAGTGAAGTTTATAGCCCGGCTCGACAAGCTCTACACAGAAAAGGTTCATCAGATAATGTCCAACCTTTCGGAAAGGGAATGTAGCGATCTGATACGGCTGATGCGCAAGATGCGCAATAGCCTTGCAGCCGACCACGAATCATCCTAAAAAATTTTACTTAGATAGTTTACACGTCAACAGTTTAATGAACAACTAATTTACATTCAATCGACAGCCATGAGCGACCTCTTAAAGATCCGTGGTTTTGCTGCCTATCTGCTGATAGCGTTCCTAAACGCGGCTACAGATATTGGTCACAAAATCATCATTCAGAATATTATCTTTGTGCACTTTGATGGCAGTACACAAATGGTGCTTACAGCCATTGTCAACGCTCTAATCCTACTGCCATTTGTCCTCTTGTTTACACCGAGCGGCTACATAGCCGATAAGTTCCCCAAAGACCTTGTCATCCGCATTGCCGCCGCTATCTCCATCCCCATCGCTATTCTCATTACGGTGTGCTATTACGCCGGTCGTTTTGAAGAAGCCTTTGCTCTTACACTCTTGCTTTCAATCCAATCGGTATTTTATTCGCCAGCAAAATACGGCTATATTAAGGAGCTTGTAGGGAAAGAATTACTCGCCCCGGCTAACTCCTATATTCAGTCCGTAACAATTGTCGCAATTCTCGGCAGCACATTCCTGTTTTCAATATTATTTGAGCACCTTCTTGACACCAGTGCACAGAACTTACCCGACATGTTGCGCTCGATTGCACCGGTAGGATATGTACTTATCGCTTTCTGCGCGCTGGAAACACTGCTGAGCATGCGCCTTGAACGCAAGAGAGCAAAAGACATCTCTATGAAGTTCAATATAGCCCGCTACCTAAAGTTCGGCTATCTGCGCTCTAACCTACGCACAATACGGCGCACAGAAGCCGTATGGCTGAGCATCATCGGGTTGTCGTTATTCTGGGGTATCAACCAAGTAGTACTGGCTTCATTCCCGGAGTATCTTAAGAATACCGCAGGCGTACACAGCACGGTAGTAGCCTCGGGCATGATGGCGCTTGGCGGGTTGGGCATTATCGTAGGCTCGATAGCCGCAGGGCGAGTGTCCCGCCACTTCATCGAAACAGGTATCATCCCTCTTGGTGCCATTGGCATGACCATTTCCCTTTTTCTCTTGCCATCGGTGACTAATCTCCCGGCGCTTGGCGTGCTCTTTTTTGCTTACGGTGTCATGGGCGGTCTGTTTATTGTCCCGCTCAACGCGCTCATCCAGTTCCATGCTGGGAACGATGAAGCAGGCACAGTATTAGCAGGCAACAACTTTGTACAGAACGTTGTTATGCTCCTGTTCCTGGGCATCACCGTTGTTGCGCTTGGCGCTAATGGCTTTTCCTTTCTCTCTGTATCGGCAACAAGTACAAGCGTAATATACGGTCTTGCAATTATTGCGCTGATTGGCACGCTGTACACATTTACAAAGCTACCGCAATCGTTTTTGCGCTACATCGTTTCGCTCCTGCTTTCGCAGCGATACCGGCTTGATGTACGTGGCATTAATAATATTCCGTCGTCGGGAGGCGTGCTTCTGCTTGGCAATCACACAAGCTTTCTGGACTGGGCAATGCTACAGATTGCCTGTCCACGCCAGATTCGCTTTGTCATGGCAAAGCAATACTACGGCAAATGGTATCTGAAGAAAATTCTCGATATGTTCGGTGTCATCCCTATCTCTTCAGCCGCGAGCAAAGAGGCTTTACAAACAATTAATCACTATCTCCACGCAGGCGATATCGTCGCTCTTTTTCCCGAAGGCCGTATCAGCCGCAATGGGCACCTCGCTACATTTCACAAAGGATTTGAAGTAGCTGTGCACCAGAGCGGCGCTGTCATTGTTCCTTTCTACATACGAGGTCTGTGGGGAAGCATCTACTCTTTTGCTTCGCGCAAATATCGCCGCAGTTCGGCACCGCGACGCACGCGCGATATTACCGTGCTATTTGGCACATCTCTGCCCGACACTACAACAGCAGCAGAAGTAAAGCAAGCAGTGATACGGCTCTCCATCGACTCTTGGCACAACTACGCAGATACACTCGACCCCGTTCATATTGCGTGGCTGCGCACAGCAAAACGCCTAAAGAACGAGGTAAGCATCGTAAATTTCGACAACACAGAATTGACACATACGCGCCTGCTCGGAGCAGCCATCGCCTTTGCTCGATTGGTAAAAAAGAATACCGGCAGCGAACAGGCAATCGGGCTGATCTTGCCGCCAAGTACAGGCGTTGCTCTTACCAGCTTGGCAGTGCTCATGAATGGTAAAACACTTGTCAATCTGAACTACACGGCGGGAAAAGACAATCTGCTGCATGCTGTGGCACAGGCGGGCATAAGTACAATACTCACATCAAAACTTTTCATTCAGAAATTAGAGAGTAAAGGCTTCGATATGAGCCCGCTGCTGGCGAAAATACGTGTGCTGTATGTAGAAGACATGCGCTCTTCTATGAGCAAATTTACATTGGTGCGTGCGGTGGTCGGCGCTCGGCTGTTCCCAGTGTGGCTTCTACGCCTGCTGTATTTCAAGAATACTCCTTTGGGAAATACTGCCGCAATATTATTCAGCAGTGGCAGCGAGGGTATTCCTAAAGGTGTAGAGCTTACACATCGCAATATCATGGGAAATATTAAACAGATTGCCGGAGTGCTGAACCCGCGCGAAGACGATACCGTGCTGAGTTCGCTGCCTGTGTTTCACGCGTTTGGCCTGACAGTCTCCACGCTGATGCCCCTGATCGAGGGGCTGAAAGTAGTGTGCCAGCCCGACCCTACCGACGCCGCTTCTATAGGCAAAGCAGTAGCGCGCCATCGGGTAACGCTGCTGTTCGGTACATCTACGTTTTTGGGGTTGTACACTCGAAGTCCAAAAGTTCATCCGCTGATGTTCCGTTCCCTGCGCATGGTAGTGGCAGGCGCAGAAAAGCTACACGAACAGGTGCGCAGCGAATTCCACAGGAAATTTGGTCATGTTATCTACGAAGGCTATGGCACAACAGAAACAACACCAGTAGCAAGCGTCAATGTTCCAGATGTCTTATCAACAGAAGACTGGATCGTGCAAACAGGCGCAAAAGCAGCAACTGTAGGTATGCCGCTGCCCGGCAGTGCTTTCCGCATTGTCGACCCCGACACTCTACAAGAACTGCCCGATGGCGAAGCGGGCCTTGTACTAATTGCAGGCCCCCAATTGATGAAAGGTTATCTCCACGCGCCCGAAGCCACACAGCGCGTACTTGTGCAGCTCGATGGCCTGCATTGGTATCGCACAGGCGACAAAGGGCGGATCGACGAAGACGGCTTTCTGACGCTGATAGACCGCTATTCGCGCTTTGCTAAAATTGGTGGCGAGATGGTAAGCCTCAGCGCTGTTGAATCGGCAGTGGTCAGCGCACTTGCCGATGCCGAACTCGATATCACATCAGTAGCGCTTCCCGCGCCAGACAAAGGCGAATATATTGTGCTGTTAGTAGCGGGCATACAAACAACACCCGGTGCCCTCCGCACACAACTTGTAGAAGCTGGTGTCCCTCCGCTCATGCTGCCGCGCACGGTTCTCAGCGTCGAAGCCGTGCCCCGCCTCGGTTCCGGCAAGATAGATTTTGCGGGCGCGAAACGCCTGGCGACAGAACTTCTCTCCCAAACAATTACTTCATAATTCTCGGAGCCCTCTATGCATATCAACAATGATATTCCGCATTCCCCTGCGTGGAAGCTGTTTAGCTGGGCGGGGTTTGTCCTCGCGATTGCCCTTACTGTTATTGGTATCTACCACCTGCCTGTCGATTCCTGGATAAAAGGCTACCTCGGCATGGGTGTGTTCTGCATTGTACTCTCCTGTTTCATCCTCGCCAAAACAGTGCGCGATGAATACGAAGCCATGAAAATTGTCAACCGGATTAGCTCAGCTAAAGCAGAAAAACTACTCAACGATTACGAACCCGCAGTATAGCGCGTGCCTCCCCTACTCGCCTTCGCCACCATTCTGCCTGTACATATGCAGATTCCGGGCGCCTTCACCGGGGCGCCCGATCCTTTATCAGTTGTTGGAAAAGCTCTGTGGCACGGGCTTCTCTGCGGCGTCCGCCCAGTCGCTGTCACCGGTCGCACATCCGCTTGCCAGTTGGCCAACCGCTTCTCGCCTCTAAAAGACACAGTACCGCGCAAAGAAGAAAAAATCCGTTTCACTCGCCGAATCCGCGACCTCTGTATCCCCACTGCGGTTTATCATAGGCTCGTTTTCGCACTGCTGCCGCGAGATCGGTGCAAAGACGAACTTCCGGTGACAATGCGCGAATAGCGGGCGGAACAACCACGAGGGGGCTCGTGCTGCGCGGTGCAGAGACCAACCATACGAACAGCGACAGAAGCGCCAATAAACACAGAAATTACCCCGGTGGTACATGATTAAACCTTTTTCATAATCTCGTGGTCTGATCCCCCGTCGGCAGTTGGCAAGTGCTGTCCTGCGCGAGAATACGCCAGAGAACAGTGTAGTTCCATAGCGTATTTTACCATACTTTTCGCATTGCAGTGCGGCTGTGTACGATACGCAGAAATACAAAAGTTTGTAAGTACAACAGCAGACAACTGCTCTGAGCGCAACCGTATTCCTCATTTAACTTTTCGGGAGGTCCCATGAACCGACGCTCCTTTCTGACCGCCGGAACAACAGCCGTTGTAGCATCGGCGGCAGGCGTTTCCACTCTCCGCGCAGAGTCGCGACGCAAGAACGGTACAGTCTCGCCTGCTATGAAAAAGGTTCTCAATCCGGTGCCGCTCACAATAGACGGCGGACTCGAACCCTATGTACCATCGGCTGATAATCCCTGGAACGAACGCACTGCCAGCCATCTTCTGCGCCGCACGGGTTTCCAAGCTACACGGCCAGATATTGGCTATGCTTTGACACTCTCGCCGCAACAAGCCGTAGACAAACTGCTCGAAGTGCAACCGGGCGACTATCCAGCCGAATACAGTGCCGACGACAGCGCAAAGTGGGGGATGAAGCCTGAATGGGCGGAGGAGGAGCGCAAGCGCTATACAACAGAAGCGGAACGCCTACAATACCAAATACTGCTCAACCAGCGCAATGCGGAGTTCCAACGGTGGTGGGTAGAACGCATGTACAGGTCTGCATTCCAGCGGTCAGGCACACATACAGTATCGCCGCTTATGGAAAAAATAACCTTCTTCTGGCACAACCACTTTACGTCCGACAACAAAAAGGTAGTCCATCCTCAGCTAATATGTATCCAAAATAACGCATTTCGCCACGAGGCATTTGGCAGCTTCAAGACGCTGGCACGCACGATGGTCTCCGACCCAGCAATGCTCATTTATCTCGATGGCGCTACCAATACCCGGCAGCGGCCCAACGAAAATTTCGCACGTGAACTTTTAGAGCTCTTTACTCTCGGTGAAGGGCACTACACTGAGCATGATGTTGTGGAAGCAGCACGCGTAGTAACTGGCTGGTTTATTGCCGATAAATATCCATTTTCTACATTCGACCCGCTGCTGCGTAACCATGACTTTGGCGATAAAACTTTGCTAAACACCGCGATTAAGCCCGACCCGAGCAAGCCCAAAAGCGAAGCGGGAATGGCAGAATCCGACGCGCTGATCGACGCCATTTTTGCGTGGAAATTCGCGGAGACAGAGGCAGATATACAGGCGGGCAGACCGCAAGCCGACAGCGATGAATATAAGGGAAAATCCGTAACAGCAGTCTTTCTCGCGCAAAAGCTATATCGCTTTTTTGTCTATGAACTTGTCGACCACGCTATTGTAGCACAGCTCGCAGACCTATTAGTACAGCATAATTTTGAGCTCAAACCCGTCCTGCGCACGCTTCTTACAAGCGCACACTTTTTCGACAAGCAGCTCCACGGCGCTCTTATCAAAACCCCGCTCGACTTTATCATCGGTATCATGCGCTTGTTCGCTATGGACTTGCCTCAGAACGACAACCCGAACCGACCGTACCTGCGCAGTGTCGTGGAGAGCATGACGGGCATTGGCCTGGAAATACTCAATCCTCCTAACGTAGCAGGTTGGCCGGGCTATCGCGATTGGATCAACACGGCTACCTATCCAATGCGCAACGCACTGGGCGATGCGTCCATATACGGCAAGGATGTCAGTGGCAGACAACTGCCCACAAAAATCGACGTACTGCGCTTTGGCGCGGGATTTTCCTCGCTTTCCGATGCAGAACAGTTCGTGGACGATGCTGCTCGCTATCTGCTGGCCATCGACATTGTCGACGAACAGCGCGCCGACCTTTTAGAAGAACTGCTCCAGGGAGCACAACTCTACGAATGGACGAATTTTGTAGAAACTGATCCCGACAAGACTGTCGTGCGACTTCAGCTTTTCCTGAGCGCCGTCCTGCATCTGCCGGAATTTCAATTAACATGATCTCTCACTTCTTCGGACTCTACAATGAAACGCCGCGATTTTCTTCGTACATCCGCTGGAGCGGGGATCGCTCTTTCAGCTCTTCCCGCGTTCGGCACGAATTCTATGCAGGCGCTGGCCTACTCGCCGGCTCTGCGTGCAATGCAAAAAATAGCAGGAGCTTCCGACCGCATTTTTGTTCTTATCCAGTTGTCGGGAGGCAACGACGGCCTGAATACGCTTGTACCCGTCGAAAACGACCTGTACTACAATGCCCGTAAGTACGACAGTGTGGATATTGCTATTCCTAAAAGCTCTGCGCTGCCGCTGAGTTCTACACTCGGCTGGCATCCAGCTATGGCTGGTATGCGCGATCTATACAACGAGGGTAAAATTGCCATTGTGCAGGGCGTTACCTATCCCAATCCGAATCGCTCGCATTTTCGCGGCACGGATATCTGGCTTACAGCTACCGATGCCGATGTCTTTGAATCTACGGGCTGGATAGGACGCTACCTCGAAACACAGTATCCCCAATACCCCGATGTTCTCCCCACCGACCCAATGGCCGTACAAATTGGCACATCAGTATCGCTGGGCTTCCAGAGCGACAAGGGAAATCTCGCAGTTGTCTTCCGCGACCCGGAAGAGTTCTATGCTCTCGTAGGCCAGAGCGGCACTCCCCTCTGGCCCGAGGCATCCGACACTCCGGCGGGCGACGAGCTCGAATACATTCGCCTGATTGCCGAGGCATCGAACCTCTATTCTAAGCGTGTAAAAGCAGCAGCAGATGCAGGCCAGAATATGGCTACCTATCCTGCTACAAATCTCGCTTCGAGTCTGAAAATCGTAGCGAATCTTATTTCAGGTGGCCTCGACACACGCTTCTATCTTGTGAATATCAAGGGCAATGCCTTCGATACGCACAACAATCAAGGCGGCGAAACAGGCACACACGCATCGCTGCTCGCCGAGCTCGCCGGCGCTGTAAAATCTTTCATGGAAGACCTCGACGCTTTGGGCCACGGCGACCGTGTAGCGGGCATGACATTTTCGGAGTTCGGACGGCGCGTGCAGGCAAATGGCAGCAACGGTACTGATCACGGCACCGCAGCTCCGCTGTTTGTCTTTGGCAATAAAGTGCTTGGCAACCGCATTCACGGCAATGATCCCGACCTTGTCAATCTCGACGACCGAGGCGACCTGCTGATGCAATACGACTACCGGCAGATTTATTCGTCGGCGCTCGCGCAGTGGTTCAGCGCTCCACAGAACGACATACAAAGCCTTTTGTTCGGGGAGTTTTCCACGCTGCCGCTGTTCCAAGAGCTCGCGTCTACATCCGTAGGCGATTCTGCCGCTGCTGTCTTCGAGCTGCACAATTATCCCAATCCGGTATCAGGCAGCACGACTATCGAGTACACGCTTCCTTCTGCAGCTTATGTATCGCTTTCAGTCCTCGATATGCAAGGGCGTGTGATAAGCCGCCTGAGCTCCGGCGAACGCAATGCAGGAAGGCACAGAGTACCGTTCTCGGCAGATGCACTCCCAGCAGGAACGTATTTTTACAGATTAGAGTCGGGTAGGCTCAGTTCGGTACAGCAAATGAAAGTAGTGAAGTAATGTTCTATAGTGTAAGCACGCGCCCGTGTGGGCTGCAACTGCACGGGCGTGTACTTCTTCTGTATGTTGCCTTTTATAAATCAGTCAGAAACTGTGTAAGGCTTACGCCAGCATGAAGCCCGATCTTCCGGCGAATGTTGTAACGGTAGGTGTCTACGCTTTTGGACGAGATATTGAGTACACAGCCAATCTCTTTGCTCGACATGTTAATTTTGAGCAGCGCACACACTTTTTGTTCGGCAGTCGAAAGCTGAGGAAAACGCTTTGCCACCGTCTCTGTAAATCCCCGATGTACCTGCCCGAACTGCTGCTCAAATACACGCCACCTGCCGTCGTCGACCAACGCTCTTTCGAGCATCTGTACAACTGTTCGTACATCGTTCCTGATGCTATGAACCTTCTCTTCTACAGCCACCGACTTGCCGGACACATGCGTGGACTTCAGCTCCTTCGCCGTTGCGTTCTCTGCGGTTGGCAAAGGGTAGAAAAGCTCGCCCACACTCCTGCAGATTTCTTCCCGGATTTCAGGAAACGTGCCGGTGAGCAGTCCTGATAATTTTTCCCGTGCCTGCTGCACTAGATTGGTCTGCTCAGCAAGATACAAAGCCTGTATGACAAGATCTTTCCGCACGCACTCGATGTTCTGCTGGAGCTGTGCATTTTCTTTTTTATAGGTCTGCGCTTCTCTTCGGATTTCTTCTACCTGGTACAGCACATTGAGCGTCTGGATTCTCTGATCTGCCTTCTCGTTAAAAATTTCTTTATCAATATCGTGAAACAGTTTGTAATGCCGGAGAGCACACGCAGTACTGCCCATGCCTTCGTATGCTTCGGCCAGAGCCTGATGGATGGAAGGCAGAAGCGACTTATAGCCGCTTTGCTCTGCTGTTTGTAGCGCGGACTGTAGCTGCCCAACGGCCTGCTCACAGCATTGCAGGCAGCTCAAGGTTGTTCCAATACCGATCAGGGCATCGCATTGCCCTGCCAGATTATTCTTCTCCTGGCACAACAGCAGGCTACGGTGAAAGTATTCCATGGCAGCATCGTATGCTTTCCGGTGTTTGTATATCACCGCGATCAGAGCAAGAGCATGCCCTTTTTCTTGGCTGTACTCGATTGCTTCGCAGATGTGCAAAGCATCAAGGGCGAGCTTCAACGCCAATTCGCTATTGCCAAGTTGGAGTTCCATACTAGCAAGGGTACTCTTGCAGCGAACCATCAGATGGTGCACTCCGTTGATTCCATCGTGTATACCCAGTGCACGCATGATGTAGCTGCGAGCTGCTTCGTATTCTTTTTTGTCGTGGTACAGCATGCCAATATTTAGCAGAAGAGTTCCGAGTTCGAGAGGAGCATCAGCTTTCTCGATACTATCAAGACTGCACAAAAGGTACTCAAGAGCTCGGTCGTATTCCCCCAATAGCCGGAATACATTGCCAATCTGAGTCATTACTTTTCCTGTGGCGCGGTCGTTGTCGTCGTTGTATTGTTCTGCGAGGGCAAGAGCCCGAAAGAAGTGCTCTAAAGCCTGGGATATATTCCCGAGCTGGACATGCGTATTGCCGATATTGGTAAGTGTAATGTACATGCTCTTATAGTTTCCCTGCTGCTCTGCAATGGCAAGGCCCCGCTGCTGGTAGCGCAGAGCCTGTGGGTAATCGCCAAGGGTAAACAGCAGCAGCCCTATATTTCCCATAATCTTACCAGACAATCTCCGGTTCCCCACCTGCTCTTGCTCTGCGAGTTGTAGAGCGGTCTGCATACTCTCAAGCGCATCGCTGTACTTTCCCCTCAGCCAGTGCACCATGCTCATGATGTCTATGGCACTGATACAGCCCACAGTGTCGTTGCTCTCCTGAAAAAAACGCAGCGCCCCGGCAGCTTCGTCCAAGGCTGTTTCTATTCGGTTTTCTCTCAGGCTACAACTGGCGAGCACAAGCAAAGACCGCGCCTTTCCCAGCACAAGCGGACGCGATATAAAGGGATATGCCTCGCCCAGCGTATGCGCTCTTTCCGCTAGCCTGCGTGCGCGCGCAGGCGATGAAGGCACGCAGCCTAAAGCAATCCGGTTCAGCCGGTTGATAGTCCGTATCGTCTTCTGTAATGTCCTGCTCATATCTGTTCTCGTAGTTGTAGCCTCTGCTTCAGGCCAAGGGGATGGCGCGCTCCAGTCTCTGCTCCAGCGGGCGGCTCTGCACCGCGCAGCATCTGCCGCTACTCATCGCCCGGCCTGCTGGCGCATGCGCATAGCTTTCGATCAGCGGCATGCCGGATGTGCGACCGGTGACAGCGACCTGCGGTAGGAACAACACGCCCGTGCCGCAATTGTATAGTATGGTAGGAACGCTTCCCTGCCGCTCCCATATGTGGGTAAATATAGAGGTATGGTGCGACACCTGCCAATAAAAATTTGCCCAGAACTGGAAGTCAGAAAGCGGAATTGCGGTGGAATACCGGGCTCTCAATGCGAAACAGCCAGCGAAGCCGCACAGTGATCCAAAGAGCTTTTTGCTCGTGAGTGTACGGCTGTTCCTCTATCCATTCCGGTATAAAAAGGCCACAACTATCACGAGGATAGTTGTGGCCGGTATCAGTTCACTGTGCAATTGCCTGATATCAGAACAGCCTTACCGACGAAATATCGTCGCTTCGTATGCCAAGAGTTGTCAAAACAGGATAGCAGCCGGGGTTCAGCACTGGATAGGCTATGCCTCCGTAGTCCGCGTGCTCAAAGCACTGCCACTGGCCCGACCTCACGGCAATCGACGAGGCTCTGTCGTTGAAGAAATTATCGAGATCGGGCCATGTTTGGTTCAGATTGGCTTCGTCTCTGAACAGGTGCTTGTGTACACCCCGGAAATTAATATGCTCCAGCAGAACAATCTGCGGCGGCGGCACAGCGAGGTCGACTCCTACACACCGAACGGAGGAAATAGTGTCGTTTGCCACAATCGGGTGAATCCCCACCCCAAGCGGCGCTCCTGTAGATCCATTGTAGTTCGCATGCTCGTACAGCTCCCACTGGCCCATAAGCACCACTGCCGAAGAAACACGGTCGTTGAAATACGCGTGCATGGGATGGAAAGGATAGATGGGAGGAAGTCCGAATGTAGGAGTAAAAGGCTCGTTGAAAGGCCATCGTTCGTCGTAGTTATTGAGATTTGCTTCTCCTTCTGGATTGTTCTCAGCACCTCTGAACACGTGTTTATGGCTGCCGTGCAGGTTGGCATCAATGAATAAAATAATATGCCCCTCTATCTGCGGAGGTGGCCTGTGCCCGTTGTAGTTGGGAGCAGCAGTTGTTGGCCGCAACGATGATATCTGATCGTTGATTACGCCCACAGGCACCGGAGGAGCGCCAGCCGGAGCGAGTATTTCCCGCAGTTTGGTAAGCGTGTATAAGCCGGGTCCAAGCACAACTGGAAATGGCGCTATGAATTCGCTGTCTGCAAATATCTGCCAGTTTCCTTCTATCACGGCAATCGAGGAAGTCCGGTCATTAAAAAAATGATCCTCCCAGTAGTTCAAGTTTGGCTCGGCTCGGTACACATGCTTGTGCCTGCCGTGAAAGTTGTCGTGCTCGAACAGGATGATCTCACCTCCGCATTTTCCGCTGTCGCCGCTGCCATCACAGCATTCACAACAGCAGCAGCAACAGCATTTTTGCCCGTCCTGGTATTTTCTGTTTATCTCATTTACCAATGCGCTCGCTGTCCAGAAGACAGGTGCAGCAGCCGCAAGTGCATTGCTAGCCAGCGAGCCTCCTACGGCTTTAAACACTGCCGCCAGCCATTCGCGTAGGCTCTCGGCCATGTCGGCGGGCGACGGATGAGCAAACAAGCCTGGCGGCGATAATAACTCTGGCCAGGCAAGGCCGGGGTTCGTATTGGCAAGCGATGGCCGCACCTTGGCCTTTGCCCCAGGCTTTACAACACTAAACGCCACGGGAATCGGGAGCGCGGGGTCCCACGCAGGCAAGGGTACAAATACCCCACCTCCATTGGCTTTAAGAAAGACTTCGAGCTCCCGCACGTACTGCCTGTGTGCCGCGAGAAACTCTGCGCCAGATGCGGTAATTACCGGATGTCTGGCAACTACTTCGTCGTTGATAAATGCAAGTATAAGCTTTACTAATGACTGCTGCTCGCTGGCAGATAGTTCGGAAATATATGTTCTGGGTGCTGTCATAACAAATCCTGTATTATAAAATTGATAACATATTGATGTATAGCTTCGCCCCTCTTTCCCCAGCTTTGGTGCTTATCTATTTCACAGATAGCTCTTGCCTATCTGTCCTGTTCCCTATCGGTTTTGTGCTGTTTTTTTGACACAACATACCTATGCACGATCAGAAACGACACTATATTGCCATATTGATATCGTCGTAGGTTGTTGGTGTATAGTGGCGGAGCACGTATTACGGCGTATATGCCGCTGCATAGTGTTGTTATTAGCATACACCAGTTTGGACAGTT
>DLHF01000020.1:0-41359 GCA_002483085.1 Ignavibacteria bacterium UBA7675
GTATTCTCAGTGCGAGCTGGGGCGTACTACCACGCAGTGGGTTTATCATGGGAATGATGCGAGGACGAAGAAGCGCGGTGCAGCGAAGAAGCGCGAGCTCGAAGACGGCGGCGCAGTTATCGCGGTAGCAATACAAGCTCAAGAGGACTATTTTGCAGAAGCTATTTACTCTCCAGTGCTTCGAGTTTCGTAGGCTTCGCGCATACCGAGATACAGCGGCAGATATTGCTGTTCGAGTGCTTGGCGATTAGTTGCAGCTTGCACGGCGAGCTCGTATGTGCCGGGATGAGTAAAGACATCCGACTCGCGGGGATTGCGAATTGCTTGTAGAATAACAGTAGCTACATCGTGCGGCGACATCAGCGGTTGCAGTGGCGAGCGCGGCAGGTTGCGCTCGGCTGCGATTTGTTTCGACATGCGTATGCCGCGTACAAAAATATCGCCTATTGGTCCGCCTTCGGTGACGCCAGCCCAGTCTGTAGCAACACCGTCGGGGCAAATCACGGTTGCCTCTACTCCTGTTTCTACAAGCTCTGCACGCAGAGCGGCGGTAAAGCCTACAGCAGCGTGCTTGGCTGCTACATAAGCGCTATTGAAGGGAAATGCCATTTTGCCTGCGACGCTCGACACCGTAATGATATGCCCGCGCTTTTGCTGCTTCATCACAGGCAGCGCCGCCGCCGCCGTATAGAACAGCGAATACACGTTCAGCTCAAACATGCTTTCGAGCTGTTCCTGTGTTGTGTCTTCTACTGATGAAAGATGCCCGCGTCCGGCGTTGTTAATGAGTATATCAATACCGCCAAATGTTTCGATAGTGTACCGTACTGCTTCTTCTGCGGCGTTGCGGTTGGTGACATCAGCCGTAATAACAAGGGGAGTGCCGCCTGCATTGCGGACGGCTTCTGCCACTGCTTCGAGCTTGTTGGTACGGCGAGCGCAAAGCGCTACATTTGCCCCATTGCCCGCCAGAGCTATGGCTAGCGCTTCGCCAATACCCGAAGAAGCTCCTGTAATAAGCGCTATTGTTGAAGAAGTAATATCCATAGCTATCCTTATTCTCGTTGAGAGTTCAATAGAGTCTGTGTAGAGTGAACATCACCGGATTGCCAGCCACTTACCCAGCAGATATGCGACCATCGGGAAGTTCCTGCCACGCCGTAACCAATAGCAGACAGACACTGTCATTGCAAAGTCTGTTATTTCATCTGATCGAGTTCGTTCTTTTGAGCGCGTGTAAGCCCGGATGCTACCAGCGAGTAGGAAGCATCGATCCAAGAGCGTATTTCCCGGGGAGGCACCGAGCCGGTATAGTCGACAGATATCCAGTGCTTCTTGTTCATGTGAAATGCAGGCGTTACTTCCTCGTATTGCGCTCGCAATTCAATAGCCTTCTCGGGATCACATTTCAGATTGACATACGTGCTATTCGTACCGGCAATTGCGAAAATTTTACCCATGACTTTGAACACCGGCGTGAACTCGTCGAACGGTAGTTCTTCGGTTGTCCCTTTTTTTGATAAGCAGTGCTCGCGGATGTTTTCGTAGGTCATAATTTCTACAGAGAAATGGAAGAATTGTACAAACATAACCACATTCCTCATGCAGAAAAAATACGAGTGGTGCGGTGCTGGTGTGTGCAGAGTAGGCTCTATGTGTACGGCGGTTATTGCTTGGGTTGCGGGACAGACTTTGCTAACTTCCCAATTGCCAGCAGTAGGCTGGCTCTTTTACTAATGGACACAAAGATGCATATAGTCATAAGACTGCTAACAGGTGCTTTTCTATTCTGCCACGTTGTTTCTGCTGCCCTTGCACAGCCTGTAGCTGCAACCGACCGCGTATTGATAGGTGTATTCGGCCACTATGTGGGCGCAACCCATACAGCAGGGTTCGATCACTTGCCGGGGTACGATGTCCCGCTAGGAACATCGCCTTTTGCCGATGGCTCTGGCGGCGGCGGCGGTGGTGGCCTTCTGTTTGATATTCCGTTCACTTCCCTTTTTCGCTCCTCTCCTGCTCTTTCCCGTGTACGCCTCGGCATACGAGCAGGCTATATGTGGTACGATGGTTCTCTCACTGCACAGGAGCCAGCAGTTGTTCTGCGGAAAGATGGCTCACCTGTCAACGGAGCAATTACTCACACCATTTCTTCCTCGATGTCCTACGGTGTTGTTGAGTCAACCATTGGCTTTGTACCATTTGGCGGGTTGCAAGTCTTCATGGGCGGGCAGGTCGCGATTCCTCTGTCGGCGACGTTTGTGCAGACACAGGCCGTAGGTCGCCCGCTCGGTGCAGCGTTTGTCGATCCGGGAGCGCGCACAATGGAGTTGAGAGGAGATATTCCCGATGCCTCGTCGTCTGCGATATCGGCCACAGTTGGCGCAAGCCATGCCTTTGCACTCGATAAGCGCAAGCGGTTGCTGTTTGTACCGGAAGTTCTGCTTACTATTCCTCTTACAGATGTAGCAAAAGATGTGAACTGGCAGGTGTCGTCTGTGCGCGTGGGAGTGTCGCTGCTGTATGCTCCAGCCGATGTCGCCATACCGCGACGCGATACACTTATTCAGCGTGATACTGTCGTGCGTACTGCATCGGTAGAGCGCGAGCGCGTGTTTTTTGCAGAAGTGAGCAGCAAAATACGACCCGGACGCAATGGAGCAATCGACACGCTGATCGTCGCCGAATCCTATGTGCGCGAAGTGCCCGCACAGCTACCTCCGGTTCCCGCTCTTAGTGCGTCGGTATTTCTGGCAGATGCGCCTGCGGGCGATACTCTTGTGATAGAAGAGCGCGTTGTGCTTACAGCCGTGCCGCTGCTCGGTTTTATTTTCTTCGACAGCTCCTCTGCCGAATTACCCGCGCGGTATGTACAAATAAGCGAAGAACAAGCAGCGTCTTTTTCTGCCGCCGATCTTCGCTCTTCTGCGGGGTTGGATGTGTACAAGCACGTGCTGAATATCATAGGCGATAGGCTTCGCGGTTCCAGCCGAACAACCGTGACGCTTACCGGCTGCAATGATGGTACTGGCGAGCGCGGAAGCGGAGTGTCGGGCAGGCGTGCACAAACAATTCGCGATTATTTTGTGCGGGTGTGGCATATCAACCCTTCGCGCATACGAGTGCAAACTCGCGATTTGCCCGCTATGCCGTCGAATTCTGCTGTGCGCGAAGGAGCCGAAGAAAACCGTCGCGTGGAAATTGCGATGAGCGATGCCGCTCTTGCCGATCCTGTTTGGACGGCGGATACTACTATGGTGATGAAGACTGATAAAGTGCTGCTGTATCCGCAGGTGAGCAGTGCGTTCTCTCGCTGGCAACTCGCGGCAAAGAGTGGTTCGCTGCGGCTGTTTTCGGCAGAGGGGACGTCTGCTTCCGATACTCTCGAATGGCGACCGCAGGCAACTGCTCTGGCGTCTGCTTCAAGTGCTGTCGGCTTGCAATTAGTTGTGTACAAGGGTGCACAGGAGTACACAGTTTCGGCCCAGCTTCCGGTGCGGCGTATCACGGCTGCTGGCAAGCGGGCTGCCGAAGGCGATCTCGAAACGGAGCGCTATTCACTGTTGCTTTTTCCGTTCGATGGAGCCACGCTTTCTGCGGAGCAGCGCAATCTGCTGCGTTTGCTTGCTGCACGCCTATCGCCAGATAACACGATGACAATTATCGGAACCACTGATGCTATTGGCGAGGAAGAGTACAACCTACGGCTTTCGCTCCAGCGTGCTCGTGCTGTAGCCGATGCGCTGAAAAGACCAGATGCCGAAGTCATAGGCGCGGGCGAAGACACGACGACATTTCCAGGCAATCTGCCAGAAGGACGATTCTACAGCCGAACAGTGCGTATCGAAGTCGAGCGGAAAGTGCGCCAATAGTCCGAACTAAAAAGCGGACGAAAGAAGGTTGCGCTTCGGTCGTTGCTCCTGCGCTTGGTCTGTGCACCGCGCTGCACATCCGCCGCGTGGTTGTTCTGCCCCTACCGCTCGTAGGAGCAGTATTTCTGGCAGAATAATGCTTC
Organism: Ignavibacteria bacterium UBA7675; assembly: GCA_002483085.1. Lineage (GTDB taxonomy): Bacteria > Bacteroidota > Ignavibacteria > Kapaibacteriales > UB7675 > UBA7675. Next base: position 4,016 of record DLHF01000020.1, read on the forward strand.
GGCTGCCAGCGCAGGAGCACAAAGCATTAGTTACAGGCAGGCTTTCTATTTTGCTACACAATACAGGTGCACATGCTTCTCGCTTTTAACAAACCCTACGGTGTTTTATCGCAGTTTACGAGCGATGGCTCGGCCAATCGACCGCTGGCGGATTACAGCTTTCCGCCGGGAGTATATCCGCTTGGTCGATTAGACGCCGATTCGGAGGGACTGCTTTTGCTTACTGATGAGAAACAGCTCAACGACAGGCTTTTGCATCCGCGCCACGGCCACCGCCGCACGTACTGGGTGCAGGTGGAGCGCATTCCTACCGCCGAGGCTCTGAAGAGTCTTCAGCAGGGCGTTCAGATACAGGGCGACCGCACACGGCCTTGCCGTGCGTGGATACTCGATCCGCAGCCGGTGGTTGCCGAGCGTGAGCCGCCTGTGCGGTTTCGCAAAACAGTGCCTACATGCTGGATCGCAATGGAACTTACAGAGGGGAAAAACAGGCAAGTGCGGAAAATGACAGCAGCAGTAGGCTATCCTACTTTGCGACTGCTACGCGTAGCGGTTGGCAATTTTCTTCTTGGCGACCTTGCGCCAGGTACATGGCAGGAGTTACCACAAGCTGAGCGCATGCTTGTGCTCGCGCCGTAAGATTGTGATAGATATACTCTCTTTTCAGTTCCTTTGCGATGTATCGGCTGGCTGTTGAAGGCGTGCGAGCACGGAGTCGCGCTCTTGCTGTTCCCGTGTGATCGCGGGCAAATGTACGGCAAGCACCGCGCTTAAGGTCTCGGCAGTAACGCGAGTTGTATCGGGCGATTCCACAAGGAGTTTCCAAGGCGCAGTGTGGCCGAACTGATAGGTGTTGTAGATAAGAACCGGTGTACCTTGCACAATAATTTTACCGCTCTCCAACTGCCATGCTTCGCACCACTCGTACAACCACTGAGCATCTTCGGTAAGCAAGCGCACGCAGGCATGGCTTGCCGGATAGCCCGGAAGGTCGTACTGGTGCATAGAGACACCGCTTCTGTTTTCGAGGTTCCAGTACCACTCCATCACCCATTCGTTGTCTATGGTGCTGTTGCGCTTTCGCGAACGCCAATTGGTATGGAACAGCCCGGTATCAGTAGGTGTGCTTTTTTTGCCTGTGCTCGTCGGTCCCCAGAAGACGATATTTCCGCTTTCATAAGCTGCTATGGCTTGGATGCGCTGGTCGACAACCACGAGTTTGCGAATTTGCTCGGCGGATGCCAGATAATGCGGAAATGGTGAATACGCCATGAGGCTCGCCAGTGTGTCCGGTACGATGAGTGTGTCGTTGCGCGATACATGCCTGCTGTCCTTTCGGTTGAGCCGGAGAATCGTGGCAAGATGCTCTTCGCCTACAATTTCGCGCAGACTGTCGAGCCCTTTGCGACCGGCTACTGGCACATGGTGATACGCGATTGTAAGCGCTGGCTCTTGGGGCGCCACAGTGTCGGCGGCCACAGGGGGCGGAGCCATGGTGTCTGCGTGTTGCTCGGCAATCTTGTTGCTATTGTTGTCGCTACAGCCAAGAGCAAAAAGCAGGATCAGAGCTATAGCCGGAACGAGGCGCACAGATGCACCCTTTGACATTGTCATACATTCATCCATGATCGTAAGTGTTGCTATTCAGACGCCAGGTTTCAAAAAAGGTTTCCGGTAGCAGTGCCCGGTGGTGCTGCAGCATTCATAGCCACGACAACGCTGCGTGTTGGTCGTGCAGTGTTGGCGGTCGGCTATCGTTTGATTTTCATTACGGCTTTTGCGGGGAACGCAATGAGGTCCGGCTGTAGTTCGAGTTCTGGAAGAGCAAAGACATTGTCGTCAACAGGCTGCCAGCGTATCGCCACGAGGGTATATGTCGTCATCGAAACGTGGTTCACTGTTTTTACGATCTGGAAAGGCAGCGAATGCGAGATGCTCAGGAACTCGTACCATGCGTTGTGCGCGTGGCACAAATACAATTCCGGGTCGATAGGTGTGGCAAATGGATGGTAGTAATAATCGCAAGAGCCCGTTTTCCACTGTACGCGCACGACCCCGCACGGCTGGCCTGCTGCGGTCGCTTCGGTGCTGTGTGTAATCACGGGTGTTTCGCCCGGCAGCGCAAACTCGAAGTCCTGCGAGGCATCGGCCACTGTGCATATATCCCAGCCGTGTTCAAAGGCGAATATTCTGTTGCTGTCGGCTCTGTAGATCATCAGCGAATGGTAGTCGTCGTGGGCGAGCGCGGCGTAGTTTCCGCCTTTGTAGGTTATTTCGACGGTATCGGCCCACGTGCCGTCTTTTCTCCTGTCGTCGATGAGAAATTCCCTTGTCATGCCCCAGAACTTCATTCGCTCGGCGGCCTCGATATCCACGTGGTACACGGCTATGCCTTCAAAGCTCTGTCCGAAGCCACAGCACACGGCCATACACCAGAACAGCACCACAAAGCCCTTCATAGTCCAAAGTCAGTATGTATTGGAGTTGTGCCGTGCTGTGCGGAATACGCACTCGGGCGTTGCTGTTGCGCTGTTGGGCGCTTTGGTCTTCGGCCTTGCGCTTGGCCTCTGCACCGCGCTGCACATGCCGCTGCACGGTGTCCAACCTTCGTCGCAGTATAATAGATGCTCACCGGCTCGCTGTGCTTTTTCCGGCTCGCTGTGCTTTTTGCGGTTTTCTTTTCTGGCTATTGGCGCAAAGCCTGTTGTGAACCAAGAGGCGGTTCGTGCGACCGGTGACAGCGACCGAACGCTCGCCGCAGCGACGCCCGTGCCACCATCGTACTGCAATCAACAGCTATTGGATGTACACCGTTTTGATATTGACGAACTCGCGGATGCCAAAGGACGCCAGCTCGCGTCCATAACCCGACTCTTTAATACCGCCAAATGGCAATCGCGGATCGGACTTTACGAGCGCGTTCACAAAGCACGATCCCGCTTCGAGGTGCTCGGCTGCAATGCGTTCGCCGCGCTGAGTATCTTGTGTGAACACTGCTGCTCCGAGGCCGAAGTTTGTGTCGTTGGCAATGCGAATAGCTTCTTCTTCGTCGCGCGCGGGAATAATTGCGGCTACTGGGCCGAACAGCTCTTCGTCGTAGGCTGCCATGCCTTTGCGGACATCGGCGAGCACGGTAGGCGGATAAAAAGCTCCATTGCCTGCGGGAATGGTGCCGCCGAGCAGCAAGCGAGCGCCGCGCTCCACGCTGTGCTCCACCTGCTTGTGGAGGTCGTCGCGCAGATCGGTGCGTGCTTGCGGGCCGAGGTCGAAACTTCCAGCGAGCGGATCGCCCATTGTTTTTGAGCGCATCAGCTCGGTAAATCGCTCGGTAAACTGATCGCGTATGGCATCCACTGCGATAAAGCGCTTTGCGGCGATACAGCTCTGGCCGCTGTTGATAAGCCGCGATATTGTGCATGTTTTGGCCGCGAGCTCAATATCGGCATCGTCGAGTATGATATAGGGATCGCTGCCGCCGAGTTCGAGCACTGTTTTTTTCAGCATGTTGCCCGCTGCTGCTGCTACGGCTTGGCCCGCTGGAGTGCTACCTGTAAGCGTCACGGCTTTGATATACGGGCTTGCTATCACGCTGTGCATGCGCCGGGAGCTTGCGAGCAGTGTGCGGAACACATGATCGGGAAAGCCTGCGTCGCGTATTATTTGCTCAATAGCAAGAGCGCAGCCGCTTACATTGGAAGCGTGTTTCAGCACGCCGGTATTGCCTGCCATCAGCGCCGGTGCCAGAAAGCGAAACACTTGCCAGAACGGAAAATTCCAGGGCATCACGGCGAGCACAGTGCCAATTGGCCTGAAGTCGACAAAACTTTTGGAGGCATCGGTAGCAATATTCTCACGCGCGAGGAACTGTTCGGCGTGCTCTGCATAGTAGTCGCACACCCACGCGCATTTTTCCGCTTCTGCTTTGCCCTGTGCAAGTGGTTTGCCCATTTCTTCGGCCATCAACCGGGCGTAGTCGTTTGCGCGGTCTTTGAGAATCACCGCAGCGCGGTGCATATGCCGGGCTCGCTCTGCAAACGATGTTGTGCGCCAGATGCTGGCTGCGGCATCAGTCGATGCGAGGACAGACTCAATATCGCCGTCCGACATTTCCTCGTACTCCCCGACAACAGCGCCGGTAGCGGGGTTGATAGATACAAGAGCCATAGCTGTATTCCTTACCGTGTAAGCTCATGCTGAAAAACTTTTGTTATAAATTTGACTGCATCGCAATTTCTTTTCCAGAGGGCGTGCCATGAAGTTCTAACCGCCGGTTGTTCTCTTGCGCGAACTGGGCTCCCTGTTTAATGCTGGTTCTTGTCTGCGTGCTCTCTGTCCTGCTCCATAGGATGCGCGAAGTATTTGACTGCCGCTATACTGAAGGGCACATATGTAAGCAGCGAAATAAACGATACCTCTCCGATGGCAAAATACGCGAAGACTGCCGCCGCTGCCATGAGCACGACTCCTATGCTACCAATGGATTCCGCCGCCGGGCGCGAAGATGTAATAGCAAATACAAGAGTAGAGAATCCTGCTGTTTCCGCGAGAAGAGCTCCCCATGCAGCCCATGGCTCAAAGCCTGTCGCAGGAAAATCATGCGTACCTATAAACATCCATGCTATTGGCGCAAATAAGCCCATTGGCACAATGCCATGCCCAGCCATTGGCGTACAGAACTGGAACAGAATAAAGGCCCATATAAGCCAGCGTTTTCTGGTATAGGATATGGAGCGCCGTTCAGCCATACAAACTACCAATGCGTTTGAAAACTCCACCCGATTCGCAAGTTACAAAACTTCGCGCTTCACCTCCGATAATGCACAATGGGTTCATACTTTTTCCACAAATATTGTTGATAACGTAAAAATTTATTTGCACGAAAGGCTAATGATTACTATTTTTGAAGTCTTCATTTTTCCAGGGCAATACACATGAAAGAATTAGCACTCATCGATACGATGGCTATCGCGCAGTCGGCTGACATGCGCAAAGCCAAAAACAACGACCAGCCAGTGGAGATTCCCGATTTCCGCCCAGGCGATACAGTTAGCGTCGCTGTCCGCGTGATCGAAGGCGACAAAGAGCGTGTCCAGAATTTCCAGGGCGTTGTTATTGCCCGTCGTGGTAGCGGTGTCAGCGAGACATTCCGCGTTCGTAAAATTTCTAATGGTGTTGGTGTTGAGCGTATTTTTCCGCTTCACTCGCCCATTATTCAGAATATTACGATTGTTGGCAAAGGATCGGTTCGCCGTGCGAAACTGTACTACCTGCGCGGTATGACCGAAAAACAAATGCGCCACAAAATCTCCTGATAAGCGCAGAAAATTTGCAGAAAAGGCGGGTTGGATAGCAATCTGCCTTTTTGCATTTTAAACCACCGCACATTGGCCGTGCATTGTTGCACATCAGCAACTATGGTCGGATGGTGTTCACATTCGTTTTTCAGGATATACCCCATGTATCGCTTTGCCGTGATTCTTGCTCTCGCTGCCGCCTGCTTTGCTCCAACCGCCTTTGCCCAGGGAATGAACAACAACTACCCGATAGACTCGACCGACGTGCAAAATGCCTTGTCGATGCTCGGGCTCGAAGTATATAAGTTTCCTGTGCGCGCTCCTGCCGATTCTTCTGTGTTTCTGAATTATATCGTAGAAGTGTACGAAGACGGCGAATTGGTGAAGACCATTAATCAACGCGAATCGTGGAAAAAGACACCAAAGGAATATGTTCGCATGTTTGCCGAAGCTGCGCAGCTTTCCGACAGCAATAGATTCTTGCGCGTGTACTGGCACACCCGTGCTCCCGGCGATGTTGCTGTGCGATTAGCCTACGAAAGCGGAGCTACGAACTACACCTTTGAGTTCGACGCCGAGAAATTCGGCCTTGCCCAGTGTCGCGCCATGAACTGGACTACCTCGCAGATTACAGAAAAGAAGCCAGTATCGGTGTATTACTCTGCTTACAAGGACAAGGAAGCTATTAGCTGCCCCGGCAGCGCACCCGTAGAAGCAATTGTGCAGCGCTATGGCCACGTGATTGTGGTGTATGTAGAGGCTTCGAGTATGCCCGAATAAGAGCCGAAATTCCCGTTGATTCCTCTTCGTCCGTTTCCGCTTTCTACACAGCTTTTTCCGTGTGCTGCAATCGCGTATATTGGACGCTCGTTTACACGTGGTGTGCAGTCGCAGCCGTCTTCGGCCTTGTGTTGGGTCGCTGCACCGCGCAGCACAGCCGCCGCGTGGTTGTTCGCCCCCTTTCGCTTTTGCTGATCTTCAAACCAGCGCGCTCCGCTCGGCCATCCGAAAAGCGGGTGTGCTGCGCGGTGCAGCGACGAGGCGAGCGACGCAGCGACGCCCGTGCCCCACAGCTTCCTCGACGTACACGTTGCGGACAAGTCTGGGGCATATTCTCTTCATCTTACGGTATTTACTGTGTACGTACTTCACAATAGCGTGAACTTTTCAGCGCCGCTCGGGGAAGATTTCGAGACGGTGCTCGGTCGTTCCATCGAGCAAGGCAGTTTCGATGATGTCGTATTTGTCGTGCCTACCGGACGCCGCCTGCGCCTGATGACGCGCACGGCAGTGAGCAGCCTGTGCCGCAAGAGTGGTCGCCCCGCAGGTAAACTTCCTTTCTATACGCTCGAAAGCCTTGTGCGCTACTGTGCGCATGAACTGATGGGAGCTAAAAGCCCGCGCCTTATCTCCGATGCCTACCGCCTTGTGCTTATGGAGGAAGCTGCTGAAAAAGCGGATCTCGCGTTTTTTCGCGGTGGTCGCGACGCGCTTTCCCCGGCTTCGCTGGAGCGCCTTAGCAATGTGATCTATGGTCTGAAGGAGGATGGTGTTACGCCTGCTTCCCTGCGCGACGACGTGCGGCGTGCCCAGGCTGGGGAAATCGAAGAAGACCTCGACGCCTCGCGCCTTGCCGATATTGCCTCGCTGTACGAGAACTACGAAGCATTGCTCGGCTCTACTCTTGCGGATTATCCGCGCCTGCTGAACATCGTATCGCAAATCCTGCGCGGCGAGCGCGACCCGCTCACACACGAAGCTATTGTCATATCGGACAACCATCCTCTATCTATTGGAGAGCGCTGGGAACGCCTGTTTCCCGGCAAAACAGCCATGCTTCTGGATGGCTTTAGCGAGTTCAAAAAGCCGGAACAAGAATTTCTCCGCCTGCTGTTGCCTGCTCCGTTGCACGTGCGCATTTACCTCGATTATTCCTCGGGCAACGGCCCGCTCTTTGCCAACTTTGATGAAACAGTGGATAGCTTGCGCGCAGCAGGCTATCGGAAATACGCGCCAGAGGAAGCCATGGCAGAGCTTGTTGGCTATCAGAAGCACAGGCACCAGCCGCTTGTTTCGTATCTGCGACGCTGGCTGTTCAATACGGAGCAGAACATCCGGCACGAAGGCTTTGGGGATATGGTGCAGGTGATCGGCGCGGAAAGCCGTGTAGACGAAACGCGCTCCATTGCGAAATTGGTAAAACATCTCACGCTGAACGAGCACATACCAGCCGCTGAAATCGCCGTTGTGATGCGCCAGCCTGCGAAATATTCTACACTGTTCCGCGAGATGTTTGCGCTGTACGACATTCCCGTGAACATTACCGACCGCTACGCGCTGGAGAAATCGCCAGTGGCAATTGCCGTGTTTGCCGTGCTCGATACTGTGCTGCTGGGATTCCGCCGTGGCGATGTTCACCGCGCTTTGCAAAGCCCGTATATTCGCTGTACGCGCACCGAGCTCGGGCAAGAGCTTGCTTTGGACGCCGCTAATATGTACGAAATTGCAGCGCGGCTGCGCATTGCCGGTGGCGACAGGTTTGGGGGCGCCGATGGTTGGTTTCGGCGTTTTGACAAGCGGTTGGAGTACCTACGGCGCAGGTTGTCGATTATCGAAAACGACAAATCATCCGACGCCGACGAGCTACGCGAGTTCCAGCGCGAGCTTCAGTCGATTGAGCGTGCGCGCAAGGACTTCGAGGCGCTAGTGCATCTGCTGCCGCGCCCGGCGCTTCTCACGCCTACAGAGTTTGCTTCGGTGGTAAGCGAGCAGATTCTGGGACGGCTGCAAGTGCGGGAGCGCATTGTAGAGTTTCACAGCAATGCACGCCACCAAGATAGTGCTTCGGGCATTGCCTATGTGCAGCTACAAGAAGAAGTAGAAAAAGACGCACGGGCGCTTTCGTCGTTGCTCCGGCTGATAGAAGAACTCGCCTTTGTCTACGAAGATCGTTTTCCGGGCAAAAAACGTCCGCTGCAAGAATACGTGGACAGGTTGCGCACTGCTGTGCGAGCACAGCGGTATTCGCCGCGCGAGAAGGCGGGCTACGGCGTTACCATCACTTCCATCGAGCAGATAAGAAACATTCCCTATCGCGTTACGATTCTGTGCGGTGCCATCGACAGCGAATTTCCCGCCGCGTATGTGCCTGAGTCGTTTCTCGGCAAAGAACTGCCCGACAGCGAAGACCGCTTTTTGAAGCGAGAACGTCTGCAATTTTACCAAGCGATAACGAACAATCCCCGCGCTTTCGATGAAGGTCTGAAAAAAGTATATGTCACTTATCCACTGTACCGTGGCAGCGAAGAAATTGTACGCTCATCATTTGTTGATGCTTTGCTCAAAGTAGCTCCGCTGCGCGAAGCCGGATGCGAACTCAACCTTGTAGAACTCCGCAAAATGCGATTGCATGCCCCTGCCGAAAGCGACGACCGGATGGGGCGTGTGCTGTGGGCCGAATCGCTTGGCAACAACGAAGAGCTGATGAGCGCTGCCGGGCGCTACTTGGTGCGCAGCCGCACGCTCTCTGCCGCCCACGGTCCTTTTGCAGATGCACGCGCGCAGCTCAGCGACGAATTTACGCGGATGGAGCTCTTCCTCGCCCTGAAGCAGGACGCCGAGTACGATCCCGGAAGCGTGCGGGTGGAGGCCAATGGGCTTACACCACAGGCTGAAGCTAGTTTGCGCCGATACGGTGGAAAGCCGTATTCGGTGACCGATCTGGAACAGTATAAAAAATGTCCTTATCGCTACTTTGTATCGCGTGTGCTGATGCTGCGCGAAAAAGAAGAATACGATACATCGCTCTCGCCATTAGAGCAGGGAAACATTCTCCACCGCATTCTGTACCGATTCTATCGGGAGCTACAGGATGAGGCTTTGCGTATGGGCAGTTCGGCTGTGGCGGTGCCGGGCGATACGCGCCTGCCTTCGGCCATACCTGTGCAGCTCGATCCCGACGAAGAAGAGCGTTATCGCGAGTTGCTGCTTGGCATTGCCCGCGATGAGATCGAGCACGTGCAGTTCGACCACGTATTTTTCGACCTCGACAGCGAACGGCTGCTCGGTGTTGAGGGCAAGCCCGGTAAACTCGAACTCTGGCTGCGCGAAGAGCTGCGGCGAGTGCGCGAAGGCTGGAGCTATGCCCCTGTTCTATTCGAGTTTGGCTTTGGAAGTACGTCGCCAGATGGGCGGGTAGAGCTGCCCGCTGTAAAGCTGGCCGATGGTGTGCTGCTGCGCGGGAAAATAGACCGTATCGAAATAGGAATAGATGGCGATACCGATTTCCTGATCGGCGACTATAAGACAGGGCGGCTTGCCAACCTGCCGGGCAATGCCAATATCCGTCGTGGGGAATCGCTCCAAATGCCGCTGTACGCCGCCGCCGCCCGGCAACTGCTGCGGGAACACTATGGCATAGAAACCGATATGGCTGGCGCTGTGTACTACTCGCTGGCGCCAGAGCGCAACCAGCGCGGCGAGGCCGAGTCGCACAGGTTTGTCATGCTGCCCAAAGAGCATCCGCTGGGTGTGGCTCGAAAAAGCCGCACGTCGGAAGTCGTAGCGAGCGACGACGCAAAACAGGAGATGATCGACAAGGCTGTGGGGTCTGCACAGCAGTCTATTCGCTCTATCGCCGATGGGCAGTTCAGCGTAAAGCCGCTCGACCGCCGCACCACCTGTAGCTTCTGTTCCTACGGCGCCGTGTGCCGCGTAAAGGAAACTCTGCCCGAATAGCGCGTGGGTGCGCCTCTCTCTACTGATCTATATCAATACACAGACGGGGCGGGTCGTTGAGCTCAATTATTCTGAACTTGTGCGGCGATGCCACGCCTATGACATAGGTCAGCGTACCTTCAAAATCGCATGTGCGCTCCACTTCGCGCATCACCGGATATCCAAACTTATATTCTTTGCGGGCTACTGTTGGCTTGCCCTTGTCGTTGTGGGCGCGAGCAGGCGTAAATGCTACTTCTATCCAGCCCGTTCCTTCGATAGTCGCGGGGTCGCCACTGCCGCACTGCTGTGGCTGGGGTATGTACTCGATGCGATAGCCGGGTCCCAGTTCGCCGTCGAATTCAAACGTAATGCGGTCGTAGAATTCGTGCTGGGCGCTGCGCACGTCGCGAAGGGTCGACATGAGCAACCGTGGCGAGGCTTCCTTGCTGAATGTTCCTTTCATGCCGAGAAAATGCCCCGGAGCAGTATCGCCTTTTTCCTCTGGTGCCGGGCCTTTTTGTACAATCCTCTCCGGCTCGCGTGTGCGGCTTGGCGCTACGACCGTATCGAGCTGGGCTGGTTGTTCAGGCTGCTCCTTGGGTGCGGCAGGTGTGTTGTCGTTATCCGGCGGCGGGGCAGGAGCCTGTACCTGTGCCGTTGTGTCCGGCTGTTCGATTGGTTTGTCGGTATCGTGCGAGCACGAGCTACACAGCACAAGAACCGCAGATGTGTACAAAAGCGAGCGATAGAGCATATGTGGATATTCCTTAATACATTCAACAGAAGCCGCAATGTAGGAAAATGCCGCGAAACAGGGAATGCAATTACCATGCTTTCGGCGTTGGTTCGTATCAGACCCCGCTGCTTCAGAGATGTCAGATGAGCGCTTCGGCCTCTGCCCGTGCTTTTTGCCTCTGCACCGCGCGCACACACCGCCGCGTGGTTGCCCAGCCCCAACCGCAGGAGTTGGAGCAACCGGCTGTTGTCGGTGAGCTACTGGCATGCTGTGCCGAATACTGCCCACCTGCTGTAGGCGGCTGGCGGTCGAGCAAGCGAAAAAGCGGATGTGCGACCGGCGACAGCGACCCGGCGGACGCCGCAGAGCTGCCCGTGCCACACAGAATCTCGATAGCTTCCAGCACACACCTGCTATGCAGAGAGCGCCACTTTCCGCCTGCGGATAAGTGCTTCTACGAGAAGAACCGCTATAGCAGCCGTCCACAGAAGATACTCAAGTGTATAGGCTTCCTTCCACTCCGAGCCGACATAGATGGCATAAGTGAAGACCGAAGCGCTGGCAAACAGCGGGAGCCACCACCAGCCCACAACGCAATTGAGCAACAGCAAGGGCACAAAATACCAAATATGCACTTTGCCCGAGAGCAGCATTGCAACGGTAAGCACAAGCAGGCTGGTGCGAATAATCGCGTGCGGCGTGCGTGGCCGTGTGAGCAGCCCGCATACCAATACCGCAGCGGCGCGCAGTGCCGAGAGAACCGACGGAGCCACGAGCCACCAGTCGCGCACTCGTGCCAACTCCAGCACGTGCATCAGCGTATAGAGAGCGACACCATTGAACTGCGACACATGCGAGTAGAAGCGTACAACGGCGAGGAACTGCGGCAAGGCATCTGGGTGCAGAAAAAAGGGAATGGACGGAATAAGGACGAGCGCCGCCGCCACACCAAAAAACAGATCGAAGCGGAGGCGCGTGCGAAGCAGAGGCAGCAACGCTACCACGGGCACAATTTTAAGAAGAAACAGCACTGCTGCCAGCGCACCGGCATACAGCGAGCGTCGCTTTACAACAGCGGTGGAGAAAGCAGGAGCTGCGGAGTACAGCGCCGCACACAGATACATCAGCCCGCCTATCGGAGCCACAAGCAAGCCGTCGATATGAGCTTGCCCGGCGCATTCTATCACGGGCAGAGGAAGGAATAAATAGAGTGCGAGCCGCGCGACTGGCATGTGCAGAAGGCGCAGTGCGCGGTATGCGGCATAGGCGCCCAGCGCTTCGGCTGCGAGCAGAATGGCTTTCCACACAAAGTAGCCACCTAACCACGAATCGGTAAACAACGAGCCTATGGCAACAGCGCCGCCGAACAACAGTTGTGCAAGAGGTGGATACAGCGTGGAAATATGCGTGTAGTCTACCAGATCGAACAGCGAACCACGCAGATGCAGCAATACAGGCGATTCCGGCAAGTGGGCATAAGGATTGTAGCCGTGCACAAGCAGCCGCCCATCCCACAAATAGCGGTACACATCGTCCGATAGCCAAGGCATCATCGGCAGCGCCACGAGCCGAGGTATCAGAAACAGAGCGAACAGCAACTTTGGAGAGAGATGCGGATTGCCACGCAATGCGAATGCAAGAGCCAGACCAAGCACCGAGTGCAGCGACGACCACCACAGAAACACTTCTGTGGATGTGCGCACGGCGGGCAAGAGCGGATAGCAGAGGAACGCGAGGATGTAGACAGCCGTCCAGAACAGTACATTGCGATTCGCTGATTGCACAATAGGTCTTGATAGATGTTAATAGCACAGGGCGGATAGGTTGTATGAGCATTTACATGGCAAAGGCCGATAACCGAGTTCATTTGATATCGGTTTGTAGGCATTGTTTCTCGGATGAGTCAGCCCTTTACCTGTACTTGCTTTCGCCGAAAAAACAAGGCCGCGATACTGTATGATAGGAATGCGGTCTTTTAGCTGCCGCGCTGCGGTTTTGACAAGAAAATCAGCAAAAATATGAGCCGCCCGTAATTGCTCAAATCCTTTTGCAGCCGGTTCGGCCTTCATATCGCAGAGAAAAACAAAGAGTTCATCCCGTAGACGAGGATTGTAAAACAAGAGATAGTCGCACATCTTATTGAGTCCGGCCAGGTTTGGATTGAAAAATGGAAAAATTCCAGAGACTGATTCTTCCTGATCGAACCGCAGCACTACCAGCCGACCACTTTTGGTAAGACTGATAGTCTGGCAGGTTGATTCTTTTTTTTCTGAAAGAATCAATATTTCTCCCCGCACAGGAATCTTGTGATCACTGATAATGATTTCTTCGATGGTGGAAAGTATTTTCATGGCAGTATCAGAAAAGTGAAAGGTATATTTCCTGCGATGATTCATTGAGTTCGTGGATTGTTCTATCGATGGATTCGACCTCAAAGCCGCTCTGTGTTACATCGATTTCCTCTACATTTTTCCGGGCGGCATCGCTGAATAAATAGACTCCTATCTGTTTGTAGTCCACCAATTCTGCTTTATCGTATCCGTATTTTTTCTGCAACCGCCCAGCTTCCTTTCCAGTTTGGTGCAGCATGATCAAGTTGTTGAATTCACGTATGATATAGTCGCTATGAGTGCTTAATAGTACCTTGAAACCTGCATTGACTACTCTTGCCAGAAAGCGCGCGATCAGGCGCTGGTTGTCCGGGTGGAGATTGAGTTCTGGTTCGTCGATGATAATAAAGTCTCCCTTACGAGCAAGATGTCGAAAATAGAAAACAATGCTCGACAGAGACTTTGCGACAGATGCGGTCAGGTTCAGTCCGATCTTCTTGCTCTTGGCTGTATTGGGGCGAAACAGCATCTCGCCATCTTTGGAAACTTCCATCCTCCCCTTCAGCAGCGACTGTTCCAGCAGGTCTGCAAGATAGGCATAAGAGCTTTCCTGCTTCTGAAGATTTGCGAGATCCTCTGCAATGAGCAGGCTTTCACGGATCGGCAGAGTGTACCGCTGAGCTTTGCGATCCAGAAGCAAGAACGGGTCTTCAGTTCTGTTTTTTTTGTCTTTTAGTTCCAAGAGCTGGTCGAGAATTTCATTCCTGCGTATGGAGAGCTCTTTACTGAAGATATTGACAGCGGTTCGTTCCGTGGGAGCAATGAATGTATTTGGAAACATGTACTGCAATACCCACCGTTGAAAGAAGAAGCTAGTGGACAGGTCTCGTAGTATTCGTTTGTTAGGAATCAGAGAATCTTGCTCATCCGCAGCCAGTGTGCATAGAGTTGTTCCGATGGGCTTGCGTACCTGAATTTGACCATAGTGGGTGTTAATAGTAGATTCGAGTACTGCCTCGCTGATTCTATGCTTGATCAGAGTCCAGTCAATCTTTTCAATCGATAATCTGGTAGATTTAAAGAACGCTTCGTCAGTGGCAAAAACATCTGGTAATACAGAGTGAAATGCTCCTATATACTCCTCAAGGCTCGCCTTACTTGCATACAAGTAATCATAGATATCTATCTGATTGTCTTTGACAACAGGTAGTCTCAAAAAGGGCTGACGAGCTTTAGATAAGTGACGGTAAAGTCCATAGACGGTATATGCCAGGTATGTTTTCCCGGAATTATTCGGGCCACAGAAGATCAGTAAATCCTTGTCTAAGTTAATTTCGGCCTCTTTAATAGCACCGAGTTTATTTATCCGTAAAAGCATACATCCTTCCTCTATCCCATCCTTTTATAAAAACAGCCGCATCGTTGTCTGCATGCCGTCGGCAGTGCGCTCGAAGTCAGAGGCGTCTACGAGCTGGCGGATAAGAAACACACCGCGACCGCCATCGCGCAGAAGATTGTCGGGATGCAAAGGGTCGGGCAGGTTGTCGAGATCGAACCCAGAACCTTGGTCCCGGACTGTAAGTACAATTTCCGTCTGGGTTATGAGTACGGAGATATACACTTCCTTGGAGGCATCCCGCTTATTGCCGTGGACAATAGCGTTGTTGACAGCTTCAGTCAGTGCTATCACCGCATTGTAGTACTTGCCATCGTCCAGAACATGGCGGACGGCAGACGCGAGAAATGGCTCTACTTTTGAGAGATTACGGGTATCACTGGGCAACGTAAGAACTTCCATACTCCGCACGCAAAGAGGATGAGAACGGTATTGTGCCAAGCCGACACAACGCGACGTTGCCCGTAAATTATCAAACGAATTGCTTTGCGCGAAATAAAAGTTTATTACAGTGCTACCATCACGTCTAAAAGCAGGTTGGGAAGCCGACGTGTTTCTCTGCCATTGTCGAACTGGATTTCATACCAGCCGTGTAGCCGCAGAGTTGTTCCAGAGGCGAATTGTGCAGTGATCACTGTCTCTGGCCCGAGTGTTGTGCGGTCCAGAGTGCCTGTGCCAGTCACCCTGCCGAGCTGCCGCTGTGCAAGCTGGTAGTACCTCCCTCCTGCCCCCAGCCAGAGAGCTGGCATCGGATTGGTAAAGAACAGGACTGTGTAGAACTGTTCGGTCTTGCGAAAGTTCGGTATTTCGGAAAAGGTTTTCCAGCGAAACTCTCCGCGCTCCTCGTAGCGCACGGTAATACGCGACTCAATATACTGCTGCTCGGTAAACCGATACACCAACGAGTCGGTATATCCAAGCTGGCGTGAGCTCAGGCTGCGCCGCGAGCCGAGCAAGTCTTCGTAGTCGAAATTTGTGTAGTTTGCCACTACTTCAAATCGCGGCACGGCGGAAAAGTATTTGCCTGTAATCGCTACCGCAGGCGCAAACCGGATAATTCTGTTCCAGTTGTTCTGGGCGCTGCGGAGTGCTTTGAGAAAGACTGTATGTACCAGTTGTATCTCGCCCGTAAGCGAGACTGCCAGCAGGGGAGAAAAGCGGTGTTCGGCTACAGCATCAGCAGCGATAAACAATTCGTCGCGGTCGTCGCTGTTGTCGGCGCTTGGTGTGTCGTAGCGCAGAATGGCAGCAGAACCAGAGTATTGGAGGGTGTCGGCAGCCGACAGCAGCCAGCGTGATCGCGCTGAAAGCGAGGTTCTCTGCGAGGAATTATCGCGCAGGTTCTCGCGCAAGCGCTGTGTGGTAAGTGCTGTGTCGCCTATCGCAAATCGGCGCGATACGGCGTTTTGCTCTTCGCGCGATTCAAGCCCGAGCGCTATTTCATGGCGCCCGCCCAGCATTTGCAGTTTGGCTGCCGCCGCCACGGAAAACTTCAGCTCGCTTAGGGTGCGTGTTACACCCGATTCTCGTACTGTCGACAAAAGCTGATCGTAATATCGGTCGATGTCGGTGTTTTCTACCGAAGCAATGATGTCTACCGATCCATTGTTGTCCATGGGAAAGTTGAGCAGCCCGCTCAGGCTAATGCGCTGCTCGCTACGTGTTTCTATGGAGTCCGAAAGCCGTGTTGTCGTTACGCTGTCGCTGCCAAGAATTGTAAAAGGGACATACTGGTCGCGTCGAAGAGTGGTAGTGCGAGCATTGATCTCGATGTACTCATTATCGGCAAAGGTTCGTGCGAACCTGGCCGACAGCACCGAGTGCGAAATCGTGCGCCTGTCGCCCACACGCGAGTAGTCGCCGCGTGCATCGGCATCGAGCATGTAGTCGTCGAGCTGTTCTCCTACAAGGCTACCAGTCCCTATCAGGCGCCAGCCTTGTTCGGCAAAGCCTGCCTGTGCGGACTGTACGCCGCCCACACCAATACCAAACGACGAGTTGTTCCAAGGTCGATAATGCGCGCCGCCAAAGAGAGCGACATCCTGTACCTCATTGCTGCTGGCCGAAAGAGCATCTGCCGAGTACAGCAGCGAGCCCGAGGCACTTACATCCACCTGTTCGCTGACAGGCATCAGCCATAGCAGGCTACACTCTTCGTTGTCGCGCACAGAAAGATTCTCTGTGCGGATCGCCCTGCCAATATACTGCTGCCGCAAGAACAGCGAGCCATATGGCAGCGAGAATACGCCGTACATATTACCGTGAAAAAGAAACGTGCTGCCTGTTTTGTCGAAGCCAAAAAGCGCGGCAGGATGCTGTTGCAGAAGTGAATCGCTGCGAAGAGTAAAAGGAGTTTCCTGGGCAATAGCAGGCAAAGCACACAGCAGGCACACGGCGAAGAGTGCTGCAAAGGCCACACCTGGCAGGCGTATAGCGCGGGATGCGTTATCCGGCATTAGCCTGTGTATTGCATTTGCGCCGGTACTCGATAACCCGCCCGACAATCTGCTCGGGTGTTTCCTGTACAATAATCTTTTTGCCGCTGCGAAGCCCGACAGTCGTATTGTGCGGTGCTTCGATTGTCTCTATTTCGTCGGCATTCACAACAATGTTCTGCCCGTCCAGGCGCGTAAGAGTTACCATAATCCTGCTGTTGGAGTACGTGGAATTGCCGACAGGCTGTACTACAGGAATCTGTCGTTATGCCGAGGTTGTCGGCTCGGATACTGCTGCTGCACTTGTCTGCTCTTGGTTGTCTCCAGCCACAGAGAAATTCTCAATGGCAACGGCTTTTCCTGTTTCGTAGTCTACAGCGACATGTATGCCGCATACGCGAACATCGCCAGTTGCAACTTCGTATTTGTGGGCTGTTTGCAATAAAAAGCGTCGTAGGGCAATTTCTTTCTGCATCCCAATGACCGAATCATAGGGCCCGGTCATTCCTACATCGGTGATATATGCTGTGCCACCGGGAAGTATACGGGCGTCGGCTGTCTGCACATGCGTGTGAGTGCCTGCTACAACGCTTACCTGCCCCTCTACATACCAGCCCAGCGTGATCTTCTCTGCCGTTGCTTCTGCGTGCATATCCACGAGAATGACTTTTGTCTCGGCTTTTAGCCGGGCGATTGCTCTGTCGGCTGCTGCAAATGGACAGTCGATAGGCTGCATATACACCCTGCCCTGCAGTTGTACAACGCCTACTTTCCTTCCGTCGGCAAGAGTCGCTACTACATAGCCGTTCCCCGGATTGTCGCGCGGGTAGTTAAGGGGCCGTAGCACGAACCGATTGCTGATGAGAAGCGGACGCGCTTTCCAGTTCTCCCAGATATGATTGCCAGTTGTAATTACATGAGCGCCTGCGTCGAACAGTTGTTTAGCCTCCGTTTCCGTAAGACCTTTGCCGTTGCAGATATTCTCGCCGTTGATGATAATGCAGTCGGAGGAATATTTCTCCCTGAGATAGGGAAGCTGGTCTATACACGCTTGAAGACCGACCGAACCGACGATATCACCGATAAACAAAATGTTAAGTAGTTGCGACACACTCGCCTCGATTTCAATTATGCTGCTATGTTAGCACTGCCGTTGGGAAGGTGGAAAATTAAAAATATATTTGCTCGCTGCAAGTAAAATTCTTCTGAATAGTATGAAGTTGTTGAAAGTTCAGCCTTTGCCCTCGCGTTTGGTCTTTGCACCGCGCTGCACATCTGCCGCGTGGTTGTTCGGCCTCCATCGCAGCAGTTGTCGTAGAAACAATGCGCAGGCAAGGCGGCTGGCGGCAGCGTCTACACGCCTGTGGCAGTATAGCCCGCGCTACTGAACTGTAGACAATTTCTATAACACCGACCGCCCGAGCCGTGCGGCGGGAAGGTATAATGAGCAGGAAACCGAACATGACAATGAAAATTTATACAAAAACAGGCGACGACGGTACAACTGGACTTTTTGGAGGGCGCCGTGTATCAAAAAGCGATATTCGTATTGAAGCCTATGGTACAGTGGACGAGCTGAACTCCGTGATAGGCATTGTGCTGAGCGCAAGTGTACCCGAGGCAATGCGGCCTGATTTGGAGCGTATCAGTGCGCTGCTGCTGACTGTAGGAGCCGATCTGGCTACTCCACTCTTGCCTCCGCCAATCTACGCCATTCCGCGTGTAGCCGAGAGCGATGTCCTGCTATTAGAGCGGCTTATCGACGAGTACGAGGTCGATCTGGAACCGCTGAAGAATTTTATTCTGCCGGGCGGGACGCCTGCTGCTGCCAACTTGCATCTTGCGCGCACGGTATGCCGCCGCGCTGAGCGCTCTACAGTAGCGCTTGCAGGCGCAGAAGACATTGGGGTAACTGTTGAAAAATTTCTCAACAGATTGTCGGATTTCCTGTTCGTAGCTGCACGCCGGGCTAATCATCTGGCGGGTGTGGGTGATGTTGCTTGGGTGAACCCCGCAGTGCACTCATAGCACCATGCTTTAGAGTACAGAGCGGATAATCAAGCTGGCCAGTTGTGCATATGGCTCGTAGATTGCGAAAATAATGCTGCTTATTGCCGCGCCGAACAGCGGAATATTGATCAGGACAAGAATGATGAGAAAACCATAGCGCTCGATGCCCAGATAGCGGTCGGCAGTGTGTGCTGGTAGAAAATATGAAATAACTTTCGAGCCGTCCAAGGGCGGAATCGGAATCATATTGAAGACGGCGAGCGAGATATTGAGCAGGATGCCATTGTGCAGGAAATTGACGATAAAGCCATCGGCAGAGCCCAGATTGGCGCCTGTGAGGTGTGTCAGCACGGTAAAGAGCACAAGAGCCAGCAGGAACAGCACCGACAACACAATGTTGGAAACCGGGCCGGCCAGAGCAACCATGCAGAACGCCTTTTGCATATTTCGCAGGTTGTGCACATTTACAGGCACGGGTTTTGCCCAGCCAATTAGCGCAAAGCCCATAGTAAAGATGCCGAGAATGGGAATGATAATCGTACCAATAAGGTCGATATGAGCTACTGGGTTCAGCGTGATACGACCGAGCTTGTACGCTGTAGGATCGCCGTAGTAGAACGCTGCGTAGGCATGTGCTGCTTCGTGTACAGATAGCGAGAGCAGCATAATCGGCAGCATCAGCAGGACATTGTTGAGGGCAGTTGTGAAGCTGGTTTCCATAGTGTGGAGCTTAGTAGGAAAAATATCTTACTGTAGGCGCTGCTGTAAGCGGAGAATATCGCCTGCGGTATGCCGGAGTACATTCAGCATATTAAATTCGTCTTCGAGAGCGAGCCTGCGATCTACGAGGTCGGAAAGCATGCGGTGGCCGCTCAAGTTGTGGAAGAGCGCATCGTCGTAGTCCTTCCTGTCCAGTGCATCCTGAAGCGAGTGCAGGGCAGTTGCTATGTGCTCCTGCAAAGCTGTGCGCTGGAGGAGTTCTTTAAACGAGAAATCTTCGATACGTCGATACATACGGCTCCCGGTTTCAGTCGGAGGCAAACTTACGGTTTTTTTGTGGGATATTCAACCAGAGGAGCCTCCGGTGGCCAATGTGCTTCTTTGATCTTTTTTTGCTGGCGAATGTCGTGCCAATACTGCGCTATCTCTCCGGAAAGAAGGAGAATAAGCGACGAATAGTACAGCCAGATTGCCACGACAACTGCTACTGCATAGACGCCGTAGATTTTGCCATAGGATGTGATATTGGTGACATACCACGCAAACACAAATTTGGCAGCCTCCCAGAGCAATGTGCTGATAATGGTGCTGCACCAGAATACGAATTTGGGTAGCCGACGGTGCGGAATGAAATAGTACAGGAATAAGAAAAATAAAAAAGTAATAACAAGCGAAGCGCCGAGAGCCAGGGCGTTGTAAAAGAAGTCGAAAAAATATTCGGGTAGAAAGGATTCGCTTACAGACCGCACAACTGTAGTGATCAGTGCTTGAGTAGCCGACGACAAACTGGAAATGAGCACGAGCACAGTAAACATGAACATCAGGGCGATGTCTTTGAGCTTGTATTTTAGGAAAAAGCCCGGTTCTGGAATACCGAATACACCGTTTACTGCCGTTCGTAGCGAGCTGAACAGTGTGGACGATATCCAGAGCAGCGATGGAATACCAATCCAGCCAATCGTGCCGCTGCTAGTAAGTGCTGTCTGCAATTCCTGCACCACAAGCCGCATAATTGTCTTTGAACTGTTGTCGACCGGCAGCATGCGCCGGATAAACGACTGGATGGAATGCGTCAGTACAACGGGGTCGACAAGCTCGCCTACGATGAACATAATGACTAATATTGTAGGCAGAATGAACAGGATAACGTTGAAGGCGATGCCTGCCGCCAGTAGGAAAATGTGATGGTGATCGGCTCTGTCGCCTATGGCATAAGCCACGTGATAGGCTTTTTTTAGCCAGTGCCAAATCCTTTTCGGTATGTCCTGTACTCTGTCGATCATGGAGCCTCGTGTTTGCGCGCAGGCGAATTCCTTGGATAGCTGCCGGAATTCTGCCAATTTTGAGCCCTTCAGAAAGAAGGCGCTGCAACGATAATTATCGGAACGATTACATACGCTGATGGACAAATTACTCAAGATTGCTTTTCCGGCAATGGCATGCGCTCTGATGTGTGCCCTCTGGGGCTGCGCGCGCGTGCAGGACCCCCCGGGAGGGCCGCCCGATACAATCCCTCCTTCTGTGCTGGCTACAACGCCGCCCGGACGCTCTTTGCAATTCGCTGGGGAGTCAATTCTGCTGGAATTCAATGAGTACGTGGATCGCCCTGCGGCTCAGAATAATATCTTTATTTCTCCGCCCGTAAAATACAGCACTGATTGGCATGGACGTGATCTCGAAATAGAATTCGACGAACCCCTACAGCCGCAGACAACTTATGCTGTGACATTGGGAACGGAGTTCGCAGATCGCGCTGGCAATAAGCCACAGCAAGCGTACACCCTCATATTTTCTACCGGCGATAGGTTGGATAGCGGTGTTGTGCGGGGTCGTGTAACTGGCGATAAGATCGCTGGCACGTTTGTTTTTCTTTACCCTCTTGCTGGCTTACAGGCCGATACGCTCAATCCCGCTGTTACCAAGCCCAAGTATCGCACACAGGTAGGAGCTACTGGAGCTTTTGAATTTCAGGCGCTTCCCGCCGGTGCCTACCGGCTTCTTGCTGTCGGCGATGAATTCCGCAATGAGCTGTTTGATGTCGGCGTCGACGCTTTTGGTACGACAACACGAGAACTGGCCCTTGGCGATGGCCAAATTCTGGATGTTTCGCTGAGGATCGGGCCAGCGCTGGACAGTGTGCCTCCGGAAGTGTACAGTGCTCAGTCGCTTTCGGCTCATGCCATTCGCGTGGAGTTCAGCGAGGCGCTCGATACAAGCTCGGTTGTGTCTACGGCGTTTGTGGTGTCGCGTAGCGATGGTACCATTCCCGTTCAATCGGCGTTTCTTTCCCCCGGGCGCCGCTTTTCCGTCAATGTGATGACCAGCAAGCCACTGGAAGCTGGCGAATGGACGGTGACTGCGGTTGCAATTCGCGATTCTGCTGGTAACACCGTGTCCGATACAGCGCGATCCTCAACTTTTACGGTTGCAGACAGCGCTGCTGTAGAAGTGCCGACTCTCGTGGAGGCTCCGTTTCCCGATAGTGCGTCGTCTGTTGCGCTTGCCGGGCCGTTTCGACTAGTGTGGTCGGCGGCTCTCGACCGCCTCAGTGCCGCTGCTGCTATCCTGTTGCAAAAAGCTGATAGCACTAATACAACAGTTGACT
This sequence comes from Ignavibacteria bacterium UBA7675, assembly GCA_002483085.1. Classification (GTDB taxonomy): domain Bacteria; phylum Bacteroidota; class Ignavibacteria; order Kapaibacteriales; family UB7675; genus UBA7675. Next base: position 26,261 of record DLHF01000020.1, read on the forward strand.
GCGATCTGCGCTGGCCCCAGGATAATATTATCGACATTGTACCTCGTGTGCCTCTTATGGGAAGTGCAGCCTACAGAATAGTGGTCGATAACCGAGCTATAAGCGATATTCTGTCAAATAAAGGCGCTGATACGACGATTCGGTTGTTTTTCCGTACTGTTGACCCCGGAAACTACGGAACGGTAGCTGGTTCGGTAGCGGACGTCGATTCGGTCGGAGCAGGTTGCCGTTATGTGCTTACTATGCGTGCAAAAGACGGCTCGCGCCAGTTTCGTATCGTTCTGCCCGCAGTTGGTCCCTGGGAAATAAAAGATGTGCCGCCCGGCACCTATACTCTGTCTGGCTTTTGCGACGCCGATGGCAATGGAGTGTACGGTTATGGACAGGCTTTTCCCTATGGCACAGCCGAGCGTTTTGCTGATTATGGTTCCGAACTTGTTGTGCGTCCGCGCTGGACCATGGAAAATGTAACACTTACTTTTCGCCCGTGAGATGTGATGACTGTAGCCATCGACGATAATATTCCCCTGCTTGCTGATGCACTGGCGCCTTGTGCCGACGTGTGCGTATGGAGCGGGCGTAGCCTTACACACGAGCAACTCGCCGGTATCGAAGTGTTGTTTGTGCGCTCAACAACAAAAGTGAACGAGGCACTTCTGGCTGGGACGGCTGTTCGGTTCGTTGGGACCGCTACGGCTGGTACAGATCATATCGACGTGGAGTATCTCGCGCAGCGCAGAGTTCCCTGGGTAAGTGCTGCGGGCTGCAATGCGGCATCGGTGGCCGAATACGTTGTGTATGCTGCTCTCTCGTGGGCACAGCGGCACGGGCGTTTGCTTCGCGACGCTACTATTGGGATTGTTGGTTTTGGCCATGTAGGAAGAAGAGTTGCTGCGCTGGCGAACAAGTTGGGAATGCGTATTCTTATCAACGATCCGCCAGAGGCTCTCCACAGAGGTGTATTTCCAGCGTATTGCCAGCACACCGATCTCGCCGAACTCGTCCAGAGTGTGGATATACTTACTTTGCATGTTCCTCTTATGCGTACAGGCGCATGGCCCACAGAACGCCTCATAGGAGCGCAGCTCTTATCGCTCTTTCGTCCCGGGGGGCTGTTTGTACAGGCTTCGCGCGGTGGTGTAGCCGATGAATCCGCCTTGCTGCCTCTCTTGGAAGCTGGGCACTTTGAGGCCGTTGTCGATGTGTGGGAGCATGAGCCTCTGCCCGACGAGCGCCTTGTACAGCAGTGCGTGCTTGCCACTCCGCATATTGCAGGACATTCGTTCGAAGGCAAACTGCGCGGTTCTGCGGCGATGGCCGCCGCATTTATAGAATGGACAGGACTACAGCCGGATATTGATGTTCTCGATAAGGCATTCGATGCCGATATGGTGGTCGCTCCCGACTACACCGATGAGCAGTTCCTGTTCAAACTACTGCACACACGGCGCAGGCTGCACGATGATGATGCTTTTTTGCGCTCGTTGTCCGCTCTTCTTCCCGAGGTTCGCGCCCGCGAGTTTGATGCCTTCCGCAGCCGCTATCCTGTCCGCCGCGAGACACTTTTGTAAAGATACAGACACTTGGTACGATTCTACTACGGCGAGTAACTCGTCTGCGAGTGGCTTTTATTCGCCATCATTGGAGTAGAAGCAGGTATTTAGCACATATATTTTCATATTCTCTGCCGAAAGGAATAAATTCTGGGAGAAAGGAGGCCTTGTCGATATTTAAAGTTGGCATGATTTTGCTTCCTATTCTTTCGCATGTTGATCTTTATTTTCAATGGATCGTTTATGGCCGATGAACTCGACAATCAAGAAGAGGTCCAGGAACCCAAGAAAAAACAGGGCTTAAGCCTTATAGCAATTATAGGGATTATCGTTGGTTTTCTCGTGGTACAAGTGGCCGCTATTTATCTTATTCTTCCAATGGTGCTCAAGCCGGACAGCAGCGCAGAATCTGGCAAGAAGGAAACAAAGGAAAAGAAGGCCGATAGTGGTCATGAAGAAGCGCCTGCCGAAGAAGAGGAAGATGGCCCCCATGTTGTGCACAAGTTGGGAACTATTATCCCCGTAACATGTGGTGACAAGGATGAAATGATCATCAATCCCCGTGGATCGTCTACGCGTTATGTTATTGTAAGCGTTGGCTTAGAAATGCAGGGCGAAGCAGAGGAAGAAGAAGGAGGGCATGGGGAAGGCGGTGGAAATACCAGCCTAATGATACCTGTGTGCGACAAGATTATTTCCACGATATCGTCCAAAACACTTGAAGAACTTCAGGAGCCGCTGACACGCGATTCGCTGCGCTTACAACTCCGCCGCGAGCTCCAGCCATACTTTGGCGAAAAACGGATTCGCACAGTGTATTTTCCGCGATTCATTATTCAGTAAAAGACAGAGACCGATACGGAGGGAACCGGAATGGCTGATGTACTATCGCAACAGGAAATCGACAGTCTCCTCAATGGGATGTCGCGCGGGATGGTGCAAGTAGAAGATGTTATGGGCACCGACCTCAGCCGTCGCGAGGCCGCTTCCTATGATTTTCGCCGCCCCAGCCGCCTTTCCAAGAATCAGATTCGCACATTCCAGACAGTGCATGAGAACTTCGCGGAAGCGTTTGGCTACTACCTTGTGTCCAAACTCCAGACCGTCGTGTCGATTAGCGTGAATTCTGTCGACCAGTTGTTCTACTCAGAATTTATCCTCTCGGTGTCCAATCCGAGCTGTCTGTATGTCTTCGACATCGAAGGCACCGATGGCAGTGGTATTCTGGAGATCAGCCCGCAGTTAGCATTTGCCATCGTAGAGCGTTTGCTTGGCGGCGGTACGGACGCTCCCAAAAAATCGCGTGCCATTACTGTCATTGAGCAGGCTGTCGTTCGCGGTATTATCGAGCGCTCCCTTGTCGATCTCGGCAATGCCTGGCGCTCGCTTGGCGATGTGAACTTCCGGCTGTCGCGATTAGAAACGGAGGCTGATTTTGTGCAGATAGCGCCGGGATCGGAGATTGTGCTGGCCGTAACACTCGATGTCAACATCAGTGCGAACTCCTACATGATGAATCTCTGTTTTCCCACGTTTGCGCTGGAAGAACTGCTCGCACAGCTCAATCGCAGGCAGCTTACTGCCGGAGTGAAAAGCAACCGCGACAAGGAAAAAAGCAAGGAGAGCGAGGATCTGGTGCGTAAGCAGATTGCTTCCACGCTGCTGCCTACAGTAGCCGAGCTCGGTCGCTCGATTATCAGCGTGCGCGATGTGCTGGACCTAAAAGTGGGCGATGTTATCAAGCTCAATACAAAAATTGACCAGGAAATACAGCTTTCCATCGGCGGCAAGCGAAAGTTTGCTGTCCGCCCCGGCTCTGTGAACGGGAAAAAAGCAGTGAGAATCACCAGAAACCTGGGCGACGACGATATTATCGAGGATAATTTACCTTAAGGAGGCAGCGCCATGACACAGGAAGAAATAGATGCCCTTATTAACAATTCCAAAAGCGGGAAGTCGTCGGAGCCTGTGCAGGAGCAGGACGCTGTTGTCGACATGCCGGAGTTCCCGTCGTTCGATACAGCCGACAGCGCATCCAGAATGCTCTCGCCGCTGGATCCGAAGATTGAAATGTTGTACGACCTCCAGCTACCTGTCTCTATTGAGTTGGGGCGTACAAACATGCTCATTCGCGATATCTTACGGCTTGCGCGTGGTTCCGTCATTGAGTTCGACAAGCTGGCGAGCGAGCCGGTAGACGTGCTTGTGAATGGCAAGAAAGTTGCCGAGGGCGAAGTTGTAGTTATCGACAAACACTTTGGTATTCGTATTACCACTCTTGTCGATCCCGCCGACCGCCTGCGGACAAACCGACGGTAACTTGGGAACCCAGAATGGACGCAACACTTCTGAAAGCTTTTTTTACCCTTGCGGCTGTCGTGGGCGCGCTGGCGGTTGTGCTTATATTTGTACGGCGTTATACCGCTGGGCAGATTGCTACAAAGTCGGGAACGCAGTTTCGCGTTATTGGCCAGCTTGCATTACAGCCTAAAAAACAGATTTACCTGCTTCTGGTGGCTGATCGTATTCTGATCGTAGGAGCTGCCGACCAGGGAATGACTACACTCGCTGAAATTACCGATCCGGAAGTGATCACCTCTCTTATAGAAGCGCGTACTGCGCCCGTGGCTTCGCGCTTTCCCCTGTTCTCCGCTAAAAGCCCTTCGCACGAAGAAGGAGTTGCTTCTGCGTCGCCCGGCGGTATCCTCTCTTTTTCGCAGTTTCTGAAAGCTCTTGGCAAAAAAGAAGCTTTTCTCCGCGATTTGATGTAAAAACGGCACTGGCAAGGAAATTCCTTGAAAAATCGGCGCTCTTTCTGCATATTTACGCGCTTAAATGCAAAAAAATCGCTCGAATGTTTATTGCTTCCGGCTTCGACTTAAGAAAATACTTTAGCAGGATTTTCGTTGAGCAAGCTGCGAAGCACGAGTGCTTTTTGCAATTTGTCGATCCTTTCCGGTATCCCGTCCCTTCATTTTGTACTTTTGTAGTTGCATTGTTAGTGCCGGGTCTGATACGGACTGAAGGGTACCGGCTTGTTTCGTTAATTCACAGGCTTTTCTTCCGAACTGTACTTCACGCGAACGCATGGCTGCTTTACCGATTTTTTCGAACGACATAGCAATCGACCTCGGAACAGCGAATACGCTGATCTGGATGAAAGGAAAAGGCATCGTTCTCAACGAGCCGTCGATCGTTGCTTTTGACCGCACAACAAAGCGGATCATCGCTATTGGGCGTGAAGCGCAGGCTATGGTGGGAAAAACGCACCGCGATATCCGCACAATTAGGCCGATGAAAGACGGTGTTATTGCCGACTTTGAGATTGCCGAAGGGATGATGCGGGCGTTTATACGCAAGATATCACCTACATGGCAGCCCGCTCGCCGCGTAGTAATCTGTGTGCCATCGGGCATTACCGAAGTGGAAAAGCGCGCTGTGCGCGACAGCGCAGAGCACGCGGGTGCTAAAGAAGTGTACTTGATAGCCGAACCAATGGCGGCTGCTATTGGTATTGGGCTGAATGTGTCCGAGCCCGTTGGCAATGTCATTGTAGATATCGGGGGCGGTACCACTGAGATTGCCGTGATCGCCCTTTCGGGGATTGTCAACGACGAGTCTATCCGCATCGCTGGCGATGAGATGACAAATGCCATTGTGCAGTTTTTTAAGAAAAATTACAACATTCTCATTGGCGAACGCACCGCCGAGATGATTAAATGCCATGTGGGTTCGGCCATGCCGCTCGAAGAAGAAATCGAGATTGAGGTAAAGGGTCGCGACCTTGTGGCGGGTGTGCCCAAAATGACAGTGATAAGCTCGGTGGATATTCGCAATGCACTGAACGAATCGGTAAGCGTTATCGTAGATGCTGTGCGCTCGCTGCTGGAACGCACTCCGCCCGAACTGGCCGCCGACATTTTCGACCGTGGTATTATGCTCACCGGGGGAGGAGCCCTGCTGAAGGGACTCGACGAACGCATTCGCATGGAGACCGACCTTCCTGTCCACGTGGCCGAAGATCCGCTTACGGCTGTTGTGCGCGGTACGGGCAAAGTGCTGGAAAATCTGAGCGAATACTCACCCGTTCTTATTAAGAGCCGTCGATACTAGCGCGTCGGTCATCGCTCCGGTGTGTGGACGTACACGCGGCGGCGGCGAATAATCCAACGGCATAATATTCCCACCTATGCAGCGCATTCTCGATTTTGTCATACGCTTCAAGGAGTACCTTACTCTCTCGTTGCTCATTGTTGTCAGCTTTCTGCTGATGAGCTTGGGCAATGCAGCGGAGCTGCGCGGCTTTCGCACAGTGGTGGTAGGGGGCATTGGCGTGGCGCAAGGTCTGTTTTCGTGGATTCCAAATCCCGTTGCATTAAAGTCGGAAAATCAGGCGTTACGCAATCTCAACTATTCGCTTAGCCGCGAAGTAGCTCGTACACGCAAGGCTATGATTGAGAACGACAGATTGCGCGCTATGCTCGAAATGAAAAAGCAGGCGGCGGGATCGATGATTGTAGCCGATGTTGTAGGCCGGATCAGCGCCGAAATGCGCGGCTATGTAACATTGAACAAAGGCTTGGAGCAGGGCGTGCTCGATGGTATGTCGGTGCAGACCGATCACGGTCTGGTCGGGCATGTGCTGTCGGCGTCGGATAACTACGCATTAGTGCAGCTCATCCTCAACCGGGATACGCGTATTGCCGTAAAAGTCGAGCGCACGCGCATTGATGGCATTATCGTGTGGGAAGGTGGAGAACATCTCCTGCTGAAAAACGTTGCTAAAACCCAAGATGTGCAGGCTGGCGATATGATCGTCACCTCCGGGTTCAGCAGTCTGTTTCCGTCGGGAGTGTATGTGGGGCGTGTTAATGATGTGCGCGACGAGCCAAATTCGCTGTTTCGACGCATTACCATAACTCCCACAGTGAGCTTTAGCACATTGGAACAGGTATTTGTAAGCACGCAAAAACCTTCTCCAGAGATGGAATCGCTTTTGCACGTTGTTGATAAGAAACTGCAAAATAAGCAGTAATATGGCACTGTTCCGCGAACAAAATACATTGATAACCGACCAGCCAGTACTGAGCAATCCAGCACTGCGCTACATCATGTATGCAGTTATTATACTGCTTACATCGGTGATTCATGTGCTGTTCATGGGATTTATTACCGTTGGCAGCGTAGCGCCCGATCTGCTGCTGATTGTGTGTATCTGGATAGCCTTGGTAGAAGGCCAGATGACCGGCCTGCTCATAGCCTTTGGTGCTGGCCTGCTATTCGATATTGTTTCGGCAGATGTTCTCGGCACCAATGCTCTCGCTAAAGTGCTTTCGGTGTTTATTGCCGGGTACTTCTACAACGAAAATATGTCGCGCCACATGCTTGGCACATATCGCTTCCTGTTTATTGTGCTGTTTTGTTCGTTTATCCACAATCTTGTGTATTTCTTCTTTTACATCAAGCCAACAGATATCAACTTTTTCAGCTTTTTCATCCGCTATGGTATAGCAACCACGCTGTACACTACCGTGATTGCTATTGTCCCTATGCTTGTTATGGCTCGTAAGAGCGAGTACTAATCGCTGCCGGAACATTGTATGTGGTGTGGCAGGGCGTCTCCGATATGGCGCCGCGTCGCTGTTGCCGGTAGCAATTGCCGCCTATTGATTATCCAAGCTATATTCACCGGGATTGGTGCATGAAGTAAAACCATAGAGCCAATGATGTTGCGTGATAGAATTTTTAACAACTTCGCTTCTAACTGTCTTATGTGTCAAGTATATTAGTACCGTTTTTCTTTCTTTTGACAAAAGCGTCATTCAATCTACATCATTGAAAAACCCCAGAGGACATAGCCCGTTAAGATACCCAGGTGGTAAAGCTTGCCTCGCCAATTTCATAGCGAATCTGGCTGATATTAACGGGTGCACGGGTGGAACATATCTGGAATTGTATGCCGGTGGTGCGGGAGCTGCATTGAATATGCTTTTTGAAGGTACGTTCAAGCATATTCATATCAATGACTATGACTATAGTATTTTCTCTGTCTGGCATAGCATACTTAATGATACGGATAATTTTATACGACTTATTAAGGATACTCCGGTAACTATAGACGAATGGCATCGGCAGAGAGGCATCTGTAATAGTGGAAGGGCTGCCGGGCTCCTTGCGCTAGGATTTGCTACATTTTTCCTGAATCGGACGAACCGTTCAGGTATCATTTTTAAGGCAGGGCCGATAGGCGGCCTTGACCAAAAGGGAAACTACCTCATAGATGTGCGATTCAACAAAGAGAATTTGATTGAACGGATAGCACAAATAGCAAGATACCGGGATCATATTACCTTGACAAATGAGGATGCTGTACAAATTTTGCAATGTTTGGAAAATTATCACTCCAATCGCCAGGATATATTCCTCTATCTCGACCCTCCCTACTACCAAAAGGGCAAACAACTTTACCTGAACAATTATGGGCACGATGACCACAGGAAGTTGGCTGATACTGTTGCGGAACTTGATAATGAAATAAAATGGTTAATTTCGTATGACAATGTTGCTGATATCAGGCAATTATACAAAGGCTACCGAATGTCTTGTTTTGATCTGAATTACACATTACAGAGCAAAAAATTCGGAAGCGAATTGTTGGTGTTTTCGCCTGAATTGGAAATCAGCGATAAAATAACGGTGAATCGTCGCAGCAGCGATTTAACACTACTAACCGAAGAGATGTATGAAAAAGCTAACGGTGCAAGATATTGACCCAAATGAGCTTCATTTTGATTATAAAAACCCACGGATAGCGGAATTCGGTCTCACTGCCGAAACACCTGAAAAGGAAATAGTTAAAATTCTATGGGATGTAATGGGTGTGGAGGAAATAGTACTTTCCATACGTGCCAGCGGTTTTTTTGAACACGAGCCATTAATTGCCGTTAATGAGGATGGCAAAAAGGTAGTGATAGAAGGTAATCGCCGACTGGCCGCTGTAAAATGTATTCTCGATCCAGAAATAGCTGATTACATCAAGATCAACAAAAACACGCTTCAAATACCAAGCGATTATAAAGAGACCTTGGAAAAACTACCAGTTATCTTTGTAACTGAACGTCAAGATGCGTGGAAATTTATTGGTTTTAAGCATATCAATGGACCTGCTAAATGGGGCAGTTACGCCAAGGCGCAATATATCTCACAGATAAAGAATGAGTATAATATCTCGCTGTCCGAAATCGCATCCCAAATAGGCGACACACATAGAACGGTTCAGAAACTCTATCAAGGACTACAGGTCATAGAACAGGCAGAGGCCTTAAGGGTCTTTGACCGTAGCGATATAACAGCAAATCGCCTTTATTTCTCACACTTATACACTGGGCTGACCTACGAAGGCTTCAAGGAATATATTGGTATTACCGGTGTGTCGGAAGAAAAAATCACCCCTGTTCCGTTAGAAAAGAAAGATGAGTTGGGGGAATTGCTCACATGGATATACGGAAGCAAAAAACATAACATTGCACCAGTCATCCAGTCACAAAATCCAGATCTGAGGCGTTTGGAAGCAGTGCTGAAAAACAGAGAAGCCACGCTTGCTTTGCGTGATGGAATACCGTTATATCAAGCCTTCGAAATCAGTCAACCCAAAGACGAAACCTTTGAACAAAGTTTGTTAGAAGCCAAGCGGGCGTTACAGAAAGCCCAGTCGTATCAAACGGAGGGATTTGATGGTAAGGATGAATCTTTATTGAAACAGGCTGCATCTGTTGCCAAAATAGCAGAGGAACTATACGAGTTTATGGAGAAGAAATGGAGGCAATTAAAGGGAGAAAATGGTAAGAAAAAAAGGCTTTTTGACGAGGAGTAAGCAATGTTTAAGCTGCCTGACAGGATGCCCTCGTTAAGAAGCTCAGTTCAGGATTGGGCTGACTATGCGGAATATCATGCGTGGAAAAAAGAAGGTGAGCCTATTTCTCTACTTCATTTAGTGAAAACACCGCTATTTATCTCTGATGAGGTTGATGTAAAAGGAGTAGAAGATGATACTGATAGGTTTACCACCAAGGTAGATGAGATTGCAGGCGAAATCAGGTATCGTATCAAAATTTGCGGAGGAAGGTATCCCTTTAAGCTCGTAAATATAGATTATGGAATATCTTACTCACCCGGTGTCCAAAGCTCTAATTTAATTTATAGATACCTTTTGATGTGCACACGCCTTCAAATGGGTCGAGAACGTATCCATGCTGGTGTTGATGGTGCACTATTGTTTGAGCGTCTGTCGGCTGTGGTAGCCAAGGCTTTTTTCGGCGAAAAATCAGAAGTGGAGGTGTTGGGAACAAGTAAAGTAGATGTGGGAGGGTTTCGCGAAAAATTGAAAGGGTTGGTTGCTATGATGAAAGAAGGTGGCGACATTCATCAAAACGAAGGGCATAAACCACAAGATGAAAAAGTAGATATTGTAGTATGGAAAGGTTTTACAGACCAACTTCCCTCGCAAATGATTGCCTTTGGGCAATGTAAAACCGGTACTTCCTGGAGTGATAGTTTATCTGACTTAGATGCGGAGGGATTTTGCAAAACATGGTTCACAAGACAGCCAGTACTTACACCGGTACGTCTATTTTTCTGTGCCCAGTATTTCCCTCGAGATATTTGGCATGTGCGGGCTAATACAGCGGGATTGGTTTTTGACCGTTTCAGAATAATTGACTATCTGCCGGAGACGCTTGATGAGGAGCTGTTGAATGATATTCGTAAATGGACGAATGCAGCCTTTAGCGTCTATAATGTTGTGTAATTCCCTTCTATAGTTTGTTGTAATATAAAAAGTGTAAGTGCACGCTGTCCGAAAATATGCGGTAAGAGCCGAACACCACGAGGCGGGCGTGCAGCGCGGTGCAGAGACGTACCGTAGAGCTGCCCGGATGGGCAGCTCCGGCCAAAGACCGGAGCGCAGAAATGGCAGAAAAATAGATGCAAAAATCTCCGTGGCCGGTAGTGCAAAAACGACCGGCAGCAGAAAACTTCGTATATTTCCTTTTTTGACTTCCGGCGATTCCCCGTGAGTGCGGGAGTGCGCCGGTGTGGTCGTCAACGATACAATGCTTCATGTACCTCTCCCAATTAGAAATTGTAGGATTTAAATCGTTCGCGCTGAAAACCAACCTGCGGTTTCACGACGGCATGACGGCTATCGTAGGGCCGAATGGCTGCGGGAAATCCAATGTAGTAGATGCTATGCGTTGGGTGCTCGGAGAGCAGAAAACTTCTACTCTGCGCTCCGACAAAATGGAAAATGTGATCTTTAACGGCACAAAAAACCGCAAACCGCTCGGGCTTGCGGAAGTGTCGATGACTATAGAAAATACCAAGGGTATTCTGCCTACCGAATATGCCGAGATCACGATTACGCGCCGCCTGTTCCGCAGTGGCGAAAGCCAGTATCTGCTCAATAAAACGCCCTGCCGCCTTCGCGATATTGTCGACCTGTTTATGGACACAGGTATGGGCCCGAATGCCTACTCGGTGATCGAACTCAAGATGATTGAAACGATACTGAGCGACCGCACCGAAGAACGGCGGAAACTGTTCGAAGAAGCTGCTGGTGTTACAAAGTACAAAACACGTCGCCGTGAAGCCGAGCGTAGGTTGACAAGTGTGCAGGGCGACCTTACGCGTATTCATGATATTCTGGCAGAAGTGCAGAAGTCCGTGCGCTCGCTTTCGCGCCAAGCCGACCGCGCAAAAAAATACCGCGAAATTGCCGACGAACTCAATGCCGTCGAGCGCAAAATTATTGAGTATGAATTTGCTGCGCTTACCGGACAGATCAGGCCGCTTACACAGCAGTTAGAAGAACTTCGGGCTACGCGCGAGCGATTAGATCGGGAGCTGATTGAGCAGGAAAGTGTGGTTTCCGAGATGGAAGAACAGCAAGCCGAAGTTGCCGACCGCCTCGGTGCTGCCGAAAGTAGGCGGGGCGCGGTGAACCAGCGCCTATCGGAAACGTCCCAGCGCCTTGCTGTTTCCAACGAACGCGTGGTAGCGCTCAAGCGCGCGCAGGGGCGCATGGCCGCCGAAAGCGCCGAGCTGGCTGATGTCCTTGTGCAGTACGAGCAGGCAGTTGTCGATGCACAGGCGCGGCAAGAAGTGTTGGCCGGGCGCATTGCCGAGGCGGAAAAAGACTTTGCGGATAAGAAGGTGGTGCAGGATACCTCCCTTCTGGCATTGCAAGAAGTGCGTGCCGAAGCCCGCGAAGCAAAAGATACAGTGATGGCAAAGCTCAACGGCATTAATGCGCTCCAGGCCAAAACCGAGCGCAATATTGCTCGCATCGAGTCGCTCCGCCGCCGGATCGACGAAACGCTGAAGCAGGCGGATCAGGCGGATCAGCGCCTTGCTGCACTTACCGGTGAATTAGAAACCGAAGCAGCACGCCGAGCCGACTTCGACACCCGTATCGAGCAGGCCGAACACGCGCAGCACGAAGCACAGGAGCGCCATAACCGTCTCCGCCGTGAGGTAGATGATTTTAAAGAAGGAATCGGCGAACGCCAAGCGCTTATCGGACGCAAAAAGGCGTCGTTAGACTTTCTCAATAGCTTGGTAGATACCAACGAAAGTTCCGCATTTCTGATGAATTCCGATGCTTGGCAGACCGACGGGAAGCGCGTACTGCTGGCTGAAGCTATTAATACCGATGAGCGTTTCCGTGTTGCACTAGAGTCGGCGCTTGGTTCTGCTACAGGCTATTTTGTTGTGGAAACTGTCGACGACGCCCTTGCAGCGCGCCAGGCTCTGCGGCAACATGAAAAAGGCAAGGCGACATTTATAGCCCTTGAGCGCGTGCCGCCGGTGGAGCCACCTCCTGCCCTACAGGAGCGCGAAGGGGTGTATGGCCGCGCGAGCGAGCTTGTCCGCGCTGACGAGCGTCTGGTGCATGCTATGCGTGGCTTGCTCGGTACAATGGCGATTGTAGGTTCTATAGAAACTGGCTGGGAACTTCTGCAAAGCGGGCAGGCCGACAGCGCCGTATCGCTCGATGGCGAAATCGTAAGCCGTAGCGGTGTGATTCGCGGCGGTGGCCGGAAGCTAACCGAAGGCGCGTCGATTGGAAAGCGCGAGCAGATCGAAACGCTGAAGGAAGAGATTGCATCGTTGGAAGCAGACATCGAAGAACTGCGCGCGGCAATGAAGAAAAAGCTCGACGAGCACCATAGTATTAACCTTCGCGATTTTGCTAATACTATCCGGCAGGTCGAAGCTGATAAAAGCCGCCACGAGCAGAAGATTGCACAGATTACCTACCAGCGCGACTCTGTAAAGAATGCGATGGCAGGCTATCATGCCTCGGTAGAGGGATTCCACAAAGAAATTGCCGTGATCGAAAGCGAGGCCGATAGCGCATTGCAGGGCAATATGGAAATGCTGCAACGCGAGAAACGCGAAGCCGAAGAGCGCCTGCTTGTCGTAGAGAAAAATGTGCGATTAGTAGAGCAGCGGCTCGATGAGGAATCCTCGGCTCGGCACCAGGCAGAAATGCGGCTTGTGCAGCTTCGCGGCGAAGAAAAAAATATTGCGTCCGACCGCCAGCGTCTTGCTGCACAGATCGACTCTACGCGCCAGCGCCGAGAAAGCCGCATACGCGAAGCCGAGCAGACTGTGCACGAAATGGACAGATTAGAAGAAAGTATGGTGCATCTCGAAGACGAGCTGCAAAATCTGCGCGAGGAGTCAGATCGTGCGCTCGCCGACCGCAACGCTGTAGCCGAAGAGCAAACACTGCTGCGCAAGCGCATCCAGCAGCAAGCTGAACTGCTGCGTACCCGCCGCCGGGAATACGAAGAAGCGATACAGCGCCTGCACGAAACCGACCTGCGCCTGAGCGAACTGCGTACCCGCAGAGATCATTTGCAGACGCGCGCTGTTGGCGAATTTGAAATGGAACTGACAGTTCCGCCCGACGACCAAGAACTCGTACTCGATGAAGAGTTCAACCTGGTGGGCGCGCGCGAACACGCACGCGGGCTGAAATCGAAGCTTCAGAGCTATGGAGCTGTGAACTTACTGGCATTCGAAGAATTTGAAAAAGAAAACGAGCGGCAGGAGTTTCTCCAGTCGCAGCTCAATGACTTGATGGAGTCGGAAGCAACGCTTCGCCAGACCATCAACGAGATTAACGAAGCGGCGCAGACAAAATTCAACGAGACATTCCAGCAGATTCGCACGAACTTTATACGCATCTTTAAATCGCTGTTTCTGGAAGGCGATGAAGCCGACCTGATCCTTGCCGAAGGCGACCCGCTCGAAGCTGATATTGAGATTGTGGCAAAACCCCGGGGCAAGCGTCCGCACTCAATTGATATGCTTTCTGGTGGCGAAAAAACTTTGACTGCTATCGCTCTGCTCTTTGCGATTTACCTTGTTAAACCCAGCCCGTTTTGTATTTTGGACGAGGTCGACGCCCCGCTCGACGACGCCAATATCGGTCGGTTTGTCAATCTCCTGCGCGAATTTAGCGAAGAAACACAGTTTATCGTAATTACGCACAACAAGCGAACCATGGAAGCCGCCGACACCATGTACGGCGTTACGAACATGGAAGAAGAAGGCGTGTCGAGGATCGTTTCGGTGCAGATGTCTGGGCGCCAGAAATCTGCAAAAGCCGCTCCAATCAGCCACGCTACAGGAGAGACGGAAGCAGCCGCAACTGTGGAAGAGTAACAATGCAACGAATTTTACCGTTGTGTCTCCAGATTCAACGGTATATTGTCGAACCATCTATAAAAATCCAATGAAACGAACTGCAACACTGTTCATAGTGCTTGCCGCACTGCTGTTGTCCTCTGCCACGTCCTCTTTCGCTCAGGATGAACAACAGAAAGCGGATCAGCCCCTAACATTTCGCGAAGTATTTAATGCGCCCTTTCCCGCCGTGTGGAAGTCTATCAAGCAAGCGCTTGGCGAAGACGGCTGCCTTGTAGAACACGAGAAGTATTCCGAAGCAGACAACGGTACCTATAAGGGCAAGCTCACATCCCTGTTCTGTGTACTCGCTGCTGGCGAAGACTCGACAGAAGAAGTCATGGAGCGCTATAGCAAGCGCGTGCCCTATATTCGCGGTGGATACTGGACTTCGGTGCGTATGCAGTACATTTTCTATGTCACCGAAAAGGAAGATCACACTGTGCAGCTCATTCTGAAGGGCGAAATCAGTGGCTATGAAGAGCATGTGACACACCAGTTCCACTACTTTGACACAAACGGAGTGTTGGAGCAGCGAATAATCGACAAGCTGAAACGCCTCGTAGCGCTGAACGCGTCGCAGGAATAACCGCCGCCGGAGTATGTCGTAGCCGGGAGATCGTGTATATGGTCTCCCGGCTGCATTTTAAATGGCTCTCGGCTGGTATGCGATAAGAAGATGTGGCACCGGTGTAGCTCGTCGGCAGGCGATCATAAGAACTGTGCGGGGGACGGGCGCCGAGCCACGCGGCGGGTGGAAGTTATCATCGGCTCGTCCGCGCACCGTTCTTAC
>DLHF01000020.1:41379-86707 GCA_002483085.1 Ignavibacteria bacterium UBA7675
GACGTCAGCGCGGTGCGGAGACAAACCGCGAGGGCGAAGGCCGAAGCGCTCGTATCGGTGCTCTTGGCCTTATCTCCATTCCCCATTGTGATAGAAATTCCGAAAAAGCGTACTTTTGTGTTTTATTCGTACCTGTGGAGACTATGCTTCCTTCCCTGTTTCACAACCAAGAGCCGGTAACGGTGGGAATTCTCGGCGGCGGACAGCTTGCCAAAATGCTTGCACAAGCGGCGTATCGGCTTGGACTGCGTGTAGCTGTGATCGAAAACGGCGAAGACTCGCCAGCGGGCGTTATGACAAAGCTCGAATTTCCTTTGGGCTGGGGCAATGCCGACGAGCTGGAGCGTTTTATCGACGCGAGCGATATTGTCACACTCGAAAATGAATTTATCGACCCGGCTATTCTCGAAAAGATCGCCGAGCGTCGGCCTGTGTTTCCTTCGCCGGAGACAGTGCGCCTGGTGCAGGATAAATTTATCCAGAAGCAGACAATGCAGCGGGCTGGTATTCCCCTGCCGCGCTTTGAGGCAATCAACAGCGTAGAGGATTCGCAGCAGTTTGGCCGCGACTACGGCTTTCCCTTTGTGCTGAAAACCCGCACTTTTGGCTACGACGGTTATGGCAATGCTACTGTCTCCAAGCCTGATGAAGCTATATGGGGGTGGAAGCGATTTCGGTCGGTAGAAGAACCGCGCGACCTGATGGCAGAAGAATTTGTGCGGTTCACAAAAGAGCTGGCCGTCATCGTAGCGCGAAACCGCCGTGGCGAAACCGTTGTGTACCCATGCGTGGAAACTGTCCAGAAAAAGCATATTTGCCACAGCGTGGTCGCTCCGGCACCTGTGGATGGAGCTATACAGCAGCGAGCCTGCGACATCGCGCTTGCAGCCGTAGAAGCAGTGGACGGCGTTGGAGTGTTTGGTGTGGAGATGTTTCTGCGCGAAGACGGTACAATCTTGTTTAATGAAATTGCCCCGCGCCCGCACAATTCCGGCCATTACACCATAGAAGGATGTGTTACATCGCAGTTTGAGAACGGCATCCGCGCCGCGTGCAGTCTTCCTCTGGGGAGCGCCGCCCTTGTTGCTCCGGCAGCCGCGATGGTAAATCTGCTCGGTATGCGCAATGGTCCCGGTGTGCCCGACAGTGTGGTAGAGTTCTTCCGGCACGACTCCGCAATCCTGCATTTATACGGCAAAAAGGATTCGCGAGTAGGCCGCAAGATGGGGCATGTAACAGCTCTGGGCAGTTCCGCCGAAGAAGCGCTTGCCCGCGCAACTGCTGCCGTGGATGATTTGGTGTGGTAAGCCGGTTAAAGCTGCTGGCTATGAATGGAATGTGAGGGTGTTCGCAACGCATCGTCGCGCTGGCTCTATGGGCAATACATGCAGCAGAGCAGCCGGAAAGGGCTGCCCCGCTGTGATTGCAATTGTGGAGTGTCCTATCAGCCTTGTGCCGACTCCGCGCCTTGTGCCGCAGAAGCTGTGGAGGGCTGGCCTCCGAGACCTGCTTTGATGGCACTTGCGAATTCTGCCGCTGTGTAATTGTACTGCTGGATAAGCTCGTATTGCCAGATGAAACATCCGTCGAGCGAAGGGTAGCTGGTGAGCAGACCCTGAAGGATATTTTCGATACTGGGCGGAGTTGCACCGTACTGCACGCTGTAGCCCGGCACCAGAAAGCTTTCGGGCGAACTTACAATACCATCGAGGCTCTGCACCCACGAGCTGTAGTTTGCACCACCGTATATTTGCAGATTCCACCACGAGAAGTTGCTCGTGCCATTCGTGGTTGTTCCTTTGAGCACTGTTGTCCAGAACGCAGTTTCCTGATACGGTGCTGCGGTCACTGTAAGATTGTTTTCTGCTGCCCAGTTTGTTAGCTCAATAAGCAGATCGGTATAATCCTCATAGTCTTGTTCGAGATCGAAGTCTATACCGTCGAGCCCGAGCGTAGAAGCCATTTGCAGGAATTGCTGTTGGAACTGGCTCGTATTGGCTTTTACGGGAGCGTAGTCGGAGCCAAATGGCCCGAGCGACACTATCACGCGATTAACACTGCCAGTGGCCTTGATTCTCTGGATGATCGCTGGCAAGAAAGAGTAGACATCGGTGAATGGAATATTGTTGTAGTAAAACGCCCCGCCTTCGTGCACGTGCAGAAAGGCGAGAATCACGGTTCCAAAACCGGAGTTTGCGAGGTCGTCTGCAGCGGTCTCCATCTGCTGGAGCTGCTGGGCTGTAGGGTTGTCAATGTCGAATGTCCCCTCGACATACAGGGCGATTTTAGAAGGATCAAACATGATTGCCCTTTTACTATTATGAATATTGAGCGATAACAGGAGCACAGCGGTAGTTGTTGTGCATAAGTGCAAAGTTATGTTGGTTGCCCGGAGCAATCAATCGGTGTTTGTCTGATTTACCTTCCCTATTTCCGGGTATTTATGGCGTCACTGGCGCAGGTTGTCTATTGATTGCCGAATATTGTACCGCGCTTGCGCCTCGAACTTCCTGCGAAAAATATCAGTGAGATAGAGGTGCTCTCTGCGCAGAAACTCTTCGAGAATTTCCCGCCGCTTTTCCCGGAACAGTTCTTCTGGCACCCATGCGTATTCGCGCCGCACAGCGCGCTCGTATTCGCCGAATACTTCGGATGGACTGCCGAGTATGGAAAGATCAATGTCGACAAACAGGCGAGTGTCGTTGTCGTGCGGAATCGCTGTGTGGCGTGTGGCGAGGATGAGCGCGGAAGCACTCTTGGCAGACGCCTCGGCGCCGCCTTTGCGAAGCACGTCTGCGGCAAAAAGAGCGCTTTGTTCTTCGTTGTCGTGGGCGTGTGTATCGTAGATAATATCGTGCAGCCACAGCGCCCACTCTGCTTCGGCAGGGCGAGAGAACAGCGGGCGTACAGTGTCGAAAAGCGCCAAGCACGCGGCAATATGGGCCTGTGTGTGGTAGTGTCGGTGTGGTTCGGCATAGGCTTGTACGAGAGTGTTGAAGATGGATTGTGGATCACCCACCGAGCACAATGTGTGGTAGAGCGCCTGCCAGCGATTGAGCGAGAGCGCAATTGTATCGGTATAAGTAGCCACAGGAACCTCCGAAGTTTTGGGTTGTTCACGATGTAGGGCAGATCACCGGCAAGCGATTCCGGCCTCCGGCCAATCTTATTCGCTTTCTATTGGCGGCAGCCACAAGTGTTTTTTCATGTTCACCGCCTCGCCAACAAATTCTACTCCTTCTGCTTCTAACAGCTCGCGCATGAGCGTAGGAGTAGCAAAATGAACCTTTCCAGTGAGCTCGCCGTTGCGGTTTACTATGCGGTGGCAAGGTACATCGGTGCGGTCGGGTACGCTGTTGAGCGCCCATCCTACCATGCGCGCCGATGATTTCAGGCCGAGCGCTTTGCCAATATGGCCATAGGTAGACACCATACCAAAGGGAATTTGAGACACAAGCGCGTACACCCGCAGGAAAAAATCTTCGTGCCGCTGTGTTTGTGCAAAGATGTCGCTGCTGGTTCTGCTCTGCTTTATGGCCACTGTTTATCTCCTTTTATTAAAATTACATGGCTTTACGCTCTTCTCAAACATTGGACAGAAAAACCTCCGGTCGTATCTTTATGTTTTTTGCATACAATACCAACGGAATATAGGCATAATGGACACGACCGAACAGCAGAACGCAGGTATGGCGCGCAATAGTGCGACACTCTCTTCATGGCAGCGCTTTCTCAATACATCGCTCGACAGCAAACTACAGCCGCAAGCGCAGTCGCCCGAGGAGTCTGTTCTGGCGCTGTTTCACACAACAGTCCGAGATGTTCCTGCCTATAGAGCATTTTTACACAGCCGCTGGATTAAGCCTGAAAATATCCGCACTTTCGATGATTTTCGCAAGCTGCCGCTGCTGACAAAGGATAACTACATCAACCGGTATGCACTGCCAGAGCGCTGCCGGGGCGGTAAAGTAGAGGCAAATGATATGGTTGCTGTTTCCTCTGGTTCTACCGGGCAACCTACGTTCTGGCTTCGCTCGCCTGCCGATGAATTAGAAATTTCTTACCGCTTTGAGCAGGTATTCCACGACAGTTTTTACGCCGATACTCGTACCACGCTTGCTGTGATCTGTTTTCCCTTAGGTACATGGGTGGGCGGTATGTTTACAGCCAGTTGTTGCCGCGCTCTGGCGTCGAAAGGCTATCGTATTACAGTCGTGACGCCGGGAAATAATCCCGATGAGATATTCCGCGTGGTGCGGCACCTCGCTCCGATGTTTGAGCAAACTGTCTTGCTTGGCTATCCGCCGTTTCTGAAAGATGTCGTTGATCGCGGTCGGGCGCAAGATGTGCCGTGGAGCAGCTACAATGTAAAAATGGTGTTCGCTGGTGAGGTGTTCAGCGAGGAATGGCGCACACTAGTAGCTGAACGGGTCGGCGCTCGCCAGCCGGAAAACGATGTTGCTTCGCTGTACGGTACTGCCGATGCTGGTGTGCTTGGCAATGAAACGCCGCTGAGCATTTCTATACGCAGGTTTCTTGCAGGGCAACCTAATATCGCCCGCGAACTGTTTGGTGAAGCACGGCTGCCCACTCTGGTGCAGTTCGATCCCTATAGCCGGTTTTTCGAGACAAGTGGCAATACACTGCTCTTTTCCGGCGATAATGGCATTCCGCTGCTGCGCTATCATATCGCCGATACAGGCGGCGTTGTGCCGTATGGCGATCTGCTCTCTTTTCTGGAGCGCCGTGGCTTCGATGCTGCGAGTGCCGCGCGTGCGGTAGGAGCCCGCGAGATACGCGAACTGCCTTTTGTGTTTGTGTTCGGTCGCTCGAACTTCGCGGTGTCGTATTTCGGTGCTAATGTGTATCCCGAAAATATCGCCGTCGGACTTGAGCAGACAGGAGTAAGCGCCCGCGTGACGGGTAAATTTGTGGTGGAGGTGCAGGAGCGCCAAGGGAATACATTCCTGACAATTGCCGTGGAACTCGCACCGGGCGAAGAAGGCGACGAACAACTGCGCGATGATATCGCTGGTTCTGTGCTCGTGCATTTGCGCCGCCTTAATAGCGAGTACGCACACTATGTGCCGGAAAGCTATGCGCTGCCAGAAGTGGCGCTGTACGCACACGGGCACCCGGAATATTTTCCTGTGGGAATTAAGCATCGGTACACGCGCAGATAATGACACACAGTTCCCGACACAACACAAGGTTTCTATGATTTCCCTTTCTCCTTCCCTGCCCCAGCGCATTATCTGTCTAACGGAAGAAACAACCGAAACGCTGTATGAGCTCGGTGCCGATAGCCTTATCGTCGGTGTCTCGGGCTTTACTGTGCGGCCAAAACACGCTCGAAAGGAAAAGCCGACGGTGTCGACGTATTTGGATGCCAATATCGACAAAATTCTCGCACTCGAACCCGATTTGGTGCTGGCGTGGTCGGACCTTCAAGCCGATATATGCGCGGCATTAGTGCGTGCGGGTGTGGAAGTGATGTGCTTCAATCACCGCTCTGTAGAAGGCATTTTGTCGATGATTATACGGCTTGGCGCGCTTGTGGGTAGAGCGCCAGAGGCAGATGCGTATGTCCACAAGCTAATGCAGCGATTGCAGCAGTGTGCTCAGCGCGGCAACGAGCGCAAGCGCAAACCTCATGTCTATTTCGAAGAATGGTACGATCCGCTTATTACAGGTATTTGCTGGGTGAGCGAGCTTATAGAATTGTGCGGTGGTATTGATGTCTTTGCCGACAACCGACATTTTCCCGATGCTAAGCGCCGTATTCTCGCCGACCCCATGGAGGTTGTCCGGCGCAGCCCGGATGTGATGCTGGCGTCGTGGTGCGGAAAAATGTTCAAGCCAGAGCGTGTCACCGTGCGCGAAGGCTGGCAAGATATACCCGCTCTTCGCAATGGTTTCATGACCGAAATACATTCATCTGTTATTCTTCAGCCCGGTCCCGCAGCCCTTACCGAGGGTGTCGACGCCATTATGCACGCGCTTGATACATGGGAAAAGCATTCAGAGCACAAGGCAGGGCGCTGATGAAAGTGCGCTTCTGTCTTTGGCCTTCTTCGATCTCCGCACCGCGCTGCACGTGCCGCCGCGTGTTGTCCGGCCTTTCTCCGCTTGGTATAAGACGCCGGGGCAGCCGCAAACTCTATACAACTGCGCGAGCTGTGTCCATCGCTGAGAACAGCCGCTCGGTACCGATTCCGCTTATCACAAAGCGTTCCTTGTTGTTGCCAAGCAATTTTTGCGTCCAGTCGACAACACCGCCGTCGGCGAGCTCGTAGTGTGCCCCTCCGATCACTGCCGAAATTTTGAAATTGATACCGCGATAATACTGCTCGTTGTCCTGCTCGGCTGCTTTTTCTTCTATCTGTATGCCCGGTAGCCGTAGTGCGAGTGCTTCCCGCACTCTCCCAAACAGCGTGTCCTCTGTACCACGGAGGGATTTTAGTACGATCTGCAACAATTCTGGCGGTACGCCGAGCTGCTTCAGAAAGCCGATGTACAGCGATATGTGCTCCACCAGTGTCTCCTGCTCAAACACAAAACTACCTTCGTCGCGCCCGGCAGTAGTAAGGCAAAATATTCTAAAGTGCTGGCTGAAGCCCGGCAGTTTTGGAATTGGTGGTGTACGCAGGTGCCTGTGTACTGTACAGAATCGGAACCGCTCTGTCGACCGGGGATTGTGGCGCAACGCCTCCCGCCTTTTTACACTGCTTTCGAGCGCCAGTACATTGGTGGCATCGGCTACTACTTCCGTACCGCGAAGAGCCGACATTACCTTGTTCTGGTCGACGGTAGCTATGGCGGCACAGGTGCCAAGCGGGCTTACGGGAGAGAGCTCGATGGGCACAGAACCGGCATCTTGTGCATAGCGCAGAAGTGAGAGCTCAAAAGCCATGAATTCCACCATATTGAAAGCTGCCGGAGCCGTGAACTTGTTGTGCTCATACTGGTGTAAAAGCCTGTTGGGCGTGGTCGCGCTCGCCCTTCTGCGGAATACTTCTATCAGCAGTGAATTCAGTTCGGATGCTGTTAGGCTTTGCGCGAGAATATCGACGAGATCGGGTACACCGCTCTTTTCGGCAATGCGATTGGCAATTGTCTGGTCTGTCATAGTTGTTTCGATAGCAAAGAGGTCGGTTGTCGGAAAAAAAACGCTCTTTCGCAAATTCGCGAAGCCACGGAAACTATCAATAGAAAAAATACGATTCCCTACTGAACCACGACTATCCGCATCGGGAATTACTCGATTAGTCTCTGTTCCACTTCAGCGGTGAACCCCTCTACCTTATCAATATTCAGCAATTCCGCCAGTTTTGGGCCAGTGTGCCATCGCTGTATTTCCTCGCGCACGTGGCGGAGTTTGTCGGTGTCGGCACGGCGGCTTGTGCGTTCAGCTCGGATCATAATATTTTTCATTGTATGCTCTGGCGACACAAATTCCATAAGCGAAGCTGCGTAGCCACAGCCCTGCAAAATATCGCGTCGCAGCGAATCGGTAAGCAGATCGGCAAGGCGTTCGCGTGTGATTCCGTCCTGGAGCAGCACCGCTACATCCTGAGGTGCCGAGGAAACGCGCAAGCGGCTATTGACATAATGGTGGCAGCATGGGGCAGCGAGAATAGCACGCGCGTCCGACTGCACAGCCAGAGCAAGCGCATCGTCGGTTGCGGTATCGCAGGCGTGCAGAGCAATAACAAGGTCGACAGGCTTTTCAGGGCGAAAATCCGAGATTGGCATACACCGGAATTCCGCTTTGCCGAAATCTAACTTCTGCGCTGTGCGATTGCAGAACTCAATTACCTGTGCGTTGGTGTCGATGCCCGTAAGCTCTACTTGTTTTCCCATGAGATTAGCCAATACGTGATACAGCGACAGGCTCAGGTACGCTTTGCCGCAGCCGCAGTCCACAATGTGCAGATAGCTGCTGTTCTGCACGGTATCGAGCTGTGTGGCAAGGGCAAGAAAATGATTGATCTGTCGGTACTTGGCTTGCATGGGAGCGCGTACTACTCCGTTGTCGCCTGTAATACCGAGCGCATGAAGCAGTTCGCGCGAATTTTGTGGCGTAACAAGATAGTGCTTATCGCTGTTGTGCTTGCTCACCTCCCACTGTTTTTTTGACGGGGGCGTTGTGCGGAAGCTGATCGACGGTGCCGGTATGCGTTTCTTCACAATCGCACGTGCGTAAGTATCTGCCTCGGGCGTTTGGATATGGGCTTGGGTAAACGGTTCTTCTAAAAGAAGCTGTACGAGCTCCGCAAGCGCGGTATCGTCGAGCGGCAGGTTTTTCGCAAAGTGCTGTTTCTGTGTATAGGCATTTACCTGTACATGGGCGCGGTCGTGCAGCACAAGCGTTTTCAGCGCTATTCTTTGCGGTACCTCGGGCAGAGAAAGGGCTGTAGTAATGCTGCTCGGAGCGGTGGTAGATATCCTGCCGCTCAGCGTAAAGATGAACTGCCCGTGTAGCAGCCCGATAATGCGTTCCTGTACCGGAAGTAGAAACATAATACCTCTGTAAATGTGCGGCTGCACAGACGGTTGTCGATGAAAAGTCGTGTCGGGAATGCAGGCGTCAAAGGAGAGCCCGGGGAGGCTCCTCTGTACTATGCTACTGCCAGCGTTGCTGCATCTACTTGGCGGGCACCGAGTTCGAGCAGGGAGGTTGCACACGCGTTCAGCGTGGAGCCCGTGGTCAGGACATCGTCGATGAGCAGGAAGCTACCACCTCGAATTGCTTCTTCTCTATTGCCGGGAGCAAAAGCTCCGCCCACATTGTGCTGTCTTTTTTCGGCGTTCAGTGTGGTTTGTGAAGGTGTGTACCGCGAGCGAAGAATAAGGTCGGTGTACACTGGTACGCGGAGAAGTTCGCCCGTTCCGATAGCGATGTTTTCTGCTTGATTATAGCCTCGTTCGTGAAATTTTGCCGCGTGAATCGGCACCGGTACAAGAGCGTCGTATCGGGTAAACCCCAGCAGCACGAGCACCTCGCCGAGCTCTCTGCCAAACTCCTCCCCGATTCGTTTACGCCCTTTGTATTTAAGCGCGTACAGCAGTTTGTACAGCGGTGGTGTATCGCTCATGGCATACAGAGCTGCTACGCGGCTCAGTGCCAAAGCGTCGCCGGGAAATCGCGCTACAAGGCGATTGAGCACTTCTTCTGGATACGGGGCAGGAAGAAGCGAGTCCACACAGGGAGTGCAGACAAACTCAAATTTGTTGGAGGTTTTATCCATTGCGCGGCTACATAGCTCGCAATGGCGCGGAGCGAGGATGTCGAGGAACGCCCTACCGATAGTAGCGGCAGTCCGGCGCAGAGGGTGGAACAGGTGCAGCGCACTCATGGTAGTTTGCCGGTAAGTGGAACATATAGTATTGAAACTGAAGCACAACGCGAAATTAGTATGCTCTTGGTCAACGTGCAAATAAGCAGGCAGCGGGCACTACAATTCCACTCTGTAGACATTACTCCTGCCAATGACAAGGGAGGCCGACTGGCGCACAGTTACGTGGATATCCTCAGGCAGAGGAAGTTCTTGTCCATCCTGGAGTTCTTCGTCGGCAAGTATGCTAAAGTAGGCTACGTGCATCAGGATGTTGGAAATAATTTGTGGCTCGCTATCGGAATCGTGTAGCTCCAGCTCCTTTTTGCCCATGTGTTCTAAGCCTTTCGTATAGGCGTTGATACGACCCTCGGAATTTGCCACCATAACGACTTCTACCCACAGGTGCACGGGGAAATATTCGTCGCTGGCGGCTTGGATAGCAGCTTCGATGTAAAAATTTGGGTGGAAAATCAGTTGCTGGTCGGGTATGTGCACTGCCACTGCGTTGGCGCGCAACGCAACTGTTGCCGTGATATGTGTGCACAGCAAGTAGCGCAGAGCCGTGGATAACTGCTCCGACATTACATCCACTGCAATAAAAGCACTGTGGTTTTGTAGGTCGGACGCGGCGCTGTCCCAGAGAAATCCAGAAGGAGATACACCCTGAAATTCGGTGAGCGGCAGCGGCTCTTGTCGCATGGTGATCAGTACGCTTGCTTTGCCGAGGGGAATGCTGTACATCCGTGTATTGCTATTACCCGTAGTTGCAATGTGCTCCGGCACAATGTGCCATAGGTCTTGCAGCACCGATTGCAGCGCCTCTGGCGAAGGCATGGTTGTATCGGCCAGCACAACCCGAGTGCTTGTGGTTGTGCCTCCGGGGCGGTGACTATCCGGGTGGGGTGTCCTCTGTTTGTCGCGCTCGCGAATAAATTTCAGCAGCAGAGCTCCGAGCAACACGAGCAATAGCCCAAGTATATTCACGATAGCAGTCGAGATAGTATGGGGCATAGGAAGGTGCAAAGGGGTCAGCGGAAAATTACACCCCGGCATCGCACAGACACCGGGGCACATCATTAGCTCACTCACGTGGGGTCGGTTATTCTTCTTCGATACCGATAGTGTGGTACACCGCTTGCACGTCGTCGTCTTCTTCGATGCGCTCAACGAGGTTCATTACCGCTTCTTCCTGCTCTTCGTTCAGCGATGTCGTCGTTGTAGGAATGCGCTGTAGCTCCGCGCTTACGACGTCGAGCTTTTTTTCCTCCAGCGCTTTCTGCATACCGCCGAAGTCGGAGAACTGTGTGTACACAAATATTTCGCCATCGTCTACCGAAATATCTTCAGCGCCGTAGTCGATAAGTTCGAGTTCGAGCTCTTCGAGGTTCACACCTTCCGCCGCGATTTTAAACACACCTTTGCGTTCAAACATAAAATCGAGCGAGCCAGACGTGCCAAGAGCGCCGCCGAGCTTGCTAAAATAGCTTCGGATATTTGCTACTGTGCGCGTGGGGTTGTCGGTTGCACACTCAATCAGAATAGCAATACCGTGGGGGCCATACCCTTCGTACACAATTTCCTGGAGGTCTGCTTCATCCTTGGAGGAAGCGCGCTTAATAGCGTTTTCGATTTTGTCCTTGGGCATGTTGACGCCCTTGGCGTTCTGGACAGCCATACGCAGGCGGGGATTGGTCGATGGCTCAGGACCTCCCTGTTTTACAGCAATGGCTATTTCCTTGCCGAGCCGCGTAAACGCTTTCGACATTTTGCTCCAGCGTTTTTCTTTGCGGGCGCGGCGAAATTCAAATGCTCTTCCCATAGCGGTTGTATTGTTAAAAGTTTAAATCTGTATCAAAATGTACTGATAACGATCATGCTTCAAAAGAAAACTTCAATTGTTCCTGCACATTCTCTGGCAGGGGTGGAATTTCGCGGCGTGGCAGCAGATACGATGTAAGATCGGCATATTCTTTAAATACACGGTGCTGCACGCTTGTTTCTACGAGATATTTATGTCCCATTGAGCCACCTGTGCCAACTTTTGAACCGATCATCCGCGACACCATGAGCGCGTGCCGGTAGCGCCAGAGCGCAAAATTTTCGTCCATTTCGATCAGAGCATCAAGGAACCGGAATGGCTGTTGCAGCAGCGGATAGTCGCGGTACAGATACACAAACAGAGCAGCTTGGGTTGCTTTCAGCGAGAGGCGGCGGGTGTTCTGCTCGCGGAGTTTGTTGTATTCTTCTTCGCTGAAGAGCGCGTTGAAGCTGCTTTCTGTGGCATCGATCTGAGCCAGTTGCTGTGCAATTTGCTCATCGTTGTCGGCATTGCGCCTCAGCGTCGCTTTGTCGTCCTCAAGTGCGCTGATCACTGTTCTTCTGTATTCCTGCCAGAACGCATATCCCTCCATATCGGTAAACGGCATGCGCTCCAGCCAGTGCTCTACCAGAGAAAACAGCGATGTTTGCTTCTCAGCCTGCTCTACGGTTTTTCGGTCGTTTTCGTCCAATCGCGAGTAAAAATGGTCGCGTCCGATGTTGAGGCGCTGCACATTTTCTAACCCGAGCGTGATTTCCACAAGGCGGAACTGTAGCGACTGAAAGCCGCTGGCCGGCGTCAGGAATTCTCGGAAATCGAGAAAGTCGAGCGGCGTCATAGTTTCCAGCACGGAAATCTGGTCGAGCATCAGGCCACATATTCGATTAATGCGCTGCACTCGGAACAGTGCCGTGCCCACGTGGTGCTCGGGGATAGGATTCTGCTGCATCAGAGCTCGAATAGAATTCAGCTCGTGGAGAATTTGCTTGAACCACAGCTCATAAGCCTGATGGGTAATAATAAATAGCAATTCGTCGTGAGCGTCCACACCGTATTCAGCGCTTACAGGATGCTGGGCATCGAGGAGCTTGCCAATTTGCAGGTAGTCGCGGTAGTACTGGGAAGGATAGGATTTACTCATATCAGCTCCGGGTTGCTCTACTTGGCGGCTCGGCAGTGCATCTTCTGTGCCGATTGCTTCTGCGATCGCTGGGAAGCGACCAAAGATACACGGCGCGTTGTGTTGCCGCGAGCTTAGCCTTAAAAACTACAAATTACGCCATAGAATGTTAACTGCCAATCGAAAGAATATCGCGGGTAAAGGTCATGAGCCGCTGTTCGTGGGTGGATATCCACTGCTCGGCCTCTCTGTAGGTAGGGTTCCACTTCTCTACAAGGCTCCAGTAGGCGTCCGAATGGTTGGCATGGCGCAGGTGTGCCAACTCGTGGTAGATCAGGTAGTCGCGCACGTCGTCGGGAAACAACACACAACGCCAGTTCAGGTTGATACTGCGGGTGCGAGCCGAGCAACTTCCCCATCGCGATTTTTGGTCGCGCACTGTAATTCGCTTTACTGTCTCTTTCACCGTTGTTGCAAGCTCGAGCGTGCGCTGTGGAAGCTCCGTTTGCGCTTGGCTTATCGTTGTTGCACACCAGAACTGCAGCGACTCTACGCGCTGGTCCACTTCGCTTTGCTGCCGGGGATAGGAAATAACAATGGACGACGAGCGGATGTCCACGGCAGGGGAGCTGTCTTGCCTGAACTGTACGGGTAGCCACACGCCCTTTACAGGACATTCTACCTCTTGCATGCTATTGAGCACAGAGTGTCGCCGCTGCTCTACCTCTTTCAAGCGCGCGCGTACATAGGGAAGGTTGTCGTGCAGGAATGACCGCGCCTGCTTTAGCGATGCGTAGTGAGGAATGGAAATACTCACCTCGCCGTTGTGCGATATTCGCAAGGTGAGGCGTTTGGCCTGCCGTGTCCGGCGGATATTATAAGCAATTTCTTCTATGTGTTCGCGGTGCATGGAAACCGGGGCTGATGTGCGTAATGAAAACGAAAAGGCCTGCCGAGCAGGCCCTGAAATCAATACTATCGTGTAGCCAAGCTGTTAGGCCACTTGTGCTGCGGTAGCATCATCGGAGATGACGTCGGTCTTGTGGAAAATTGCCGTTTTAGCAAGCATGTCGTGCAATGCCTGTTTCTTTTCGCCAAGAGCGAAGAAGCAGCCGATGAAGAATATTAAACTCGGCAGGAGCGAGATAAACACAACTATCATACTGCCCATGATCACTCCTAATAGAAAAATGATGAAGGACAAGTTCTTGATCGCCCAGCGAACTGTGAACAAGCTGATTGCACCCTGCTGGCGGTCGTCGTGAGCAACGACAATCCTGAGTATATGTTTGCCAATCGAAGCGCCTGTTACTGCTTCTACAAGCATGTAAGCGAGCATGATCAGGTACGCTGGTAGTTGCATTTGCATCCCAGACATTATGAGATCCATCATCATACTGGGATCCATATCCGCAGAAGGAGGGGGCTGCTGCATCCCCAGAACAAGAGGAGTTACGACACTGATGATGATCAGAAAAACGAAGTCAAGAACATAAGCCCCCAGCCGTTTTCCGAATCCTACACGCAGGGCGTATGGATCTTGGGGTGGCATGTACCCCATTGTTGGCGGTGCGTATCCCTGTGGCTGATTGGAAAAATCGCTCATACTGCCTCCTGATAGTGTGAAGAAAATACTATGTATTAAATCTGTTGCAGGATGTCTACAGCCATTGAATATTTTTTAAATGGCGGCATAAGATACACTCCTGCTATGTGTGCCCGCGCTTCGCGGAGAAATTCAACGGCGATACGTATTCCCTCGTTCATAGATGCGTCTGGCCCTGTATCGGCTGTACGCATGCGTTCGCGAACCCAAGCCGGAACCGTCATGCCAGGCACTTCGTAGTGCAGAAATTCCGCATGGCGTATAGACCGGAGCGGAATAATACCGAGCATAAAATAAATATTGATGTGCTTAATCCTACTCAAAAATTTCTCTAATGTCTCTATCTCAAAGACTGGCTGCGAAAATACCACATGAGCGCCCTCCTCTGCTTTCTGCGCTAATCTGTCTATCTCCCGCTCCATGTCGTCGGCTACTGGGTTGCAAGCACAGGATATGCAAAAGCTCGTGCTCGTGCCAATAGGATTGCCTGCGAGGTCGCCCCCGCGATTGAGGTGATGAAGCGCCCGCACCAGCCCGATGGAGTCGATGTCGTACACCGATGTCGCATAGGGATAATCGCCTATCTGGGCAGGATCGCCCGTAACAGCCAGAATATTGTGGACGCCAAGAGCGTGAGCACCCAGCAGATCCGACTGTAGGCCAACCATATTCCTGTCGCGGCAGGCCATGTGTGTGATAGTCTCGATGCCCACCTGCGATTGTACGAGATGCGAAATTGTAAGGGCGTTCATACGCAGGCGTGCCCGTGCGCCATCGGAGATATTAACTGCGTCGATACCGTGCTCTTTCAGGTAGCTGGCGCCTTCTATCACGCTGGAAAGGTCGAGTCCGCGCGGAATGTCGAGCTCTACGGTAGCGAGAAATTTTTTGCCGAGATTACTCTGAAAAGACGATTGCTGCTGCTGGTCGGTCGATGTGTCTGTAGCCGGTTTTTCCTTCTTTACAACGATGGGCGCACTGCCAATGGTCACGTCCTGTACTGCTGCGGCAATAGCGCGGATATGCTCTACCGTGGCACCGCCGTCTGCGCCGATAATAGCCGCTCCAGCCTCCACAATTTTGCGTATGGTACGCGCCACGTATTCGGGGTCGGCATTGTAAATAGCTTTGCCATCTACTAATGTAGGAATGCCGATGTCGGGCTGGGATGCCAGCGGTACGCCGTCGATGCGCAACGAGCGGACGATATCGAGCATGCGCTGCGGGCCAACGGTGCCGTTCGCTCCTATGGCCTGCACACCTTTGGCCACGAGCCGCCGGGCAATGTCATTGGGAAAGGATGTAGCGAGCACGCTGCCATCTTCCGGAAATGTTTTTTGGGCGATAATCGGGATCGACGGGTCGACGAACTGTGCCGCTTCAATAGCGAGCTCTAATTCTTCGATGTCAATGAACGATTTTAGCATGAGTACATCGGCTCCGCCGTCCACAAGAGCGATAATCTGGTCGATAAATGCTTGGCGCGCGTCGCTGGGCTGGATTTTGCCGAGCGGCGCCATAAAGCGGCCCAACGGCCCTACGACGCCAGCTACATACGCGCGGTGCAGGGCTGCACAGCGGGCTATCCATACGCCTTTGCGGTTGATTTCATACACCTTGTCGGCGAGGTTGTACCGCTCAAGCGCTATGCGGTTTCCATGCTCGGTATTGGCCTGAATAAGCCGCGCTCCGGCATTGACAAACTCGCGGTGGATTGTTTCCACCAAGACAGGGTGCTTGAGGTTGTACAACGCTGGCGGCGTTTCGCTCTGGCCGCGTCGTGCCAGCTCGGTGGCTATCGAGCCATCCGTAATAAGAGGAGCTGTACCGAGGAATTCTGTAAACGAAGGCGATTGCGGCGAAGATTTCATATCGGCTGTTCTACCCCTTCGGACGATGAACGGGAGGACAAAAATTGCTCTACCGACGCGTAGGAGTCTGGAAATAGATACATCCAGACTGCCAGTACCGTCATTCCAGTGTTCTCAAGCACTTTTGGCCAGCCTACTTTGGTGCCGTCGCCAGTTTGCGAAAAGCACCCGCAATTGATATTCAGACCCTGTATCATGGCTGCCGATACTGCGCCGATAAACATTACCAGCAACGCGCCGGAAAGAGCTGCTCCCGTGCGTACCCAAATGCCGAGCACGAGCGCCGTACCTGTAAGCAGTTCTACCCACGGTAGCACAATCGCCATCAGGTTTACTAACTCAAATGGCACCATGTCGTAGTTTATGATACTATGGGCAAAAGGATCGGGGGCGAAGATCTTGTCGAGCGACGCCGTAATAAAAACAATGCCGATAACTAATCGCGCTATTGTTGTAATGCTGCGGGAAATCGCAGGAGGAAAAGGAGCTTTCATCGTTCTATTTATAGATAGTGTGAAACTCAGTTCTTTTTATTACCCGGTTCAGCCGGTAAGAGCATCATTCGAAAGATAGCGACCGCTCAACTCCAAGGCTGATCTTTGCGCTTCGGTCTTCGCCCTTGTGCTTTGTCGTTGCACCGCGTTGCACACCCGCCGCGCCGTTGTTCAGCCCCAACCGCCGTTGCGATGGCGCCGTCGCAAGTTGCCTCTTCTGGCTGCCAACCTACAACCGATGCTGCGACCGGCGACCTCGTTTTTATGATCAACGAGCTAAACCCGTGCCCGTACTTTTTGTGCTATACAGCTTCGAGATAGTTCTATGATCGGAGCGGGGCGCACAGAACCGCAACAATTTATCATTTACCGGGCATTTTTCGAAATACTCTTGTCTGCATTGCAATCTGTCCGCAAAACAATACCGGCCATTATCGTGCGTTGAATACCGTAGCGCTCGGCGAATTGGCTGTTGAGAAAGAACAGGAAAGCGGGAAGAGAGGTGCCGACAGACATTTTTACACTTGATTCTTACCAAAAAAGTTGATAGTATTGTCGCCCATTGTTTTCCACAGTACCTTTTGGGAGTATGTATTATGAAGATACAACATTTTCTCGCAGCAGTAGCTTTATGCCTTGCAGCAACAGTCACGACTGCGGCTGCTTGTGGCGATGGCTGCTCATCCAAAAAAGCCAAAGCTTCGACAACACAAACATCGACCGATGCCAAGACTGTAAGCACAGAGGGCACTGGCGATGCTAAATCGTGTTCTACAAAGGATGCAAAAGCTTGTGCAACAAAAGCGTCGGCCTCTGGCGGAAGCTGCTGTGCTACTAAAAAAGCGTCGGTAAAAACGACGAGCACAGAAAAAGCACAAGAAGTACAGGTTGTCAAAGTTGCAGACGAAGCGAGCAAATAAGCTTCTATGCTGAAAAAAAGGGGAGCGATGGCAGCAGCTATCTCTCCCCTTTTCGTCCCGGGGAAAAACTGTGGTATTTCGTTGTTCCTTCTTTTCTTGTATATTATAAGCACTGCGATTCCTCTCCGTCCATGAGTGCCTGTTCTCAAGATCGCAGTACAGTAGTGCAGTGGTATATCCTAAGGTTTCTATTGAAACATCTCTACCTTCGATTTCCAAATTATAGTTTTTTAGTTTAATTCCGGAGTACGTCACTATGTCTAAAGGTGGTGCAGGTAAGGTTTACTTTGTTCTCTACCTCGCGGTGATTCTTGAGCTTCTCATTATCATCGTGGAACGGGATGAGGCCGAAGAGCACCTTATCCAGAAACAGAAAGAGTCGATGCGGATAGTCGAGAGTATTCTCTCGCAGCTTCAGACCGGTGCTGGAACCGAAGGTATAAGCACGCAATCGAAAGATGAAATTACGTTGCAGGAGCCAGGAGCTGGTAGTGATCCTACTGGTCCAAAGATCAAGCAGGATCGTACCTACTTTATCGAAGTAGGTGTTACCGACGTGTTTGGTACCGACAAGGTAGACAAAAGCGCCGAGGATGCTAATGAGAAAATTAGCAACCTGATCAAGCTCGCTAATGTGCAGCAGCTCGAATACCAAGTATTCTACCATCCGAGTGAGAACCCGGAAGGCGCTCCCTATTTCCCTCCCGGCGACAGCATGCGCAATGTAGAGCTGACCAGCGAGGGCCAGATGGTGGGCGACGAAGCCGATGGCAATGTGTGGCGTCTTGAGATGCTCCGTGAACTCGCTCTCAATGTGAAGTCGACAACCGACTGGCGTACCCCTGTGTACGAGGACTACACGCGAAGCATTGGAGCTCTGCAGCCCTATGCGCCAGCAGACGCAATCTCTGCCGACAGTGTGTTCCGCTATTCAGCGGACTACACGCAAAAGGTCGCATTGAAGAACAACAACAAGGTCAAAAAACGCGCCTTTGTTGTGCGCTTCCAGGCGCCGACGAAGCCGGGATGGTATAAATTGCGCTTTGCATCAAAAACCAACCGAATTCTCGGTGTAGGTGGCGATGTCACCGAAATTCCCGACGATGCAAAAGTGAATATCGGTACGGTGCAGCTCAAAGTGAAAGACCTTCGCACAGTGAAAAAAGAGCTTGAGCGCAAGCTCGAAGGTATGGGGCTACCCTCGGCAGACGACCTTTCCAAAGACGTTATTACTGCTGTGCAGTTCGACGAACAGCTTGAGCAGGTACGCAACCGCGTTGCCAGTGGCGAAATTACCAATACCGGCGAGAGCAATCTGCTTTCGCAGTTGGATCTTTACCGCTATATCTCTTTCCTGCTGGCTCCCGGTAAATCGGAAGCATTCCAGCAGAACCGTGGTAGCATCGAGGTGGATATCCGGGTAATTAAGCCCACAGTGAACATCGCCGACCCGTATGTTGAACTTCCGCCGCCGGTGTACTACTTCGATAAACTGCGTCCGACGTTTACCTTTACTGCTGGTCCGTACATGGGCAACAATCCGCCTGAAGGCCGTATTGTGACGGCAAGCGGCTCTATTCCGCTTACCATTCAGGCCGTAGACCAGACAGCCGATGCAGGTGGTGCAGGTGGCCGTGGTGCAAAACGCACCTATCGCGCTATTGCACAGCGTTCACTCGATCCGGGTAAATACACTATCGAGGTGACACAACGCAACTCCGGCAAAGTGAAAACCGAACAGAGCGTGCTTGAAGTATTCCCGACAGCACTGAACGAGGACAGCAGAAAGGCTGTAGTGTCGAAAATGAACTACCTGTACTATGGTAATACATTGAGATTGGATGTCGATCCTTCGTCGTCGGGTAAAATTCCGGCAGGCCAGTTCCGCACCTATCTCTCGACAGACAAGGATCAGCAGAAACCTGCTGCCCGTGGCTTAGCTTCCAGTGTAGATTTGCCAGCAGCAGCAAACTCGGCTTCGCTGCGCATAACATGGATATCGCCCTATACCGAAGAAGAGGTAGAGCTGTTCTCGCTTGCCAACCAGCCGATCAAGCAAGAAGATCCGCTCTGGGATATGAGCAATATTTCTACAAAATCTGCTCATAGTGGCAAGAAATTGAAAGTAGAAGTGCGTGACATCTCTATCATTCCCGCTATTGTCGATATGGGTAAAGAAGCCTCTGTCGCTGATGTAGTTGGGCCAGAGCTGTCGGGCATCGAAGTAAGTGTGCCGGGATTTGAGCTCGCTGGCTCTGAAATTATCAGCCAGGGTGATGGCCGGTATACGGCTGTGATTGAGTTGACTGGGGCACCTCCCAGAGGTGAAACGACGATTACTGGGACAGTGACCGGTTCGATCGGCGCCAAGGTGAAAAACCCCAGCAATGGCAAGGTGTCGGAAACCAGCGCTGAGAAATTCAACGGTCAGGTCGACACAGATGCTCCGAGTGGTCGCCAGGGTGGAGGCCGTCAGACCGCGCCGCCGCCGCGCCGCCGCACGAGGTAATTGATACGTACAGGCAGAGACACCGCCAGGTGTCTCTGCCTTTCTTTTTCCTACGAACAGACTGCCGCTTTTCCACTGATACCGGCTGTGTACCCCGGCTCTGCTATGGAACAATTCCCTTTCCCGTGTCCTTCAACGCGAATAGTGTGTGGTAAAACGGAGCCTGTCGGGGACAATTTTAGGACTATGTAAAACGCATTTTAATACGTATATTCAAAACCCTTGTTTTGAACATAGTACAAGCGCATAAATGCCGAACTGAGGAGAGTCCCCGGCCATAATCTCCCGGCGCAGAACAGTAGAAACAAAAGTTCCTTATAAACATCATCGAGTTGTGCATCAATGAAAACAGAACTTTTTCGCAAACGGTGGACGCGTGTCCTTGCCCATTCTGCGGCGGCACTCCTGCTGGTCTCTACCGGTATTGCCCTCAAGCCCGCCGATGCCTCGGCACAGGGGCGCAATGAAATCGAGCAGATACTCAAGCGCTTCAAAAACTACAGGTACGGCAACATAACCTTGTACCAGCTCGAAAATCCCAACCTTGCAGCCGTCCGCAATATCCTGAAAACTGATACAAAAGACGCAACGGATACAGGCGAAGACCCAATGGCCAAATTGGAGCCTGCGGTTCAAGTACGGATACGGCAAACAGTCCAAAAACTGCGCAATGAAGTGCGTGTTATCCGCGATCTCCAGAATAATGCCGGTCTTGTAATTACGCCTGATATCGAAGCTGCTGTGCGCGCGGAAGTAAAAAAACTTACGGCTGACCGCGGTCCGAGGATTGAAGACGTGTATATCGTCACGACACGAGCTCCGCGTGGCGAAGTGGGAACTATTATCGCTCTCATTGCAACAACAAAGGGCAATCCGAATATTTCGCAGAACCTCAATGTTGTTACAGATTCCGATATTTACACCATAGACGAGCTCCGCGCCTATTCGCTGGCAGCGACCTATGGGGCAAACAACATGTACGACTATATCCACACGGCAATTGTACAGGGCGCAGTAAAGAACGTAACGGCTGATGCTCAGGGGCTTACCGATGTTCTGACAACACTCGTTCCCCGCGAATTCGGCCTTACGCAATCACTCGTCGTCGACGAGTCGGATATCACAAGCGGCGACATCCAGCAGTTTGTGCGTATCTCTGAAGGCCAGCCGATGCAGTACAATTACCCGCACGAAGTGATTGTAAGCTACGATCTTATCAGCTATCGCCGGTACGAGCCTGCTTATCTGGCTGCTTATGCAGAAGAGCCTGTTGCAGAAGATCCTGCTGTAACGGGTGGCGACAGTGCTGCAGTGGCTGATGCTGCAGCGGCAGCGGCGGAAGCGCCTACCGACGTGTATAATGTAGATCTTCCCAAGTATGGCGTAGAGCTTCGTTATGGGCTCGACGAGATCAACTATCCTTCGCTGTGGAGCGAGCGCTTGGCGCTGAATGCTATTTGGCAAAACGCAAAGCTCGGCGTGATTCTGCCCACAAGTGGCTGGGCGTCGCTGGCCGAATCGTTTGGACAAACCCGCCAGCTTACACATGCGGGCTTTGGTATCAACGGTGCGTTTAACTTCCCCATCAAAATTATTCCGAGCAGTGGTATATTCCACGCCAATTTCGGCTATGTATTCAATGATGCAGAGCCTGCTTCCTACAAAAACAGGGTGGCCGAGCCCGATCTTGGTAGCGCATTTGACTCCCTGACAAACGACTACCTCGTTCGCTTTAATGCTCAGTTACATTACACCTTTGCTATTGCCGTAGATAAGGACTATATGTTCCGCTTTGGTATCGGTGGCTCGGTGTACAGTGTGGAGACCTGGTACAACCAGCTTGATGTTGTTGAAGAAGACGGTTTGGCAGTGGGCCAGCAAGGTGTCTTTACCAAACGCAAAAGCGAAACAATTGGCGGTATCTCCGGTCGTATCGAATACATGACCATCAACACGCCTACTCCTTATGGATTTGCACTGCAATACTTCGACGAAGCTATCTCGGGTAATATCTGGCTGCAAATTCCTATCGTGTCCACATTGGCAGTACGGCTGGATGGCAAAGCATTTGCTCCTGCTTTCCGCGATGCACATCTGTGGGAAAATTCTAATGTCTTTATTCCGTCAGCCCGTGTGATCTGGAACTTCTGATCGGCACGGAGCTTATGGGCGTTGACAGTCGGTTGAGGTGATTCCCAGATTTTTCCCAGAATATTAAGCGAATATACCGTCATGAAGAAGACATTAACATCTCTTGCTCTTTTTGCAGCAGCCTGCTTTATGAGCGGTGAGTCGGCACAGGCGCAGACTACCGATCGCCAGGAGCTGCTACGTTCTCTGAAAACC
The DNA here is from genome assembly GCA_002483085.1 of Ignavibacteria bacterium UBA7675. GTDB lineage: Bacteria > Bacteroidota > Ignavibacteria > Kapaibacteriales > UB7675 > UBA7675. The sequence continues at coordinate 63,406 of DLHF01000020.1, forward strand.
ATTGATACTAATATTGTGCGATACTTTCCACGCTGGAGAATCTGCGAGCCAGATATCCAGGCGAAAGTGTATCAGACATTTCTGTTGTTCGGCTATCCGAAGGATAGCTTGGATAAACAAAGCATCGTCGTAACGGCAGCGCCGAAGTCTAGTGCCGATCCCTATGAACCGTACACCCTGCTTCTTATTGAGTCGGGCTCCCAAAGCATGGTCGCCTCGGATATCGATGCTAATATGGATCGCCTTGCCGAAGTGATCAGCGGTGGTGTCATTTATAGTGGTCCGGAAAAAGGGCTGACGACTATGGACGGTAGCCGGACCTATTGCTTTGTGGAAATTCCCCCCGAAATTCCGCTTTCGCCGGTGCAGGCGCGCGAAATCACAAACTTTCTCGAACCCACAGATGTCGATCATTCGATTTCCTTGTCGATTTTCGAGCAAAAAGTGAAAATTGGCAAGTCCGGGTTCTGGGTGCGTTCTATTCTCGGCACCGATGAAGTGGGATACCACTTCTGGTCTGCTGGCGAAGCAAAGGTGGTGCTGCAACGCCCGCTGTACGAAAACGCCGATGAATCCACACGGCGAGCTATTCCCTACTTGCTGAATGCGCGTTTGGGTGGTGGCTATCGTCTTAAGAGCGGATTGGAAGACCAGAAAACGCTGTTTGAATTTATCCCCTCGCGCAGACTGAACACTGGGCCGGGCGGTAAATTTGTGGCAGGACTCGACTTTCACATGCCGTTCCATCCGCAGTTTGGTGTGAGCGCCAACTTGGAGCTTCCTTTCCAAGGGCTTGATGGTACGCAAGTGGACGAAGAATCCTACGCTTCCTATGGTGTGGCTGCTGGTGCGCTGAACCCCGTTCGCGAAGATATATCCTTTCCTGTGAGTGATCGTGTGGTACCTGTGCTGCGCTCGACCGGCCAGGCGACATTGTTCTATCACTGGTGGCTTAACCCCTCTACGCCCGAAAACTACTTCCGCTTTGATGTAGGGGTGAGCTATGCTGAAGTTCGCGAGGCTATGCTGTATGAAAAAACAGGCGATCCGGGATTGATATTTATGACCATGAACGGTGTCGAAGGCCTGAACACATTTAAGCCAGCAGAAGTTGGCGACTGGATGTACCTCAAAGCAGAGTATAGAAGCCAAGCTGTGTGGCCCTTTGGTGTCAGCTTGCAGTACTCTAACCAAATCCTGCTCGGACGTGCATATATTCCTCTGCTCGGCCAATGGCTGTACCTGGAAGGGAAATATGCAACACCGCTGCGTCATGCGAGACCGTATGAAGTGCGTAACTTCTTTATGATTTCTCCCATTCTGCGCCTTACGATCTAATCGTATGATAGTTGGAAAAACAACCCCCGTGCATTCACCATGTGTTTGTCGGGGGTTTTTTTCTTTGTATTTTTGCCATTCTGAACAAAACGGCCAGTTTTTCTTTGAGCTGGATGTGCTCGCACTGGTGAGCAATCACCGAACTTGTCGGCGTCCCCCTGCGGCGACTACGAGTGGTTGAGAAAATCATGTTATTTAAAACGGGAACGATATTGTGTCTTCTGTCGTAACGATACTTCTCTGCTGCTTTTTTCCTGCTGTTCTTTTTGCCCAGTCGGCTAGCCAGCTATCGACATCCAAAGATTCTCTTGAGCGCCGTAAGCTCTTGGACGAAGCCGAGGTTCGATCTGCCCGGCAAGACCTTTCTCTTACTATCCGCAATGTAGATGTGTCGCGCTTTCCCGAGGTAAATGTCATTGTAGAAGCCTTTAATCGGCAGGGCTTGCCCCTGGATACTCTGCGTGCAGAGGATGTGAGCGTGATTGAGAACGGACGTGAAAAGCGCGTGATTTCTGTGCAGAAGATTACGGTGAACGAGCGCGTTTTCGTGGATTTTGTATTTGTCATTGATGTTACTGGCTCGATGCAGTCGTATATCAATGGTGTGCGTAATAATATCTCGAGTTTTACCAGCTCGCTTGTGCGGCGTGGTATAGATTATCAGCTCGGCTTGGTTCTGTTCTCCGATGTGATCGAAAAGAGCTATCAACCTACCGGTAGTGTTGTTGATTTTATGCAGTGGCTTGCTACTGTGCGAGCCAGTGGTGGCTTGGATGAAAAAGAAAATGCGCTCGAAGCGCTCGCCGAAGCTTCGAGACTTAAATACCGCCCCGCTGCCAACCGCGTGGTGGTGCTGATTACCGATGCACCTTTTCATCAGAAAGGTGAGCAAGGTGGCAATGGCATTACGGGTCTTACAACGAAGACGACAATTGATTTGCTGAACAGCAAGGATGTGCGTGTGTTCGGTATTGTGCCCGAGAAATTAGAAGAATACCAGAAAATTACGCAGAAAACTCATGGAGGGATTTTTGAACTCCAGCAGTCATTTGCCACAATTCTCGACAATTTTTCCAACCAGCTTACGAATCTCTACGCTCTACGCTATCGCTCCGATGAGGAAATGCTACCCGATTCTATTGAGATTGGTATTGTAGACAGCAAAAAGGTACAGCTCGTAAAGCAAACTATTCCTATTATTGAAATCGGTAGGAAGCTGATTATCGAGAACCTCCTGTACTCTGTCAATAGTGCGAATCTCGCCGATACAGTGGAAGAGCTGGAACGCATAGGCGACTTCCTGGGTCGCAAACCCAATGTGACAATCCAGGTAGAAGGCCATACAGATGCAAAGGGAAGCGACGCGGCTAATCTGCGCCTGTCGCAACTGCGGTCGGAAAGCGTGAAGAACTATTTAGTAAATAAGAAAGGAATAGCCGCCAGCCGAATTAAGACCGTCGGTTATGGTGAAAGCCGCCCTATTGCGAGCAATGCTACGGAATTCGGCAGACAGCTCAATCGCCGCACAGAAATTGTGATTATCGACAAATAATATTCTCGCTCACCTCTCCTGCACTGGCGCCGCTTGTTACTGAGCATGCGGCGATACATCCTTGGTCTCTATATCAATATTGCGTTTCCGAAAGGCATCGAGGAACTGCATTGTCATTTCTCTGTGCTTTTCAGATGCTCTGGGCGACGGGTAGCTTACGATGCTGAGCGGGCCGATTACTTGGTCGCGTATTTGCAATGCGTCTATGGCATCGCCAAGCTTTTTCTGAACATCGGTAAAATTGTCGGCGCCAATATCGCCAATAATATACAGTGTAGAAGGAAGCTGATCACCGCCGATTGTGTTGGCAATATTCGCTGTGAGTACCTGCTGTATGCGGAGATTTGCCGGGCGTGCGTTCACGCATGCTTCGAATATCGAGCGCCTAAAATCAGTAAAAGATACAAACTGCTGGGCTACGTGCGTGCTGCCTACGACCATCTTGGTGGAAGCCGAGTCGGCGCCTATTTTTTCTGCGATTCTTCGGGTATAGATGTGAGCCGTAGCGGAGTCGACGGGCGAAAGGGCGAGCGCGTACACAGCCCGAGTAATGGGCGTTTTACTCCTTTTTACAATGGCATTGCGCCGGGGTATTTCGCGGTAAATAGTAGTCAGTATTAATGCCGTAACAGCCAGAGTACCTAAAGCTATAAAAATATAAAGCCAGCCGTTCTTTTTAGGCACAGGCAATTCGCTGTCGGTGGGTTGTTCCCAATCGTGTGAGTCGTTGCGTGCAGCCATAGTCCTACCGATGAGTTGTAAAAGGAGTGTTGTTCGCCGGAATCATTTGCGCTGCCATGAGAGCAGGAAAAGTACGGGGCACGGGCGTCTCTGTCCCGAGGTCTCGTCGCTGTCACCGGTCGCAAACCCGCTGCGAAGAAGCCCGACCGGCCACGCGTCATTTTGCTACGCATCATCCACCATAAAAACAGCGCGGACGAGCTTATGATCATTGCAGCGCAGTGCAGAGATCAAAGGCCGGGACGAAGACCGAAGCGCCTATCTATCAATCAGATGCTCGCCAACGCAGCGGAATGCCTGCCTGTGTCGTTCCGAAGAATTATCCGATACGGCCAAAACCTGGCGATTTGACGAGCAGGAGCGCACGAGAGCAATCGCAAAGGAAAGCTGCGCTACAGTACGATCAACGTTCGCGCACATTGTATGCCACAGAGATCAGTAGTTGTCCTGATATTCCGGTTTGCTGTGAAGCAGCAGATCGTGCAGGCGCTGGAAAAGCGGCTCCGCCTGTTGGAGCGGTACGGCTATACGCGCAACACCTGCTTGCGTACCAGTTTCCACAAGTGGTAGTCTGATAGACTGCAAGAGGTCGCTGCACTGCGTGAGCGCCAGAAGTGTTGCCGAGGGCTGTTCGCCGATAATCGAAATAAGGGCGTAATCAGCCCATGTTTGCAGAGAAGCATCGGCGGGAAGAGTATGCAGATGCAGGTCGGCTACCGGACAAAAAGCGAGCAGGCAGAGCGAATCCGGGCGTGTGCTAAAAGAGAGTACGTTTTGCGGATTTCGCACCAAAGTTTCGGGAAGAACGGGCTGCGAGGAGTTGTCCGGGTGTGAGCGCTCGATATGCAGCACGGTAATACGCCGTAGAGAGAGAATTGGCGGCACTACTGCCGGGGTAGCGCGCGTAATCATTGTGCCACTGCGTTCTGGCGCAAACGCCGAGCGGATAAAGAGCGGGATTGCCGCGCGTCGCACAGGTTCAATCATATTGGGGTGCAGGAGTTTCACACCATTTGCTGCTGCAGCATACGCTTGTGCATACGATAGTTGCGGCACTGCTGTTGTACCTTCGGCATATCGGGGATCAGCGCTGCGGACGCCGTCCACATCCGTCCAGATAATCACTTCGCGGGCGCCGAGCAGCTCGCCGAGCAGTGTGGCTGTCAAGTTCGAGCTTTCCATACCCATTGTCGTAATCTCGCCAGCGGTACTTCGCCCCACAAAGCCCTGAGTAATGACCATCAGCCCGCGATGCAGATGCGGCAGTAGCTTTTCTTCCACATTGCCAGCGGTGCGTTCTCGGCTGGGAATAGCAGCGCCATAGCGTTCATCGGTTACAACGATATCGGCGGCATCGACAAAGGCCGGGGTAAATTCCTGTTCCTGAAGAACGTGTTTTACGATATGCACCGAAAAATATTCGCCATAAGCGAGTACGGCATCAAGTGTACGGGCAGTGAGTTCGCGCGTAATCGCCACACCGCGCAAGTATTCGCGCAGGCGTTTGCCACTTTCTCGCAGAAGCATCGAGAGTGCTTCGAGCGTGGCTGTATCCTGCAAAAGCTGGCGTGCAAATGTTTCGTGCTGGGCGAGAATAAGATCGGCTTGAGCGAGCGCACCGGGTTCGTCACCCTGTTCGGCCAGAGCTGCGGCGCGTCGCAGATCGCGTGTTACAGTCGAGAAAGCAGAAACAACGACCAGCAGCGGTTCACCGCGATACTGCCGCAGAATCGACGTCATGGCGGCAAATCCCTCGGGATTTCTCATCACGGCACCGCCAAATTTCATGACGCGCATAGCACTCCATTCGGAATGGAAAGAGTATGAAGAGTTGCAGATGTTGGCAGCAGGGTCAGGGAGTAGTTTCTGTCTTGTCCCGCTTCATAATAGCATAGGGTACCAGCACGCAGAAGCCAATGACAAGAAGAATCGGGCTAATGGTCAGTGCCATAGGATTGCCCCACTTTTCTGGCGTTGTTGCTTCGTGGCTGCTCATACCTGTTGCCATCAGAGCAAAACCGATAAGGATCACGGCCATCGCAATGCCGAAATAGACAAAATTGGTTTTGGAGAGCGGGAAGTTCCACTGCGGTCCCCGGGATTGCTGGCGGGCCCGTGCTGTGGCTATAAAGGTTCGCTGCTTTGCCATAGTATAATACGATCAGATAAGTTCCGGGAATCAAAGAGACAAATATACATATTTTGGCTCTGTGTTTAAAGAAATCGCTATCAGTACAGATATGTGCGGCAATAGTTCACTGCGGTTTCGGCAGCACAATCCGGCGACGCTCTACAACAATGGTGCGCGCGGCAATAGCTATCAGTATAATAATGCCACCTGCGATTGCTCCCGGCGACGGGCGTTCTCCATAGCCGAGAAATACCCACACAGGGTTAAGCACGGGCTCGATCATGGCGAGAAGTGCTCCCTCCACTGCAAACACGCGCTTGAGTCCATAGGTGAAAATCGCATAAGAAATACCGATTTGCACAACGCCGAGGTACACGGTGATCATAATGTCGCCGCTGTGAAGAGCTGCCCCGGTCGACAAAAGCGCGGGCAGGCACAGCACAGCACCCAGCACATTGCCCCAGAAGATGGACGACTCCTGATATTCTGGTGCATTGCGGCGTTGGCCGAGCAAAAAGCCCGCAAACAGGACGCCAGACACCAGCCCAAAGAGGTTGCCCTGAAGGCCGCTGGGAGAGAGCTTGCCGAGGAAAAACAGTCCCATGCCGAAAAAGCAGACGATCACAGTAATGACATTTACGCGTTCTAATCGGGTTTTGAGCAGCAGAGGCTCCAGCAACAGTACATAGATAGGAGCTGTAAATTGGAGAAAAATAGCATTAGCGGCGGTTGTGAGCTTCGTAGCATACACAAAAGTTACCAAGAGCCCAGCGTACAGAGCTGCGTTGACGAGTGCTCTGCCATTGACTACAAGGACGCGTTTACGGAAGATTATGAGGAAGACGAGTGCTGCATAGGCACAGCGCAGGCAGGACAATGTAAGTGCATCAATAGCGGACAGCTTAATAAACAGCCCGCCTGTGCTCCACAATACTGCGGCTACCAGAACGGCGAGCATGCCCCGTCTGTGTTCGGAATGTTGCATACTATTGTCCGGTGCCAAAGCTGCGACGTGCTACAGCGACGAGATGCCGAGCCGTTGCAGGAGCTGGTTGATCGTAGATTTCATAGCCGGATCGGTATCGAGATAATTCTCCACCATCTGGCACGAGTGGATCACTGTTGTATGATCGCGGTTGCCGAAATACGACCCGATCATTTTCAGCGAAGCGTTGGTAAGCTGCTTGGAAAGGTACATTGCTACCTGGCGCGCGAGTACAATCTCGTGTTTCCTCGTTTTGCCAGTGAGCAGATCGACGGAGACATTATAGAATTCCGACACCTTGGCCTGAATCGCCTGAATGCTGATTTCTTTTTTGGGCTGCTCGGTGGTAATACCACTCACGACTTCTTTTGCGAGGTCTAAGGTCAGCTCTCGCTCATCAAGCGATACTTTTGCGAGAATGCTGATAAGGCAGCCTTCGAGCTCGCGCACACTGGACGTAACGTGGCGTGCGATGTACTCAATTACTTCCCCGGGCATATCCGAACCTTCGTCGGCAGCTTTACGCTGTAGGATGGCCATACGCATTTCAAAGTCGGGGGGCTGGATATCGGCTGTAAGACCCCACTGAAAGCGGGAAATCAGGCGCTCGTCCACACCGCGCAGTTCCTTGGGCGGTTTATCGCTTGTAAGGATGATCTGCTTCCCTGCTTGGTGCAGAGCGTTGAACGTATGGAAAAAATTATCCTGGGTCTTTTCTTTAGCGCTGAAGAACTGAATATCGTCGACGATCAGAATATCGACGCTGCGATAAAAATTCGTGAACTCGTTGACCTTGTTATTCTGGATGGCGTTCACGTATTCCATCGTAAAGCGCTCGCTATTTGTATAGATCACCCGCAGATTGCGGTGAGTCTGCATCGCTTTATTGCCGATAGCCTGCACGAGGTGGGTTTTGCCCAGCCCTGTATCGCCATAGACTACCAGCGGATTGTATTTCGTGCCGCCGGGGTTTTGCGCTACGGCATGGCCTGCTGCGGTAGCGAGCTGATTGCTCTCACCGCGAATAAAATTGTCGAATGTATAGCGCGGATTGAGAAATGTAGGGAAATTCTGGGGTACGTTCGACGCCGAAGCAAACGGCAGTGATGTTTGCGACGCTACCGGGGGCTGCTGGCGGAACGCAGGCAGAGTAATCGTGCGCTTTTCGCTCAGCGATTCGCTTTTATCAACCACGACTTGGTATTTCAGGCGCGCTCTGGAGCCGAGGATTTGCAGCGTGGTCTTCTGCAACAACGCGTAGTAGTGTTCTTCAATCCATTCGTAGAAAAACTGGCTTGGAACCTGGATTGTAAGCTGCATACCGTCCCAGTTCAGCGCCTGTATAGGCTCGAACCATGTTTTGTACACCTGTGGCGTTACATTGTCCCGGATAATAACCAGACAGCGATGCCACAGATCTGCGGGATTGGTGTTGGCAGACGTAGCCGCCTGCGAATCACCAACAGAGACAACGTCCCTGACGGTATCTTTATCTGCTTGTTGAGAAAACAGATCCATAGATTCCGAATTCATAATACACTATTTCCTTACTTTACGGGCTTTACAAGCTCTTTGCGACCGGACGCGTGCAGAACATCGTCATGCGAACCTGATGGGGTTTCAGCTCGTCCGGCTACACTCTAGCGTGGTATGTCGATGCAGAGGGATTCTATCAGAACGACGTAAATTTTGTCAATTTTGAACGACAACGCAAGAATTATATTTTTTTTAGCCCAGATAATTTGCTTGCATTTTTTAGTGGAATTGTTAGCCCGTTTTACTGCTGTTATGCCTACTTTTTTTGGCCGAAAAAGGGTGTTTTTCCTTCTGGAAGCACGGTTGCCCAATCGTATGCAACGGAGATACGCGAAGAATTCGTAAGTTTGCAGGCTCGTAGTTTTTGCGGAATTCTACAGCGAGAAATATGCGCGGCTCTGCGGTCTTGCAGAGCTTCTTATGCGCGTAGTAACTATCGGTAGTAGTATGAAGGAGGCGACGCATGCCGGAACACAGTACGCAAAGCCCTGAAGAACAAAGCAGCGAAGAGCCACGAGGAGAGATGGGCTTTTTTGACCATCTCGAAGAGCTACGTAAACGGCTGTTGTGGGCAGCAGTTGGCCTTGTGCTCGGATGTATTATCTCTGGGATTTTTATCGGTACGCTGATGGACGAGGTGCTGCTGAAGCCTGCTACCATGTTCAACCTGAAGCTGCAAAACCTCCGTCCATTTGGCCAGGCTTTTCTGTATTTCAAGCTCAGCTTTGTTATAGGTATTATTATTTCGTTCCCGTTCACGCTGTACCAGCTTTGGCTGTTTGTAGCGCCGGGGCTGTACGAACACGAGCAGTCGTGGGCTCGGCGGATTACCTTCTTTACCTCGCTGTGTTTTGCTACAGGTGTGGCTTTTGCCTATTTTGTTATGATACCCGGCATGCTCTCCTTTGCCGCAGGCTTTGGCTCCAAGGCTATAGAAAACAACTTCGACGTCAATGAGTATTTTGGTTTTATGACCACAACACTGCTGGCGGCGGGTCTGATCTTTGAGCTGCCTATGATTACCTATGTACTTACAAGAGTAGGTATGGTAACGCCGAAGCTGATGCGTAAATACAGACGCCATGCGATTATTGTAAGCCTTATCGTTGCCGCAGTGCTCACGCCCAGTCCAGACCCCGTCAACCAGCTAATCTTCGCGATTCCGCTGTGGGTGCTCTATGAAATCAGTATTGTCATTTCTCAATTCGCGTTGAAAAAACAGGCCGAAGCACAAAAAAAAGCCTGACCAACGCTCTTCCGAAGTTCTGATGGATATTAATGAGATCAGCAAGCCCGTAGCCGTGTATATGGACGCGTTTAGCGATGTGTTCAAAAAGCAGATGAAGTCTAATATGATGCTGCTGGACACGGTGGTGAAATATATGATACGGCAGCGTGGTAAGCGCTTGCGCCCCATGCTCGTGCTGCTCAGCGCCGAAATATGCGGTGGCGTGAACAACCGTACCTATATCGGCGCTACCATGGTAGAGCTGCTCCACACTGCCGCTCTTGTCCACGATGATGTGGTCGACCAAGCCGCCGAACGGCGTGGTATGGCGTCGATCAATGCTGTGTGGAAAAACAAAATTGCCGTGCTCGTGGGCGACTATCTGCTTTCGCGCGGACTACTTGTGGCAGTAGAACACGAAGAATTTGAATTTTTGCGTATTACAAGCCACGCTGTGCGCCGAATGAGCGAAGGCGAACTGCTCCAGATACAGAAGTCGCGCCTGCTCGATATCGACGAAGCTACCTATTTTCGCATTATTTCCGATAAAACGGCGTCGCTGATTTCTACCTGCTGCGAGATTGGTGGCTATAGCGCCTCCGATAATGCCGACGACCGCGCTGCCCTGCGCGATTATGGCGAGCTCGTAGGTCTGGCGTTCCAGATTCGCGATGATATTTTCGACTACGTGAGCCGTGGCAGCATGATCGGCAAGCCGGTGGGTAATGATGTAAAGGAAAAGAAGCTCACGCTTCCGCTTATCCATTCGTTCTCAGTGGCGCCGAAAAAAGAATCGAAAGCCATCCTGAAGCTCATTAAAGGTAAGCCCGATAAAAACGATGTGCGCGCAGTCCTGAACTTTGTGCAACAGCATGGAGGGCTGGACTACGCCGAGCGCAAAGCTCAAGAATTGGTAGACGAAGCTAAAGGTAAACTGGCGAGATTCCCCGATTCTCCTGCTAAAACAGCGATGTTGGATTTTGCAGATTTCTCCATCCAGCGGGCGCTGTAGGAATGCTGGCACCAGCCAATCATCTTTCAAAATGCACAATTCACTTTTACGTTATCACAGGTGCTAATTATCTAAAAGGAGTACATCTCATGTCCGACAACCAATTTCAAGTAAACGCCCTCCCCGCAGAGGCGATTGCACAGGCACAAAGAGAGTTTTTGCTCAAAGTCTACGCGTGGATGGTAGGCGGCCTGCTTATGACAGGCATAACCGCACTTCTCGCAGCGTCTTCGATAGAGCTGATGACTGCAATCTGGAGCAATACACTGCTGCGCTGGGTTGTTATTCTGGCGCCGGTTGCTGTAGTCTTTGCAATTTCGGGGATGATCAACCGACTGAGTCCGGTGGTAGCTTCTGGTCTGTTTTTATTCTATTCGGCTCTTGTAGGGCTGATGATGTCGTCGATCTTTATTATCTATGAGCCCCAATCTATTGTCACGACATTTTTTGTCACTGCCGGAACATTTGCTGCGATGAGTGTGTATGGCTGGGCTACAAAGCGCGATCTTTCGGCGATGGGAAGTTTTCTGATGATGGGGCTTATTGGTCTTATTATCGCGATGGTAGTCAATATGTTGATGGAAAGCCCCGCGCTGCACTTTGCTATTTCTGCTATTGGTGTACTTATCTTTACAGGGCTTACAGCCTACGATACACAGAAACTGAAAGAAACGTATGTGCTGGGTAGCGAAGCAACAGCCGAAGGCAAAAAAGCTGCAATTATAGGCGCGTTGAACCTCTATCTGGATTTTATCAATTTGTTCCTGTTCTTGCTGCGTCTGTTTGGCAGCAGGAGATAATACAAAACTGCAACTTGCAAAGGCGACTCTTCGGAGCCGCCTTTGTCTTTTTAAAACCAGTTGTGGCGGATGGAATGCACTCGCTATCATAGGCATTGTGTGGGCGCTTCTGCCTCTGGCCATGTGGTGCGTCGCTGCACCGCGCGCACAGCCGCCGCGTGGTGTGCTACCCCATCCGCCGAAGGCAGCGACACGGATAGCTGTTGTGCAGCGTTGCGAATACGCTGTTTGTGTGGATGGGTAGTACGCTTCTTCTACAAGCGATTAGCGGCAGGCCAACCACGCGGCAGATGTGCGACCGGTGACAGCGAACGGGCGGGCGCCGCGACGACGCCCGTGCCTATACTTCTGAACTGCTGGCCATGCCACCCTTGCGAGAGCTATCTACGAGCCGGAAAAACAACAATATGTGGCACCACAAAAATCCTGTGCAGTCTCAAACTTTTTTGTAAATTTGCCGATCTATGACGTGCGCCGTGTCCGTATGGAGCGGAAATATTTCTCTACTCTTATTGATCCAACGTCTCTATGGAAATTTTCGATCTTCTTCAATCCAATGAGCACGAGCAGGTAATCTTTTGTTCGGATGAAAAAGCAGGCCTTCGCGCCATAATAGGGATACACGATACCACGCTTGGTCCCGCTCTTGGCGGAACGCGCATGTGGATGTATGCAAGCGATATGGACGCGCTGAAGGATGTACTGAGGCTTTCCCGAGGGATGACCTACAAGGCGGCAGTAGCTGGCCTGAATCTCGGCGGCGGCAAAGCTGTTCTGATTGGCGACCCGAGGACGCAGAAGACCGAGGCGCTTTTCCGCACCTATGGCCGGTTTGTAGAAGGCATAGGTGGGCGCTATATCACCGCCGAAGACGTGGGAACATCGGTGCAGGATATGGAGTGGATCAATATGGAGACAAAGTATGTAACGGGCGTAGCAGGGCGCGGCGGCAGCGGCGATCCCTCGCCTTTTACAGCATACGGCGTGTACAATGGCATCAAAGCATGTGCAAAATTCCGCTATGGCAGCGACTCGCTCGCGGGCAAAAAAGTAGCGATCCAGGGCGCTGGTAATGTAGCGCAGCACGTAGCTGCTCATCTGGCAAAAGAGGGTGCGAACCTGTTCGTTACGGATATCTATGAAGAAAAAGCACGCCGCGTATGCGGAGAAACGGGTGCACAATATGTAAAGCCCGAAGAAATTTACAGCGTTGACTGCGACATTTTCTCGCCGTCGGCTTTAGGCGCAATTCTCAACGACGATACTATTCCGCAGCTAAAGTGCTCGATTGTGGCAGGTGGTGCTAACAACCAGCTCGCAAAAGAGGAAGTTCACGCACAGGTGCTTGCAGATAGAGATATCTTGTACGCTCCGGACTATGTGATCAACGCAGGTGGTCTGATGAACGTGGCTTCTGAAATTGATGGCTACGACCGCGACCGCGTGCTTATAAAAGCCGCAGGAATTTACGATATCCTACTGGCAATCTTCAAAAAGGCTCAGGCTGGCGGCATCCTGCCCCACGAAGCATCGAATGCCATTGCCGAAGAACGCATCGAAAGTGTCCGCCGTGTAAAGAAATATCATGTCGGTACGCCGACTATAGCTCGGTTCTAATGCTCAACAGGTTGTACCGTAAGGGTGAATGTAGATGAGCAACCAGAACAATGCAAAAAAGATCAAGGGGACCCGCCGTATTGTGCGGGAGAAGGTGATGCAGATTCTCGCAGCGCAAAATGTGTCTGGCGTGGACTGGCATGAAATCTTCGACAAGATATTTCCCTTTGAATTTCGCCTCGAAGAGGTGGAATCGCCAGGGCGCTTGCTCTCTCGTAAAGAGATCGACGAACTGGAAGCGGATCCCGAGATTCAGTGGGAGTCCGACGATATCGAGTTTGCCAAGGACCTTATTCGCAAGACAAGGCTCCATCAGGACTACGCCGACGAGCTGATAAAGCGCTTTTCGCAGAACTGGGAGCTGGATCGCATCGCACATGTAGATCGTATTGTCATGCGTATTGCCATTGCAGAGCTTCTTAGCTTTCCGGAGATACCGCCTAAAGTTACGATTAATGAAGCTATCGAAATCGTAAAACGGTATTCGACCGATAAGAGCGGTACGTTTGTCAACGGTATTCTCGATGCTGTGCTGGACGAGCTCAAAGAGCAGGACAAACTCAATAAGACCGGACGCGGCCTGCTGAACAACCTGCCGGGCGCAGGAGAGTAGCAACATGCCGTACACAATGTAATGCCGCCGGAGAATTTTTCTCCTGCGGCATTTTTTTTGATAGTGATGTGCCGCCGGTAGCATTTGCTGCGGGCTGCGACGCTTGCTGAAAAATCCCCTTGTTCCTCTCGGTCGAGAGGCGTAGTTTAGAGCCTGATTTGTGGGTGTCCCAACGGATAATAACTCTCACAGATGTGTCCTCAACTTTACCGGACAGAGCCATGAAGCGCATACTTACTACTCTTTTTTGTCTTGTCTTCGCCGGTGCCGCAACGGCTCAGGCTCAGGTTATTCGCATCAGCCGTGTGGATGCCCAGCCGGAGAAATCGCATTTTGTGACGGCTACCCTTCCCTTTAGTGTAGAAATTGCACTGGAAGGTATCAACAATGTAACAGCAGTGTCGTTTGAACTGCGGTACAACAATGCGGGCAGCATTCAGCTCTCGGGGTACTCCGGCGGTAGCTTTGGCTCTAATGGCTTGCTTGTGCTCGATAAGTCCAACCGAATATCTGGCGCAGGAAGTATTAATATTGGTGCGCTTTCAGGGCAGCCCGCTGGCGGCGGCGGTGTGAACGATCCTATCGTTGTGCGCTTGGACTTTATTACAACACCCGACGCGCAGCACAATACCAACACGGTGTTCTCCTTTATCAATACCGAGGCAGTGGCTGATGGCTCTATTATCAAGCTCGCTGGTGTGCCGGTGGTGTATAATATCCACGGCTTTCTGGATATCTGGCCGGGCGATGCCGACAACAACGGGATTGTGGACACACGCGATATTTCGATTATCGGTCTGTTTTTCGACGATGGTGGAGCAGATGGACGCATTCGCGGCTTTTCCCGCAAACCCGCCAGTACCGCATGGGCTCCCCAGACCGCATTGGCATGGGACAGTGTGCGCGTAACATATGCCGATGCCGATGGCAGTGGGAAGGTAGACATCAACGATATGCTTGTTGTGTATGCCAACTTCTCCAAAACACATATGAAGTTTCATGGCAGCGATGGGGATGTAATGTCGTCGCGACCTTCTGGCACAGAAGAGGCCGTACTTTCGCCTACATCGCAGCTCGTGCCTGTCACGCTGAGTTCACCGCAGCCGCTACTCGGAGCAGCCGCCACTATTTCGTGGAAACATCTAGCTGGCAAGTTCAATGTTCTTGGCTTTCAGCGCGGAGAAGCGTTCGGCTCGGGCGAAGGATTTTTTACGAAAATCGACAATGCACATCAGTCGGCGCAGTTTGCTGTGGGCAATTTCAACCCCGGCCAAGAAGTTTCGCTCGAAGGTTCTGTGATCTACCTCGCTGTCGAGCCGCTTACCGAAGAAACAGAGTTTAGCTTTGATATCGAGCGCCCTGTGGGTATTCGCCGCAGCGGTGCCATGGTGCCGCTTGGCGCTACAACATCAATAGAACTGCCTACAACCGGCGATACAAAAATTGCTGTGTATCCCAATCCAGCATCTGGATATACTGTTGTTTCTTTCGAAGCCACCCGCCCGGGAACGGTTGCGGTGTCGCTCGTAGATGCTACCGGCCATGTGGTCTATCGCACAGCCGAGCATGTAGAAGCTGGTTCCGTGAACATTCCCGTCGATGGTTCGGCAATTGCAACTGGTGTGTATTTCCTGATGGTCGAAACCGAATCAGGTACATCCGTTCGCCCCTTTTCTATTATTCACTAATGAGTGCACGTACATTACTTCACATAGCAATTCCGGTTGTGTTTATAGCCTTCCTTGTGCAGAGCTGCGGGGAAGATGAGCCTACGACCAGCCCGGATACACAGAAAGCGCAACTCAATGGGTCAATTGTAAAAAGCGATGGTAAACCGCTCGACAGTGCAGAGGTTGTACTGTTGTTCCACACTACTTCCATAGGTGTTCCTGCTGTGATCGATCAGTTTGTATTTCCCAATCCGGCATCAACACAGGCAACACTGTATTTCTCGGCGCCCACTTCCAATACATTTGTTAATGTAAGAGTGCTCGATCCGCTGATTGGCATTACGGCGGCTTCTCCTATGAACTCTGTGGTTACGGCTGGCGAACATACTGTGTCATGGGATCTGAAGCAACATCCAGATAGTGCGCGGAGTATTCGCAATGGCTGGTACACTGTGCTCATAGATGTAGGCGGACAGGTGAAAACAACGCCCCTGCTTGTGAACTCGGAGAACTCAACAGCATTTGCCGTGAGCGATAGTACGGGCAGATTTTTTATCGACTACAGATATATCCCGCGCGACTCTACTGCCAACCTGATTGATGATTTCGGTGCTGTGATCGAACAGTTTAGCGTCGTGGACACAGTGACGGTGTTAGTACGCCGAAAAGACTATACAACGCAGAAAAAGACGATAAGCATCGACCGCTCGAAGACAACGAATGTGAAATTTACATTCTGATTGTGTCGGGGAGCCTCTTGCCTCCTTGCACAACCGACCGCGAACCCTCGGCGACAAAAGCAGTAGAGGGCTTTTTCCTGATAATATCAGCGAATTCCGAGCCGTAGAGCGCGGCTGCGTCGCAGTCCAATGAAGAAGATTCCACTTGCCACGCGCGCCATTGCGGATGCTCTACCTTGTATTCCACTGTGCTGCCATCCCGCTGAGCCGTATAGCCCCAGTAGTGTTCTGTAATAAATTCTTCCTGCGATCCGGGAACCGGCAGCGCAGGTTCTCCTTGTATTGTTGCCGAAAGCGAATTCCAGCGCCCGCCGTGTTTCCACTCGTAGCGCACTCCTGCACCCGGGCGAAGAGACAATCCCTCATTGTCAATTGCGTGGCGCATTGGCATGGCCACGTAGTTCTCATTGTACAGCACGCGGGCAGTGGTAGCGATGGCTATTAGCGGGACAATTTCTTTCACAAACACTACTCCCCTCTTCCATTCATTCCCCTCTTTGCGGCGCACATACAACCGCAGGTTCACTTCCTCGAAGTTGCGATGGAAAGGCACCGCTGCCAGATCAAACACTTTTGTATTGAGGAATAAAAAGCCAACCATGCTCACAAAGGTGCGGTTGTTCCAGAAGTCGATTTCAGTACCAGCGGGAACATAGGGGCGCACAATATCGGGATCAATTTCATAATTGAGCATCACCAGAAAGCGCCATTCGGCTGAAAGAAAAGTTGCCATTGCACACCGAGAAGTTGTGATATACTATTGCACGGCGGTTGTCTTTCGTGGGTTTGGTCGCTGCACCGTGCTACGTCGTCCTCGTATTATTCCCATGATAAAACCGCCGCGTATTTGTCATCCGATATCGCCTTTGTAGATACGGCTCCTGATCTGTATCTACTTTCCGCCGTGAGATCACCCACAAGCGCAAAGCCTTTGGCCAGAGCCGCAGCGGATGGTGCGACCGGCGACAGCGATGAACAGGGCGCCCGAGCGACGCCCGTGCCACGAATGATATACTTGCAGTTCTACCGTGACCCTACGGAAAAAGCAAATAGCGGTTGGGGACAGTATCTGTCAGCCAAACATCGTTCTCCGAGCGGTAGAAGAGTATGCCGTTGCTGTGCATACTGGCTGCATCTACTGTAATGACCACAGGCGTGCCGTGCCTCATTCCGACCTGCGCGGCTGCGAGCGAGTCCGCAGAGAGATGAACATGCTGGCGCGAACCTGCTCTCAGGCCATGCTCTCGAATGCTATCGAGAAAGCGGCTAGCCGTGCCGTGGTAGAGAACCTCGGGCGGAGGCAGGGGGAGCAGATCGAGGTTTACACTGATAGAATGCCCCTGGCTGGCGCGAATAAACAGGCCGTCGTCGCTGAAGGCAAATCGTTTTTTGTCGTTTGTTTCCACTATATGTTGCAGCAGTGGTAGATCGACATTCATACCTTTGCCGTTGAGCGCAGATAGTAGAGCATCAACAGGAGCCCAGCCATTGTCGTCCAGCGACAATCCGGCTGCTTCGGGCTGATGCCTGAGCACGAGGCTAATAAATTTGCTTATATGCACAAGTTCGTTCATAAATAAATTCCTGTGGTTTTTGTAGTGAGAAAAAAGGTCGGCCTGTCATTTATGCGGCGTTGACATACGCACCATTGAGCAGCATAGGCACTGCGGTGCTGCAATCGAGCTGAGCAGCAATGTCGATATCATCTGGAAAACCGCGTTCGATAAGCTCGCGACCCGAACTGCAATTGCGGAGTGCACTGCCGAGATTGCGCTGCTCCAGCGAAAAGAGATTTGCTGCGGCTTGGGCTTCCGGCGACCGCGTTCCTGCCAGAGAGCTAATGATAGCACCTGCACCTATCATATCTTCCATAGCCACGCGCATGCTATTATCTGGCCAGCGTTCGCCTGCTGCAATGACCGCTATGGAAGTGCCCATACGCATGGCGTATTTCGCCACCACTTTTCTATTGCGCAAGCAGCCTGTAAGCACACATGCTCTATGTGCAGCAGCTACCGACAGTGCCGATCCATTGGGCGAAGGCAAGATTAAACGTGTGCGTGCAGGAATGCGCAGCAGCGAGACGGGTGCAAGCGAGAATTGCGTGCGGCTGCGTTGCCGCGAGGCAACAACATGGCCGTCTGGAAGTGCTTCGGCGGGTGTGTCGTAGCCCTGTGGGTACACAATGGCAGAGTTTCCCACAGCGATATCCACACATGTGGAAAATGACAGGATATCGACAAGGATAACTACATCTGTGTCAAGAGCGGCGAGCCCTTGGGCACCCCACTCAAAGCGAATATCGAATTGCGACTGGCTAAAATACATGCTGTGATCTACAACGTTTGCAATTGTTGTTACATTGCATTTGGCTGTACAGCTTGTAATGTACAACTTTTACAATTGTTTGCAGCACTCTGAAAAAAATGAAGATTGTATCTGAACCTCTCACGGGCATATGTGTACGGGAGTGCAAATCAGCTTCATTGACAAAAAAAGGAGAACACGATGAAGAAGTACCTACTGTCGTTGTGCCTGTATGGCGCTTTGACGTACTCGGGTGGTTCGGTCCTGTATGCAGGACAGCCCGAAACTGTGCATTCGTACACGAGGAGTCAGATGGCTCCGGAGTGGTATCGCGAGCAACGCGAGCTCTGGGGCGACCATGTACGAGCTAATCCTACCGACGCACCGGCCTGGATGAACTACTACAAAGCGACGCGTTACGCAGGATTCTGCGATACATCGCTCTCGCCGCAGCAGAAGTTTGCACGCCAACAGGCTGTTGTCGACGAAATGGAAAAGGCTGTGCCGAATTCATTTGAATACCACTATGCCCGGTGGTGGAGCGGCGGCAATAATCCCGACAGGTTCGAGCATTTGCAAAAAGCGCTTGAGCTGCGCGAGGACTACGCCGAACTCTCCGACGAGTTTCTCGCCTACTACGAGCTACAGGGCGATACCGAGCGCGTAAAGTTTTTCAGCCAGAAATGGTATGAAACACAAGAAATGCCTGCCAGCCTGCTGCAATATCACTACAATGTGTTGATGTCGCTCGAAAAAAACGCAGTGATAGTAACTGCTGGCGACAACGACACGTACCCGATCTGGCTCTTGCAGCACGCCCGCAATATTCGCCCGGATGTGGTAGTAATGAACGTTGGGCTGATTGGCGAGCCGAAGTATCGCGCAATGATGATGAAGCGTTATCACATCGCTGGCGACCAGTCGCTGCTCGACATGGAAAAGCGCTCTGGTGTATCGTGGAGCAGTGCGATGGCGGAATTTCTGCAAAGCGTGGCCGAGAGCAATACGGAGCGCCCTATCTACTTTGCGCTTACTACCGATCCCGAGTATCTCCAGCCAATTAGCGAACGGCTGTACACTGTGGGTCTGGCTAATCGCTACAGCGAAAAGCGCATCGACAATATCGCGTTGTTGCAGAAGAACTGGGAGGAATTCCATCTCGACTACCTCGACAGCGATATCTACGATGAGCGGTATGCTGTTTTTAACCAACAACTGCTGCCCCAGCTCAACATGAACTACGTCACGCCTGCTCTGCTGATGTACGAACACTACTTGCTGGCTGGAAGGAAGTACGAAGCAGATCGCTACAGAGACTGTCTTCTGCGTATTGCTCGGGCAGGTGGGCAAGAGCAGGAAGTACTCAACTACATGGCAGGGCTACAGCCGGACAAGACAGCAGAGCCGACTGATCAGAGCAATGGGACGGGTGTGGAAAGCAGCACCGTGCATGCCGATAGCGAAAATACCAGGGTGTATCCGAACCCCGCTACTGGTGTTCTTACTCTTATCCGCCCAACAGCCGAGCGTGCAGACATCCGCATCGCCGATCTGAAGGGCGCTATTGTCCATACGTCTTCGACAGCCGACCGCTCGGCAACGCTCGATATTTCTGGTCTTGCAACGGGGACCTACATTCTCCGTATTACGACCGTGCACAGCGACTACAGTACGACATTTCGCATAGAACGATAACCCACACGGTAGAGAAGGTAACCGGGAGAGGTGAATGAAATTTCGCAGGACGAGCTATGAAAGCCATGCAGATGAAGACCTGATGCGACTTATTGCACAGGGGACGTCCGGCGCGTTCGATGTACTGTACGAACGCTATGCCCGCAGGCTGCTGTATTATTTTTACCGCATGCTCGGGCAGGACGAAGAGAAGGCCCAGGATTTTTTGCACGATCTGTTTCTCAAAATTGTAGAACGCCCACATCTGTTCTCGGCAGAGCGGCGGTTTTCTACTTGGGTGTTCTCCGTGGCACATAATATGTGCAAAAATGAATATCGACGCTTGCAGGTTCGCCGCACCGAGCCTCTCGATATCGACGACCTGCCAATGCACAGCGATCCTCTCCCGGAAACCATAGACAGAAAAGCTTTTGCAGCGATGCTCGATGTCGAGCTGGAAGAGCTTAGCGAGGAACATCGCACAGTATTTTTGCTGCGTTACCGCGAGAATTTTTCTCTGCGCGAAATTAGCGATGTGTTGCAATGCCCCGAAGGTACAGTGAAGTCACGGTTGTTCTACGCGCTGCGCAGGCTTGCCGTGCGGCTGAAATCATTCAATCCTCACGACTCAGGAATATGTTTATGAAGTATTGCGACCCCATATCCGACGATGTCGAAGCCCTTGCTTCGCGGAAGGCTTTTGGCGAACTGACGCAGGATGAACGCTTGGCAGTGCTGCGCGTACTCGGATCGGCAGACGCTTACACGAGCATGCGCTCGATGGTGCTGAAAGTGCGTGCTGAGTTTACTGTGGATATTCCGCGCCTGGAACCTCGTAGTTCATCGCGCGATAGTTTGCGCCGTATGGTAGAAGGGCGTGCACAACAACAGCGCAGTATTCCTTTGGTTGACAGATGCAAAGCCGCGATTAGCCGCCGTATTCCGGTTCCTTACTCTATTGCCGCAGTGGTTGCTGCCATTGCTGTGACGCTGCTTCTGCACAGCCCGTCCGAACAGTCCACCCCAGCTCAGAAAATCGTGTATGTCGAGCGACCTGTCGCTGTGCCGCAACCCGTTGCACATCAGGCATCTGAGCAACAGGTACAGCCCGGAACTGATAGCATCCTGCACAAAACACTTCACCACGTTCGGAAGAGCGTGGAAGCTCGCTCGGTGAGTGCTGTTATACGCGATACCGCGCGGGAGGCCGTTGCTGCGGTTGTTCGCAATGTATCGGCAACACTGCCCGGTTCTTTGCACAATGAATTTGTTGGCTTGGGGAATCTACGTCATCTTCGCGTGCAGCCCAAAGGCCGAACACTGGCCGAAGATAGTTCGCTCTCGCGGTTTGCGCGCCCGTTCTCCGATGATACGCTGTAATTAGCGGAGAATGACGACTTTTCTGCTCTGCGCCGCAATGCCACACGATAGGCCGACCATGTAAGCGCCAGAGCTCAGAGAAATGCTGCATCTGCCCCGAGGCGCTGCCAGCGTTTGTGTGTACACCGTGCGACCCGCGATGTCCGTAACAGTGAGTACGGCTTCCAACGGTATTGCATAGCGCACGAGCAGCGCGCCGTTGTCGTTCGCTGCTATGAGCTCGATAGGAGTTCTGAGTTCTTCCACCGATGTTGTCTGCACCGTAGGGAGCACTAAGTGATAGGCCGAAAGTGGCGCGAGTTGTACCGACAATGTTCCGGCCTGTAGCGTGCCGCTGAACTCTTCCTGTGTGATTTCCGGCCCGGCCTGATCGAACTTCCAGAGCGACGGCGCTCCGTACTGCCCACCGTCTATATCTACCATTGCAGTCACCGTTTGGCTGTAGTCCTTATTGAGAAGAATAATGTGTAGCGAACTGTCCCCTTGTACAGAGGCATACACCGAAGTCGCTTCGTTGTTGGTTGTCTCAGTGCGGACAGCCATCGAACCAAAGGCCGAGCCGTTCCCGTCGTAATTTCTAAACAGCCTGTACGCGCTGGAAATATAGTCGTCCAGTGCGCCCCAGTGCGAGGCAAAGTACACGCCCATCCTGCCAAATATTCCCAGAGCATCTGCCTGTGCAATCCCGCCTGAAATGTGATGTGCAGCTCCATAATCGTATTCTGTCACCGCCAGCTTTGTGCCGGGGTAATAGACCTCGGCTGAGTGCTGGAGTTTGTGGAGCATTGCTACCGGGCTGAACCATTGTCCGATCCAGCTTTCCTCCACGTATGACGAGTCCCACAGCGAGCGCGGCGCCTGCATACGGCGTATAGCCGCGTCCTGTGATATATCTCCGCTGTACACTCCCGCAGGTTCGGGATACCAGTGTATATCAAACACATCTATGAGCCTTGTGCCTGCTTGCTCGGAGGCGTGCCGCATGGAGTCGAGATACACATCGACAAACCACTTATACGATGCAGCGTATTCGTTCCAGTCGGGTGCGTCCTGAAGCGTGCGGTAAGCGTTGAATCCATACAGAGCCGGGCCAAATACCTCAGCATCAGGATCCATTGTTTTTATCGTGCGCGCCATGTCGATAGACTTTGCAATGAGGTTCTTTACTGTCATTGCCTCCGGCACAATGCGCGGATGCGTATATGTCCAAAGCGCAGGCTCGTTGTCCATCGAGTAGGCGCGGATGCCTGTTGCAGCCTGTGCCGTGCCATAGCGTGTGGTGAGGAAGTGCAGAAGTTCATCGGTGTACACAGTGCTGTCGTGTACATTCGGCGTTGTGCTGAGCTCCGCGTTCTTGCGGTTCACAATGCGCGCCCACCGCAGCGATGGTGCAGTTTCGGTTTCGAATACATCGCCGTTTTTGTCCGCTGCCACATAGCCCGCCATTGGCAGAGTTATCAGCGAGTACGCGCCCATTGCCAGCGATGTATCGTGGAAAGCGGTAAGCACAATTCCCGGTACTTCCGACTGATCGTCGGCAATGCCTGCGAGCCAGGGCAAATAGTTGTCGCTGCTGTGCTGCCAGTCGTTGCCCGCATTCGATGCGTTGTTTTCCCAGTTATAACCCGTCAGTCTGTTCCCGCCGATGCGCCGTGCTGTAACGCGCTCGTCCCGGTCGTCGGATTGCCCATTCGAGCCGTAAATATACGGGCTTATCGGCGTGCGGATTGCCGTGTTTACCGACATCTTGACGGTGATCTGCGACGCTGCTTCGGAAGTAAACACAGCGCCGAGCAAAAGAGCGAACGCGATGTATTTCATTGTTGGGAATTCCTTTCCTGTTGTTCCAATTTTTGTAGGTAGCGAGCATACCGAATATCAAATTCCTGTTTCGCCTCCCGATATTCAGTTGTGTGCCAGTACAGTTCTGCTTGTGTCAGCGGTAGAACTCTTATAATATACACCAGTTTGGACAGTT
>DLHF01000013.1:0-49674 GCA_002483085.1 Ignavibacteria bacterium UBA7675
ATCTAATAGACCGGTGACAGCGACTCCCACGCCGGGCAGAAACGCCCGTGCCACAGATTATCCCTTTTGTGTAAGGATGACTCCGATAATAGCAATGGTGCCGCCGAGCAGGAACATTGGCGTTGGGGTCTGGCTGAGAAAGACAATAGCGAGAATTGTTGTCATAATTGGCTGGCAGTTGTTGAACACCGCCACTTTGCTCGCTTCGATCTTTGAAAGAGCGTAGTACCACAGGCCATAGCCTATGCCTGATGTGACGACGCCGATATAGAATAACTGCACCCACAGCGAGGGCGTAATGTCGAACACTGATGTTTGCACTGGTGGAAAAAAAAGAGGCGACAGGAAGTACACGGGCAGGTACAGTACAAAGCCGCTGAACATGGTAAGCGCTGTGGCATAGAAGGCGCCGTACTTTACTATAAAATGGCGGCCCATAATTGTGTAGAATGCCCACGAAAGGCTCGCAAAAAACACGAGCACATTGCCTGTGAAAAACTCCGAGCCGAAGTCGATACCGCGCTCGAACAGCACAATAGCAGCACCTATAAGAGCTGCACCGATGCCGAGCAGCTTCCATGTGGTTGCTTTTTCGGTGCGCCGCAGCAGTGCAATAGCAAATACAAAGGCCGGGGTAAGCGCATACAGAAGCGAAGCATTAGGTGGCGTCGTGTGCTTGAGTCCTGAAAGAAACAGGAATTGGTTCACGGGAATATTGATCAGCCCCAGCAGCACAAGGCGCGGCAGGTCGGCGCGGTCGAATGCGGGCAGCCGTTTGCGGTTGAAGAGTATCCAGATGCCGAAAGCAGTTACTGTAAAGCACGCTCGCAGCAAGACGACCAGGCGTGGGTCGAGGCCAGTAGTAAGGCTTTTTCCCACTAAATGAGTGCTTGAGGCGATGATTTGCTGAATAAAGAGGACAAGGTAAACGTTCACACCGGTACTTCCGCGAAGTGCATCTGCATTACCGGCACGTGCGCCCGCGCAAAGAAATTAGGCTACACTATCGGCTTCTCTTTCACAGGTGCGGATTTTTGCGTTATTTTCAATTTGTGAGGCAAAAATACAACGGCTGCACATGAAAATAGCATGGTAATTGTCCGGCGGGTAAAAGTATCTGGCTAAAAGGAGAGAGATATATATGGAAGAAGTTGTACATTCATTAGAACAGACAATAACGCGCGATCAGGAAGTGCTGATGCAATTGCGCAGTTATTTCGATGAGTTGGCGATAGAAGTAAAGGAGCACCAAGACGGACTCGGCGCTTTTCGCATGGAGCTGAAGTTTTTGGAGCAGACGCCCGGAGCTGAAGAGCTCTATTATCACTCTTTGATGAAGCTGAAAGTCGCTACTGAGTACTATGCCCGTATTATGTCGTACTATCAGTATTTTCACGATAGTTTTTCCAAGCTGATGTATTTTATCAAGCGTGTCTATTTACAAGTATCGATGTCTCGTTCGCAGGTGAAATTCCAGCACGACGCTCTGAACGACCCCGAGGTTATGGAGAAGTTTTCGGAAAATATTAAATTGTTGGTGCAGCTTGTAAAAACAGCTTCCGAACACATTACCCAAATTCAGGGCTATTACGCAATTTCGCTGGAACTGATGACACAGGCAAAAGCCATCAGGAAGAACATCAGCGAGCGTCTTAGTGCGATGAAATCCGAAACAGCGTGATACTATTGCCGGTATCGCCAGGCCCGTACAATCCGCGCATGCCGATGAATTCTTTGTATGTTACTATTTTTCTTTTTGTCATTGCCGCAGTTGGCACCCGGGCTCAGATTTATCCCGCCAGCCCGAGCAACTGGCCATATCTCTATGGCAATCCTGAGGCCACCCGGCAGCAGGTGCAACCTTCTAGCTTGCAATCGTTTGATTCTATTGGTGTAAAATGGATATCCGACGACATTTACGGCGATGTGCAGCCCCTTATCGGCAATATTGTCAACAAGCCGCGTATCATACCTTCGCTTCGCTGGGCCGCCAACGAAATTGCAGCGGTCATCGGTGGCAATCTCGTGATTCTGGGCGGCGATGGCCGTACAGTAGCAAGCCAGTCTCTGCCGCCATATGTAAAAAATGTATCGGTGCTGTTCGATTCTACAGCGCTGCTGCCCGATGCTTTTACCATCTTTCCAGTAATCATTGGCTTGGAAGTGATAGAGCACGAAGCGGGAGAGGACAGCGTAGCTCGGAGCTTTATTGCAGGCTACTCCACAGCGTCCTCACGTATTGAAATTATCAAACGCCTCGCAGCCGATTTGCGCCCGTACACACCGAATAATTCCGCATCGTCGATGCCTGTGTTCGGTCGCTCTAATGGATCGGAAATGACGGTGTTTGCTGTCGTAAATATGAGCAATCCCCGGGTTTTCTTTTCCAATACGACCGAACCGCCGTTCTTTCGCGGGTTAGCGCTGTTCAATACACGCGATTTTTTCTTTCCATTTCCGCGTCCGGATGTGCTCGATGTTGTCGAAGAGCGTTATACCGTTGGCCCGGAAACATCGGTAGCGCCTCCGTCGATTACTGCTTCCAGCGGAACTGCTGTAAAGATGCTGCTCCCGTGCTTTCCCACGCCTACGCTCCAGCTTCCTGCGCCATTAGACAATCCATACACCGATCTTACATTTCCGAACCAGTTGTATTTGTTCGATTTGGAGGTAGGCGACGCTGGTATTGCACAGGGGCCTGCCTGGCAGACTCTTTCCACGCTTCCAGCCAACCAGCGCCCACGGGTCAGGCCGATTTATGTAAAGCTTACTGATGCAGCCGCAGGCGGGGTGGAGCGGCAGTTTATTCTCGTTACTGAAGAGTACACAGGGCGCGATAATTCATCGGGCTTTGCTATGCTCCACTTGTACGATGAAGACGGGGTGCCACTTACTTTTACGCCTCCGGCGTCCGACCCGGCGACCTCGTCGTTCATGGGTGGCAAAAATCATTTGTGGTCGGTGGCAACCGGCGATATTGATGGCATAGCCTCCAATGAGTCGCTGCCATATTTTCCGAATAATCCCGGCAATGAAATTGTTGTTACGCGCAGTTCGTCCGAATTTGCTGTGGCTGGCAGCAGCCTGATGGTGTTGCGCTACCGCACTGGTACACGCATCGAAAGGCCGACAACGCGGCGCGATAGCCTGTATTATCTCGATACGATTGCGACGTCGCGCATGGGCGGCTGGGTAGCTGCTGTCAACGATTTCGATGGCAAACCCGATGGCAAAGCCGAGATTTTTGTTGTGGATGGCACGACTCTGCGCGTGCTGCGGATGAGGGATTACGACGATGTGCTTTTCCGGCTCGGAGAGCCCTTCGATACCGTCGGTGTGTATCCGTTCGGCACAGAGTCGATTTCTTCGATTGCTATCAGCGATGTAGATGGCGACGGACTCAACGATATTTTGGTCACGACGTCGCAGCGCACCTATTTGCTCGGCAAAAGTCTGCTTGGTGTTCTTGATGTTATCGATCCCGTCGTGGAGAGTGTTCCGCCTGCTTCGTATTGTCATGGTGATACAATTCGCTTGCGCTGGGTGAACTACATTGGCGGCAATCCTACGGTGAATATTTATTTTCAGCCGTACTCCGGGTCTGTGCCATCAGGCCAGCGGCGCCTTGTGGCAGGTACTGTGGCAAATCAGCGCGACTCGATTATCTACGACTATGTCGTCGACACAAGATCGCTGAATGGCGACGGTCGGTTTATTGTGGAAAGCACCCTGAATGCCTTGCAACGCGATTCCTCTGCTGTTGTGCGTATTGTGCAGTCGGTGATTACATTCGATCTGCCAAACAACGGGGACGTGTACCGTGTGGGTGAGACCGTGCCGCTGGCCGGAACAACCGTGTGCTTCGATGAAGTGCAGCTCGAATACACTATCGACCGAAGTGATACGGCCTGGCAGGTGATTCGTACTATTCCAGTGAATGCTGATGGAACCTATAACACGACATTCGATATTCCGTGCTTGGCGCTTTTTAACTGCCTTACCGTAGATGTCGATTCGGTGGTGCGGTTTCGCGCTATTGGCCTGCAAAACAATGCCAATGGTATTATTGACACTACGGCTGCGCGATTTATTATCGTGAGGCCCGATTCCCTCGAAATTGAGGAAATACACGACCATGCTACAGCCCTGCGCCCAGCTTGTCCCGACCGGATGTTTATGTGGGATCCGCTTCTGTTTCCAACGGGTTGTAGCCTGATGGCCGTGGGTATTTCGCTGGACAGCGGCAAGACATTTCTCTTATACGATACAGTGACGGCTGCCGAAGGGATGTATCACTGGAAAGCTCCGGTGTCGATTCCAGATACTATTATGTTGCGGTTCTGCTGTTTGGAAGGTTGTGCCCGTACTGATATCCTGCTCGACAGTGCCCGCGCGCGCTATATTCAGATTGTCGCTCCCAATCCGTTCGATCCTCTCGGCCCGCAGCTCGGTGCAAAGCCAGGTGTGAACGTGATCTACGCATTAGACCGCTTTGCCCGTGTCACCATTACTATTTACGACCAAGCTAATCGCGTGGTAGCACGACCTGTAAACAGCGAAGACCGAGAAGCCGGATTTGTCTATTGCGATAACTGGGATGGTTTTATTGAAGGTACCGATAGAGTGGCGGGCAATGGTATGTACTATCTTGTGCTCGAAACATCCGATGGTAAACGCGAAGTTTATCCGGTGTTTGTAGCCAAGGGATATTAAGACGAACAGGAGAATTGTATGCGTATTCTGGTAGTAGAAGATGAAAAAAAGGTAGCGAGCTTTATCCGCAGAGGCTTGATGGAAGAACTCTATGCTGTCGATGTTGCATTCGATGGCGAAAAGGGGCTCGACCTGGCATTTGAAAACGACTACGACGCTATCATTCTCGATGTGATGCTGCCGAAAAAAGACGGCTTTACGCTGTTGCGCGAGCTGCGCGGCACGGGCGACAATACGCCGGTGCTCATGCTTACGGCGCGAGGCACAACGCAGGATCGCGTGATGGGGCTGGACCTCGGTGCCGACGACTATCTGCCGAAACCATTTCACTTTGAAGAGCTCGCTGCCCGCGTGCGCTCGCTGCTGCGCCGGTCGAGTGCGGAAAAATCTACAGTGCTGAAGTGCGGCGATCTTTCGCTGGACACGGTGACACATCGCGCCTACCGCGCCGACAAAGAAATCGAACTCACAACGAAAGAATATTCGTTGCTCGAATACCTTATGCGTAATAAAGAGCGCGTGCTGAGCCGAAGCCTGATTACGCAGCATGTGTGGAGCTACAGCTTCGATACCGAATCGAACATCATCGACGTGTATGTAAAACGCCTCCGCAAGAAAATTGGCGATGAAGGCGAGTCGCGGCTGATTCGCAGCATTCGCGGTGTGGGCTATACCATGCGCGAGCCACAGGAAGGGCAGGACGAGGACGAGTAGGAGAACACATTCCCTGTATTCGCATCCGAACACTTTTACCAGATGTTGTAGCGCTTCGGCCTCTGCTTATGCTTCTGGTTATCGTAAGAACGATGCGAAGACGTCGCACCGTGCAGCTTTGTCCTCGCATCATTCGTATGATAGCCGCCGCGTGGTGTTGCAGCCCCATCCGCTGTATTGTAAGGCGCTCTGCACAAAAGCGAAAAAACCGGGGCTACCGGAAAAGCGGATGTGCGACCGGTGACAGCGCAGCGCCGTGCGCCGCAAAGCCGCCCGTGCCTGTATCATCTCTCCAATTACCCAAGCTCGAATGTTGTTACTCCGAACACGCTGTTCATGTTGATGTCGGGCTGGCTGCCTGTGTACATACGTGCAGTCTCAAACACGACTGTCATATTGTATTTCCGGGCGAGTGCTGTTGCATGAGTGTTCACTTCGGGCGTGTCGAGGTACACTGCCGAGCCGGGAGCTACTGTCTTGTTCAGCGCCAGAAAGAGGCGCTCTGCTGTGTCTGGATTCTGTGCAAAAAGAGGGCCGATTTTATAGCCGGAATGGCATGTTCTGATCGTGCCATACCCTGCGATATTGCCGTTCTGCACCGACACCAATGTCGTGCTGCCGGGCTGCTCTATCCACTGGCGGAGAAAGCGCGGGCGTGGAGCGGGGAACAGAGTGGAATCATAGTGCAGAAGGTCATTGATGCTTCCATCCGCAACGGGGGAAATATCAGGAAACTGTGCCTCGGCTGCAATACTTATTCCTTCGAACCTGATATTCCTGTACGCCAGCGCAAACCCCGATTTCTTGTAATTTTCCTGCTGGGCTACCACGCCATCTAATCCGATATTCCGCTGCTGTAAGTAGTCCATTGCCGCATTCCAAATGCTGATGCCATAGCCTTGGCCCCGGTATTCGGGCTTGACGATATACAGTCCAATAAACCCAAACTCCTCGTTGTATGCCACAGCCGAGATACAAGCAATAGGAACATCGCCGAGCATGCCCACAAAAAAACCATTGGGATCGGCAGTGTAAAAGCATTCGGCATCGTGCAGGCCGGGATTCCAGCCTTCTGCCCGGGCGAGTTCTATTGCAATTTCGGCGACTTCGCTTGCGGACATTGTGCGGATAGTATAGTTATTCATAGCGCAAAAAGACTGTTTTGCTACAAAATTTTAATTTGCTTTATCAGGTCGTCGTCGTTGTACACCGTGTCATATTTTTCCCGGCGTATCTCATTGCTGTTCAGGTCAATTCGCACGCGTTTCAGAAAATCCCTGAAGTCTTTATTCATTGTCAGCTTATTCATCGTTTCCCAATCTAAGTACTCTTTCGACTTGGCTGGAAGAATGATTTCCGAGGAATTGGGATCGTCGATATCCAACCTAATCACACCGATCCCGAACGACGTAGAAAGCCTTGAAAGTTCGACGAGAAAATCTTCATTTTGGGATATATCCGCAGCGGCTAAATAGCTTTCGTTTGCCCATGAGGAATTGGAGACAGCCTGAAAAAACTTTTCTCGCAACGTGGACAGGTTGAGCTCTCTTTTAAGCTCAAACGAGAGAAATTTTACTGATGTATTGCCAATGGCAGCGCTCAGTTGCAGCACTTCCTGGTCCCACTCATCAATAGGGTACACACAGCCCACAATATCGGGATGAACCCATTCGCCGTACTCGCGTTTGTCGGATGTCGAGTGGTTGATTGTTTTGGTGTAGCACGACAGGCGGTAGAACGCAAAATGGGAAAGGAAAGGGTGGAGGTCTTTTTCTAAATATTGTTTTTTGTATGGCCGAGGCTGCACGACGGCGGTGACTTCTTCCTCGGTTTTTCCAGTTGCGTACTCATCGAAATTTGCATATTGCTTGTCGCGTAGATAGAATCGCTGAGGTCGTTTGCCCACCGAACCAATGATAAAGTTCGGGTTTTCTTTTACAATGACATACAGGCGGGCGGCAAGTGTTGCCCACGGCGTTTTTCCTTTGGTCGAGAGGTGTTGCTCAAGCCCTTTCTCGGTTGCCTTTGCCCAAATCTCGTTGGCAGTAAGCGGCATGTCGGAGTCGCGGAGCACAGTTTCGGCTAATTCGTGAAACGTCATAAAAAAGCTGTGTTATATGATGTACTATGCGAAGTTTTTGCTGTGCAAATGTAGTGTGGACACGCCGACTTTGCAAGGCGAGTTCTACAGCAGGCGATCAATAGCCAAGCACATAGTAGGAGGTACAGAGAAGGATCAGACTCCAGAGACAAAGCCCATCTGCAGCCCATGTTCTACACATGGATTTTTACCATTCAGTACGCTCAATCAATTGTTCCTCTAATATATCAAATTCAGTCAAGTCGTGTATCGTGTACACTGCCCAAGGTGTAAGAGTTGTTACAGTACATATCGTTCGTCCATCTTTGTCATTCCACTGTGTAATGATTTCGCAGGCAATGACACCGTCTTGCGGATATGTACTGTTTGCGTCCAAATATTTATCAGTCAGGATTGGGGCTTTGTCTTGAACAACGTGTTCATTATCCCAGGCGTCATTGAATTTACACTCAACAAAACCTGGTTGATCATCACTGATGAAGCTTGTTATGTTTACTCTAATTGCTTTCATTTTTTATAAAATTATAGGAGGATTCCAAAAACTACCAGTGATGACAGCAGCAATTCCTACTTCGACTGTTAAAAGGGGATTGCGTTGTGCAAAACGCTTCAATAGTGGTAAGTCGATATGAGCCAGAGCTGCTCGGTGGCGCTTGTACAGCGCACTGCGTTTGTCGTTCTCTCGTGTAATACCGCTGATAAGAACGAAGTGAAAAAAACTCCATATCAGCAGTATAGAGCCAAGAGGTTGTACTGCAATAAACACAGTAGCGGCCATTAATAACAATCCACTGAACAAGAATCGTGCAAAGACGGAGGCGAGTGCTTCAAGCAGGTTTTTCGTCATAGGAGAACTGTTTTAGGGCTACTGATGGTGCAGCACAGCCAAATATACGAAAAACAGATACACTCGTAAATAGGATGTCTACCGTATGGTATATCCCACGCCTACACTTGGTACCAGCATGACGTCGCTGCGGTCGTCGTAGGAGTTGATCTGCATGATGGGATTTACTTCGCCGGTCAGCCGCAGCCTTTTCGTAATGTTCCACCCCACGCCTATATGCCCGATAATGCCGTAGCCGTCGGGTAATACTCTTTCGGATGAAGAGTCAGAAACGCCCGAAGCTGGCTGTGGGCGCTCTATTTTGTCGAAACTGTTCGTGCCATAGGCAAAGCCCGCTCCTGCGTAGGCATACACATCTGCCGAAAAGCGGCGCAAAAACACAAGAGGCAGCTCTGCTCCATAGCCGTCTATACCCGAGCCATAAAACAGCAAAGCAGCTCGTGGGTAGAGCAGGAGCTCGTAGCGTTCGTTTTGTAAAAGTGGGACGCGGCTGGAGAGCGACCATCCGCCCCGGCTGTACATGTCGTCTGAAAAGGCGAGCCAGCCCGATACATAGAGGCTGATATTATCTGTGAACCCATACCCCGCTCCAAGGCTGCCGCCGAGCGTTGCTTTGTGCTCGCTGTCTTGCAGGCGTGTTTCTGGAAGCAATCCTACTGTGCCTTGAATCTCAATCTTTCCCTTGGTAAGAGGTTGTTCCGACAGATGGACGGCAGGAGTGTACACGAGGCTGCTACACCCCGAAACAGCAACAGCTATGCAGGCTATTGCTATTGAAAAAGCGGAATTTTTCATAGTAATAGATGGAATGTTTATAGGAGTATGGGGGAAAAGCCGATATCACGGCGATTAAAGTAAACTTGATAGCTACATTGTCTGCAGTTTTGTCTGCGCCGCAAATATAGATACTCAGCCGTGCACAGGCAATGAGTGTTGATCCTGCGTAGTCGTAGGGCGGATAAGTGTACACCTCTGTTTATCCTGTGT
The DNA here is from genome assembly GCA_002483085.1 of Ignavibacteria bacterium UBA7675. Classification (GTDB taxonomy): domain Bacteria; phylum Bacteroidota; class Ignavibacteria; order Kapaibacteriales; family UB7675; genus UBA7675. Next base: position 9,363 of record DLHF01000013.1, read on the forward strand.
GTAGCTGTAAGCAAGTGGCACGGGCGTTACTGCCATCCGCTTCGGCGCTGTCACCGGTCGCAAGCCCGGTTCGTCGTTGCTCGATTGTTTCCCGCAGTGCAGGGCGGTAGCTGCCTCCGGCAATGGAGAGGGAGGATGTGCGCCCTTACAGCACGCGTTTTTATTGCCAGTGGCATTTGCTGTCTGTGGAAAAAAGAGCGCGCCCCAAATCTGGAAATTCGGTAAATTGCAGCCTTCTGCACAACTGCCGCCCGGGCGCAATACTACATATCTATGAAAAAACTTTTCCTGTTCGATATCGACGGCACGCTGACATATTCTAAAAACCGCATTGCCCACAAGTTTACGTTCGAGGCTTTTGAGGAGCTTACAGGCGTTGCCGTGCCCGAAGACCACCCGTCGTCGTTTGCCGGAAAGACCGACTTGCAGATATTTCGGGAACTCGCTGCCGAGTTTGGCGTCGATTCCGAAGTCGTAGAGCGCCAATGTGTGCATGTAAGTGCGGTGCTCGAACGCCGTTTTACCCAGTACGCTACTACCGAGTGGATTGCGCTCTTGCCGGGAGCTGCTGAGGTCGTAGAAAAGCTCGCTGCACACAGCAATAGCACGATGGGGCTGCTCACGGGAAATGTGAAGCCGAACGCGTATCTGAAGCTGCGCTGCAATGGCTTGGATAGTTACTTTTCCTTTGGGGCATTTGGCTGCGACCATGCCGACCGTACAAAACTGCCTCCCATTGCTCTTGCACGTGCAGAAGAATACACCGGCACGATATTTACCCATGAAAACACGATTATCGTTGGCGATGCGCTCGGCGATATTACCTGTGCAAAAGCTCACGGTATGAAAGTGTTTGGCGTAGCTACTGGCGGCTTGCCAGCAGAGGCGCTGCGCGAATACGGCGCCGATATCGTTGTCGACGACTTTTCGCGCGTTGATGAAGTGTGCGAAATGATGCTCGGAATGTAATATGTGCGTGCGGCCAAGACAGGGTGTAAACCCGATACCCAAAGCAGCCAATACTAACTAAAAGAAGAACTAACAGAACAATAGAAGAAAGAATGCCAGCAAAGATCATTATAGCGATAGACGGTCCGGCGGGATCGGGCAAAAGTACAACGGCGCGCCGGGTGGCTCAAGAGCTCGGCTATGTGTATATCGACACAGGAGCGATGTACCGCGCGATAACACTCGCTACCATTCGCGAAAACAAACCAGTGGATGAGGCGTCATTGTCGGTGATTTTACGGAACTACTCGGTGACGCTTCGGGTAGGCAGCGATGGGCAGCACACATACCTCAACGACGAGGATACTACTGCCGCTATTCGCACTCCCGAAGTAACAGCATTGGTAAGCTCGGTAAGCGCTCTGGCTTCGGTGCGGAGCGAACTTGTGCGGCAGCAGCAAGAGCTCGGAAAAAACGGGGGAGTCGTCATGGACGGACGCGATATCGGTACCGTAGTATTCCCACAGGCCGAGCTGAAAATCTTTCTTATTGCTTCGCCCGGTGAGCGCGCGCGCCGCCGTGTGCAAGAGCTGGCAGCGCAGGGGGTGCAGTTGTCGCCCGAAGAAGTTGAGCGCCAGATTGTAGAGCGCGACCGCATGGACTCCGAGCGCGAAATTAGCCCGCTTCGCAAAGCTGCTGATGCTGTTGAAATTGACACTTCGCCGCTGACAATCGACGAGCAGACGCGCAAAGTAGTAGCGCTTGCGCGCGAGAAAATTGCCGCTTTGCTGGTGTAGTACACCGCAGGGCATTATTCCGAACTGTGGAGGAACAGCGATGACTATTACCATCGATTCAAATGCTGGTTTTTGCTGGGGTGTAGTGCGTACTGTGGAAATTGCTGAACAATATTTAGACAGCGAAGGTCCGCTGTATGTGCTGGGGCATGTTATCCACAATCCCGACGAGATCAAACGCCTTGGCGATAAAGGGCTTACATCCGTGTCGGTGGCAGACCTCGACCGCCTTGCCGAAGAAGGAGCGCAGAAGGTGCTTGTACGCGCTCATGGCGAGCCACCTTCTACTTACAAAAAAGCATTGGAACTCGGTATCGAGATAATCGACGCTACCTGCCCGGTTGTCACCAAACTCCAGGAGCGGGTGCGAAAGTTCTATGATCAGGGCTATCAAGTCGTGTTGTTTGGCAAGAAGGATCACGCCGAAGTAATCGGCGTTCGCGGTGTATGCCGGGATGAATGTATTGTTGTCCACGATGTAGAAGAAGCGCTACAGAACGTTCACTTTGACAAGCTAACCGTGTTGTTCTCGCAAACGACGATGGATCGCCCCACATTTCTCCAGATCAGAGAAGCACTTGAAGAGCGTGTGCACGAGCTTATTGTAGACTCGCACGAGAACATCGCTACGGAATTTCACGCTAAAGACACGATTTGCGGTCAGGTATCGGGCAGAGAAGACAAGCTCGCCGCTTTTGCGCGCAGCCAGGACGCTATGGTGTTTATCGCCGGACGCGCTTCCTCCAACGGCAAGGTGCTGTACGATGTGTGCCGCGCCGCCAACCCCAATACGCATTTTATTGAGCACATTATCGAACTGCAAAACGATTGGCTGCACGACATGAAGAACGTTGGCATCAGCGGCGCTACAAGCACTCCGCACTGGCTGATGAACGAGCTAAAAGACGAAATTGCACACCGCGTGGAGATAGGATTGATACGCGGGGAGTAGAGGGGGATTGGGGGAGGACTGTTGGTATTTGTAAGAGTAAAGCACCAGACGTCTTATCTTCAGTAAATTGATACTTGCACGTAGTAAAGAAGTATTCTATATTCTTGTGTCCGGCTACCACCGGAGATGAAAACGCAAGAATTAATATAAAATATATAAGAGGCAATGCGCTGAAGGGTACTTCGGAGCATTGCCTTTTTTTATTTTACACTGAGCATAAAGCCGCGCTTAATAGAATTTATAACTCATTAAACGTTATCAGTATTGCTCATACACTCACTGGACCTAATACTGCTTTTGATAAAGCTAAAAGTTGTTTCTTACCTTTTGGGGAGTTCTCGATGCGTATACCAGTAGTAATTTTATTGTTTGTTCTGATGTGGGGATGTAGTAAAAGTGCGGCAGAAGGACCAGATGAAAGTGTCCGGATTGCACAGTTGGAGCATGAGAATCGTGTATTGAAATTTCGCAATGATCTTGAAAAAGCAATCAATGGTGCTGAGACTTTGGAAAATCTATGTAATGAATGGCAAACTGTTATGAGTAGGTATTCAGAAGTAGTGCCTATAGTTGATTTCTCTGTAGAGAAAAAAATGTATACCAAGAAGGCCAACCGTATTAGAACCCGAATGCTCAAAGTACAGCAGAAAAATATTCAGGGGAGATGTGTACAGGAAGGTGTGGGAGCCTTGAGATCATGGATGGAAAGTAAGGGAGCTTATGGCTGGCAGGTCGATGGAGTGGAAAATATTCATTCAGCAATTGCCAATGATGGCCTACAGGTTTCCTCAACAGTGAAAGTACGGAAAGAAGGATTTATTTTTGATGATCGCGAGCGATATATAGTAACGGTGAGTGCACAAATGCGCAATGAATGTAGCTCGGAGCTTACCTACAGCATTGATCGGATAGATACGCCTAATTCATCAGGAGGGGGATTTCAGTAAAGCTGGGATACCTAAAGCTATTGGTACAGGACACGGCTTTATCTGTATATCTATGGCATCTGTGCTGTTAATAGTTGCGCGGCGGCTGGAAGTTATCATCGGCTCGTCCGCGCACCGTTCTTACGGTAACTGATGCGCGGACGTCAGCGCGGCTGCGGAGACAAAGCGCATAATCGGAGGCCGGAGTGGTCACAATGTGAGCTGCACTATTTCACTGCCACGAGTTCCAGCCGCACATATGTCTCGGTGTAGGCATTGCCCACTTGCTGGAGTTGGCCGGTAAGGCCGCTGATATCGGTGTTTTCAATCGTGCTTTCGTACAAAACTGCCGACTTCAGCTCGGGGCTCCACCACAGTGTTTCTGCGCTTTCCATATCGCTGGTTTTGTGGTAGGTGTAGTACGGCTGTTCGTAGGTGCGGGATGAGTGTTCACGGATGATTTTTCCATACACCGAGGCTTGCTGCCCGTTCACAACGGTATCTGCCAACCTGTATTTCGTCGTCGTTTTTCCATCGTCGTCGTCTTTGTGAAGCGTTGTGCGCGGCTGGTCCAGAGTATCGCCAGGCTTCAGCGAGTTGTCGACGAAGGAGGGAATAAAGAAAAACGTCGTGCGGTAGAACAGCGAGTTGTCGCCGAGCCCGCCTGTGAGGAAATCGTTGAGCTCTTCCATATCGGGCTGCACAAGATAGGTGCTGATTGTAGTTTCCACGACGGTGCCGCTGGGATTGAGAGTAATTGTGCCCGTGCCGGGAAATGCTTCTTCGCTGTCGGTGTCGAGCCCCATGCGCTCCAGATCGCGAATTGCAAACGAGCATGTAATGCGATTGTTGTTGTATGTAAGTACTTGAAGGTCGATAGTATAGGCGAGCATGCCATAGTCGTAATTTTTTGAGGACTGCGACGTAGCCGTGCGTGTATAGTGGTAGCTCAGAGTTTTTGTTGTAGGCGGGCCAAATGTACCGGCATGAGCCTGTGCTGCAAACAGCAGCAGAACTACATAGGCAAGCAGGGAAGGCAGAATATACGACCGCCTGTACTTCATAGAAATTCTTATCCTTTTACAATCCTGTCGGGGTGTTGTTCAATAAATTCTTTCCACGACCGCGAGCTGCTCTGCGGAGAATTTCTCTTGTACACATGGCCGATAGCCACAGCGAGAGCATCTGTTGCATCGAAAAATTCGGGTGTTTCTTCGAGCTTCAGTATTGTGCGTACCATGTACTGTACTTGTTCCTTGCCAGCATTACCATTGCCTGTTACTGAGCGTTTTACCTCGCGCGGCGAGTATTCTATCACTGGAATGTCGCGGAGGATGCAAGGGAGAATAGCTGCACTACGCGCATGAGCGAGCTTAATAAGCGATGCGACGTTTTTAGCGTGGAACAGCGACTCTATAGCGAGTTCATCGGGAAGCGTGCGTTCTACGACTTGTTCCAAACGGGAGAAGATAGTGCGGAGGCGCATCGCCATATTTTTGTGCTGTTTGGCTGCTTCTACTACGCCGTACTCGACCAGCATAATATCGCCACGGTCTTGCTTTTCCACCACACCGTATCCGCAGATAATACTACCGGGGTCTATACCGAGAATGCGCATATTCTTTCCTTTTCCTGAACCGATGCAGCGGCGAGAGGCAGTTGTACTAGTTGTTTTCTATGGCTTCCATGATGTCGTCGGCCAGCTCGAAGTTTGCGAATACATTTTGCACATCGTCGTGGTCTTCGAGCAGATCGACGAGCTTTATCAGCTTGCGTGCATCACCGGGATCGCGGATATCGACGGTAGTACCCGGGATAAACTCAAATTTGCTTTCTTTTACCTCGAAATTGTGTTCCTCGAAATAGCGGATACACTGTGCGAATCCATCGGGCGGGCAGTAGATCACAACGCTATCGTCGTGGATTTGCATATCTTCGGCACCGGATTCGAGCACATATTCGAGCATGGTATCTTCGGAATTGCTGGCAGTAGCGAGATAAATCACGCCTTTGCGAGCGAAGTTCCAGGCCACCGAGCCGCTTTCGCCGAGATTGCCACCGACTTTGCTAAAGATGTTGCGGATATCGGCCACTGTGCGGTTTTTGTTGTCGGTGACAACTTCGATAAGCAGAGCAACACCCGAGGGGCCATAGCCCTCATAGAGAAGTTCTTCGTAATTTTCGCCTTCGAGTTCGCCAGTACCTTTCTGGATATTGCGCTTAATCGTATCTGACGACATATTAGCAGCGCGCGCGCTTTGAACTGCCAGGCGCAAACGGGGATTAGCGGCGAGGTCGCCACCACCCACACGAGCAGCTACCGTCAGTTCTTTTGCCAGCCGGGTAAATACTTTTCCGCGTTTGGCATCGGTAGCAGCCTTTCTGTGCTTGATATTCGCCCATTTACTATGGCCTGCCATACTGACCTCAAAGCTATTACTGGTACTGAATATGAGTAGAATGAGTTGGCCGCAAATCCTTGATGTACAACTGTAGGTTCTTGCGGTTGTGGAAATATGTTTCCTCGATAGTATAGACCATCGAAAAAGGCTGTATGCTATTGCACATATCAACTTTATCGCCGAGGTTGAATCCGATGGCGTCGATCAGGAAATTGCCTTGGCGTGCGCGGAATTTCAGGTGGTTTTTTCCCACTACCGAAGCGCGTTTTGCTGTGTAGACATTATGTGTTACGAAAACAGGCTTGGGATTGTGATACCCGAACGGCGCGAACCTCTCAATCATCTCGATAAAGCGCGGCGACAGCTCATTCAGTTGCAGCTCTGTGTCGATGCGGAGTTCAGGCGTCAGCATATCCTCTGATATCAGTGAGTGGGCAATCCCATCGAACGCTTGGCGCAGAGCTGGAATATTAATTTCTTCCAGCGAAAGGCCTGCTGCGTACTTGTGCCCTCCGAACTCGCGGATATGAATCTGGCATTGTTTCAGCGCCGAGTGCACATCAAAGTTCTTAATACTGCGGGCAGAACCTTTAGCTACGCTGTCTACATTGGTAAGCATAATCGTTGGCAGGTTGTAGGTTTCTACTAACCGGGAGGCAACGATATTTATAACCCCGACGTGCCAGTCGGGATTGTAGAGAACAAGAGACCGGTAATTTTGTGTTTTGATGAGCTCATCAGCCATTTTTTTTGCTTCGAGGAATGTTTCCTCGTCTATCACACGGCGCTGGTGGTTTTTGCTTTCCAGGTCCTGCGCCAGTCTGAAGGCGCTTAGGTCGTCCTCGGCCAGCAGGAGCTCTACTGCCTTGCGCGCGTCGCCGAGGCGGCCTGCCGCATTAAGGCGCGGAGCGATGTTGTAGATCACTGTCGAGCTTGTAATACTACCGGCGTGGATATTGATGCACTCCATGAGCCCGCGCAGCCCGGGGCGGGGAGCCGAGTTGAGCTGTTTCAGGCCATGAAACACCAGTGTGCGGTTTTCCCCGATAAGCGGCACCATATCGGCAGCCGAGGCAATAGCCACAAAATCGAGGTATTGATGGGCGTGATCCGGCTTGCCAAAGCGTTCACACAAGGCTTGTATTACCTTGTAGACAACACCGCTGGCACAGAGGAATTTAAACGGGTAGGGGCAGTTTCCTTTTATTGGATCCAGCAGTGCATAAGCGTCGGGTAGCTTGTCCGCAGGCTCGTGATGGTCGCAGATAATAAAATCTATACCAAGAGAGCGGGAATACTCTACCGGCTGAAGGGATGTAATGCCAGAGTCGACACAGAGGATAAGGGAAACGCCATTGGCTTGCGCCTGATCAATTCCGTCGCGGGAGACACCATAGCCTTCCGAGAAACGATCAGGTATATAATAGTCAACGCTTGCTCCATGATCGCGTAGAAAATGAACCAGCATTGCAGTACTTGCAGTACCATCAACGTCATAGTCGCCATAGACCAAGATGAACTCTTTGTCGTTTATCGCCCGATGAATGCGCTCAACCGCTTTTTCCATGCCGTCCATTAGGTACGGCGAAGGAAGATCCGATAGAGAAGGCTGAAAAAATTCGTGTGCTTCATCAGGGGTCTGTATTCCGCGCGAAAGAAGTATTTTTGCAATACTCTGCGGAATATGTTGTGTTTGGGCTATTATGTCGATGATATCTTCATTGGTACTCTCGTTAATAATCCAACGATAATTCAAGAGACACTCTCACTTTTGTTTGCTAATTGCGGTAAATTTACGAAAAGCCATCCGGCGGAGCAAGGACTTTATCGGCTGGAATGTAGCATATGTCATAAAGGATGATCATGGCGAAAAGGTCAGCGCCCCGGCGCGGAGAATCAACCGCTCGCAGGGCAAAAAAGACATGGGTAAAGGGAGAGCGGCGCGATGTGCGCGACGACGAAGCGGTGCCGCTGCATGCCGTCGCGATGAAGCCGCGCTCGCGCGATATCGTGCGCCATAATGAGGAAGATGCGCTCGAAGGGATGAAGGGGCGTGTTGTCGCTTCCTTTGCTCGAAATTGGATTGTGGAGCACATTCGGGAAGACCGCGAAGGGGCTGAATTTTACGAATGTACGCCCTCTCGCAGTATTGTGTCGAACAATCCGAGTTCGTCGCTGCTGGCCGTGGGCGACACTGTCGTATTTCAGCCTCTTGAGCAGGATGAACCGCCCGCAGACCGCTATCGGCAGGGCGTTATTCTCGCCGTGGAAGAGCGCACGACAAAGCTGGCGCGCGAGGCGGCAGGGCGCGTGGGCAGCGAACAGGTCATTGTGAGTAATGTCGACCAAGTGGTGATGATTATGGCCGCTGCCGACCCTTTCTACAATAAAAGGCTGCTGGATCGATACTTGATTGAAGCTGAGCTTGGCAGGCTGGAACCTGTGATCTGTATTAATAAAATCGAACTCATGGACCCCGATTTTGTGGCCGAAGATATGGCGGTCTACGGCGAACACCTTGGCGTACCTGTTCTGCTGGTAAGCGCAAAGACTGGCCAGGGCATGGACGAACTCGCCGCTGTCCTCGCCGACAAAACCAGCGTGTTTTCTGGTCCCTCCGGCGTGGGCAAGTCCACTCTGCTGAATATGCTGATCGGCAACGAAATTCAGGCTACCGGAGAATTTAGTAAAAAGTACCAGACAGGAGTTCACACCACAACGTTTACCCGGTTGTTCAGGCTGCCTCATGGCGGCTATGTGGCCGATACACCCGGTATTCGCGAGTTCGGTATTTGGAATGTGGACAGAGCTAACCTTTCGTTTTACTTTCACGACTTCGACGAGTTTCGCCACGATTGTCGTTTCCCAATGTGCACGCACACGCACGAGCCCGGCTGTGCTGTCAAGGAAGCAGTGGAGGAGGGAGCTATCGACCCGCAGCGCTACGAAAGCTATTGTAATATCTTTGGCAGTATGAACGAATAAAAGGAGAGGGAAGAAGCCGAGATTCGGAGCCGGAAGGAGAGTTGTTTAGTGCGATTCGCGGGAAATTTTACAGTCCGCGACATTTTTTTCTTGGCATGCGAAAAAAAATCGCGTAAATTCGTAGCTCTTGAATGTGATCGGCCACGCGGTTGTCGCCTGATAACCCGTATCGCGAGAAAAAACCTGGAGAGGTGCGAGAGTGGTTGAATCGGGCGGTCTCGAAAACCGTTATAGGAGCAATCCTATCGAGGGTTCGAATCCCTCCCTCTCCGCAGACAATTGAAAAGCCCGGATGGCGAAATTGGCAGACGCGCTGTATTCAGGGTGCAGTGTTCTTACGGACGTGCAGGTTCAACTCCTGTTCCGGGCACCAATAAAAACCCCTTGTGTGAAAACACGAGGGGTTTTTTGTTTTAAATCGGAATTTCAGACCCGATAGCAGGTGGTTCTTTCTCTTCCTACGATCTGTCCAACTTCCTGCCGTCTGCGTCGGGTAGGTTGTTGAGGACGAGGCGTATGACGTCGATCAACGCCCATATGCCAAAGCCGCCACCCGTGATCAGCTTCAGTATGCCAAGCCCTACATAACCGAGGTAGAAACGGTCGATGCCAAGGCCGCCGAGGAAAATCGACAGCAGCATGGCTGTCACCCAGCTTTTGTCGGAATAATCTTCATACAAATCTGAAGGAATAAATGCACCAGTAGAAGTAATCATAACAGCTCCTGTTTGCAATAAAGGGATTGTTGTCGTGTATGGGGAATTGTACGGAAAGAACGGAATTTGTTGCATCCTGTCGGCTTTTCAAATTTTCTGTCTCCGCACCGCGCAGCACACGTCCGCGCATCGTTCTTACGATAACTTCGCGCCGCGTAGCTACCGCACCCAGTCGCATCGTATGGTATTGCTGCCCGGCGGCTGGCTTTTGGCCAATCGACAAGCGGATGTGCGACCGGTGACAGCGACTAACCGGGCGTTGCGAAGACGCCCGTGCTACAGACATTTATGCAATTGATACGCTTTCTCCTGTTTCGCTACCGGCTGTGCTTTCTGGCACTGCGTCGTAGCTTGCCACCGTCGCTCGGAGCTGCTCGGAATACTGGTAAATATCGTCGAGATGAGCGAGCTGATGGCGAGTTTCGTTCTTGGTGCCGTCAAATATTCCGACATACTTTTTATCGCGGTTGAAATGCAAGCGGCAGATCGGTCGGCGGTTGTTGTCGTCCAGCAGGATACCGCAATAGCTTTGCGTATCGCGCATGGTAATACGATTGGGGTTTACCACATTGCGCAGTATGGATTTCACAATATAGAATCCCTCGATTTCCTCGGCTGTTGTTACAATATCTTTTTCTTCGGTTCTCGCCGGGTGTTGGTTCGGCTGCTCCTGCTGTGTTGCTGTTGGCTCGGTTGTGATAGACACCGATGTAGCTACCATTGCCGATTTCAACCGTTCGTTGATATTATCGTTGATAAACTGCTGGAAAGCACGCTTGAATATATCGGTGAACTGCTGGATTACTTTTTGAGTTTTCATACCGGGATACACTTGTCCGGCAATCAGCTTTACCATGTCTTCGCTCGGCTCTGTGAGCTCGCGACGGAGTATTTTTTTTATCTCCCGTGTGTACTTGAGGTCTCCTGCCGAGGTAATAATATCATCGAGGTTGAACAGCGACTTCGAGAGTTTCTTCAGCTCCCCGATATACGCCTCGCGGTTTTCCACGATGTTGAATTCGAGGAATGGGCGCGAGTCCATAATATTGGGCTGATCCAGATCAGTAAAAAGCCTGTAGTTAATACCGTCGGTAATAATGCCGATACGAGCTTTGGTGACAGAAAAATACCGGAAGAGCTGTGCAGCGCTTTCCACCGACAGCGAGCCGCCGATGGGTTTGCACTCTATGAGCATAATAGGTATATCGTCTTTCATAATTGCATAGTCCACTTTCTCGCCTTTTTTCATGCCCACATCACAGACAAATTCCGGGACAACTTCCATAGGGTTGAAAATGTCGTAGCCGAGAATATTGATGAAAGGGGCGACAAAGGCCATTTTGGCCGCTTCTTCGGTCTGGATGATATCGCGCATTTTCGCGATTTTGGATGCGAGTTGTTGTAGCTGGTCGTTGAAGTCCATATGCTGCTCCACGTGATAAAATTAAAAGAGTAAAGACCGTTGTAATCCGGTGTATGCTATCAATACACACCCTGCTGCCACGTATGTTGTGGCGGCTGAATAGCCTCTTGCACACTACTGATAGGAAGGAACCACTGTGGAGGAGCGACTCACCTGTGTCTATGCTTGGACACTCATAGGCAAACATAGACTTCTGGCATAGCCAAAGCAAGCGGAAAGTAGGGGAAAATAGCGGAATTGCAGGCAAACAGAACAGATATTGCTTGGGGAATAGCGTAGCGGACTAAAACTATATGCCAAGTATTCTGTTGTGTTGGTGTATTGGCAGCGAGTTGCTATATTCACACGGTTTGAGCGGGGAGTGTCGTCCCGCCTATTCCTCAATCATAACTACTTGCCCTATGATAATCTGGATAATGATGGCTGTTGTCGTGGTGCTGCTGCTGTACGGCATTACTATATTCAATGAGCTGACGAAGGAAAAAATCCTGGTGGAAGAGGGATGGAGCGGCATAGGTACGTTTCTGCAACAGCGCAACGACCTGATTCCCAATCTTGTGGAGACGGTAAAGGGGTATGCCGGGCATGAGAATAAGACGCTTGTGGAGGTGATCAAATGGCGCAATCAGAGCGCAGCGGCAGCTACTCCCGATGAGCAAAGCCAAGCAGAAGCAGGGCTGAATCGCGCTATGATCAATGTTCTGTCGCTAACCGAACAGTATCCGGACTTAAAAGCAAACAAGAACTTTCTGCGCCTGCAACACAGTCTCGCCGAGATGGAGGAGAAACTCAATCAAAGCCGCCGTTACTACAATGGCACAGTGCGCGAGTTTAATCAGAGCATTGCCGTTTTCCCGAAAAATATCGTTGCTACTTCGTTCGGGTTTCGGTCTTTTGAATTTTTCAAGGAAGACGAGACGGCGCGTATTGCTCCTGCTGTCCGCTTTTCCTGATTTTTACTTCTTATGAAATCATTTCTCGTGGTCGTGTTGATGCTCTGCGCTGGAAACGCCATTGCACAAAAAAGGCAGTACAGCTATACCGCTGCTTCAGCTCGCTTTTTTAGCGATGCAGAATACCGCGAGCTTATTCGCAGTACAGCCGAAGAGGTAGCTGTAGAGCAGGGTGTGCCTGCTGATGTGTTTAACCGGCGATATCCCTCGTACCGCGTTGCCGTAGAAAACCGCGCAAGACCGGGAATCCAGAAGGCGTTTAAGTGGGTTGAATTCTCTGGCGAATCGCCGGTGAAAGCTGCGGTTGGTTCGGCTGCTTTTGTCAAGGAAAAGGCTTTGTACACAAAGCAGCTACAGAAGGCTGTTGTCCGGGTGCTCGACGACTATGTATGGCGCGGGCTGTTTGAGTTTGATCGGTCCGATCGTATTGTACTTTTTAAATCTACGGTGTATCTGCGGAGCGACTGCACTCAGCGCGTTGTCGAGGAAATTGCTGTGTACAATGGCAGTGGTGAGCAGGACGGGAAGAGCGTAGGCAACGAGATAAAGCGCGGTATTATACGCGAAATCCCTACGAAATACGTAACGGCAAGCGGTTTCCAGAAAGTAGTGCCGTTCAGGCTTGTTTCTATACAGCGCAATGGAAAGGCCGAGCCATATATACAGAGAAGTCAGGCGAATGGCATCTCGCTTATGATTGGCAACAGCGGCAGCTTCTTACCCGAAGGCATGCACACCTATCGCATTGAATACGAGACGGCAGAGCAGGCGGGCTTTTTTGGTACATACGACGAACTGTACTGGAACGCAACGGGGAACGGTTGGAGCCTGAAGATCGATTCGGCTGTGTGCGAAATGCACTTTCCTGAAAAGGCCCGAGTGATACAGCAAGCATGCTTTACCGGATTGCAAGGGCAGACTGATAGCGCCTGCACGTCCTTTCTAAAGAATGATGCTGCGATTGTCTTTTCTACGACGAAAAGTTTGCAACCATACGAGGGGCTTACTGTTGCCGCAGGTATTCCCAAAGGTGTACTTCTGGCGCCATCGCGTATAGCCTTTTTTATTGATTTTTTCAACGACAATCTGCTCATCCCGATCATGGGAGGTGTGCTGCTGCTGGTATCAGGTGTGAACCTATTCTTCTGGCGGCAGGTCGGACGCGATCCGAAAGGCAAGACGATTCACCCGCAGTTCGAGCCGCCTGCCGGGCTTTCGCCTTCGGAAGTAGGGTATATTATCAAGCGGGCTTTTAAACAGTATCACGCGGCTGCCGCTCTTGTTGACGCGGCTGTGAACAAGTATATTACCATTGAAGTGAGCGAAGATGGGACGATTCTGAAGCATCAGGTGTACAGCATCCGCAGAAACAACACTGCGAATCCCCAAAAAACGGCGTATAAGAGTTTTGGCGATGAAAGTTCGCTGGACTCTATTGGCGATATCGAGAAGGGAGCATACAATAGCGCGCTGCATTCGTTTAGCTCGGCTGTAGAGTCATTTTTGGAAGAACGCCATCTTATCGACTTGGATGGTAAAAAGAAAAAGAACGGTCTGTTTGCCCGTAATGCAGGGCGTATGGTTCCGGGATATCTTCTGATAGTAGGAGCTGTGATAGGAGGCTTCTTATATATTGGCTTTACCGAGAGCGCGGCGCCGTTCATGCTTCTTGTCGCTGGCTTGCTCTTTGTGCTGGCCATTGTCGTTCAGAGTATATTTGCTCGGATTATGGGCGCTTATACTCCCGAAGGGCGTGCCCTTGCCGATAGTATTCTGGGCTTTAAGATGTACCTCGAAGCTGCCGAAAAGCACGTGTTTGACGCACTGACACCGCCGAAAAAAACGTTGGAGCTGTTCGAGCGATATCTGCCATTTGCAATTGCCTTGGAAGTGGAGAACAGTTGGGCTGAGCAGTTCAAAGATGTTCTCGACCAGGCTATGATCGACGGTTCGGCACGGTCGTCGTTGTACAGTGGCAATATGAGCAGTTTTACTTCGTATTCTTCAGCATTTTCCGGAAATCTGAGCTCTGCTATATCGTCGGCATCCACACCGCCGGGCTCTTCTTCGGGTTCGGGTGGCTCTTCTGGTGGTGGTTCTTCTGGCGGCGGTGGCGGTGGCGGCGGTGGAGGAGGCTGGTAATATGGAACAGGAGTGGTACTGGACTATTTGGTTGGTATTTGCTACTATACTGCCCACGGCTCTTATTATTCTGCTTATTGTGCGTCTCCGCTCAATGAAACGCTATGTGCTGTTTTGTCTGGTAGATGGCACAACGGGGAAGCCTGTGGCTGGTGCTCGGGTGTCAGGTATCAAGGTCAGCCATACCTATGTGCCGTCCTATGCCACATCGGTAGGTGGGCAGGCGGTCTATGCAGTGGACAGGCAATTTACCGAAAAGCTAAAGCCGCTTGGCTATACCGATGAGGAGGGTATTTTCCAGACCGTCATCGGATATACTTCCTACAGCAGCCTCTGGATAGAGCATATCGATCCGCAATGTAAAGGCATGGTCGCTGTAAACCACGTGTCTCGCCAGGGTTGCTTTCCCGACAAACCCTATAAGTGCAGGGTCGCCTTTGGCATGATACAGCCTCCAGCTCACATACTGTAGCAGCCCTGCACCCACTCCTTGTTTTCTTGCGTATTCTATTTGCACAGAAAACCACATGGTTTTAGCCGCTAAATTTTGTAATTTTCCGTTTGTTATGCATACTCATTGTTGATCTTCAGAAGAAGGGCGGCATCATGGATCAGGAAACATTGCCCGTCACGTTTACATCCTCGCTCGAACGTGTGCGGACCGACAGACAGAGAAAAATAATTAGCAAAGTCCTCGACAGGGATACCACTGTGATGATCGAAGACCCGCTTGAGAACGACATGGTTCTCAATATGGGGCCCCAGCATCCAGCCACCCACGGCGTTTTGCGTGTGCTTATCCGCATGGATGGCGAAACTGTGGTGAAGTGTATTCCCGAACTCGGCTACTTGCACCGTGGCTATGAAAAGCTGGCCGAGAACATGACCTACCATGAATTTATTCCGCATACCGACCGGCTCGATTACCTGGCGCCGATGTCGAACAATACGGCTATTACAATGGCTGTTGAAAAAGCAGCGGGGTTAGAAGTGCCGGAACGCGCTCAGTGGATACGTATGCTCGTATGCGAAATGGCTCGTATCTCTTCGCATCTTCTGGCGATGGGCGCTACGTGTATGGACGTGGGCGCTCTTACTGTGTTCCTCTGGACATTTGGCGAGCGCGAAAAAATGTACGATCTGTTCGAGCAGATATGCGGGGCGCGCTTTACTACAAGCTACACGCGTATCGGCGGAGTGTCCAACGATATCGACGATAATGTGCTGCGCCAGATTCGCGATTTTGTGTCGAAGTTCCCTGCCGAGCTTACTAAGTGCGAAGCAATGGTAAACCGCAACCGCATCTTTGTCGACCGTATGGCCGGCATTGGCTATATCACACCCGAGCAGGCGATTAGCCTCGGCCTTACAGGCCCGTGTATTCGCGGTTCTGGTATCGCTCACGATCTTCGCCGCGACAACCCATATATGTTCTACGACAAAATGGATTTCGACGTGATAACGCACAACGACGGCGATTGCTGGGCTCGCTACAAGGTGCGCCTTGTCGAAATGCGCGAAAGTGTGAAAATTATCCATCAAGTGCTCGATATGATGACGCCCGGCCCGGTACTTGCCAACGATCCGCAGCTCGTGCTGCCGCGCAAAGGCGAGATATATACGCGCATGGAAGAGCTTATCAACGACTTCATGCTTGTGAACTTCGGCACTATGCCCGAACCCGGTGAAACCTATTGTGCTATCGAAGCACCCAAGGGCGAACTCGGCTTCTATATCGTAAGCGATGGCTCCGGCTATCCCTGGAAGCTCAAAATCCGCTCGCCGTCATCGTCCAATCTTCAGGCGCTGAAACTGATGGCCGAAGGTTCGATGATTTCCGATGTTGTGGCTATTATCGGCTCTATCGACCCCGTAATGGGCGAAGCCGACAAATAAGCTGTGCAACCGAACATCTAAACGCTGAATATTGTACGCAATGTTCGGCGTTTTTTATTTATAATAATGGTAGTGCTTGGTGCACTTCGGTCTCCGTTCCAGCGTCGCGTCTCTGCACCGCGCTGCAACTGCCGCTCGTGGAGTACGGCCCTCCGCCGCAATTATCATCGGCTCGTTCGCGCACTGTTCTTACAGTCATGAGGCACGCGGACGAGCGCCGAGAGCCTGCTCGCGTGCCACCTATGTGCCGCCATTGCACTTCCGGTGTTTTGTCCACGTTCCGTCTATACTATGATTACTCCCTTACGTGAAGCAAAGATCAGAGCAGCTCTTGCCAAAAAGCAGCCTACTCTTACGCTTGTTCTGGAAAATATCCATGATCCGCACAATATCTCGGCTGTGCTGCGCTCCTGCGATGCCGTCGGTATAGTAGATGTATGCCTTGTATATTACGGAGGACAAGAGTTCCCGGCACTCAGCAAAAAGAGTTCTGCGGGCGCACGCAAGTGGATCGATCTTCGTGTGTTTGCTACCGTGGAAGAGTGCTTTTCCGGATTGCGCCGCGAAGGTCGAGCCATCTACACTACGCATTTGGCTCAGGGTTCAACATCGCTGTACGATCTGAACCTTACACAGCCAGTAGCTCTTGTCTTTGGCAATGAGCACAGCGGTGTTTCCGAAGAAGCGGTTCGCCTTGGCGACGGCAATTTTCTCATTCCACAAGTAGGTATGATACAGAGCCTGAACATCTCCGTGGCTTGTGCTGTAACGGTGTATGAAGCATTTCGCCAGCGCACGGCGGCGGGTATGTACGATGCACCCCAGTTCACCGAAGCGGAATTTGCCGCGAAGGTAGAGGACTGGAAACTGAGGTGAATCCTATCACGATGAACTCTCTTCATTCCAGAGGCGTGCGAAATGCCAAGCGAAAGACAGGTGTAGAAGCGCCACATGAGGCTTGTGGAGAAAAACAATGTGGTGAGCGCAGTAAATAACAACCTATCGTCACTTTTATATCTTATGACAATGGACACTACTCATCTTGACAAACTTGAAAAAAGGCTGTCGGATAGTACTACTGACATAGAAAGGCTACATGCTTTACGAGCTCTTGTAGAGCATGTTTCCCCGCTTCACCCCGATAGGGCTTTGCCATATGCCAAAGAAGGGTTCGAGATTGCAGAAAGAACCGGCGACCGGCATTTGATTGGCGAGGCTCTGCACAGTTGCGCTACAGTCTATAACACTTTGCGCGATTTTACTACTTCCACTGAATATTTCAGGCGTGCGCGAGAGATTTTTTACGAGCTTGGCAACTCGGCTATGCTGTACAAAAGCCAGGCTATGATGGCAATTGGCCTTACACGGGCGGGCGAGCTATCGCAAGCAATTGCATTGCTGGATGAGTGCCGCCAATACTGGGAGTCGGTGAATAATCGCCACGAACAGGCTATTGTCATATCATTTACTGGCCAGGCTTTTTACAATCTTGGCGATTATCCGGCGGCAGTAGCCAGGCTGCTGGAGGCTGTGGAAGTCTTGGAAGAAGCAGAGGATTGGAGGCGCGTATGCCAGTGTTATAATTTTTTAGGCGTTGTCTATGCAGCACTTCGCGAAGTGGCGATGATTCGCCACTACTTCGACAAACACCTCGCTGCTGCAAACCAATGGGGATATCTACCCGAGCAGATTGGTGCCTTGCAAAATCTGATGGTCTGGTGCAATAATGAAAACAGACCGGACGAAGCGCTTGCTTTCTACCGGCAGGCCGAAGCGCTGGATCCCCGGCATGAATTTATCCATACATCGCTGGTACTAGCTTCTATTTACAGTCAAAAAGGCGAGTACCGAAAGGCTCTTCGGGTGTGCCATGAGGAACTGAAAAAGCTCATGAGCCACAACCAAAAGCGCGATGTGATGAATACGCTGTTTATGATGGGGCATTTATATGAGCTGTCTGGACAGGTTACTCGTGTAATACAAATCTACGAACAGATTGCCGAGATAAGCCAGGATATCGGCAACACGGAACGTCTGCTTGAGAGCTATCTGCGCTGTGCTCAGTTCTGTGAGACAAAAAAGCGGTATCGGCTGGCTACGCAGTACTTCTCAAAATATACTAAGCTGAGACGCGATGCGGAAGAGCAGGAAAAACAAAAAGTCATTGCTGAGTTGCAAGCGAAATTCGATGTGCAAAGCGCCGAGCGTGAAAAAGAGCTTTTTCGCGTCAAAAATGTGGAACTCACCGGAGCTTTGGACGAAGTGCGCCGCCTGAACGAGAATCTGACGAAACTGAACGATGAGAAAAATGAAGTGCTGGGCATTGTAGCCCACGACCTGAAAAGTCCGCTGTCGGGTGTGCGGATGGTGGCCTCACTTGTAAAAGAACACTACAGGCATATGCCAGAAGCTGAAGTCGAAAAGCAGCTCGAAACAATTGTCGATTCAACCGAGCGGATGTTGCTGATTTCCTCGAATCTCCTCAGGGCGCAACGGATCGAGACTGGCGATGTATTTGGTGTATCGGAGCGCGTGGAGGTCTGTGGTATAGTGCAGCGCCTCGTAGAGAGTTATCGTTCGGTAGCAAAAGAGAAACAGATCACTATCGAATTTGCAGGCGAGCCAGTAATCGTGGTATGCAGCGAGGAAGCGCTGCGCCAGGCTGTAGAAAATCTTATCAGCAATGCCGTGAAGTTCACGCCACATAGGCAGCGCGTTCGTGTGAGTGTAAAAAAGCGCGGCAGCAAGGCGCTGGTCGAGGTATCAGATGAAGGGCCGGGGATCAGTAAATCGGAGCGGAAGAAGTTGTACGGGAAGTACAGTCGGCTGAGCGCACGCCCGACGGGAGGCGAGAGCACGACGGGTTTGGGCTTATGGATTGCCAAAAAAGCAGTAGAGGCGATACATGGCCGGATACGCTGCACATCTGAGCCGGGCAGCGGAACAACATTCCGAATAGAATTATCCTATTCGTAACAGCGTTACAGGCGCCGCGAGTACTCTTCTAAAAATTGTACTTCTTCGTCGGTAAGCGAGGCACGGCCAGATTCGCTGATTTTATCGAGTATATCGTTCAGGCGTTGTTCGTCGAGCGATGTGTCGTTTTGTTCGGAATACAGAGGAGTCGTTTGCACGGCTTTACCTTTTAACGGTGAGAATTCAGTTCGTGTTTTTCGGACAACAGGCGCTACTGGCCTGGATACCGGCTGTACCGGGACTTTTGCGCGCGATTTCATAATATCGGCCAGCAGGGGAATACGATATTTCCGGAAGTACACATGGGCAAATGCCAGTCCGAATATGATTCCCGCCACATCACCAGTGAGAAAGACTGAAAGCGATAGATCACTTTTGGCAACGGCAACTATCCCCGGCATAATAGAGAACACCGCAAAAATCAGAGAAAATACCCAAGCGCGAATAGCGATAATCCCAAAGAGCGAAAATTCTGCATTAGGATAGACATAGGCAAAGGTTGCAAGCAGAGCCAGAGCGTAAGCATACGGGCCTGCCAGAGAGGATATGTTGCCGTACATCAATACTGTGTACACTACAGCATGAAGCAGAAAGAATCCTATAGTCAGCCGTAGGAACCTACCGGGCTGCATCAAATGCTCGATCTCAGGACCAAAAAAATACAGCAACATGCTTGCAGAGAGCAGCCTCCAAAAATCAATGCCGAAAAAGGGATAGCTCAGCAGACGCCACAATTCATAATTGCCCACTACTTTATTTGGATCCAGGGCTGTCCATTCTGCAAGATTATATGGCAACGCAGTATCCAGCAGGAATCCGATCCCGCAGAGCAGCAGCACGCGGTGTACTGTGGGCAATGTTTTCCAGAACTGCATGGTTTTGGTCTATCGAATAAGTAGATAAATGACTTCTGGACTGCTTCCAAAATGAGAAGGTGCGGGTTTCTGCTGTAGTGCCGAATATTCAAACCGTGCGTACTTGCGCGTATTGTCGAAGTATGCAAATGCAAACGGTATGTCCGAATTGCGTACAAACTGCGCATCGTCGGCATTGCCAGTGTTTAGTCGGCGTTTGATCTCTACAGTCCATCCGCTGCCCGAGTAGACTCCGCGAGCTTCTACATTGTTTCTACTGGAGGCACCTGTTTCGGCGCGGAGCAGCCAGCCGGGTACGATATCGCCCACTGCCCAGGGTGCACCTGTTGCAGGATTGGGATTGAGGGGGGTAAATTGTACGGATGTTGCCTCCCAGATGTGTTGTGCAAAGTTCCAGCCGCGATTAGTACCGCCAGCTACATTTACAGGTGTAGTTGCCCCGGCTTTTGCGAAATTTGGCACGGCAAATTCAGCGCCTACATCCGAACGCCGCTCATTGTGAAATGTATTGCCATTGTTGCCAAATGCGTATTGGTCGTCGGCGTATCCCTGCGGGTTGGTGATTCCTGCCTGCCAGTACCACAAGTCGATCATACCATTGCCCGGATAGCTGCCGCTTTCGTAGTTGAGCAGCGACTGAGCTTGATGGCAGGCTACATTGCAGCCGGCAGTAGCAAAGGTCTGTGATGGCGAACTGCCGTAGACATCGGCTGTGGCAGCGAACATGAAGCTAAAAGCATCTTGGCCATTGGTATTGAGCGTCCAATCCGATTCTGTACTTGGGTCGCCACCTTTGAACTGTAGTTGGCTGGGCGAGTTATTTTGCGTTGGATCGTCGACATGCACAAGAAGATACAGGTACGTACCATCGTTGACCGATTGGATGCGCGCGCGGTACGAGTTCTGCGGTGCTCCGGCCTGCACTTGTGCAAGATCGAGTACAAGCTCCTGTGCGCCAGCCCATACAGCGTCATCGCTGGCACCATCAATTACTGGCGCTTGCTGAGCATAATCGCTTGTAAGAGAAAGGTCGTAAGGTGCCGATGGGTCTATTCCTTTGCCCGACAGCGCGACTGTAACAGAGGCATCAGAGCCTATCTGCATTTCAGCCGAATAATGGCGTTTCTGCTCCGGAGCAAACTCGACAACCACACTATCTTCTTCACCGTCTAACAACACGGCAGGCTGGTACACCACGCGGAAAGATGAGGCATCCGTACCAGTGATCGAGGGAATAGGGTATTGTAGAATTCCTGACGTGTTTACTATCATCAGGGTAAGGCGCTGTGTTGTCGAGATATTAATATCGCCGAAATCCAGCGACGACGGAGAGACGGTAAAATCAGTACTGCCCACAGAATCGAATTCGCATCCCCACAGAGCGAGCAGAGCAATACATACTACGACCGGAATGTGCCTCATTCTGCCCCCCGGCGCTTTTGAATGCAAAAAAAAAGCCTATTCCTTCTTACAGAATAGACTGTAAAAACTGCTGATGTACTGCTAGTGTGTTCTTTACTTAACCACCTGTTGCAGCAGTGACTGGGCTTTGTCCCGGTTGAGGTCTTCATAATAATCCTCGTTTATGGCGATCATCGGTGCACCACCACAGGCGCCCATGCACTCAACTTCTTCCAGCGACACTAATCCATCGTTCGTGCGCTCGTTATGGCCGATGCCGTATTTTTCTTTGACGAAGTCGTAAAGCTCTTCGCCGCCACGGAGCATACAGGACACATTTGTGCACACCTGGATGTGATATTTGCCCATGGGTTTTTTGAAATACATGGTGTAGAATGTTGCCACACCAAGCACATGTGCATAGGGGAGGCCGAGCAATTCAGCTACGTATTTCATCACGTCTTCAGAGAGCCAGCCAAACTTGTGTTGCGCCATCCACAGAACGTGCATAACGGCGGCTTTGGGCTCGGGATAACGTGCTTTATGTTGTTCAACTTCTGCCAGTTCTTCGGGAGAAAAAGCGATTGCCATAAGGGATATGACCAATAATGAGAGAAGAAAACGGCTATGCGCGTAAAATTACGAAAACAATCGCTTTCTGCGAAAGAAAATCAGGCAGTACGGCGCATCAGAAAGCGGGTTTTCATCCATAGCCGCAAGGCTATCAGCACTTTATGGGGTGTTGACACCGAAATTTTCCTGCGGTACACATTGTACTCCTGGAGTTCGATCTTTTCTAAGAGCCTGTAGTAAATGGCATCCATAATTTCGGCGGCAAACATCGTAATTCGCTCGTCCGGTCGCAGAGCTGCTCTGGCCTTGTGGAAGTATTCTCGCACACGGCGGGTTTCAAAGCTCATAAGCTCGATAAAGTTGTCGTTGTAGACTTCGTTTTCGAGGTCTTCCTGCGAGTAGTCGAAACGGCGCAGATCTTCTTGTGGAAGGTAAATACGCCCGCGTTCCTTGTCCTGCCGAATGTCTCTCAGGATATTCGTCATCTGCAATGCGTAGCCGAGGTTAACGGCGTATTCGCGGGTTTCGTCGTACTTATAGCCAAAAATCTCAATGCACATCAGCCCTACAACGCTTGCTACACTGTAGCAGTATTCTTTCAGTTCTTCAAATGTTTCATAGCGCGACTGGATAAGATCGCGTTCGCAGCCATCGATCAGCATGTGCAGGTACTGCCGGGGAATGGCAAATCGGTGTACTACAGCCGATAGCGGGAGCAGAATTGGATGGTTCGAGGTACCGCTGTAGCACTTATCTACTTCGTTGCGCCACCACATCAGGCGCTCGCGTTTACGGTGTATAATGTCTTCGCTGTTGTTCTGTGGGTCGGCGTCGACAATGTCATCTGTATAGCGACAAAAGGCATACACACGGTGCATCGCCTCGCGCTCGTCCCGGGGCAGGAAGGAGAATGAGTAGAAAAAGTTCGTGGTGCTTTGTTGTGGAACAGTCAGGATCTGCTCGTCTTCCGGGAGTATCAGGTTGCTCATAGTGCTGCTCCTGCATCAGATAATGCGCATAAGTGCGCGTAGGAAAATTGCCGCATACTGACTTTTGTGTACTATCGGTCGGCGGTGGAGAATATTGCCTCCCATTGCCGATGTTGCGCGAAGAATTTGCCGTCCGCCCTCAATCGTTAGTGCTATTTCAAGCCGCAGTCTGCCGGATGCCAAATGGCGCAGCAGATGCTCTCCACGACTGAATAATGGTTCAGTATATCGAACCAGCTCCTGTAGGACAGGAAGAAACTCGTCTGATAAGTTACCCGAATTCTGCTCCTGAAGCAAATCATTTGGTTCGACGCCGTGTTTTTGCAGTATCTGCCGGGGTATATAGAGCCGTCCGCGATGCCTATCTACTGAGATATCCTGCCAGAAGTTTGCAAGCTGTAGCCCTGTACAGATGTCGTCGGAATAGGGCTGTGTTACTGCACTGTACATACTAAATATGCGTAGTACAAGTTCCCCGACCGGGTTGGCCGAGCCTGAACAGTAGGAGAGTACATCGTCCCAGTGTTCGGGCTGCCGAAAAAGGACGTCTTGCCTAAAGGCATTGAGCAAGCGGATGAAGGGCTCATCGGGGATAGAGCAATGCCTGCGCGTTGCGCGGAGAGCGAGGAAAATAGGGTTGCTGCTGGCAGGAAGGGTTTCTGCTGTAAGAAGGTCTTCACAGCTATTGAGCAGGGCGAGCCGGGTCGTATCACTGTCTAATTCGTCGGCTATGTCGTCTGCCATGCGCGAAAATGCGTACACACTAAAGAAATGCGGCTGAAGATTGCGGGGGATAAGCAGGGAGCCAACGGGGAAATTCTCGTAGTGGGTACGAGCCAGCGAGCGGCAGAATGCATAGGCATCAGCTTCTGATGAAACTGCGAAGTCACCACCCGAAGGAGTGGTAAGCATAGAGAGTTGTTCAGCCGAAAATTTCATGATCTAAAAAAAAGCGTCCCTTACCGCAGGGGAAAGGGACGCCGTACACTATGCCTTATTGCTTGTTACATGTTGTAAACACGCAGGCGGTTATCTTCGATTTCAGCGTTTTCTTTTACTGTATTCATCCACATATAATATGCAGAATTTTTCAGGCGGTCGAGCTGTGCTTGGTAGATATCCTTGCGCTGTGCGTCGAAGCCTGCCATGTTAGCTTCTGTGCGATTCTTTACTTGCATAATGAAATACGCGCGTTCGCCGCGAATAGGCTCAGAAAGTTTATTGACAGGTGTGCTGAAGGCAGCGGTTGTGAAGGCGGGCTCCATACCGAGGCCGGGTACTTGGCCATTATTTTTTACTGTGATTGTCTCTACTCCCAGAGTGGAGTCGAGCGCTTTAGCTGCTTCAATCGAGCCAGCCGCAGCCACTTTGCGATGTACCTCTTCAGCTTTTGCCTTCACCTTGTCGAGCTTTTTCTGGCGGATAAGACGGGCGCGAATTTCCTCTTTCATGTCCTCCAGAGGCTTGATACCTTCGGTGCGAACATCCGACAACTGAGCTACAACAACACCGATGCGTTTGAGAGTCATGGGATTGGAAACCGCTCCCATATCGCTGTCAAAGGCAAATAGTGTAAGCGATGTCGAGCCGAGAGCAGGCGATGTGCGCTGGAAAAAACCAGTCATGCTCGTTTCAAATCCACTGCGCTTTGCTACGCTGTCCATCGGCTGGCCTTCTTCAATCTGTTGTTTGATCTGGTTTGCCAGAGCAATAGTCTGATTGCGTGTAGCGGTGCTCATAAGAGGCGTAATGCGAATCTCTGTAAATTTCAGCTCTTCGGATTTTTTGTCTTCCACTTTGATAATGTGGTAGCCGAATTGCGATTCTACCGGAGAGGTAATAGTGCCGGGTGTAGCTGCAAAAGCAGCTTCTTCAAACGGCTTTACCATTTGGCCTTTGCCAAAATAACCGAGATCGCCTCCGCGCTGTGCCGAGCCCATATCGGTAGAGTATTTGCCTGCCAGTGCAGCAAAGTCTTCGCCGCCTTTTGCCAGCCCGGCTATACGGTTGGCTTCGGCTTTAGCGCTGTCTTTGTTGTCATTGAACTTAATAAGAATGTGCGATGCTTTTACTACCTCGTTGCTGCCGCTGCGGCGACCGTCCACACGGAAGAAGTACATGCCGTCGGCAAGGCGTACCGGGCCTACGACTTCCATCTCGGGTACGTTGGAAAGGTAGGAATACTTCAGCGGATCGATGTCTTTCACGAGTTTGAAGTCGTTCGATTCACCATTGTAGTCGATAACAGCATCGTCGAAGATCTTATCGCGTTGTGCTTTGTCCGCAGTTGTCCGCAGAGCTTCAGCCAGTGTTTTGATCTTTTTCTCAGCGCTTGCAGTATCTTGTTTGCTCGGGCCTAAAGGCAGCGCAACGTATTTGAGCTGGCGCGAAGGTTTTTGCTTGAAGTAGTCTTTGTACTTGTTGTAGTACGTAGCTACTTCGGCATCGCTTACCTGCACATCTTGATCGCGTACCGAGGCTGTATTAACAGCGATATAGCTTACTTCAGCCGAGCTGTTTGCTACCTGATACTGCTGTTGCAGATAGGTAGGGGGCAGGGCTGATACTGTAGCTGCTACTGCATTTTGGAGCTTTTGCTGAAGGCGCGACTCACGCACATAGTCTTCGAGCATCAGAATCTGGTTGCGAAAATTGGCAATAGCCTGTGGGTCTTTTGTGAACTGGCTGACTTTGGCAGGGTCGGTCATGAGCTGTAAATACACCTCGCGGTTAAAGTGCCCTGTGGAATCCGTAAAGCTCTGGCGCCATTCAGCGGGCGGATCGTCGAGCAGTATCTCGCTTACTTCGGCATCGGTAATGCTGATGCCCAGCTTTTCAGCTTCTTGACGGAGGAGGATTTCCTCTACCATCTGGTTCCACACCTGTTGGCGTATCGGTTCGTCGTCGATTTCAGCGTCGGGTCCCATCTGGTTGCGCTGGCGCTCCATATATTGCTCGACACGGCTTTCGAATTCACTGTAGAGGATTTTATGGCCATTCACAGAACCGATCACGGCTTTCGTGCGATCTGATTGCGACATGGTAGTCCCGAGATCCATGTCGGAGACGACCATGAACCCGATGAATAGTACTGCAACAACTGCCAGAATAATAGGAGAAGTCTGGCGGATTTTATCCATTGTTCCCATTGTGCTGGAAACCTCCTAACATGAAAGAAATATGGTTGATACCTGAGTTCGATGAAACTGCCTGCTGTAAGGCTATAATACACATGCAAACTGCAAACTTATTCATGTTCCCCTATTTTTACAATGGATTTTTGATTTTTCCGGCCTTTGGGGCAATTTAGCGGTTTCATTTGTTCATTATCGCGGTATATATCTATGAAGTTTGGTCAGTTTGACATCGAGATGCTGGAAACTGGCACCTTTGGTCTGGACGGCGGTGCTATGTTTGGTGTTGTGCCCAAGAACCTGTGGGCGAAAGCCTACAACCCCGGCGACGAGGAAAATCGCATTCCTATGGCCGCCCGCTCACTGCTGATTCGCACGGGCGAACGCAATATCCTCGTAGATACGGGCAATGGTACAAAGTTCACCGAAAAGCACGCGAAAATTTATAATATCGATACTTCGGCACATGATATGGAGCGCTCGCTTGCGCGTGTGGGGCTTTCCACAAGCGATATTACCGATGTAGTGCTTACCCATCTGCATTTTGACCACGCTGGCGGTGCTACTACTCTGGATAATGGTGTGATCGTGCCCACGTTCCCCAAAGCGCAATACTATGTGCAGCAGTACCATTATGGCTGGGCGCAGTCGCCCACCGAGAAAGATCGTGCGTCGTTCATTCCGGAGAATTACGAGCCGCTTGTGGCCGAAGGCATGCTGGAGCTCATTGATGGTGAAGGCGAGCTTTTCCCGGGTGTTTCGATGAAGCTCACCTTTGGGCATACCCGGGCTCTGCAAGTAGTAACGGTGCGGAGCGAAGGGCAAACGCTGTTGGCTGCTGCCGATCTGTTCCCAACTCATGCGCATATTCGCGTGCCGTTTGTGATGGGCTACGACAATTTTCCCATTACCGCCATGGAAGAAAAAAGAGATATTCTGCCGCAGATTGCAGGCGAGCGCTGGCTTGTGTGCTTCGGGCATGATGCTTTTATGCAGGCTGCCTACATTGGCGAAACAGAAAAAGGCTTCGCAGTCACGGAAAAAGTGGTTATTACGTCGTATGCATAATTCTCGATAATGAGTCCTATAGGATGTGGCCGCCAGACTCTGTTCCCTGTAAATGCTCGCTGTGCTGTTTGGCCATGATGCCGAGGATGGGACTAGTATCGTAGACTGCTGCGGTAGGGGGCGATACTCCACGCGGCGGTGATGCTGCGCGGTGCAGAGGCCAAGCACCCGGGCAGAGGCCGAAGCGATAGTCATCTGCTTGCAATCCCGGGACTACTTTTTTATCGCAAACACGAAGTATGGAACATTCTTTCGAGACAGGGTACCCCGAACACGACCGAGACGGGGTGATTTTTTTGCAGGTGTGCGGAGTAGAAGAGATATTTTCGAAGCGTGCCAAAAACTTCTTTTTTGATGAGGAAACACAGGTGGCAGTGTTTCGTGTAGACGGTGCTTTGTACGCAGTGTCGAACATTTGCCCGCACCAGCATGCGCCTGTTATCTGCGAGGGCTATGTAGAAGACCTTACCGTGACATGTCCGCTGCACGGCTGGATGTATTCCTTGCAGACAGGCAAAGCGCTCGGCGGCGGTGGCAAGCTCAAGACCTATCGTGTATTTGAGGAAGGCGGCCAAGTGTATTTGGAGAAGCCGCGTCCTGTAGAGCCAAACTGGAAATTGTGGTGAGCCGCTATGGAGCCTGATGAGCTGACTGGTATTGTGCGGCAGGCGGCGCTCGACCTCGGGTTTTCCCTTGTCGGTATAGCTTCTGCCCGGCCTTTTGGCCCGGAAGCCGACCGCTATGATGAGTGGATTCAGCTCGGGTACAATGCAGCTCTTGGCTACATGGCTCGCAATGGCGACAAGCGTCGCGACCCGGAGCTGATTTTGCCCGGTGTGCAATCGGTGGTAGTTGTGGCGCAAAACTACTACACGCCACATGAGCACGAAGAGCAGGACGGCGTTGGTAAAATTTCTCGCTATGCCTGGGGCGATGATTACCACGAAGTAATTCCGCCGAAGCTCGAACGCCTGAGCGAGGTGCTGCGCAGCCATGTGCCAGAGGTGGCAAACAGGTACTATACCGACACCGGGCCAGTGCTCGAAAAACAGTGGGCTGTGCGCGCTGGTATAGGCTGGCAGGGTAAAAACGGCAATATTATTTCGCGCGTTATTGGCTCGTGGTTTTTCCTCGGCGTGATGTTTACTACCGCTCGGTTAGTGCCGGACTCTCCCGTGGGCGATTTCTGCGGTACGTGCACAGCGTGTATCGACGCCTGCCCGACCGATGCTATCGTTGCTCCGTCGGTGGTCGATGCCGGTAAATGCTTATCGTATTGGACAATAGAAGCAAAGCCCGATGTCGACATTCCGCTGCCTATCGCTTCGAACATGCAAGGTTGGGTGTTCGGATGTGATATCTGCCAGGATGTATGCCCGTGGAACCGATTTCGCAAGCCGACGGCAGAGGAGCGGTTTTTGCCACGCGGCGGGGAAACCACGCTGTCGTTTCGCGCTATCGAAGATTTTGTGCAGGAAGAATTTTCTGCGCGGTTTCGCAAAAGTCCGGTAAAGCGTACAAAAATGGCGGGTCTGAGGCGCAACGCCGCAGCGTTGGTCAAAGGCAGGCCGCCGGGCGCTATCGGTGCCAACGGCGGAAGCCCCGACGAATCGTTATAAAACACAGCACTTCAATTATTTCTGTACATTTGTAGTCAGTACTTCTTTCTTTTTAGTGTGGCATTATGGAAACGAACAAGCACAATGTAATTATTATCGGCTCCGGGCCGGCGGGTTTTACGGCAGCACTGTACGCCTCGCGCGCGGGCATGGATGTGGCCATCTTCGAGGGCACGCTTCCGGGCGGCCAACTGATGATCACAACCGAGGTAGAAAATTATCCGGGCTTTGAGCACGGAGTTATGGGCCCCGAGCTGATGGACGCCTTTCGCAAGCAAGCTCATCGCTTTGGTGCCCACTCGGTATATGAAGAGGTGGTTGATGTGGACTTCAGCAGTCGCCCTTTCCGTATTACCACTGATCGCGGTACAGAGCACACAGGCGATGCTGTGATTATTTCTACTGGTGCAAGCGCCAAGTTGCTCGGTACCAAAGGCGAAAATGAGTATATGGGTTATGGTGTATCGGCCTGTGCTACATGCGATGGCTTTTTCTTTCGCGGACAAGACATCGTGGTGATTGGCGGTGGCGATACGGCAATGGAAGAGGCTACCTACCTGACGCGCTTTGCCAGCTCGGTGACGGTGATCCACCGTCGCGAGGAGTTTCGCGCTTCAAAGATCATGCTCGACCGCGCACAGCAGAATCCAAAGATCAAATTTCTTCTGAATACTGTTGTTACGGAATTCTATGGCTCAAAAGAAGGCGATCTGAAAAAGCTGACGGGTCTGAAACTGTACAATACGCTTACCAACGAAGAGTCGGATATGCCGATTAGCGGTGCGTTTATTGCGATTGGGCACCAGCCGAACACGAAGCTGTTTGCAGATACAGATATTGCCATGGATACTGTAGGATATATTCTTACCGAAGGCAAAACGACCTATACGAGTATTCCCGGTGTGTTTGCGTGTGGCGATGTGCAGGACAGCAGCTATCGCCAGGCGATTACAGCAGCGGGAAGCGGCTGTATGGCGGCTATCGACGCAGAGCGCTGGATAGAAACGCAGGTGCATCACAAGGCCGAGCCCACAATTGAGCTCGAACAGCAGCCGTAGTGCGGTAAAAAAGCATCATTAAAAAAGCATCATTAAAAAAGCATGATGGGCACGGGCGTCGTTGTGGCGCCCATCTCGTCGCTGTCGCCGGTCGCACATCCGTTGCGAAAAGGCCCGACCAGCCACGCGGCGGTAACTGCAGCGCGGTGCAGAGGCCAAGCGTGTGGGCAACGACGGCTGCGTAATACATGAGTTGCTGTTGGCTGCTGCACACACAGGATAAAGATAGAATCCACCCCGAAGCGTATTGTTTCGGGGTTTTGTTTTTATAGCAAGGCAGGAAGGGGCTCAGTTACTGCACCGACAGAGCTACCCGATATTTTTTCTGGAGATTTGCTTTTGCGTCGAGAGCACGGTCGTAGGTATCATATCCCCACAGCTTGATGCGGAAGGCTGGTGTTTTTCTGGACATGACGAGCTCGTAGTAGGCGCGTTGCCCGCGCTCTGCCCATTCGTTGGTAAGCCGCTCGGCTTCTTGCTCGGTAAAGACTGTTTGTGCGATAATTTCAAAGGGGAGAAGGGCGGGGTCGAGCCAGCGTATTTCAACACGGCGATTGAGGTCTTGCTGCCACTCCTGTGCGGCGAAATAGTACATAGGCGTACTGCCACCGGCTCCGCGAATACGCATTTGCTGCGACGGCACACCGAGCTTCAGCAACGCATCGCGAATGGCCTGTGCGCGGCGCAGCGACGACACGCCATCGTCGTCTTCCGACATTCCCGGCTCGGAATGGCCGATAAGCTCTACTGGCTTGTCTGGATTGTCTTTAAGCAGCGTAGCAAGCGAGGCTATATGATCGTTGTAGATAGACGGTATATCGAAGGAATGATCGGGGAATGTAGCCATGATTTGGTGGAAAGGGGAATACATCTGCCGGTCGGCATTCCATATTCGCATTTCGCGCACTGCATTGTCATCGCCTTTCAAGCCGATGGTTGTGTAGACCGTACCCGGACATTGTTCCACTTCATCGGTAGTTGCATGCGGATCGTAGGATATTGTGTAGTAGGAGCGGTAGGAGAATGCGATTTCCCTGAGCTGTGCAGCTACTTCGCCAATATTATTGGCTTGGTAAAAGCGTCCGCCCGTGTAGTCGGAGAGATAGCGTAGGGAATACGTTTCGGCATCCATGCCCACAGCCACGGTGTAGATGGGAATATTCATAGAGCGGGCAGCTTCGGCGATATCTCCTGCGGTGTACAGAAGCGAGGCGTTTTCGCTACCAGTGCTGAGCAGGACGAGGGCTTTGTTTCTCAATGCCGATTTTTTTAGGTTTTTCAGGCCAGCCCAAGCTGCTTTATACACCGCTGTAAGGCCGCCGCGATACACCGAGCCCGCAGAGAGCTGCTCGGCAGCGCGATCTGACGGCAGCAGTTGGAACGCTGTTTCTACGCGGTGGTCGTAGCGCACAAAGCTGATTTCATCACCCGAGGCGAACGATCTACAGAAGCTGCGATACGCATTTTCCAATTCCGGGAGCATCTCGCTTGTTCCCTGCGAGTAATCAGCACACAGGGCAACGCTTACCGACGAGGCTTGTGCGGTCGTAATCTCACGCACTTCCGGGGTGCGGTTCAGCGTGGAAAAGCTCCCTATACAACTGAATTTCAGCGGCGCAAACGACTGTTCGTACTTCGGCAGGAAATTGCCGTATTGGTCCAGCAGAAGCACATGGAACGCAGGCGTGTGCCCGCTGCCTGCGGGGACTGCGCGCATAATTTTGATTTGCTCGGGTCTGTCGCCAATGTCGGCGACACCGGAATAATAAAACGAAGGCAGGGAGGACTCTGCGATAATGGCTTCCGGGGCATCTTCTTCTTCAATAGCTCCGCCGGTCTCTACCTGCGCCGCGCCGTGATCGGACTCTTTTCCCACCACGCGCATTGTGAATATTGTCGTGACTGAGTCGCTACTGTGGTATGCTGTAATTCTGTATGTCGTCGTGCGCTCTGGAGCTACATAGACGCTGTCGCTCGGCTGGAACATCCCTTGCAGACCCTCTACAACGACGTTGTCGGCATTGGAAAATGTCCACCGTATAATGCCGGTCTCGCCCGCAGCGATGGATTCAGAACCGCTGGCCGACTGCACCGAAGGAGGCAGGGAAGCAGTAGAGCAGCCACCTGCGGCCAGATACATGCAAAGGCAGAGAATATACAACAGCGTTGAAAGTTGTTTCATGGATGCGAAAGAAGAGGAACGAATACGCAGACATTACGTTGGCCTAAATATCGGCACAATTCTGCAAATATGGATAGAGGCCACAGCGGTCGTCGATAGGGCACGCAGGTCGGCACCGCAGTTATCCGTGCATAAGCGCGGCGGATAGCTGCAATTTTCTGGCAGTTACTCCGCATGCACATGGAGCAGGAGGACTACACTTTTTCCACGATGAGATCACCATCAATATCGACATCGACAATCACCGTGGAGCCGCTTGCAACTTCGCCCGACAGCAGCTTTACAGCAATCTTGTCAGTAACAGAGCGCTGTAATATTCGCTTCAGAGGGCGGGCGCCATAGCTGATATCAAATCCCCTGGCTGCAAGCCAGTCTAATGCTTTTTCGGTCATGCGCAGTTCGATATCTTTTTCCTTGAGCTTGAGCAGCAGGGACGCCGTTTGTATTGCAACGATCTTGCGTACTTCGTTGCGTGTCAACGGATTAAAGAGCACTACTTCATCTACGCGATTAAGAAATTCAGGGCGGACGCGCATTTTCAGCAGGTCGATGATTTTTTCGCGCAGCTCGTCCATGATCATTTCGCGATTGGCCTCGTTGACGTCCGGGAGGCGCTCTTGGATAAGCTCCGTTCCCATATTCGAGGTCATGATAATGATCGTGTTTTTGAAATTCACAGTGCGGCCCTGGCCGTCGGTCAGGCGACCGTCGTCGAGCACCTGGAGCAAAATATTAAAGACATCTGGATGGGCTTTTTCGATTTCGTCTAATAGCAATACGGCATAGGGGCGGGTACGCACGGCTTCGGTAAGCTGGCCACCTTCTTCGTAGCCCACATAGCCGGGGGGCGCGCCGATAAGACGCGAAACCGCAAATTTTTCCATATACTCGCTCATATCGAGCCGTATCATAGCGTGTTCGTCGTCGAACAAAAACTCGGCGAGCGCACGCGCCAGCTCGGTTTTGCCCACGCCTGTAGTGCCGAGAAAAATGAACGAGCCGATAGGGCGTTTTGGGTCCTGCAAATCGGCGCGATTGCGCCTAATCGCATTGCTCACTGCCTGCACCGCTTCTTCCTGGCCGATGACCCGCTCGTGGATGCGTTCTTCCATGTGCAAGAGCTTGGAGCGCTCCGATTCGAGCATACGCTGTAGGGGAATACCTGTCCAGCGCGCTACGATCTCTGCGATATCCTCTGCTTCTACTTCTTCTTTCAGCATTTTGCCAGTAGCTTGAAGCTCCTGTAACCTCACGTTTGCCACTGCCAAATCTTTTTCAAATTGCACAATCGTGCCGTAGCGTATTTCGGCTACTTTTCCGAGATCCCCTCGGCGCTCGGCTTCGGCTGCCTGCACTTTTGCTTCCTCAATGTGTTCCTTTAGCGACCTGATCTTCTGGATAGAGTTTTTTTCCACTTCCCAGCGTCCTTTCAGAGCCGATCGCTTTTCGCCAAGCTCGCTCAGTTCGCGTTCGATTTCTTCCAACCGTTTCCGTGTTGCCTGCTCTGTTGTTGTAATATCAGCCATGATCGTTCCTTGTAAAACTGTACGACAAGCGTGCTGAAAATAGAAAAAACGGCGTGAAAACACAATCACTTTTGCGGATTTCGCAGCAGTAGAGCCGTTGTTGGGCAATGCAGTAACAACATTGCAAGCGCTGTTTCTGGTGTTGCTTTTTCACGAAAGCGAGTGTAACTTGGGTGCTCCGCTGGCCGCATCCCTCGCATGTGTAGCGCTGTGCTCTATAGAGAGGTGGTAGTGGGTATGGCACAGGCTTCTCTGTGGTGCCTGTTGCGTCGCTGTCGCCGGTCGCACGAGCTGGTTATCGGCTGGCCGAAAGGCACTCGCTGGTTGCAGGTAGTGCATTTGGGTGGCTCTCGATACTCTTGCATCAAGCAAAAACGGCTTTTGCCGATATTTATGGGAGTTATTACGGCAGAAAAATATTGGCGTATTGAAAACGTAATACTAACGGTGTATTTTTGCCTGAAATTTGCAGGTTCGGCTGGAAACAGTACTGTAGTTGTTGAACAAAGGAGTACCGTAGAATGGATCCGATTGTGCGTCTTGTCCTGATTGCTATTATCAGTTATCTCATTGGTTCGTTTCCCACGGCTGTGATTATAAGCAAAACGTTCTTTGGCTTTGACATACGGGAAAAGGGCAGTGGCAATATGGGCAGCACCAACGCTTTTCGCCTTTTAGGGGTAAAGTGGGGTATCTTCGTACAGCTTATCGACATTCTCAAGGGTGTGGCTGCTGTGTTTCTGATAGCGCAGATGTTTGGCGGTGGCGAGATGCCTTTTGTCAACCGCACACCTTTTGAAGATATTACTGTGATGAAAATGATCGCTGGCGTGTGCGCTGTGATGGGGCATGTCTGGTCGGTATTTGTAGGATTTCGCGGTGGCAAGGGCATCAATACGGCGGTGGGCATGCTCATAGGCGTAGCGCCTGTGGAAGTGGGTATTATTGCGCTTGTGTTTTTGCTCACGGTCTTTGCATCCGGCTATATTTCTCTTGGTTCTATTTTTGCAGCAATTGCGCTGCCTACAACGATGGCTTTGCGGTACAACCTATGGCATGTGGAAATTCACGGTTATCACACCTTGATT
Organism: Ignavibacteria bacterium UBA7675; assembly: GCA_002483085.1. Classification (GTDB taxonomy): domain Bacteria; phylum Bacteroidota; class Ignavibacteria; order Kapaibacteriales; family UB7675; genus UBA7675. Next base: position 43,992 of record DLHF01000013.1, read on the forward strand.
TTTTTCCTGATAGGGCTTTCCCTCCTCGTTATCTACACGCATCGCTCTAACATACGGCGCCTGCTCGCCGGCAATGAAAACAGATTTCAGAAGCTCTGGCTTTTCCGCAGCAAACCGCGCTGACGTTGCTGGCGGATATCTCTATTGCTCCAACTACGTATTGCTCCAATCACGAGGAAATAATGAAATTTGCCGTAATCGGCGCAGGCGGGTGGGGAACTGCCCTGGCCTGCATTTTGGCGGGCAGCAACAACTCTGTGGCGCTGTGGGCTCACAACCCTGATGTTGCAAACGAACTGAACACGCGCCGGACAAACGATACGTACTTGCCCGGTATTACGCTTCCCGACGGTATTACTGCTACTCACAGCACCGATGAACTCACCGATACGGATGTGTTTGTCGTTACAGTGCCCACGCAGTTTATTCGGTCTGTTTTTTCAACATACTCCTTTCCGATACGCGATAGGATTGTAGTAAGCGGTTCCAAGGGAATAGAGCGGAGCACGCTGCTGCGTGTATCCGAAGTTCTGGCGGATGTTGCTGGTGTGCCCGCTGCGCTGTTTGCTGCGCTCACCGGCCCAAGCCATGCAGAAGAAGCTGCGCGCTGCGTACCTACAACGGTGGTAGCTGCGGCTGCCGACCGCGATGTAGCTGTAGCAGTGCAGAAAAATTTCTCCACACCCTCGTTTCGTGTTTATACATCGGGTGATGTTGTAGGTGCTGAACTCGGTGGAGCGCTGAAAAATATTATTGCAATTTCGGCGGGAATTATCGACGGTTTGGAACTCGGCGACAACACAAAAGCGGCGCTGATGACACGTGGACTAGTGGAAATTACGCGGCTTGGCGTAGCAATGGGTGCCGAACCGCTGACGTTCTCGGGCTTATCTGGGCTGGGCGATCTGATTGTAACATGTATGAGCCGCCACAGCCGCAACCGCTGGGTAGGCGAGCAAATAGGCAGAGGCAAACGGCTCGACGATGTACTGCACGAAACCAAAAAGGTGGCCGAAGGAGTGCCAACTACAGTGTCGGCTCTGGCCCTCGGGCGCAAATACAATGTCGAGCTGCCTATTGTCGAGCAGGTACACTCTGTCCTATTCGAGAATAAAAATCCCCGGGAAGCAATTCAGGAGCTCATGGTGCGCGGGTTCAAACCCGAGCTGTGGTGGTGATAAGCGATAGGCCATAGAGCCGCTTCATAGCACTACACAGTTCATTATTAGAACAGGAATTGATCGTCTTCCTTTGCCGCATTTCCTTCCTTCTGGGAGGATACCGGTGGTGTGTAGGTGCTCTGGAGCACCGTGATTTTCTGTTCGGTAGCCTGTAGATAGCTGCGCGCTGACTGGAGCAGTTGCATACCTTCCTCGTACAGCTTCATCATCTCGTCGATAGGCGTTTCTCCTCTGTCGAGCAGCTCTATGACGCTTTCCAGCCTGATGAGCTGGTCTTCAAAGGTCGCCTTGTTCTTTTGTGCTTTTGCCATTGCTCTTTTCTGTTAATGAAGGATGGTCGCGAACAGCGGAAATGACCGCTTCAGCCGTCTCCGTGTTGCGAATAATGTCGATAGTTGCCAGATCGCGTAGCGAGCGGTTGGGCGCAATGACCTCGCCGCCCGATTGCAGGATCGCATAGCCGCGCCGCAATGGTGACAAAGGATGAACCGAAGCGAGAAGCGCCTCTGCTGATGCTGCTTTGCGTTGTGCTTCAGCCAGCGACCGGCGCACAGCGCGATGCAGAGAAGTCTCCATGTAGTCGAGCTCTTGCTGGTTCTGCCGCACATGGTTGAGCGGGAGGCGAAATGCGGGATGTGCCGCCAGTGTCTGAATCTGCTTCTCGGTTGCCGCCATTCTTTGCTGTACAATACGTGTGATATGCGCTTGCACTCCGTCCAGACCGCCCAGTAATTCGCGGTAGTCGCGCACGGCAATTTCGGCTGCTGCCGTGGGAGTGGCTGCACGCGCATCGGCCACATAGTCGGCTATGGTAATGTCGATCTCGTGGCCAACAGCGGAGATAATAGGAATGTGCGACCGAAAAATGGCTCGTGCTACTTCTTCGGTATTAAACGCCCACAGGTCTTCGATAGAACCGCCACCGCGCCCGACAATAATAAGATCGCAGTTTGTGCGGTTGAGCTCGCTGATAGCGCGTACAATATCGGGAGCTGCATCGGCACCTTGTACCTGAGCAGGGCGTAGCACGACTTCGCAGCCTGGCATGCGCCGAGCCAGAGTAGAGAGAATATCGCGTATGGCCGCCCCAGTCTGCGATGTCACCACACCAATTTTCGAAGGAAATTGCGGCAGCGGCTGCTTGTATTCTGCCGAAAAGAGTCCTTCCTCAAAAAGCCTGCGTTTGAGCTCTTCAAATGCCATTTGCAGGTCGCCAATGCCCAAAGGCTGCATCGATGTGCAGTCGAGCTGGTAGTTGCCCCGAGGCGCATAAATGGTAATACGGCCACGTGCAACGACCTTCATACCGTCGGCTGGGCGGAAGGACAAAGCTCTGCTTTTCCACATCACGCACTGAATCTGCGCGCCTGCATCCTTCAGCGTAAAGTAGCGATGGCCCGATGTATGCTCCTTAAAATTGGAGATTTCACCGCTCACGGCTACAGTGCCAAGGGATTGTTCGAGCACGACTTGGATCGTGCGGGTAAGTTCACTGACACTAACGGCCTGATTCATACTGCCTGACTTCGTTATTTTTCCGTAAATTACGCCGCTGATGCCATTACTGCTCTCTGTAATATTTTCGGCAAGCAGCAAATATACGCATATAGGGCTCGGAACCGGAATGAATATCGGTCTGCTGCTCAGCGCAAGCGGTGTATTGCGGTGGAAGCACGGGCAGGATTGTTTTATTAGAAAAGGAACAGCATGGTAGGATTTGGCTACGATGTTCACAGGCTTGCCGAGGGCGAATCGCTGGTGCTCGGAGGTGTGGCTATTTCGTCGCCGATAGGTACGGTGGCTCACAGCGACGGCGATGTACTGCTCCACGCAGTCTGCGATGCTCTGCTCGGGGCTGCCGGGCTGGGCGATATTGGCGAGCAATTTCCTGATACGCAGGAAGAATACCGTGGCATTTCAAGCATGGAATTGCTTGCACGCGTAGTAAGCATGATAGCACAGGCCGGTATGAGCGTAGTGAATATCGACTGTACGCTGGTAATGGAAGCGCCAAAAATTTCTCCGTACAAGCTCTTGATGCGCCAGAATATCGCCACTGTTTGTGCCTTGCCTGTAGAGCGCGTAGCTGTAAAAGCAACTACAAGCGAAAAGCTCGGATTTGTGGGAGCAAAGCAGGGAGCGCAGGCTTATGCGGTGTGCATGCTCCGCACGCGCAACGAGTAAAACATCAACACATGATATTTTTCAGAGCTATCGTATATAGACAGCGCATCGAGAGCGTCTTGCCGAGATTATTGATAGTAGTTGTATCGGCTATACTCTGTAGCTACAGTGCCAGAGCTGCTTCGCCGTACTTGTATTCTTACCAGATTGCACGCCATCTGGCTGGGATACGGTTGTATTTGCCGCCCGACAGTACGGCGCTGTTTATGGGCGTGCGGCGCCAGCCATTTTGGGCGGGAGACGGCACGGTGGTGTCGACGTGGGAGAAAGAAGGCAAAATAATGCGGCGCAGCACAGCGCTCGGCGAAGGCTCTGTCTTGTGTGCTGGTCGGCTTACCAATAACTCGTTTATCGTTGTGCAGTCGGTTGGGCGGGAAGTGCGGTGTGTAGAACTCGACACAATGCTGGCAGTTGCTCGTTCGGTTTCCCTTCCCGTCGACGCACCGGCGGCAGGGGGAGCGCCGACAGGAGATGAAGGGAACCGCGTAGTACGCCTTTCGGATAGGCAATTTCTCGTGTTGGCAAACGGCTCCTTGCTGTCTTGTACGATTGGCACAACAATACAATGCGAGCCTATTGCCTTTTCTGTGCGCGACGTATGCCCGCTGTATTCGCAGGGCCGGGAACTGCGGGGATACGCCTATGCAGCGCGTTCGCAGCGCGGCACCGATATCGTATTTTGCGATACAGCAGGGGGGCTTCGCGCCACATCGATGCTGCAGGCACAGGAAACTGTTCGCATCCAGTCGTTGGACGACAGAGCCGTGGCTCTTATCGAAGAACTGGCGGTTTCTTCGGCAGTAACTGTTGTGGAAACGAGTGGAGCTCAGACTAAATTTTTCCTGCCATCGCAATACGAGATGGTGCAGATACGCCGCAATGCTACGGCAGGGTATGCGGTTTCCCATGTTGTCGACGACAGATCGGGTGTTCATCTGCGCCGAGGACTTGTGCGCCGAGGTACAGCCGCCTACAGCCTCGACAACTCGATAGCTTTGCCGGATTATCTCGTAGAGCCGCTTTGCATCCAGAATATTGGCGGAGCAGACTATATTATTTTTCAGAACGGTCTGGCAGTTGTTGCCAACGACGGCGAAGTAATTGCGGCAGAGCGCATCAATTTCCACATTGATGATGAATCGTGTCCCGATATATTTGAGATAGCCGAGGGGCTGGTGCTTGCACATCCTGCGGGCTCGTTTGTACTCCGCAGAGAAGAGCACTCGTTCTGGTGGTTCAACCGCCTTGCTGATAGCTTCTTATCGCTGGTTCTTGTGGTACTTGCTGTCACCACGATAGTGATACTGTGGCGTATTATGTACAGGCAGCGGCGTTTGCTTACTACGCTTTTCGAGACACCTGAAGCCGAGCCCATGCTTATTCTCGATCCGGAAGGGCGGCTAGTGCGGCTAAACGACTCGGCGCGCACATTACTGCGTATTTCCCAGGGGGTGCCAATGCGCCGGATGTTGCACTCCTATATCGCTGGTACAACCGGACTACAGGAGCTGGCCGACGAAGCCATTTCCTTCCGGCAGCGTTTCTCGCGCCGTGTAGAAGTGCCGGTGAACGGAGGATTCGACGAATATGTGTTTACAGCGACTCCGGTGCTTTCCGGGTTTCGCCGTATGCGCTGGGTGTATATGACCGGCAGGAATATCACGCGCGAATTAGAGCGAAAACGCATAGCTAACTGGGCGCAACTGGCGCACGACATGCAGACAAATCTTTCGATTATTCGGCTCAATACCGAAAAAATCGTGGCAGCGCCCGACGACGGAGCTACCGAACGGGGGCGCAAGATATTGTTTCAGGTTAATCTCCTTATCAACCGTGTGCGCGATCTTGTAACAGTGGGCAGGCAAGATATACTGCACATCGAGCACGTAGATGCTGCCGACCTGTGCGCCAGTGTCTGCGAAGAGTTCGACCCATCGTTTTTCCCATATGTGCTTTTTCGCATTGAAACGCAGACTGCTGTTATCACATGCGACCGCATGAAAATGGAGCGAGCGCTGCGTAATGCTGTGGAAAATGCCATTCGCGCATTGCAGGGAAAAAGCGGTACTGTCGATATATCGAGCTGGACCGACGAGCATTCCGTGTATTTTCAGGTGAAGGACTCCGGTGTGGGAATGGACAGGCAGACGCAGGAAAACATGATAAAACCGTTCTTTACTACTTTTGGCAAACAGGGCGGCACCGGCATGGGTACAGTCATTATGCGGCACGTTATCCAGATGCACGGCGGCGAAATGTTTGTCGATTCCGAAAAAGGACGAGGTACAAGCGTTACGTTCCGCTTGCCGTTGCGGATA